>JBPRGG010000055.1:0-5459 GCA_051418075.1 Candidatus Cyclobacteriaceae bacterium M3_2C_046 | reverse complement strand
ACAAGTGGTTTTGATTGACAAGAACAATTTCCATCAATTCCTCCCACTTCTCTATCAGGTAGCTACCAGCGGAATTGAACCCGACAATATTGCATTCCCATATCGTAAACTATTTGAAAAATACCGGAATGTTGTTTTCAGAATGGCCGAAGTAACACATATCAATACGACTCATAATAAATTGAGTACAAACATCGGTGTTATCCATTATGATTATCTGGTGTTGGCTTGTGGGAGCAAAACAAATTTCCTTGGCAATACAGACTTTGAAAATTTTGGCTCAGGACTCAATTCTGTAACCGATGCCCTTGACATTAGAAGCAGGCTCCTGCAAAATTTGGAAAAAGCAGCCGTTACTTGCATTGAACATGAAAAAAGGGAACTGAGTAGTGTTGCTATCGTTGGCGGAGGCGCCACCGGTGTAGAAATCGCTGGCGCCCTCGCTGAGTTTAAAAGATATATTTTACCAAAAGACTATCCGGAATTAAATAGTGTTGAAATGAAAATTTACCTCATAGAAGCTACCGGAAGGCTTTTGCAGGCGATGCCGGAAAAACTCTCCGAAAAAACATTGCACTATTTATCCCGGATGAATGTCGATGTTTTGTTGAATACATCCGTGAATTCCTACGATGGAAAAAAGGTTGTTCTTGCCGGTGAAAAGAGTTTTAGTGCAACTACTTTTATTTGGACTGCTGGTGTAAAAGGGGATATTGTTAAAGGGCTTCCACGTGAAAGCATAAGCAGGCAAAACCGGATTTTGACAGATGATTTTGGCCGGATATTGACACTTAACAATGTATTTGCAATTGGCGATAATGCGCTTATTAAAACACACACAAATCCACATGGTCATCCAATGATTGCCCAACCAGCTATTCAGCAGGGTAAATTATTGGCAAAAAATCTGATGAAACTGATTCAAAATGAATCTATGGTTCCTTTTGAATATCAGGACAAAGGCACAATGGCAACCATTGGCCGAAAAAAGGCTGTCGCCTCGATAAAAAAGCTGAAGTTCGGTGGCTTTTTTGCCTGGCTAATTTGGTCGTTCATCCATCTCGTGTCCCTAATCGGTTTTCGAAACAAAATAATGGTCACCATCAACTGGTTATGGAGTTATTTTACTTATGAGAAAGGAAACAGGGTAATTATCAGAAGATATGAAGAAGTGAAAAAGTCAGAGTAGAACGTATAATAAAACGGAATAATCATGGACAAGCAAAAAATTACAGAAATATATCGTAAAAGGGCACCTTCTTATAATTCCGCTGTTCAATTTTTTAACCTCATCGGATGGAGGGTGAATCATTACCGGGTTGATGCTATTGAAGCGCTAAATTTGAAGCAAGGAGATAGCGTGATTGATTTATGCTGTGGTACAGGTTTGAATTTTCCGCACCTGTATAACTCGGTTGGCCCGGAAGGCAAAATAATCGGTGTCGATTTGTCCGATGAAATGTTAGAGGAAGCTGGGAAACTGGTTAAAGGGAAAGGTTGGAAAAATTTCACGTTGGTACAAAGCGATGCTGCGGAATACAGGTTCCCGAAAAATATTAACGGGATAGTTACTTCGTATGCTATTACTCTAATCCCTGAATATGATGCTATAATTAGCAATGGCTCAAAAGCTCTCGCTAAAGGCGGGAGGTTTGTTGTCCTCGATTTCAAAAAACCGAATGCGTGGCCTGAATGGTTTTCAAAGTTAATGGTTAGATTTTTTATAAAACCATACGGCGGTAGCTACGATTTAAAAGACCGCCATGCATGGGAATCATTGGAAAAATATCTCGATTTAAATGAGTTCCGGGAATATTATTTTGGGTCAACATACATTGCAACAGGAGAAAAGTAAGATGTTGAAAGACGCTGTATGTTTAGGATAAATCTGATTTAGTGGAATAATAAAAAACAAAACTAAAAGAATATGAAAACAAAAAATCTTATAGTAAGCTTTTTAATCCTGCTCCTGGTTTCTTCCACAGGCATTATGCTGGAAATTAGCCTTTCACGGCTTTTCTCCTACATGCTGAGCTACCACTTTGTTTTCATTATAATCGCTTTTACCCTTTTTGGCCTCGGTATTGGGGAGATAGCCTACTACAGATGGTCGTGGGTGAGGTCAAAAGCCCGGATATTTTATGATGTGCTCCCTTTTAGTATCCTGTTTAGTTTCATTTTACTGGTTTCACTGAACAAATCGGGCATTTTTGCAACCCCGTCATTTAATCTGATAATCAATATATTGATGGCTGTGCTGCCATTTATAGCTATTGGCGTAGTCAAGGCTGATATTTTCCATACCCAAAGGACAAAAGCCGCCTGGTTGTACAGTATGGATTTGGCTGGTTCCGCGGGAGGGGCGTTGTTAACCGTGTTTATCCTCAACAATCTCGGCCTGCCCAAAGCATTTCTTATAAGTTATGTTTTGCTCGCGATCGCCGGCCTGTTGTCCTGGGTTTCACTTTCCGGTAAAAAAAACCAGCCCTACCTGAGAGGGGTAATTTGGGTTGTGCTGGTGGCTTTCCTGGGATGGGCCAGCTTTTGGGCATACAATTTTAACCCCTCCATCAGTAAGGACAACGACAAAGATATGTTGCGGCTGATGAGCAACCCGGCAATTAAAAGCCGGATTATTGAAACGGAGTGGAATTCGTTTGGAAAAACCGATTTGGTTGAATTAACAAATCCTGACGGCAGCAGCGAAAAAGTAATGTTCGTTGATGGCGCGGCGGGCACCACCCTGGTGAGTATTGAAGAAATTGAAAACAACAAGGGGGAACACGCCCATCAGTTCGCGCATTTTCCGGCAACCTTCGGGCTGAATTTGCTGAAGGAAAAAGAAAAAGATTCGGTTTTGATAATTGGCCCGGGAGGGGGTGTTGACATGGCAGCCACCTGGCTCTTGAATTTCAGCCAAATCGACGCTGTTGAGATAAACCCGTCTTTTGTGAGCCTTATGGAAAAATACAATCCGTCAACGTTTACACAAAAAGACAATATCGCGGTTTACGTTCAGGAAGGCAGAAATTTTGTCAGGGAAACAAAAAACCGGTACGACGTAGTCATGCTCACCATTCCTGTAACCAAAGGCGGGAGGGGCGCTGACTTTTACGGGCTCTCCGAAAATTATTTGTTTACACGCGAAGCGGTTAAAGATTACCTGAATGTATTAACGCCCGAAGGAAGGTTGATATTCACCATGCACAACGCGACGGAAGTGTACAAGATGCTTTCCAATTACCTCGAACTAATGGAAACCAAAGGCATAGACGGAGCAACCGCCATGAAAAATGTTTTTATCTATTCCAACGGAATGATGCCGGTACTGATAATCAGAAAAACCCCCTTTGAAAAAAACGAGACTGAAATAAACCATATTTTGGCACATCAATACAATTTGGACCGGGAAACATTCTTCATTCCCAACATTCAGCAACTTGAAGCCGATACCCTGGTTGAAAACATAAACTACCAGTGGTACATGTTTGACAGGTTGATTTATGGCATTTCCCAAAACGAATTCGATTATAAGCAACTCTCTGAAGCAGCCGTGCTGAACCTGGAACCTGTAAATGACGATTCACCCTATTTTTTCAATTATGAAAACGGCATCCCTAATTCGCTGATGACATTGTTCTTCCTATCATTGATAGTCATGGGCTGGCTTATTTTCATGACTGCCAGGGGATGGAAGTTCAGTCAGGAATTAATACCAGAAACACGCAAAAAACTTAATTTTCTCGCATTTGTGGTTTTTGTGCTTGGTATATGTTATTTCTTTGTACAGTCTTATCTGTTCCAGGTACTGAACCTTCAGCTTTCAAATCCTGCACAATCATTTTCCCTGCTGCTGTTCACTTTCTTGCTGGGTAATGGCTTAGGTAGTTTTTATACGGGTTTGTTCCAAAGAAATTTCCTGTTGAAGGCGGGTTTGTACAGTTTACTGGTGGCAATTGTTATGGTTGCTGTCCGGGTTTTTATTATACCCGGATTTGCGGTGGATGGGATTTCACAACCACTCATGGTTGTATTGTTGCTGATACCGGCCTTTTTCATTGGCATCCCTTTTCCTGCAATACTTAAAGAAGTATCGGGCGAGCAGGAACATCTCCTCCCCTTGTTTTTGGGCATTTCCTCACTGGTCAGCATGTCCACCGCGGTAATGGTAATTGTTATTTCCATGTTGTGGGGGTACTCTTATGTATTGTGGCTGGGGGTTATCGGATACATTATCGTTGCCCTGTCATTAGTATTATTTTATCGAAAAAATTTAAAAGTCAGTAAAAATGCATAAAAAATGGTCGCTTCATATTGGTAAAATATTTGGGATAAAGGTTCTTATCCATTGGACATTCTTAATCCTTATCGGCTGGATTTTCCTGATGCATTTCCGCATGGGGCACGGTTTCAGCGAAGGATTTACAGGCATGTTGTTTATCCTGGCCATTTTTGCCTGTGTTGTACTGCACGAGTTTGGGCATTCCCTCACCGCAATGCGGTTTGGTGTCCAAACACAAGATATAACCGTTTACCCCATCGGTGGCATTGCCAGCCTCGAATCCATGCCCACGAAACCAGCACAGGAACTTCAGGTAGCGATTGCAGGCCCGGCAGTAAATTTAATCATCGCCGGAATATTATGGATACACTTAAAAAGCACAGGGCAAACCTTTGATTTGGAAGCGATGCAGAACATCAGGCTAACAGGGGCGGCTTTCGCGGCCAACCTGATGTATGCCAATATTATTCTGGCGGCTTTTAACCTGATACCTGCATTCCCGATGGATGGTGGCCGGGTTTTACGCTCGTTGCTGGCCATGAAAATAGAACCGGTAAAAGCTACCTCTTTTGCCGCGAAAACAGGCCAGGTACTGGCTATTGTTTTTGTTTTCTTTGGGTTTTTCTTTAATTTCTGGTTGGTGTTTATCGGGCTGTTTATCTTTCTGGGGGCCGGGGCAGAATCTAAAGCCGAAAAGATAAAACATGCCCTGGAAGGTGTCCGGGTAATGCATGTGATGAAGTCAAGTTATGCCATCCTGAATGCGGACACAACTCTGAAAACAGCAGCCGACCATTTTATCAATTCATCTGAAAAATCATTTCTGGTGATGGAAAAAAACAATGTAACGGGTATACTCAATGATAAAGACATTGTGGGTGGCTTACATAAAGGAAAAGGAAATCAAAAAATCAGCGATTTTATGCAGAAACATTTTTACTGGCTCGAGGAAGAGGAAGCGCTCTCCGATAAGTTTTTTCTGCTGCAACAGAACAGACAATCCCTGTTTCCTGTCAGGAAAAACGGCAAACTGACAGGGATTGTTGGTATAAAAGATATCCACAAGTGGATACAATCAAATGCGTTTATGTTTAATCATTAAAAAATGAATTATGAAAACAAAAAAAAGTATTCTAATATCGGTTATTACTTCCTTCATTATTGCATTGATTCTAAC
>JBPRGG010000054.1:0-8823 GCA_051418075.1 Candidatus Cyclobacteriaceae bacterium M3_2C_046 | reverse complement strand
TCAAAAGAGGGCTACGTGGGCCCCCTTGGGGAACTCCCATTTCGTTGGTTTCAAAGTTTCCACCTTTCTGCACTCCGGCATTCAGGTATTTGTGTATCAGTGATACTACCCGACCGTCTTTGACTTTGCGTGAGAGTACTTCTATCAGTTTGCTATGGTCCACTTTGTCGAAGAACTTTTCCAAGTCCAGATCAACTGCGTAGCCGTAGCCTGCTGTGATATAATCTCTGCACTTCTTTAGTGCCTGGTGGGCGTTACGCTTTGGTCTGAACCCGTAGATATGGTCGCTGAACTGGGGTTCATAGAGCGGCGTGAGTACCTGGGCTATGGCTTGCTGGACTAATCTATCCACTACAGTGGGGATGCCCAACTGCCTTCTCTGCCCTAAAGGATTATCTTATTGAGAACAAAGAAAAACTAATATCATCCATAATGAGGGGAAAGTACCGCCCTAATCCTGTTCGCAGGGTAGAGATACCCAAGGACAAGGTTGCAATACAAACCAAAGTCCGATACTGTCCGGAGTAAAGCTTGCCGTGAGAAGTCAGCCGAGGCCATAGTTTCCGCCAGCTGCATCCGGTTCACTTTGGCCTTTTATGCAGTTTCTGTTGGTCAGGCCGGGACTTTTCCTCCGGCTTCCTTCAGATTCCACCTCGCGATGGACACCCCTGCCTTTGCCCAACACTTCCTACTGCCAAGCGTGTTCGGGACTTGCACCCTATAGCTATCGCCCATGCCGGGCGCACAATAAAAAATGCGGACCCTCTTTTGTCCGCATTTTAATTAAACAAATCAATTTCCTAAAATTAAACTTCGGCTTCTTCTTTTTTATGCTCTTCCGCCAGCTTCACCTGAATATCGGGCGGAACCGGAACATACTCGGCAAAGGTGCTGGTAAAACTTGCTTTACCCTGAGTCAGGGATTTCAAAGAAGTGGAGTATTTATACAATTCTGCCAAAGGCGTTCTGGCTTTAATTACCTGATAACCACCCTGAGAATCCATGCCCATTATGATTGACCGCCTTGTTTGCAGATCAGTCATTACATCTCCCATTAATTCTTCCGGTACAAATACTTCCATATCGTAGACCGGCTCCAGGATCTTCGGATTAGCCATTTCAAAAGCCTGTTTGAAAGCTTGTGCGCCGGCAATTTTAAAAGAAATATCATTAGAATCTACGGGGTGCATTTTGCCATCGTATACCATTACCCTTACATCCCGTACATAAGATCCGGTGATAGGACCTACTTCCATTTTCTCCATAACACCTTTCAGAATAGATGGAATAAACCGGGCATCGATTACGCCTCCCACAATGCAATTATAAAATACCAGTTTGCCCCCCCAATCCAGTTTTACTTCATCTTTATTTCTCACATTAAATTCAGTAGGTTCAGGCATTCCTTCATAATAAGGTTCGATTTTAAGAAATACTTCTCCAAATTGTCCGGCTCCTCCCGATTGCTTTTTATGTCGGTAAGAAGCGCTGGATGGTTTTTGAATGGTTTCACGGTAGGCAATACGCGGTTTCAGGAATTCTATCTTGATGTTGTATATATTTTCAAGTTTCCACTGGTTCACCAACATATGTAACTCACCCTGCGCTTCCAGGATCATTTGTTTTAGCTCCCGGGAATAGTGAACCTTAATGGTAGGATCTTCCTGCTGAATATCTTTTAAGGCCTCACTAAGTTTCTCATCATCATTTTTACTCACCGGACGAATGGCAGTGCGGATCCTGGGTTGTGGAAACTCAATGGGTTTCACTGCGATTTCAATATCTTTGGCATGCAGGGTCTGATTGGTAAATGTATCTTTCAGTTTCAAGGTAGCTCCAATATCACCCGCCACCAGTTTATCCACCTGATTCCGGTTTTTACCATCCATAATGAATAATTGGTTGAGCCTTTCAGTGGTTTTAGTCTGGTAATTAACCAGATCCATGCCTGCTTTTACCTCGCCCGAACAAACCTTAAAAAAATTAATTTTCCCTAAATAAGGCTCCACTAGGGTCTTGAACATAAAAAGCACAGTAGGTTTTTTACTGTCACTTGAGATCTCCTTGCCATCCTCTGAAAGTTCAGCTGGCATTTCTTTAGCTGCAGGAGCCACATTATCAATAAAACTCATCATACGACCGCTACCCATATTGTTCTTGGCTGACATACAGAAAATGGGAAACAACTCCTGATTCATCATACCAATCTTTATGCCCTGCCTCATTTCATCCTCATCCAGGCTGCCCTTTTCAAAGTAAAGTTCCATCAGTGACTCATCATTTTCAGCTGCTTTCTCTACCAGTTCATTATGCAGTTGAACAGCTTTTTCTTTTTCCTGGTCAGGAATATCTAATTTTTCCGGCTTACCACCATCTTTAGGAAACTTATACATAGTCATTTTTAGTAAATCTATGATGGTGTTAAAGTTTTCTCCCTGGTTTACCGGGTACTGCATCAGGGTAGCAGCACTTCCAAACCGGTTTTTTAAAGAATCCACGGTTCCTTCAAAGTTTGACTTCTGGTGATCAACCTGGTTAATGGCAAAGATCATAGGCCGGTTAAATCTCTGAATAGACTTCCAGATCAATTCAGTGCCTACCTCAATTCCATATTGCGAATTTATAACCATCACCGCAGTATCTGAAACCCGGGTAGAAGATACTACTTCTCCGATAAAGTCGTCCAGTCCGGGGGTATCAATGATATTGATCTTATAGTCTCTCCATTCGGCATGCATGGTGGTCGCATAAACTGAGTTTCCCCTTTCATGCTCGATTTCATGAAAATCAGAAATGGTATTATTATCTTCAATGCTACCCCGTCGATTAATCAGACCAGTTTCAAACAACATGGTTTCAGCTAACGTGGTTTTACCAGACTTGGCGCTTCCCAGCAGGACTATATTTTTTACGTGTTTGTCATCAAATACTTTCATAGAATATTCTATTTGGGATGAAAAAATTATAATTTAATTGTAGCGAATTCAATTAAGCATAAATAATAAATTTTACGCAACTCTACAAAAAATGCCATAATTTTCAGCATCCTTATTTATAAGATTTCCAAAATAAACCAGTGAAACCCAATGCTTTTTTCCTATTTCATTATTATGGTGGCTATCATATCAAAAATCTAAACAATCCGTTTGATTATTAAGACCAGGCTTTAATTCCTGTTCAAGAATAATAACTGGAATATTTAATAAAATTTAGATATTTGGCTAATTTTGCCCTTCATTTTACTTTATGAAAAACTTTAGAAACTTCTGTATTATAGCCCATATTGATCATGGTAAAAGCACGCTGGCTGATCGTTTGCTGGAATTCACCCATACGGTTTCAGACAGAGAGATGATGGCCCAGCTCTTAGATAGCATGGATTTGGAAAGGGAACGTGGTATTACTATCAAAAGCCACGCTATTCAAATGAATTACCCATACCAGGGAGAGGATTATACGCTTAATTTAATTGATACACCAGGTCATGTTGATTTTTCCTATGAGGTGTCTCGCTCAATAGCAGCCTGTGAAGGAGCCTTGCTGATTGTTGATGCTTCCCAGGGAATCGAAGCTCAAACGATTTCAAATCTGTACCTGGCCCTGGAGCATGAATTGGAAATCATCCCGGTACTCAATAAAATTGACCTGCCCGGAGCCCAGATTGAAGAAGTAAAAGATGAAATTGTAGACTTGCTGGGTATAGAACGGGAACATATTATCCTGGCCAGCGCCAAAGAAGGCAGGGGAATTGAAGAAATTCTTAATGCCATTGTGGAAAGGATTCCCTCCCCCACCGGAGATCCGGAAGCACCTTTACAAGCCATGATCTTTGATTCTGTTTATAACTCCTATAGAGGGGTTGAAGTAATTTTCCGAATATTCAACGGGACCATAAAAAAAGGAGATAAAGTTAAATTTGTCAATACGGGTCGAACTTATGATGCCGAGGAAATAGGCATCCTGAAATTAAAACAGGACCCTAAGCAAGCCATTGGTGCGGGAAATGTAGGATACCTGATCTCTGGTATTAAAGAAGCCAAAGAGGTAAAGGTGGGAGACACCATCACCCACGTAGAAAGACCCTGCCCAAGCACAGTAAAAGGTTTTGAAAATGTGAAACCTATGGTATTTGCCGGAATTTACCCGGTAGAAACCGCTGATTTTGAAGAACTCAGGGCCTCCATGGAAAAATTGCAGTTGAATGATGCTTCTTTGGTGTGGGAACCTGAAACCTCAGCCGCCCTTGGGTTTGGTTTTCGTTGTGGATTTTTAGGCATGTTGCATATGGAAATTGTGCAGGAAAGGCTGGAACGCGAATTTGATATGACAGTGATCACCACTGTGCCATCTGTAAGGTTTCATGCCGTAAAAACTGATGGAGAGATCACCATGGTCAGTGCTCCATCCGAAATGCCTGAGCCAAATACCATATCCCATATTGAAGAGCCATTCATCAAGGCTCAGATCATTACCAAATCAGAATTTATTGGTAATATCATTAACCTGTGTATGGACAAACGTGGGGTGATAAAAAATCAGGTTTACCTGACAGCTGAACGGGTGGAACTGAGTTTTGAACTGCCATTATCAGAAATAGTTTTTGATTTTTTTGATAAATTGAAAACCATTTCACGAGGATATGCTTCCCTGGATTATGAATTGATAGGGTATCGTTCCTCCAACATGGTCAAGCTGGATATTATGCTTAATGGAGAAAAAGTAGATGCCCTCTCTGCCATTGTACACCGGGAAAAAGCCTATGAATGGGGAAAACGATTATGCGAAAAACTAAGGGAACTTTTGCCCCGCCAAATGTTTGAAATAGCCATTCAAGCAGCAATAGGCACCAAAGTCATTGCTCGTGAAACAGTGAAAGCGATGCGGAAAAACGTTTTGGCCAAATGTTATGGTGGTGATATCACCCGAAAAAGAAAATTGTTGGAGAAACAAAAGAAAGGTAAAAAACGCATGAGGCAGGTAGGCAATGTAGAGATTCCGCAGGAGGCTTTTATGGCTGTGCTGAAACTTGAATAATTTACTTTATTTGAAATAATTATTGACCCATGCAAATCTTAGATGGTAAAAAAGTTGCTGCTGAAATAAGACAGGAAATTGAAGAGAGAGTACAGGAAATTAAAGCAGAAGGACATAAAACACCTCATTTAGCTGCTATTCTGGTAGGTAATGATCCGGCCAGTCAGACCTATGTAAACCATAAGGTGCGGGATTGTGAGTTGGTGGGTTTTCAATCCACCTTGTTGAAATATGATGATGATATTTCCGAATCCTTCTTGCTGAAAAAAATTGAAGGGCTGAATGATGACCCTGACATTGATGGCTTTATTGTTCAGTTACCCTTGCCTGATCATATTTCAGGTCAAAAAGTGATAGCCGCCATAGATCATAAAAAAGATGTGGATGGTTTTCACCCTTTAAATGCCGGCCGATTGTTGAAAAATTTACCCTGTTTTATTTCAGCCACCCCCAACGGTATATTAATGCTGATGGAGAAGTATGAAATAGAAACAGCCGGAAAACATTGTGTAGTTTTAGGCCGAAGTGAGATCGTAGGTTCACCCATGAGCATTTTAATGGCCCGAAAAGCCTATCCGGGCAATTGTACTGTAACCTTGTGTCATAGCAAAACCCAAAATATCAAAAGACACACCCTGGAAGCAGATATTATTATTGCTGCCATGGGTAAACCGGGTTTTATCAAGGAGGATATGGTAAAAGAAGGTACCGTAGTGATTGATGTAGGAACCACCAGGGTGGTTGATTCGACTAAAAAAAGTGGATTTGCTTTAAAAGGAGATGTTGATTTTGATGCTGTGGCCCCTAAATGCAGCTATATAACCCCGGTACCGGGTGGTGTGGGCCCATTAACCAGGGCCTCATTGTTGTGGAACACCTTATTAGCTGCCGAGAAGTCGATTTACAGTTAAATGTTGGAAAAAAAAACCGAAGGACATACGTTGCCCCTGATGGAGGCTTTTTACACCATTCAGGGAGAAGGATTTCACCAGGGAAAGGCGGCTTATTTTATTCGTCTGGGAGGATGTGATGTAGGTTGTCACTGGTGTGATGTCAAAGATTCTTGGCAGGAGGATCGATTTCCCCGGCTCACAGTTGATCAGATCGTAAGTCAAGCCCGTGAATTTCCCGCCCCCATAGTAGTCATTACAGGGGGGGAACCACTGATGCACGACCTGGTTGAATTGACATCAAACCTGAAACAACACCAGTTCAAAACCCATATTGAAACTTCAGGGGCTCACCCCCTAACAGGAAATTGGGACTGGATCTGCTTTTCTCCTAAAAAATTCAAACCTCCTGTGCCTGAAATCTACCACCAAGCCCATGAACTTAAAGTAGTGATATATAACCAGCATGATTTCGAATGGGCCACCACCTTTCAGGAAAAAGTGAATAAAGAATGTAAATTATATTTACAACCGGAATGGAGCAAAGCGGACACCATTACCCCTAAAATAATAGAATTTGTAAAGAAACATCCTGAATGGAATATTTCCCTACAAATTCACAAGTATATGGATATTCCTTAAATGCTATATATCAGGATTTATAGCTACCTGAATCTCCCACTGCCCCTCTTCATAAATTTCAAATTCCATTTTAACAGTCCGGGTTCCTACACCGGTACCCTGGGTAGTGCTAACCTGGGTTTCCACCAACCCCTTAAAAGGAAAATCGATATTGATCCAACCTGAGCCGGTTTGATTGGCAGGATTACCTCCTTCAAGGATTAAGCGTTGAGTACCACGATTGAAACGAACATTTATCTCTTTGGGGGTGGCAGCCAATTTTCTTACCACAACCCGCTGGATTTCAGTACTCTTACTTAAAATCTTATACGGATCCTCATATTGACCAGTATATTTATCCTCTTCCCAAAACCCGGTTACAACGCTATCTTCTTTTCCGGTTCTCATGTAAACTAATTTTCCTTCCCCTTCCTTTTCGCCTTTTTTCCATTCCCCTTCATAATAGTGACCATCACTCCAGGTATATTTTCCATAACCATCCGGAAGACCTTTTTTAAACTCTCCCTCATAGGAATCTGTACCCTGTGATTTACCATCTCCATGGGCCAGGCCACGGCGGCAGTCACCTTCATAAGTTCCTGATATTTCGGGAATTAAGACTTTACAATCATCATCATTAAAATGAGCAGACAACAGCCACCCATTGAATACTAAAAGTGCTACAAAATAATTCATCATTATATTCATAATTTTTTAGTTAACTGACATCAATTATTATACCTAAAATAAATTTAATATATATAGATATCAAAAGACTAAAGATGTCGTGTATCAAAACTAAAAAATTATCTCAAAACAAGCAGCTCTGTACCAGTAAATAACATGTCGCTAATAAACTTTCTTTTCATTTAACAAATGAAGGTTTTTTTGCAGAAATAGTTTGGCCTCCAGTAAATCTGCCCAAATTTCCATATAAGTAACTACATCAGCCTTGTAATTATATTTAAGGTGTCTTTTATCAGCAGGTAGTTGCCTGAGGATTTCCGGGTCAGACAATCTTTCCAGGTGCTTCAGGTCATCCCTGTCCAAGCCAATTTTAAGCATTTCACTGATGATATGATCTAAGGGATATCCACTGGTAGGACAATATTCATCAGTTTGTTCGGACCAGTCGCCATATCTTCTCAGCGCATATTTATGGATATCACTTTGAGTGAGATGGGTAATTTCCTGAGCCAGGTGACCGCAGTTACAACTTCCCATATGCCCCCATTGGTAGGGAGCACCTTTTCTGATCTTAATAGCCGCATTTCTAAGGGCCTGAATCAATTCTGGTGTTGGTTTTGCCATAAAACTAGTTTTTATTTTGCTGAATTTCAACAAATTGAATACTGAGAAGGTTTATCAAAATGAAAAGTAAATGAAAACATTTCAGAATTTTAGTTAATTCATTTATTTTTGCCGGGTTTAAATGATACTCTTATGGGAAAAGGAGATAAAAAAACCAAAAAAGGGAAAATAGCTAAAGGAACCTTTGGGGTAAACAGGCCCAGAAAGAAGGATAAATATACAGAAACAGAAGGCAAAAAAGCACAGAAGCAAGGTAAATAGCAAATGTTCTGATAATCAGACTTGAATTATTATGCCCCAGGAAATTGAAAGAAAGTTCCTAATACAACAGATACCTGCATCGGTAAAGCTTGAAAATGGCAAGAAGATCCGTCAGGGATATGTGGTTGTAGATGAGTCGGGCAACTTAGTTCGGGTCAGGCAACTGGGAGACCAGTTTTATGAAACGGTAAAAAGTCCGGGGCAATTAAGCCGGAAAGAAGTGGAAATTGAGTTAAGCCGACAACAATTTGAAGCTTTATGGCCACTTACTGAAGGAAAAAGGGTTATTAAAACCCGGTATTATATCCCTTACCAGGGAAAGACCATAGAATATGATGACTTTGAAGAGGAACTGAATGGTTTGAAGATGGCTGAAGTAGAATTTGAATCAGAGCAGGAAAGTAAATCATTCAAGGTTCCTGATTGGTTTGGGCAGGAAGTCACTTATGACAAGCAGTATAAGAACAATAATCTGGCTATATCCGGAAAGCCGGATTAGATCATTATATCAATAATTCGGGGTGTAGCGCAGCCCGGTAGCGCGCGTCGTTCGGGACGACGAGGCCGGAGGTTCGAATCCTCTCACCCCGACATAGACAGAGTCAAATGTCGGCAAAACCCTCTAAATCTTATGATTTAGAGGGTTTTTTGTTAATAAGACCTTCCAAATCATTCAAATAAAACCAATGCCGTGGTGAGTTATTCG
>JBPRGG010000053.1:0-3027 GCA_051418075.1 Candidatus Cyclobacteriaceae bacterium M3_2C_046 | reverse complement strand
GCAAAAGATGTAAAACTGCAACTGGAATTTAACCCTAGTAAAGTCAGAGGATACAGGTTGATAGGGTATGAAAACCGGATGCTCAACCAGGAAGATTTTAACGATGATCAAAAAGACGCGGGAGAGCTTGGATCAGGACATACAGTAACCGCCTTTTATGAAATTATCCCCACAGAAATCTCTGATAGTCCGTATATCAAAAACGTGGATGATTTAAAGTATCAATCCAAAAAAATTGAACCGAAAGCAACAAAAAGCGACGAACTATTGCAAGTAAAGCTAAGGTATAAACTTCCTGAAAGTGATAAAAGTACCAGGCTCGACCACCCGGTTGCTTCCAAAGCCAAAGCATGGGAAGATGCATCCGAAAATTTCAGGTTTGCCGCGGCAGTAGCTTCCTATGGTATGATCCTCAGAGATTCAGAATTTAAAGGCACGAATTCTCTGAGCAAGGTTTTGGCCTGGGCTGAGGAAGCCAAAGGTGAAGATCGAAATGGTTACCGGCAGGAATTTATCCGTATGGTTGAATCAAGTAATTTCCTGGCTTCCAGATAAGCTTAAAAAGTGATGGCATGGTGATTTTGAATCATGCCATCACTTCCTTATTTGTGTTTATTTCCTGCCTAAGCTGTTGTCCGGAGTTGACATCTTATTCTGATGCTCCAGAAAACCCTCAATTTTTTCCAGGTCGATTCGCTTGGCAATTATTTTATTGTTTTTATCAAGTACATACACCATTGGCGTGGTTTCCACATTAAATGGTTTACGCTGATACTGTAGGTCAGCATAATTTTTCCAGTTGGGCTCGTATTCCTGGAGAAACTCTTTGAATTTATCCATTTCGATCATGGTACAAACACCGATCACCTCTGCACCCTGAGCTTTTATTTTGGGTAAAAGCTCTTTCAATTTAGGAGTTGATTTTTTACAATGACCACAATCCGGTGAAAAGAAATACAATACAGTATATTTAGATTGCCCGGAAGGAATACGGGCAGGACGCATCAGGGTATCGTAAAGCACCATTGGCTTTATAGTTTTACCGATCAGGTTGGGCTTAGTCTTTACTACTTTTTCGGTAATATTTGCCAGTACAGTTGAATCAGCCCAGGTAGCAAGACCACTCATATAATATTTTTCTGCCAGGTCAACGAATACTGCATCCATACCCATAATTTCTGAGCTTTCATATTTACTGGTGTAGGTAATTACAGCATACCTGAACACCTGGTCATTGGCTTTTGCCTTTTCTACCACTGAACTGGCCGCCTTAGCGATTGAGTCTGGTTGTTGCATGGTCATTTTCTCAACAAATTCAATCAACTTAGGGTGAAAAACGGGGGTGCGCAGAATTCTCGGGTCAGAAAAATCCACCTTGTCGAAAAAGTGATCCCGGTAATAATAAAATTTCTTGGTCTGATCCAGTCCTTCCCGTACTTCGGGAGTTTGGGTGATATTAATTAAGACTGCAACCATTGACTCTGGATGGGTCTTTACGAAATCTTGCTGGAAAGCAACCACCTTCTCATTGATGGACATCATTTGTGATTTCAATTCCTCACTTTTAGCTTGATCCTCTTTATTTGCTTCAATTTGCTCTCTCAATTGATTTGCTTTTTGCTGATTTTCCGCCAAGGTCACTTTATACTCCTGAAGCAGTTTATTTTCCTCCGAACCATCCACCACCATATTTTTCACATAATCACTAGTATTGGTAGAGATGCTGAAACGTTGGTCGGCCCCCATTGCCACATCGAAAAATGCACTTGATTCCGGAGCATAAAAGAAATAAAGTCCCTGGTCAAGACTGTCTTTCCCTTGAAAAACCACAGATCCATTCGTTACCCTGCTGGTATCTTTCACATATTGTTTGTCACCGTAATAGTAACCCAGGTAGGCAACAGAATCAGTAAGACCTTCAATATGGACCTTAATATCATAACCTTGCTGTGCCTGGGCAGCAATAAAAAACAGTAAAATGACTGAGGTTAAAATAGTCTTCATAAAACCTGTTTGATTAAATATAATTCGTATCCTATATCAAGAAAAGAGCCAAAATACAAAAAATTATATGTTTTGGCAGTTTTGTTTTAGTCAATGCCAGTTGTTTAATTTGTTTCAGATGTAATATTTAGTTCATTATTAAACCTTGCAAGTGTAAATAAAACAAACATCAGGATCCTAAACAGACTTAATAAAGAATAAGTGCCTGATTTATTGCAAATCACGGGCATATTAATCCAATGGACAGGAAGGAATACAATAAAACGCGGATCTTAGAAGCTGCCAAAGAACTTTTTTACCGGTTCGGATACAGCAGGGTTACCATGGATGACATTGCAAATCATCTTGGTATGAGCAAAAAAACCCTTTACAAGTATTTTAATGGGAAAAACGAGATCATGCGTAATATTGTTGATCAAATCAAAGCTGAGGTATCAGGTGGGGTTGAAGAACTGGTGAGCAGCGAGGAATTGGAGTATCCGGTCAAGCTCAAACGTATGCTTAAATTCGTGGCTGTAAAGCTTTCCAGGCTTAGTAATTTATTTCTGGAAGACGTGCAAAAAAACTTCCCTGACCTCTGGAACGAATTTAATGAATATAAAAACGAAGCTGCTTTTCAACGATTCAAACGGCTGATCGAGGAAGGTAAGAAAAAAGCAAAAATTAACCCGGATATAAATCATTACATGATCATCGTGCTTTATGCAAGTGCTGTGCAAAATCTGCTTGATCCCAGGTTTCTAAAGCAGATTCCTACCGAGATCCTGGATGGTTTACCTGACTCACCAGGTGAGATATTCGATAACATGATCAATATTATCTACGAAGGAATTCTGACTGATGAAACCAAAGAACAATTCAAAAAATCTTAGCTTTCATCCAGTTGAAGCCATTTCTGATATACTTTTTTTTGAGCTGGCTTAGCATCCATTACGGTCACCAGGTTAATGACAGCAAAAGGGTTTGTCTTTAATTCAACTTCAAAATTTCTGATCAGCCCTTCGCGACTTACCATCAACTGGA
>JBPRGG010000052.1:0-151345 GCA_051418075.1 Candidatus Cyclobacteriaceae bacterium M3_2C_046 | reverse complement strand
CCGTTAAAATTTACCTGAACAATGATTACATCAGGACTATAATTATCAGAAAAACGAAAAAAGCGCTGGCCCGACAGAAAATGCAGGTGCGACGGTGTGCCAGGCTACGATGGCCTTGAGCGTAAAGGCCGCGAAAGGTGTGGGCATCTTTTTCTGTCTTGATTTTTTTGGGTACTTTTTGCATCAAGACAAAAAGTACCGCCCGTCCAGCCAGGACAAAAGATGGAGTAAGGTAGCATGTACATTACAAAGCAGAAAATACCAAAAACCATCTGAGTAATTCCGTAGCATATCTGCTTATAGCAACTATCTACCTTAACTCAAACAGATTTCTCCTGGGTTCGAAATGACGAACTTACCTGAACATTCGCTGTAATGTATTTGATCTATTTATAAATATCAAAACAACGACCGCTGATGCCGTTAAATTTGCCTGAACTATGATTTATAGAAAGAATATCATTGATAGAAAATCAAAAAAAGCGCTGGCCCGACAGAAAATGCAGGTGCGACGGTGTGCCAGGCTACGATGGCCTTGAGCGTAAAGGCCGCGAAAGGTGTGGGCATCTTTTTCTGTCTTGATTTTTTTGGGTACTTTTTGCATCAAGGCAAAAAGTACCGCCCGTCCGGCCAGGACAAAAGATGAAGTAAGGTAAAATGTATATTCCAAAGCAGCATCCATCAAGTACCAACTGAATAATTCCGTAGCATATCTGTTTATAGCAACTATCTACCTTAACCCAAACAGATTTCTCCTGGTGTCGAAATGACGAACTTGCCTGAACATTCACTGATTAATGTATTTGATCTATGTATAAATTTCAAAACAACGACCGCTGACCGCCGTTGAATTTGTCTGAACTATGAGTTACATGAGGGCTATGATTATTAGAAAATTAAAAGCAGCGCTGGCCCGACAGAAAATGCAGGTAGGCTGGTGTGCCAGGCTAAGATGGCCTTGAGCGTAAAGGCCGCGAAAGGTGCGGGCTTTTTTTTCTGTCTTGATTATTTTGGGTACTTTTTGCATCAAGGCAAAAAGTACCGCCCGTCCGGCCAGGACATAAGATGAAGTAAGGTAAAATGTATATTCCAAAGCAGAATCCATCAAGTACCGAACATATATAATACCATTAACCACCCCCTTTTCTATATTTAAACCAACTACATTTCCCCAAAACATCATTAGCCCCTACCTTTCAGACCTGTCATACACCTGGTTTAACTTCCTCAATAAGGCTACATACATCTCTGACCTTTCCTTTTCCAATGTACTTTTATTATAGGCATACATCTTTTTTACATTATTCCAGGTCTTACAAGGATCATGATAATTCCATTCCACCTCACCATTATCATCAGTAAAGTAATGAGATCTGGTTTGAGGAAAGGGCTTTTTGAATTTACCGGCCCAGCTGCTTTGGCAAGGATCATCCGGATCATGTCCCTGGTCAATAAGGTACAGTACAGAAGGGGTATCTCCTACCCGGAAATACTGAGCCCAATCATGATTCTTCGTAACAAATTTAATATGTCCTCCCATAGCACCATAGTTGGATAACTTCTGAAACATTGTGGCCGGACCTGGTTCAGAAAACATTCCATTATAGGTCCAGTTAATTTCAAGCCACCACATTTGATCAAATCTTGGATCATGGTAAATTTCATTCCTACCAGGCCCATTCCAGTTGGGAGTGGTACAATCATTACCGGCTATTTCATCCCGGGGACCATATTTCAACCCCGTACCAATGGTGATCAACCGGATGTTTCCAGCCAAATGAGGATGTCTGTTCAAAGCTTCTTTGATGTTTTTCATATTACCCCAAACCAGTACATAAAGTGGCCTCTGGTTAGATTTAGAAGCCACCTGGATGAACTGTTTCATAGCATCCTCCTGATCAGTAGCCAATAAATCCTTCACCTGATCTGGATGAGGATATCCATGTTCTTTGAAGTTGTAATGCTGATAATCCTGGGCATAGGCAGCTACTACCATCCGACTGGCTTCCAATCCCTGAGCATTCCAACGGTCCGGAACAATACCCTCTATCTCCAGTTCATTAGCATACCAGAGTAAATGAACCAATGACTGACGGTCATCCGGATCACCCTGATCTATATTGATATCCGTAAATATAAATACCCTGTGTTTGTCTGACTGGCTCCACCCCTGAAAGGAAATAAGCCCCAGTAAAATAATAAAATTAGATATATTCATGTTTAATTACGACTTTAGGTATAACACAGAAACATCTTTCTTCTTTAAAGATCAGAAAAAACAGCAAATTTTGGCTATAGTGGTTGTCACAAAGAATAAAAACAAAGAAATTTTACCGTCTGGTCCAGAAAAAGTGAAAATTTGCTTTCCAGTACAAATTTCAAACAAAGTCATAGAAGCTACCTGATTAATCCTGAAACATGTAACACCTGGGATCAGTTTATAAAAAAGAAATTGATCTTTTCAAATGTTTTCAATATGTCTCACCAGCACCATCATAATGGATCAGTTCAACCACAAAACATGAATAAGGCATTTGCCTTGGGTATAGCCCTCAACATCATTTTTGTGGCGCTTGAAGTAATCTATGGTTTAGCCGCTAACTCCTCTGCCCTTTTGGCTGATGCAGGACATAACACAAGTGATGTTTTAAGCTTAATATTTGCCTGGGCCGCTATTAAACTGGCCAACCGAAAACCTCAGGGAAAATATACTTACGGCTTGAGAAGGACCACCATACTGGTTTCCATCCTCAACTCATTACTGCTGTTCGGGGCCGTATTTGTCATTGGTTGGGACGCCATCCAAAAATTACAGGCGCAGCCGGAAGTAGCTGGCACAACCATCATGATTGTAGCAGGTATAGGCGTGGTAATCAACGGGATAACGGCACTCTTATTTGTGAAGGGTCAAAAAGAAGATCTAAACATCAAAGGAGCCTTTTTGCACATGGCAGCTGACGCTGGCGTATCCCTGGGTGTAGTAGTGGCCGGTTTGTTAATCCGTATTACCGGTTATAACTGGATAGATCCGATTATCAGTTTTGTTATAGTTACCATCATCTTGTATGGTACCTGGAGTTTATTCATAGATTCTATCAATCTGGCCCTGGATGCGGTTCCTAAAAATATTGATCTAAGTGAGGTATATGAATACCTGCTGCAACAATCAGGGGTACAAGAAGTTCATGATCTCCATATTTGGGCCATGAGTACTACCGATAATGCACTCACGGCACACCTGGTTATGCCGGAAGGAAATACAGATGAATTCCTGTTTAATCTGAGAAAAAAACTGGATGAAAAGTTTGGGATCAATCATACCACCATTCAGGTAGAAAAAACCTTTAAGGATACCGAATACAAGCCTTACCAACAAAAAGGAAGTTGTCATCAGTGCTGATTGATATCTTTCAATTAAATGCTGATTTTTTTGCAAACCAATGCGCTGATATTATTCCACCAAGAGTTCGTCCATGCCGCTGGTAGCATAAACATCCAGGTTTTCCTCATCTACCTTATAGATCAGGTAAGCATCCAGATCAGGGTTTTCCTTCAGGATATGTTGGGCCTGTTCCAGCCCCATTACCATAAAAGCAGTAGCAAAGGCATCTGCCGTAATACAATGATCAGCCAGCACCGAGGCACTCAAAATTTCTCTTTGGATGGGATAACCAGTAGCAGGGTCTAAGGTATGTCCATAGGTTTTACCTTCTTTGGTAAAAAAATTACGATAATTTCCTGATGTTGCCACAGATCGGTTCTTTACCTGGATAATAGCTTGCAACCATTTCCCGTTTTCCATTGGTATAGGATTATCTATGCCGATTTTCCAATAACCCCCGGTTTCATTTTTGCCTTTACAACGAACCTCACCTCCTATTTCCACCATGTAGTTTTCAATTCCCTGCCTTTCCAGAAATTCCGCCACTACATCCACACCATATCCTTTAGCCACTGCACTGAAATCCAACTGCATATTTGGGTCTGCTTTAGTCACATATTCCTCAGTAAAAAAAACCTTATCCAGCCCCACCAACAAACGCAAAGAATCAATTTTTACACTGTCGGGCAAATCCTGCTGGTCCGGCCCAAAACCCCAGGCATTTACCAAAGGCATGATAGTAGGATCAAAAGCACCCTCTGTTCTTTGATAAACTTCCCGGCTAGTTTCCAGAATAGGTAAAAAATAGGGAAGCTTGAAAAAAAGGGTGTCCCCCTGGTTAAAAAAAGAAATCTCCGAATCCGGTATATAAGTGGATACGGACTGATTGAACAAAATAAGCAAAGAATCAATGGCTGTTTTAAAATTGTTCCTATCCCAATCAAGATACTTAATGGAGTAAGTGGTGCCCATTGTAGCTCCATTAAGGGTCATCCTGTTGGCAGGTTGGTATATGTCATCACCACCTTCATTTCTAACTGTCCAGATCACCACCAGAAAGATCAACAATAACAAAGAAAATATGGAACTCTTAATTGCTTGCCTGTTCATGATTTTGAATTCTTCTGCAAGTTTAACGTATATTTTATGAAAAACAGATGAACAAAAATGACAAAATACCAGATTTTCATGATCGTTTTTACTTTATTTGCCTGATCGATCACAAAATATTTATTTTTTCAATACCTATCCGGATTAATAATCAGAATCTGATTAATTTAGTGTTAAAAACAAAATGCGCGAGGATTATTTAAAGGCTGACGGAGATCATCACAACCAGGAAGAGCAGGAATTTGAAAAGGCTTTGCGGCCATTAAATTTTAGCGACTTTGCTGGTCAGGATAAGATCGTAGAGAATATAAAGATCTTTGTTCAGGCTGCTAAAAAACGAGGGGAGGCTTTGGACCATGTTTTATTGCATGGACCACCAGGTCTGGGCAAAACCACTTTATCTCATATCATAGCCAATGAACTTCAGGCAGGCATCAAAATAACCTCTGGTCCTGTTTTAGAAAAGCCAGGTGATCTGGCCGGTTTACTAACCAATCTTGAACAGAATGATGTTTTATTCATCGACGAAATTCACAGACTGAACCCCGTGGTGGAAGAATATTTATATTCTGCCATGGAAGACTTCAGAATAGACATTATGCTTGATTCCGGACCCAATGCACGATCTATTCAGATCAGTCTGAATCCATTTACTTTAATCGGGGCCACTACCCGGGCCGGATTACTAACATCCCCTCTCAGAGCCCGGTTTGGCATCAATGCCAGACTGGAATATTACAGCGCCGAATTGTTAAAAACCATTGTTAAAAGATCTTCAGACATACTGAATACACCCGTTGAGGAAGATGCCTCATTTGAAATTGCCCGCCGCAGCCGGGGTACTCCCAGGATAGCCAATAACCTTTTAAAGAGGACGCGGGATTTTGCCCAGATAAAAGGCGACGGGATCATTACCATAAGCATTGCCCAAATGGCCTTGACCGCACTGGATGTAGATGAACATGGCCTGGATGAAATGGACAATCGTATCCTTTCATCCATTATTGATAAGTTTAATGGAGGTCCGGTGGGCATTAATAATATCGCTACCGTATGTGGTGAAGAAGCAGAAACCATTGAAGAAGTATATGAGCCATTCCTGATACAGGAAGGGTATTTAAAAAGGACATCGCGGGGAAGGGTAGCCACTGATATGGCTTTTAAGCACCTTAATAAAGTACCTCCACCAGTTCAGGGCAGGCTTTTTGATTAGTCAGCATACCTATACGAATTTATGTTTAATTGCGTTTAGCCAGGTAATGTTAAAAAACAGAATAGTTGAGAATACTAAAATATTTAAGCAAAAGGCAACTCAATTGGGTTTTCAGTACTGTGGCATTGCAAAAGCGACATACCTGGAGGATGAAGCCCCCCGGTTGGAAAATTGGTTGAACCAGAACCAACATGGCCAAATGGGATATATGGCCAATCATTTTGAAAAAAGGCTTGATCCCACCAAATTGGTTCCGGGGGCCAGATCTGTGATCAGCCTGCTTTATAATTATTATCCTCAGCAGGACTTCGAAGATAAAATGCATTACAAGATTTCAAAATATGCTTATGGGGCAGATTATCATTTTGTCATAAAAAAGAAGCTTAAGGAATTATTGCAATACGTGCGACAGGAAATTGGGGATGTTTCTGGCCGTGCATTTGTTGATTCAGCCCCGGTCATGGAAAGGGCCTGGGCCAAAAGGTCAGGAGTAGGCTGGATCGGCAAAAACAGCCTTTTGCTAAACAAAAACCAGGGGTCATTCCTATTCCTGGCCGAATTGATCATAGATCTGCCTTTGGAAACAGACGGTCCGGTAAAAGATTATTGTGGCACCTGCACCAAATGCCTGGATGCATGCCCTACCGAAGCCATCACAGCCCCCTATCAAGTAGATGGGAGCAAGTGCATTTCCTACCTTACCATTGAATTAAAGGATCAAATACCTCCTGAATTTAAAGGAAAAATGGAAAACTGGATCTTTGGTTGTGATATTTGTCAAAATGTATGCCCCTGGAACCGTTTTAGTAGGCCTCACCAGGAACCAGCTTTTCAGCCCCATCCGGATCTTGCCCAAATGAATAAAAAACAATGGGAGGAAATTACTGAACCGGTATTTAACCAACTGTTTAAAAAATCAGCTGTGAAAAGGACAAAATATAAGGGCTTGGTAAGAAATATAGCTTTTGCTAAATTAAAAAAGCCCGCTCAAGTATGAACGGGCTGAATTTTCGGGTATTAATATCCCGCTACTACAAAGCAGCGTTCAATTATAGAATTGTAAACATTGCCAAACTTTTCAAAACACCATCTCCTCAATTCTTCAATTTCAACCGGAATTAACATTGCTATAGCCTTCAATAATTCCTTTTCGAAAAGCTTTTTGTCAAAACTAACTTTTGAAAGAATGGTTTTCACATAACTTAGCATATCAATTTAAGAATTTTAAATAAATAAAGAACGTGTAAAAAAATGAAAATCAGGAAATTAGATCACATAAACAATTTACGATATATTTGTAATATTAGTTGTAAATAAGTAATTAGTAAATTCGTTTTCCTTATATAAATAACTCATGTAAAAATTTTATGTTAAAATGCACAAGAGAAATCTACTAATTTTTGCCTTAGGAATATTTTTCCTGCTCTCTTTTAAAGATAACAGTTATTCTCAAGAAATAAAAATAGAATTAGGAAAAAATGAAATTGCTCTGAATGAGGCATTTACCATTACAGTTACCGTACAAAATGATAGATTAAAATCCTATGACGATTTTCCTGAAATTCCCGGAATGGTGAAGCAGGGCACCTCATCGTCCTCTTCCACCAACATTATTAATGGAAAAATTTCTTCATCTCATAGTATTACCCAAAATTATTCACCTACCTCACAGGGATCTTACATCCTGAAACCTTTCACCATGGAAGTGAATGGACAAAGTATAAAATCACAGGGCATAACCCTCAATGTAGGACCTCCCCAGCAGCGTGCCAGAAATAATGACCCCTTCAACATGGATCCTTTTGAAGATTTCTTCGGCAGAGGGAATCAGGGCCCGCAGGAATATATTGATATTGAGGAAGATGCGTTTTTGGCCCTGTCTACCGATAAAAATGAAGTTTATGTAGGAGAAGGATTTACAGTTTCCCTGGCTTTTTACCTGGGAAATCGGGCGCCTATGCAATTTCATGAACCAGGTAAGCAACTTTCAGAGATTCTGAAAAAGATCAAACCAGCTAATAGCTGGGAGGAAAATTTTAACATAGAAAATATTAACGGAAAGCCGGTTGAAATCAATGGCAAACAATATATCCAATACAAGATCTATCAGGCTACATTTTATCCGCTTAATCAGGAAAACATTCGTTTCCCCTCGGTAGGTTTTGATATGATAAAATATAAAGTAGCTAAAAACCCTTCCTTTTTTGGTCGCAACCGAAAGGAAGAGATCAAAACCTACCATTCCAAGTCTAAAACAGTGAAAGTGAAAGCTTTGCCTCCACACCCTTTGAGGGATATGGTAGCTGTGGGAGATTATCGCCTGAAAGAAGATATTAGCAGTAAAAACCTGGAGACTGGTCAAAGCTTCAGCTACAATTTTAATATAATTGGCGAAGGCAATATATCAGCCATTACCAATCCCCTGATACCTCAAAACCAGGTGTTTGAGTTTTATTCCCCCAATGTAAGACAGAACATCAACCGGGCTGGTAACAGGGTTACAGGATCCAAATCTTTTACCTATTACGCCATTCCACATGAGCCAGGTGCATATGATCTGGGAGATTATGTAAATTGGATATATTTTAATCCCCAGAAAGCCAAATACGATACCCTCAGATCTTCTATTCAGGTAAAAGTGACCGGCGAAAGCAAAAAAAACCAGTACATCTCTAGCACAGATATGGGTACATTTTATGATATCATTGAGCTGGAAAACAACACTTTAGAGGATCGAAACCGGGATCAGCGATTAAAGCTCTTTGCTAACATTATAATTTTCCTTATGTTAGTGCTCACAATCATAATCATATTTAAAACTTAATGGGCAATTCATTTGGTCAACAATTTCGTATAACTACCTTCGGAGAATCACACGGGCGAGCCATTGGAGTAGTCATTGATGGTTGTCCGGCTGGCCTGGAAATTGATCAGGATTTTATTCAATCGGAAATGAACCGCCGTAAGCCGGGACAATCCAAGATAACCACCCAACGAAAAGAAACAGATCAGGTAGAAATACTCTCCGGTATTTTTGCCGGTAAAACTACCGGTACTCCTATATCTTTATTGATCTGGAACAGTGATGCCAAAAGCAAGGATTATTCGCATATTGCTGATAAATTCCGGCCTTCGCATGCAGACTTTACCTATCAGCAAAAATATGGCATCCGGGACTACCGGGGAGGTGGAAGAAGTTCAGCCAGAGAAACTGCAGCTCGGGTAGCTGCCGGTGCAATTGCTAAAATATATCTGCTGCAAAAAGGAATTACTGTTCAAGCCTATGTTTCCCAGGTAGGCCAGCTAAAGCTGGAAAAATCCTACCAGGAACTGGATCTTCAAATGACTGAAAGTAACATGGTTCGATGCCCTGATGCCCAAATGGCCCAGCAAATGATTGATCTGATTGACCAGGTTAGAAAAAGCCGGGACACCATTGGAGGTGTAGTCACCGGAATTGCCAAAGGGGTGCCTCCCGGACTGGGAGAACCGGTTTTTGACAAGCTGCATGCCCAGTTGGGTAAAGCCATGCTTAGTATCAATGCTGTTAAAGGATTTGAATATGGCAGTGGTTTTGCCGGAATCCAGTTGCATGGTTCAGAACACAATGACCAATTTATCAGGGAGGAAGGAGCTATTAAAACCAAGACCAACCACTCCGGCGGCATACAGGGTGGCATATCTAATGGACAAGACATCTATTTCAATGTAGCTTTTAAACCTGTGGCCACTATTATGAAGGACCAGGAAAGCCTTAATGAAAAAGGAGACCAAGTGGTGGTTACCGGCAAGGGGAGACATGACCCTTGTGTAGTGCCCCGGGCAGTTCCTATTGTAGAGGCTATGGCCGCCCTGGTTATTACGGACTTTTATCTTATTCATCAAACCTCTAAACTCTAAAAAGAACTTTTGTTGATGCGAAAGATACCTCTACATACCCAGATAATCTTAGGTCTGGTGCTTGGTCTGATTTATGGCATATTAATAATACAATTAGATTTTTCCCCCGCCTTTACCATCAATTTTATCAAACCTGTAGGCACTATTTTCATAAAGGCTTTAAAGATGATAGCCGTGCCCATTGTATTGGCTTCTTTGATTGTGGGGGTAGCCAATATTGGAGATATTTCAAAATTATCAAGAATCGGGGGAAAGACCATTGCTATTTACCTGGTCACCACTACCATAGCCACTACACTGGGTTTGGTAGCAGTAAATATCATCAAACCAGGTAAGATCCTTCCGGCCGAAACCAGGGATGAATTGATGTCCATGTACAGCGCTGAGGCAGAATCAAGTTCTTTGGTAGCAAATCAGCTGCAGGATGCAGGTCCATTACAACCCATTGTTGATATGGTGCCAGTTAATATATTTGCTGCAACTGTTGATAACAGCAGCCTTTTACAGGTGGTGTTTTTTGCCGTGATATTTGGCATTGCCCTGCTTCAGATTCCCAAGGATAAAAGTAAACCAGTGATCAGTTTTTTTGACGGTCTCAATGATGTGATCATAAAGATCATTGAGTACATCATGATGATTGCACCCTTTGGTGTTTTTGCCCTGATAGCCTCCCTGATCGTGGAATTGGCCGGTGACAACCCGGATAAAGTTTTTGATATCCTGTATGCCCTGCTTTGGTACAGCATGACGGTAATCCTGGGGCTTTTAGTAATGTTACTGGTTGTTTATCCATCCCTTTTCAAAATATTCACTAAGGTAAAATACGCTGATTTTTTCAGGGGGATCCGTCCGGCTCAGTTATTGGCCTTCTCCACCAGCTCCAGCTCTGCAACTTTACCCGTCACAATGAAGCAGGTAGAAGAAGAATTAAATGTTTCCGAAGAGGTGAGCAGTTTTGTGCTTCCCCTGGGAGCCACCATTAATATGGATGGCACCAGCCTTTATCAAAGTGTGGCAGCGGTATTCATTGCCCAGGCTTTAGGTTTAGACCTGTCGATTGGTAGCCAATTGATGATTGTGCTTACAGCAGTACTGGCTTCAATAGGATCTGCCGGTGTACCTGGAGCAGGCATGGTGATGCTGGTCATCGTGCTGGAAGCAATAGGCATCCCCACCGCCGGAATTGCTTTGATCGTAGCTCCGGATCGTATTCTTGATATGATGCGCACCGCAGTAAATGTTACAGGAGATGCTGCTGTAACTATGGTGGTAGCCAGTACTGAAGGTGAATTGCCGGAAGGATTGATCAGAAAACCCATTGGTGAAATACTGAACCAGGAAAACTAAACCAAAAAAATATCGTTATAAAAATTCAACCTTAAATAATTTAAAGATAATGGATACTTACGATAAGGAAAAATTGTACAGCCGGCAGGTTCATCTGTATCTGGAATCCAACCCGAATCCAAATTCCTTAAAATTTGTGGCTAATTTTATGCTGGTGGAAGAAGGTAAAAGCTATGATTTCCCAGACCAGGAAAGTGCCCACAATGCTCCTTTAGCCCAGGAACTATTCAATTTCCCTTTTGTAGATCGGGTTTTTTACATGAGCAACTTTGTCACTGTTACCAAAAAAGAATCAGTGGAATGGGATGAAATACAGAACACCCTGAAAGAATATATCAAGCAATATTTACAGGAAGAAAAGCCGATTTTAAATCTGCAGGATACAGAACAGGATCAGACTGATGAAACTGAAGATTCCGAAGTTGAGGTAAAAATCAAAGGAATCCTGGATGAATATATTAAACCGGCTGTTGAACAGGATGGCGGGGCCATATCCTTTAAATCATTTGATGACGGCGTGGTAAAGGTGCTGCTCCAGGGTTCATGCAGTGGTTGTCCTTCTTCAATTATTACGCTGAAGGCCGGTATTGAAAACTTGCTGAAGAGATTTATACCGGAAGTAAAAGCTGTTGAAGCTGAAGGTGAATAGCTGATCTAACCAGCTTGATTATGAGGTAATATACCAGGTGCTTTTTATTTTATTTGTGCAAATAAATTGGTATATTAGTGAATTGGTCAGAAAAGTTATACCAAAATGGGAAAACTACATGTTCGGTTTAAAGATCTCCTGCTGGTCCTGTCTGGACTAATGCTGATCTGGTCTTGTGAAAGGGATTCTCCTGAGCCGAATAGTGCGCCTGAACTTCGTAGTTTAAATTCCGATGAAAAATTACTGATTGAGTCTTCTAATAATCTGGTTTTCAAGTTGCTTAATACCTTAGACCAACCGGATCATGACCAGAATTTTCTTTTTTCCCCGGTCAGTATTGGTATGGAACTGGGTATGTCTCTTAATGGAGCATCAGGTAAAACCCGGGAAGCTATTCTACAATCTCTGCATATTGATGGTTTTACCGAAATAGAGATCAATAAAGCCTACAGCGAATTAATCAATTTTCTTTCTGAAGTTGACCCGGCCATTAAATTAAATTTCATAAATTCTCTGTGGTTTGACCATAAGCAACCCCTCAACCCATTATTCAGGGACAAAATCATGGCTTACTACCAGGCGGAATCAGAGGGGCTGGATCTTACCAGCAAACATGCCCGAAATTACATAAACCGGATCATTGAATCCAAAAGCCTGGGCAATATGGTGGAACCATTCCAAAAAATCAACGGATCAAGTTTGTTGATGTTTAATGGTGTCTTTTTTGAAGGAGATCTTAATCATTCCCTGTGGGAATTATCCACCAGGGGAACTTTCCAAAATAAAGACAAAACCGACTCCTGTGACTTACTGCTGCTTAAAGGTTATACTTTGGGTTACTATCAGGATGACCTGGTAGAAGTTATTGAAATACCTCAGGGTAACCGGCAGTTTAGTCTCACTTTTATGATGTCTGCCAGGGGTAATCAGACTAATTTGTCGGAATTAAACCTGGAAACGTTCCGATTCTGGTTGAACCAGGTAGATACCATAAAAACCGATGTGCTTATTCCCCGGTTTGCCGTAGATAAACAATTGAAAGTATCAAACCTGCTGCCCGGGTTGGGATTATCCGCTATTACAGCTTCAGAAGCTGACTTCAGCCAAATGGTTACTGATAACAAATTGCCAGTTTCATTACAGGAAATGTATCATCAGGCAACTTTTAAATTAGGCTCATTTGCCTCTTTACCAGAACCATTTATTTATCAAATGAACCCTGCTTCCAGTTTAACTATTGATAGACCTTTTTTGTATTTTATAAGGGAGAAACACAGCGGTATGATCATATTTGCCGGAAAAGTTTCTGATCCCAATAGTTGATTTTTTAAAATTTCTTCTTTCATGAAAATTCTGTTATCTTCCCAGATACGCCAAGCTGATGCTTATACTATTCAGCATGAGCCTGTTTCATCACTTGATCTGATGGAAAGAGCATCCATGGCCTTTACCAACTGGTTTATGGATCATTTTAACCAGGACAGGCCCATTAAAATTGTTGCAGGTTCAGGAAATAATGGAGGGGACGGACTGGCTGTGGCCAGACTTTTACTGGAAAAAGGCTACCAGGTAAAGGTCTACGCCATCAAATCTAAAGGAAGCCCGGATTTCGAAGCTAATTATCAAAGACTTACTGCATTAACTGCCATACACCTTATTGAAAATGACCAGACTATACCAATTTTTCAATCCAGGGATATCATAATTGATGCATTGTTTGGATCAGGATTAAGCCGACCGGCAGAAGGTTTGTATGCTCAGGTGATTCAGCAAATGAATGATGCTGCTGCTACCATTTTGGCCATCGATATTGCCTCCGGACTGTTTAGCGATAAACATTCTACAGGTGAATCCATTGTCCGGGCTGATCATACTGTTTCATTTCAGGTACCTAAACTGGCTTTTTTTATCCGTGAAAACCAGCCATTTGTGGGTGATTGGCAGATAGTGGATATTGGATTACATGAGTCATTTATAAGTCACCTGGATAGTTCCTATACCCTGGTAGACCAGGAAATTATAAAGAAATTATTGATCAAACGCAGCAAATTTGATCATAAAGGAAATTTTGGCCGGGTCAAAATCATAGCAGGGGGTTATGGCAAAATGGGTGCTGCGGTTTTAAGTGCTAAAGCCTGCCTGAAAAGCGGTGTAGGTTTACTGACGGTCCATATACCTGAATGTGGGTATGATATTATCCAAACTGCTGTTCCTGAAGCTATGGCTACTGTAGATCCTTCACTCAGGTGCTTTTCTCAGGTACCAGACCTGAAAGGCATGGAAGTAGTAGGAGTTGGACCTGGGTTAGGCACTAGTCAGAAAACGATACATGCTTTTTCTGTTTTGCTGGATCAGTTCCGACAACCTATGGTGATCGATGCAGATGGACTGAATATTATGGGTCAACACCGGGAATTGCTGGAGAAAATACCGCAGGGGTCTGTTTTAACCCCTCATCCAAAAGAATTTGAACGAATTGCAGGTGAATATGAAAATGATTTTGAACGACTGGCGCTTCAAAAATCCTTTGCTAAAAAATACCGGGTTAACCTGGTGGTAAAAGGGGCCTATACAACCGTCACCACGCCCCAGGGGCAGGTTTATTTTAATCCGACCGGAAATCCGGGAATGGCTACAGCTGGTAGTGGTGATGTGCTTACCGGTATCATTACAGCCTTACTAGGGCAAAACAAGGACCCCTTAAAAGCGGCTATTTTAGGAGTTTATATGCATGGCTTAGCCGGAGACCTGGCCTGCCGGGAAAATGGATGGGAAGCAACTACTGCCAACGAGATTATTCATTATCTTTCCAGGGCTTTTAAGCATCTTTCCTGAAAATATTACCTGCTTAAAAATTACAAAATTTTAAAATATTACTAGCGCCGGGCCTGCTCCAAAGAAAAATTGCCATATACACAGGTCGCAAATTGCTAATTTAACAAATAAAAATTTGTGATATTGAATATTTTATTGAAAATATTACAAAAACATTAGCATAATTGCCAGTTTTTAAATATATTAAAAGAACTATAAACGATTTATATTCGTACATATTTTAGAAGGCAGGGAAAAATCCAGTATTTATTTATTTAAAAAAAATAATTATTGGTTCAGTTTTTGCTTTTAAATTATATAATGTTTTACTTTGTATAATATTGTATCATATGGGGAAAAAATTACTAGCTATACTTGTACTTTCATATTTCACTTCCTTTGGTTTGGCTCAGGCTCAAACCGGAAACGACAGTGAAGCCTCTCCTTTTGTGGAAAAAAAGATCACAGAGATTAAAACTTCGATCGAACTTTATCCAAACCCATCTACGGAAAATCTTTTCATCAAAATAGAGGGAGATAAATTGGATAAAGTAAAATTTGAGGTTTATAACATCATCGGAAATTCTGTTAAAATTGAAGTAGAAAAAATCAATGATAACAAATATAAGATCCCGGTGAAAAATTTTGCCCCAGGGTATTATTTTCTGGTGATTTTAGATAAAGATAAACGCTATAACGAATCATTCAAATTCCAGAAAAAATAGCAACATTCTTTAATTTTCCCCATGTGCTGAGTATGTTTTTCCCCAACTTGCTCCTGTTAAGTTATTTTCCTTTACAGCCACATTATTACATCTATTCTTTAGATGTTGATCTGCTTTTTTTAAATATAAAATAATCGGAATTTATTCAACCTGTTAATTTTCCTGATTGAGAGAAAGGCAAAAAGCCTCTACATATTTTAAAGTTTCAGTTTCTCTTTCAAACATGCCCATATGGCCGGTTTCATTTAAAATATGTACGGTTGGGTGTTTGAGCATTGCTGCCTGCTCCTGGCTTTTCTCAAAAGGCACCGATTGATCATTTTGACCAATGATCATTAATACCGGCTGATCAAATTCTTTAATAAAACTGGAACTATCTTTCCGATCCCTCATGGCAGCCATATACCTGGCCAGGGTGTCTGCTGAGTTACTTATCCCAATTTCCACCTGCTTTTGAATGATATCAGCAATCTCTTCCTGTCGGGGTTTATAAAACAGGTTAGGCACAAAATTCTCCATAAAAGGGGCTGATCCATTCTTTTTGATAAATTCAATGGTCTTACTGCGATTTTCCTTCTTTTCAGCTGTGTCTTCAAAAATACTGGAATGGAAAAGTCCCAGACCCTTCAAATGATCCTTGTATTTCCTGGCATAAGCCAGGGCAATGTAACCACCCAATGAATGACCAATCATAATACAGGATGCTACTTTAATTTCTTGGAGCCATTGATAAAGTTCATCGGCTACATCTTCCAGGCTGAATTCAGTCTTATCCCATTCACTTTGACCAAAACCAGGAAGATCGGGAACGATCACCCTGAAATTGCTGGATAATTTTTCCTCAAAAGAAGTCCATAGCAACTTGTTTTCACCATATCCGTGTAAAAAAATCACAGGTAATCCGCTTCCGGATTCTGAAAAAATAATCTTACTCATGTTACTAAATTAGTTTTTTAATCTCTACAGATGATTCCAATAACTTAAGTACGGTCTTTTTAATACCTTCTCCGTCATAGCCACACTCATTATATAATTCTGCCTGCTCACCATGTTCAATGATCTGATCCGGAATACCCAGTCGTCTGACCTGAGCCATATATCCATTTTCTGACATAAATTCCAGTATGGCACTCCCGAATCCACCCATCAAGCATCCGTCTTCTACCGTAATCACATGTTTAAACTTCTTAAAAACCTGATGAAGTAAAGCTTCATCCAATGGCTTTACAAATCGCATGTCATAATGAGCCGGAAAAATATCATAGTCAGCCAGAGATTGGCAAGCCTCTACGGCAAAATTTCCAACCTGTCCAATGGTAAGGATGGCCACATCTTCACCTTCCTGAATAATCCTGCCCTGCCCCACCGGAATTTCTTCAAATGATGCTTCCCAATCCGGCCTTACTCCTTTGCCCCGGGGATATCTAATGCTGAAGGGTCCTTTTCCCGAAAGTTGGGCGGTATACATCAGGTTCCTCAATTCAGATTCATCCATTGGGGCAGAAACAGTCAAATTGGGAATACACCGCATATAAGCTAAATCATAAGCCCCGTGATGGGTTGGACCATCCGCTCCCACCAGTCCGGCCCGGTCCAGACAAAACACTACCGGAAGATTTTGAATACACACATCATGAATAACCTGGTCGTAAGCCCTTTGCATAAAAGTACTGTAAATGTTACAAAAAGGGATCATTCCCTGGGTAGCCAGTCCGGCAGAAAAAGTGACTGCATGTTGTTCTGCTATTCCCACATCAAAAGCCCGGTCAGGCATGGCTTCCATCATAATATTGAGGGACGAGCCGGTAGGCATGGCTGGCGTAATACCCATGATCTTGTCATTTTTTTTGGCAAGTTCCAGCAAAGTTTTACCAAAAACCTCCTGATATTTGGGTGGCTGAGGTGAATCAAAAACTTTTTTCCTTATTTCACCGGTAATCTTATCAAATTTTCCGGGAGCATGCCATTTGGTTTGATTCAATTCAGCCAGGGGGAATCCTTTTCCTTTCAAGGTAACACAATGTAATAATTTAGGTCCATTGATGGCCTTCAGATCATTTAACACGCTCACCAGGTGATTAACATCATGACCATCTACCGGGCCAAAATAACGAAGGTTCAAAGATTCAAATAGATTACTTTGCTTCAATAACAAAGTTTTGACTGATGTTTCAATCTTAGAAGCAATTTCCTGGGCATTAGGTCCAAATTTACTGATCTTACCTAAAATATTCCATACATCTTCTTTGATCCTGTTGTAGGTATGAGAAGTAGTAATATCAGTCAGATAATCTTTTAAAGCTCCTACATTCGGATCGATGGACATGCAATTGTCATTCAATATAATCAGAATGTTGCTATTAGAAACCCCGGCATGGTTCATGGCTTCAAATGCTAAACCGGCTGTCATGGCTCCGTCCCCTATTACCGCAATATGCTGTCGATTTTCCTGCTTATATCTGGAGGCAATAGCCATACCTAAGGCAGCTGAAACAGAGGTGGATGAATGACCTACTCCAAAAGTGTCATAGTTGCTTTCGGAACGTTTGGGAAATCCGGAAATTCCCTGATAGATCCGGTTGGAATGAAAGTGATCTTTCCGTTCGGTCAGGATCTTGTGACCGTAGGCCTGGTGACCTACATCCCATACCAAAAGGTCATCCGGAGTATTGAAGACGTAATGAAGGGCTACTGTTAACTCCACTACACCTAAACTGGCTCCAAAATGTCCACCATAAACTGATACATTATCAATAATGAATTGACGAAGTTCAGAAGAAAACTGGACTAACTGAGATTGATCAAGCTTCTTAAGTTCTGAAGGATTATTTACTTTAGCCAGTAATTCACCGGGATTAATTAGCATTTCGTTTTTATATTGTTAGTAATTTCTTGTAAACAAGTTTATAAGTCAAATGTTTCTTGTCAAAATGAAGCTATTTTGAGTTTAAAAGGGTGCACAAATTTAGGTCATTTTTGATTATGACAGGAGGATTTTGATTATTAAGTGTAAATTCGGAATTTTAGGAATGAATCCACTATTAATATTTTACTATTTAATCTAAAAACCAAAATTGAGTTTTGAAGTAAAACTGCCTCTGTTTGAAGGTCCTTTTGATCTGTTACTGTTCTTTATAGAGCGGGACGAACTGGATATTTATGATATCCCCATTTCTCAGATCACTAATGATTTCCTGGATTATATTCATCGATTGGAAGAAATGAATATTGAAGTAGCCAGTGAGTTCATTTTGGTTGCAGCAACATTGATGCGTATCAAGGCCAAATTGTTATTACCGCGTCCTTCACTGGATGAGGAAGGCAACGAAATTGACCCCCGGGAAGAATTGGTGCAACATCTGCTGGAATACAAAAAATACAAATCTGTGGTGGTAGAATTGGCCGATATGGAAGCAAAAAGAAGCCAGCTGGAACATCGGGGCAATATTGTGACAGAGATCAAAAAGCTATCTGAAACTACCAATGTAGAAGCAGAATTACAGCATATTGACCTCTACAAGTTACTTAAAGTGTATCAAAAAGTACTAAAAAGGTTTGAGCAGCAACAAAATAAGCCTTCACATCAGGTGATCCAGTTTCCATTTACCATGGATCAGAAAAAAAGTTATATCATGGACCTGGTCCGCCAAAAACAGAAGATCGCTTTCAGTAGAATCATTGAACTGGAGCCGGATCGCATAGCCGTAATTTTCAATTTCTTAGCCATTCTGGAGCTGTTACAGCTCAATCAATTGAATATTAATATAGGACTTGGATTTAATAATTTCTGGATAGAAGAAATAAAGGAGAAGGTGTAAAGACAACCTCAAAAGATGGATCAGTAAAGTTTCTTTTAAGGTTGTCTGCTTAAATTCAGAATTTTTCTGTGGTGGAAAAATAAAAACTGCCTTCCTTGTCAGCATTTTCATCGGAGTCAGCCCCATGAATGGCATTGGCTTCTATGGATTTGGCAAAAAGTTTTCTGATGGTCCCTTCTTCTGCTTTGGCTGGATCGGTAGCCCCGATTAATTTTCTGAAATCTTCCACTGCATTATCTTTTTCCAGAATCATCGCTACAATAGGACCGGAAGACATATAATCACACAGGTCGTTGTAGAAAGGCCTTTCTTTATGTACTTCATAAAATTGTCCGGCTCTTTCCTTGGTGAGCTTGGTCAATTTCATAGCTATTATTTTAAAACCTGCTTTCTCAATCATTTGGATTATTTCACCGGTATGGCCTTCAGCAAATGCATCAGGTTTTACCATGGTAAAAGTTCTATTTGTAGCCATAATTACTATTGTTTAAAATTAAAAATTCATTTGCGGCAAAAATAAAGTAAAAATCCAAAATGCATGAATTTATGGCGCTTTTTATAATATATCCTTTTGCATCGGGTTAAGACTTATCAGGGTTTCATAAAACAAAACAGGTACAAGATGGTGTTAATATAACTTTGTGTTTGAAACCCAGTTAAAAAACATATTTTTGAATTTAACTATTTTATTACCAGATTTGCAACTCAATAAAATTTTTCCGGGAAGGAAGTTGAAATAATGCGAAATCTTCAAGCTTTTAAAGAATTATTAGGTACCCCCAAAAAGATCGTCATCACCACCCATTTTAAACCGGATGCAGATGCTTTAGGATCTTCCCTGGGATTGGCTGCTTTTTTAAAAAAGAAGAATCATGAGGTAAACGTTATTACACCTTCCGATTTTCCTGACTTTCTGAATTGGATGGATGGTACGGACCAGGTGGTAATTTTTGAGGAAAAAACGGAGCAGAAGTCTTACCAGTTGGTAAAAGAGGCAGATATGATCTTTTGTCTGGATTTTAACAGCCTTAGCCGCATCAATGGGCTGGGCTCCTCTGTACATAAATCCAAAGCCATTAAAGTATTGATCGATCATCACCTGGACCCAGATCGATTTGCAGATTTTGAATTATGGAGTACGGAAGCTGCTGCTACAGCAGAACTGGTGTATGAACTAATCAACCTGCTGGAAGAAAGGCATTTGATAGATATATCAATTGCCAATTGCCTTTACGCCGGAATTATGACAGATACCGGCCAGTTTAAACATTCGAACACCACTAAAAATGTGCACCTGGTTACAGCTGACCTGATAGAATTAGGCGCAGAAACTGCCAAAGTAGGTGAATTTATCTATGACAACAATTCCTTAAACCGACTTAAATTCATTGGTTTTGCCCTTAATGAACGCCTGGTGGTGCTGCAACAATTCAATACCGCCTATTTTGCCATTTCCAAAGAAGATCTTAGTCATTTTAAGTCAAAAACTGGAGATACTGAAGGATTAGTCAATTATGCCTTATCCTTGAAAGATGTGATTTTTGCTGCTGTGATCATTGACAGGGAAGATGAAGTGAAAATCTCCTTTCGATCTAAAGGTAATTTTTCAGTAAATGATGTTGCCCGGGTACATTTTGAAGGAGGAGGACATAAAAATGCAGCCGGAGGAAGATCAGATGAACCTATTGACCGGGTGGTAGAAAGATTCGTTAAATTGTTACCCGCTTATAAAGAAAACCTGAATGAGACCAATAAGAAAATCAAATCTACCTGATCTACTATTGATATTTCTTTTTCTAAAGCTAATTTCCTGCCAGTCCCCCTCAGAAACTAAAGAACAAACGGGTAAACTAGATATTTCATATATTCAGGACATTCCTTCTGCCCCGCTTCAACCAGGACAGATCCTTAAGATCAACATGATGTATCAAAATGAAGCTGATTCAGTGATTGCTGATTCAAAATTGCTGGGAGGTCCTTTTTTTATGCAGTTTATTGATTCCGTTTGGCAAAGGTCCGGCTTAGTATACCAGGCTATCAGGCAGATGACAGAGGGCGATAGTATCACATTCCAGGTACCGGCTCAGGATTTTTATCATATCACAGCCCAGGATTCAGTACCCGGCCATCTGAAAGATACCGACCTCACCTTTTATGTCGGACTGGAACAGGTGATGTCACCCGGGGAATACCAGGATCAGTATTTGAATGAACAGCCCTGATTTTTTTAAACAATAGAGGTGAAAAATAAATATTTTTACAACCTTTTTGGCTTATTATGTGTCAATTGAGAGATTTTAAACGTTAAAAAGCAAAAAAATAATTATTATAAAATGAAAGTATTTAGATATAGTTTAATCATAGCGCTGTTTGCTTCATCTTTTTTATGGCAAGGATGTCTGGAAGAATCTGAAGTAGAAGGAGAAAGCGAAAATAAAGAAAGCTTACGGCAGTTGGAGGAATATATGTCCAGTAATAATATTCAAGCCGAAGAAGATGCCAATGGATTCTATTACGAAGTATTGCAGGAAAATGCAGGTGAAGAAGTAGATGTAGAGGATTTTATCAACCTTTATTACAAAGTTTCCCTATTAAATGGCACCGTGGTAGACAGCCTGGTTCAGGGAGAAGATATTCCGTTTTCCTATCGTCATTTCATCAATGAATTATATCCTCCAGGTGTTCATCTTGGGATCAATAACATGAAGGAAGGGGAGACTTATCGTTTCTATTTACCCTCTCGATGGGCTTATGGTCGTCTTTCTACCAGTAAAATTCCGGCTTATGCCAGTGTGATCTTTGAGGTGCATGTAGCTAATGTTATGGATTCTGCGGAATTCGTTTTGCATCAGGATACCATTATTCAGGATTATATGAATGAACAAGGATGGGAAAATGTGGAAAAACTAGCAGATGGTCTGTATTTCAATGAAGAAGTCCAGGGAGAAGGAGATAAACCAAAAAATGGTGAAGATTTGAAAGTAAATTACAGAGGTTTCTTCCTGGATGGGAAGGAATTTGATAAATCTCCGGCTAATAACCCTGCTATTTTCAGATTAGGAGGAACCATAAAAGGGTTTAATAATGGCCTGGCTCAAATGAATAAGGGCGGCAAAGGAACTATTATAATGACTTCTAATTATGCCTATTGGGAAGAGCATCGAAATACTACAAACAGTCCGGTTGGATTTCAAATAAGCATCCCCGAATCTATTTTCCCGGCCATTAAAATACAACCATTTTCCATTCTAGCCTTTGATGTGGAATTATTGAATGAATAACAGAAATTTATTTAAGCTCCTATAATTCGTATTTAATTAAAAAAAGCACTTTTCGAAGTGCTTTTTTTAATTTTGACTATTTTTGACCTTTAAAACCTTGTTGCCATGAAAATTTGCTTTGCTACCAATAACCTGCACAAGTTGAAAGAAATTCAGGCTTTGTTGGGGGCACAATTTAAAGTGCTTAGTCTGGCCCAGATTGGCTGCAGAGAGGATTTGCCGGAAACCCACAATACCCTTGAGGGAAATTCATTACAAAAGGCACAATATGTATTCCAAAACTTTCATCTGGACTGTTTTGCCGATGATACAGGATTGGAAGTCAACGCATTATCCGGAGCTCCGGGGGTCAGATCAGCCCGTTATGCCGGCGATCAAAAAGATAATGAAGCCAATAAGCAGCTATTATTACAGCATCTTCAAAATCATTCTGATAAAAGGGCCCGGTTCAGAACAGTTATAACCCTCATACTAAATGGTGAGGTCCACCAATTTGAAGGAATTGTCAATGGAAAGATCATTGATCAGCTCCGAGGAAATCAGGGATTTGGTTATGATCCATTGTTTGTGCCTGATGGTTATAATCGTACATTTGCTGAAATGACTCTTGATGAAAAAGGAAAAATCAGTCACCGTGGCATCGCTGTGAGAAAACTGGTGGAATTTCTAAACAACTTACCTGACAGCATGTAAATCACTTTTCCAGCAATACGCTTCCTTTCTTTGTATTATCTGGTATCAATCTCTCCCCGGGCATATCGCTTTTCCAGAAGTTCCAGGGCGTTTGAATGAGGAGTCTGGATAGGTATTTCCTTGTCCCTGTTCTTTCTCAATGCCATGAACAAAAACCAGACAATTATCACAAAAATGGCCAACCAAAACAACCACCAACCCCAATGCATTCCATAACCGTCATACATCATAAGCTCAAAAAATATGGTTTCCAATTTTTGAAATGGCTCAATTCCCCCTCAGAGGAAGATCAAATACAAGCCAGCCGCCAACAAAGCCCCCACCAAGGGCGCTAAAACAGGCACCCAGGCGTAGGGCCAGTCTGAGTGCCCCTTGTGTTCCAGGGGCAGTAAAGCATGCATAAACCTTGGTCCAAGGTCTCTGGCTGGATTGATGGCATATCCAGTAGGACCGCCCAAGGATAATCCAATGGCAGTTACCAGCAGACCAACCGGTAAAGCGCCTATGGATCCAAGCCCTATTTCCACTTCCCTGATTTCAGGAGAAATAAAGGTTGGCCCGGCCAGATAAAACACAGCAAACACAAGCACAAAAGTGCCAATCACTTCTGTTAAAAAGTTTTTACCATAATTTCGGATAGCAGGCCCTGTGGCAAACACGCCTAAAATAATACTTTTATCTTTGGTTTTCTTAAAATGATCCAGATAACTGAGCCACACCAGAATTGCTCCCAGGGCGGCTCCAATTAACTGCGCTGTAATATAAATTACCACCTTAGACCAGGGAAAAATGCCACCCATGGCCAACCCAATGGTAACTGCCGGATTAATATGGGCACCGCTGACTGGTCCTACCACAGCCACTGCTACAAAAACAGCCAGCCCCCATCCCAGGCTGATCACTATCCAACCACTGTTATTTCCTTTAGTTTCATTTAAGACGACATTGGCCACAACTCCATCCCCCAGTACAATCAGGAGCATGGTGCCAATGATCTCTGCCAAAAACTCATTCATATTTTATATTGACATTAGGTTTTAATAATAACTAATCTTCAAGATAATATCCCCGGGCCATTTTCGTAAATTCTTCTACTTGTTGATCAATCCAGGCTTGATCTTTATCCAATTCTGCAGCCATGATCCTGCCTACTTCGGGGGCCATGGCAATGGCTGCCCGTGCATCCAGAAACAAAGCCCTCACCCTCCTGGCTAATACATCATCGATGGTACGTGCCATCTCCTCCCGTACTGCCCAAACTACTTCTGCTTTGGTAAAATCCAGCCTCTCATCCAGCTTTTCAGCCAATTCAGGTTGCTCCTGCATCATTTCATTTATGGTAACTGCATCAGAACCATAAACATAAAGATGATCACTAATATTTACATTCAACATGTAACCATGCAGTGGAAGATCTTCTGTGATACATCTCCTTTCCTCTATACCTGCCACCAGAGAAGCTTTATTAATTACATCTTCTCCCATTTTCCGATAAGTGGTCCATTTGCCCCCGGTAATGGTGACCAGTCCGGATAAGGAAACACTTATTTTATGCCCCCGGGAAATCTCTTTAGTCTCTTTACCTTGTTCATCGGGGGCAGCCAGAGGTCGCAATCCGGCAAAAATGCTCTTTATATCACTGCGTTTGGGCATCCGGGTCAGATAGCGTCCGGCTGTACTGAGTACAAACTCAATTTCCTGTTCCAGAGCCCGGGGCTCCAGACTGGCTTCATCAATTAGGGTATCAGTCGTACCCACTACCACTTTTCCTCTCCAGGGAACAGCAAACAGCACCCTGCCATCATCTGTCTTGGGGATCATAATGGCATTATCGCCACTTAAAAAATCATGATCCAATACAAAATGGATTCCCTGGCTGGGAACTATCTTCCTGGGCAATCCGGGTTCATCCATTTGCAGGATATCGTCTGTGAAAACGCCAGTTGCATTGATTACAGCTTTGGCCGATATTTTATATTCTTCACCAGTTTCCATATCCCTGGCTACCACACCATTCACCAGGTTTTCCTCATCTTTGGTGAGATTGATTACCTTCATGTAATTTAAAGCCAACCCATTATAATCCACCACAGTCTGAGCCAGGTTGATTGCCAGGCGGGCATCATCAAACTGACCATCATGGTATATCACACCACCTTGCAAACCTTCTTTTCGGATGGTAGGAATAAGATCAAGGGTTTCATCCTTGGATAAATGTACTGAAGGACCCAGCCCCAGTTTTCCAGCCATCATATCATAAACTTTCAATCCTACTGTATAAAAAGGTCCACCCCACCATTCATAGTTGGGAATGATAAAAGCTTGGTTTTTAACCAGGTGGGGGGCATTTTTTCTTAATAAGCCCCGCTCCCTCAAAGCCTCCAGCACCAAAGAAATATCACCCTGAGCCAGATATCTAACTCCCCCATGTACTAATTTGGTAGACCGGCTGGATGTACCTTTGGCAAAATCAGACATTTCCAGGAGCAGGGTGCGGTAATTCCTGGTACTGGCTTCCAATGCAGCTCCCAAACCGGTAGCGCCTCCGCCTATTACCACAATATCCCAGGGCTGGTTATTTTCTTTAAGTTTTTTGATCAGCAATTCTCTTTTCATAATTATGTTTTATGATTAAGTATATAAAAAAATGCTTATTAATCCTCATTGATCCAGTTCCTGGACCTATCCAGGGCAACATGCCATTTTCGGGCTAATTTTACTGCCTCTGTGTCTGGTATGTCTGGGCTGAAGATCTTATCAGTAGTCCACTGTTCCTGTAATTCCTGAATATTATTCCAGTAACCTACCGCCAATCCGGCTAAATAGGCTGCTCCCAAAGCAGTGGTTTCTATCTGTTTAGGTCGTACTACCGGTGTTCCCAGAATATCTGCCTGAAACTGCATTAAAAGGTTATTGGCAGCTGCACCCCCATCCACCCTAAGCTCTGATAGAGGAAGCTCCGCATCTGATTGCATGGCCGCTAGTACATCCATGGTTTGGAAAGCAATACCTTCCAGGGCTGCCCTGGCCAGGTGACCTTTATTAGTGCCCCGGGTCATACCTATGATGGTTCCCCGGGCATATTGATCCCAATAAGGTGCACCTAATCCGGTAAAAGCAGGCACAAAGTATACCCCGCCATTATCTTTTACTGAAGAAGCTAATGCTTCCACCTCCCGGGAAGATTTTATGATCCCCAATTGGTCTCTGAGCCATTGTACAACTGCACCAGCAATGAATATCGAACCTTCCAGGGCATAATTTACTTTATCACCGATCTGCCAGGCAATGGTTGTGATAAGGTTATTTTTTGACACCCTGGCTTTTGGGCCTGTATTGATCAGGGTAAAACTTCCTGTACCATAGGTGCTTTTAGCCAGTCCGGGCCTGGTACATTGCTGACCAAATAATGCTGCCTGCTGATCGCCGGCAATTCCTCCTATGATGATGGCCGTACCAAATATCGATGAACTGGTAGCAGCCAGGTTGCCACTGGAGGCCGTTACCCGGGGCAACATGCTGGCCGGAATATCCAGCAGATCCAGTAGCTCTTGATCCCAATCTAAGGTATGAATATTAAACAATAAAGTCCGGGAAGCATTTGAAACATCCGTAATATGTTTATCTCCCTTGGTAAGCTGCCAGATCAGCCATGAATCAATGGTGCCAAAGGCAAGTTTTCCCTGTTTAGCTTTTTGCCTGGCTCCGTCTACATGATCCAATATCCATTTTACTTTAGTTCCGGCAAAATAGGCATCAATTACTAAACCAGTTTTCTTTTTGATCATTTCAGCATGCCCCTGCTCCTTCAACTGGTCACAATAGCGGGAAGTACGTCTGTCCTGCCATACTATGGCATTGTAAACAGGTTGTCCTGTTTCTCTATCCCAAACCACGGCGGTTTCTCTCTGGTTTGTAATGCCTATGGCCGATATATTTTTTTCGCTGATGCCAACACTTTTCAGGGCCTGCAAAGCCACTTCTGCCTGAGATGACCATATTTCCCGGGGGTTATGCTCTACCCATCCTGGTTGGGGAAATATTTGTTCAAATTCCTTTTGCTTGACTGAAATGATTTCTCCCTGTTTATCGAATACAATGGCTCTGGAACTGGTAGTACCTTGATCAAGAGAAAGAATGTAATTGTCCATAAATTTATAATTTTAGCTATTCCGGAAATACATTTGAAAAGAAAATCCGATGAAATATAATTACATGTTATCCAGCAGATTCATTTTAGGGACCATGTAATGGAAGTATTAAATTTTCAAAAAATAGCATAATGATCAAAAATTTAAACAATAATCAGAAGTTATGAGCACCATATCTGATAAATATAAAAATTTTATTGGTGCTAAACAATCTTTTGCCAATGCCTTTGACAGCAAATGCCTTAAAAAATCGCCGGCAATTTGACCATTTATTAATACATATTGAAAAATATTAGCTTTTTATTCTGGTAAAATTTTAAATTTCACAACCTTAGACAGTCATTTTATAAACAATCCATGGGGGTACCTTTTTTAATTTATAAAGGAATGTACAACTTAAAACAAAATAAATATGAATACGCAATTAAGCCATACATTTGAAGAATTGAAAGGGATACTTAATTCCTACACCAAAGAAATGACCATTAAGAAAGATACTCCGGAAGAGTTTTACCTGGATGGAGGTTTACATCCAAAATCACAGGAACCTATCATGTTTGGCAAAATTTTCCTAAAGGATGATGAGGTAAATTATAAATTTAAACCAGCCGAACTATTTCCTGAACTTTTAAATGATGTTTCTTCTGACCTAAAACAGAATATGGATGATAATAGCATTTTCCACTTTAAAGAAACCAATCAAAACATGGTAAATGAATTAAAAGACCTGACCCAAAAAGGCTATCAGAGGTACAAAAACCTGGAATATCTATAGGTCCAAACTATTCCATAGTTAATCGAATTGTGATCCGGGTTTATCGAAAGAGACCCGGATATTTTTTTTTAAACTAGTATAATTACATGTTCAACTACTAAAAGCTATGAAAACACTATTGTTAAATATCGGATTATTCACCGGTATATTATTTATCACCTGTTGTTCACCTGAAAAAAATGAACCTTCTTCCCAGATTCGTGGCTTATATACCTGTGATGTGGGCTATTATGCCATGATGCACTTTAAAGAAGATGAAGTCACCTTAACCACTTCTGTGATGCCGGTCACGCAAACGTTTCAGTATGAGCAAATGCCTGATAAGATCAAGATAATCAAGGAAGATAAAACCATGATCCTGAATATCATCAATGGAAATCAATTAGACGGTGGCGATTACGGGATATTCCTGAAAAACAATAGTTTTTAACTTTAAAAAGCTTTCTGGATTGTTTTATATAAAAGAAGAATGCGGTAACAGGCTTACCTTCATTCTCCTTTTATAAACGTATGTATGTCAAGTTTTTAAAAACTTGGGATATTGGTACCATCAGCCTGATAGGGCTTAAGCCGGATTTGATAATTATAAACGGACGGCTTCACCTGGTATTGGGTTAACACAGAACGTGAAGTATCTCCCACTCCGGAAACTTCCTGGTCGATATTAACTGTATAATAATCAACCTGTTTCAGTTGAAAGGGATAACGTGACCGGGAAAGATTTTCTGTACTAAATTGATGCACCGCCAGGTTAAATAATTTTGAACCCGATAGTAACAAGCCTATTCCTTCCTGGTTGGTCAGGCAGGCCCAACGCACGTCTGTTTTATTGCCATGATCCTGAGGAATGAGGTATGGAACATACTGATCTTCTACATCACCTTCATAAAAATCCACTTTAGCCCCGGTTTTGCGATCAGGATACGTTTCATAAGGTCCTCTCCCATACCATTTCATCTGGTTAAACTCTTTAGGCATAGTTAATTGTAACCCCAATTTAGGCAACCAATCCGGCATATCATCATGAGGTATAATGGTATGATCCAACACAATCTGCCCATCCCGATAAAACTTGTAATTATATAAATTTTCAAATGAAGTATATCGTTCCGGGGTTTCTTCTAAATGTATCGGACCTGATTCATAGGTTTTCACGCTAACCTCTACCAGATCTTGTGAAGCATTGACCACCTGAACCTCAGCCACTTCCAATTCAAGATTATTCAGTCCATAGGTACGCCAGTGATTCTCACGGTTAAATCCGTATCCTGGAGTTCTTAAGCTGTTTTTAAAGTGCCAGCCACTCCATTGATCAAAATCATTAGCCAAAGGAGCCCGCCAGACATTGAACCTGGGGCCAGTTTTTATTATTTCTTTTCCTTTAAAAACAATAGAACCCAAACTCCCTCTGGTTTTATCAATCTGGTAACTAAAATCTTTACCTGAGACCTCTATTACCTGGTCATTTTCCTGGTAAGTCATTGCTTCCTCTATATCAGTGGGGATATACAGATCGTCTGATGGTCTTTTTTTAGTCAACAAAAACTGCTCCCAGGCAATTTCATGGCCCTGACTGGCCCAAACCTGATCTTCCGGCAGCAGAAATCGTACTTCCAGCCAATGGTCATGCTGATCATTCAGGCTGGACCGATCAATGGGAATCATTATTTCCTTTTGCTGCCATGGATCAACATCTGCCACAAATGTTCCGGAATTTACAACCTTGCCATTGGTTTTTATAAGCCACTCAGATTTTAACTCATTCAAGTTGGTAAAAGCATGCCGGTTAGACAACTTGATTTTACCTTCTAATAGGTCTACTGCTTCTATTTTCACCGGTTGAGCTGATTTTTTGATCTGCCACATTTCAGGTTGTGCGGTACGGTCGGCCCAAATGGTACCATAAGTACGTCCATCCAAACCGGTAGTATAAAACGTCCCTTGTTCCTGCTCCTGTTCAAAATCAAGATAAAGCACTAATGCATTTCCGGCTGTATTAAGTTGTTCAGGTGTAAAGGCCTGGTCATATATTTTTACCTCGTCAATAATTGCAGTGGCCAGTAATCCAGGATGTTCACTATCATGTAATTCAGCATTTCTTCCGATATTCAGAGGAAAATCAGCATGGTGGATCCTTCCCTGATGAGCTGTATGCGCCACCAACTGCTGATCAATATAAAATTTCAAAACCTCCCCATCGTAAGAGGCTACTAAATGGTGCCACTGGTTGTTCCAGTCTGAGGGTACCTTGGCCCTGGCGGTGATACGCTCCTGGTCAAAAATAAAGAATTCAACTGAATCCGATTGTTCCTGCACAATACCAAACTGGTGATTGCCCTTGGTAATAAAGGGGTTAGTTTGATAGAAACCCTGCGGCTTCACCCACATATCCAGGGTAATCTCATCAGTAATATCCAAATCATCATCCTGGTACAACTCTACCCACTGATCATGACCTTCCAGCAATAATCCTTTACCGGCTTTGCCATCCACCAGTTTAGCTCTGCCCATAATCACCGCCTGATGCTGATCACCTGAACGATCATTCAGCACCCTCAGCGGTACCTTAATGGAAGGGCTAACCCAATCCCAGATAGCTCCGCCGGTTAAACGGGGATACTGAAAGATCAGGTCCCAGTATTCATCCAACCCTCCCAGACCATTGCCGGCAGCAGAGAGGTATTCATCCATATAGGAAGGCCGCGGATCTTGCTCAGCAGGCACCTGAGCTAATTTTTTAAGCATAAGGGGTGTCCAGTAGCGTGGCCCCACAATATCTTCAAATGGAATAGAAAAAGTATTTCCCCCATACATCCAGGCTGGACGGCTGGGATCAATTTTTTTGCCTTCTTCAATAAGATCTGCCAGGCTTTGTCCTACACCTGCTTCATTACCAGCGCTCCAAATTACTACAGATGGAAAATTACGATCTCTTTTTACCATTTTTACACCACGATCAATAAAGGCCTCCCGCCAAAGAGGCTCTCCGGATAACCAGATATTGGAATGACATTCGGTTCCTGCTTCATCAAAAACATACAAACCAAATTCATTGGCCAGCTGCAGGTATTCAATATCAGGGGGATAGTGGGATGTACGGACACAATTGATGTTAAATTGCTTCATCAAGGTGAAATCTTTGATGATCGTTTCTCTATCCATAGTCTTTCCGGTCTCCGGATGATGAATATGACTATTTACTCCGTTAAATTTCACCGGAACGCCATTGATCAGCACCGCCCGGTCCTTTACTTCAACTTCACGAAATCCAACTTGATGGCTATAAGCTTCAATCACTTGATTTTGTTGGTCCAACAATTCAAAGGTAAGGGTATAAAGATCAGGTTTTTCAGCTGACCATTTCAAAGGGTCAGCAATTGCAGCTTCCAACTGGACCAGCTTGGATTGGTTACCATTCAGGTTGATATTGGGTTCAATCATGGGCTTAGGCAAAACTTTTTTACCATTTTGATCCATCAGGTTCAAACGAAGCTGGTAGCCCTCCTGATCTTTTGAATCATAATTTATCAACTCAGTTTCAACCTTTAATACTGCATCTTTATAATTTTCATCCAGATCAGTTACTACAAAATAATCACGCATATGAACGATTGGAGCAGCGAAAAGATAAATATTCCGGTAAATTCCGGATAGCCGCCACATGTCCTGATTTTCTAGGTAGGTTCCGTCAGAGTATCTATATACCTGCACAGCTATTTGGTTTTCACCCTTTTTCAGGAAATTAGTGACATCATATTCCGCTGGTTCCATCCCTCCCTGGTTATAACCTACCATTTTACCATTGATCCAAACATAGGAAGCAGATTTGACTCCTTCAAAGTGCAAAAACACCTGCCTTCTATTCCATGATTCAGGTAATGAAAAAGTTCTTTTGTAAGATCCTACCGGATTATAGTAATCAGGCACATAAGGAGGATTGCCGGGAAAAGTAAGGGCAATGTTCCGAAATTTGGGATGTCCATAGCCTTCCATTTGCCAGTTTGAAGGAACCTTTATTTGATCCCATCCTGCCAGATCAAAGTTGTTTTTATGAAAATCTGAGGGAGCCTCTTTTGGCTGCGGAACCCATTTAAAGTACCATTCACCATTAAGGCTAAAAAAGTATTCACTTTCTTCCCTTTTATTTTCCAGTGCCTTTTTCAAAGAGGTAAAGGGAGTTAAAGGGGTATGTGGAGCCACCTGGTTTATTTGAAAAACCTGGGGATTTTGCCATTCTGGTAAATCCTGGGCCGCAGCCATCAGGATACCACTAAACACAGCGAATAATACGGTATATAATTTCATGAAACTCAACTTAAGGTTTAAATGTATTTCTTACGCTTATTTTGTAAAGTTTATGGATAATTTAATAAAATGAAAATATTTCGGGAAAAATAATTTTCATTTTGTTAACGTAATAATCATTCTCTGTATTTTTAAAAAAGTGGGGAGAAAACACCTTATGATTTTGGAAGGCTTACACCAGAAATAAAAAAAGGGCTAAAAGCAGTCACCTTTAGCCCATTGTGGAACATTATTTAATTTTATGCTTCATCCATAAAAGGATACCGGAAATTGATCGGTGGCACGAATGTTTCTTTTATGGTTCGGGGAGAGACCCATCTTAGCAGATTTACCATAGAACCGGCCTTATCATTGGTACCAGAAGCTCTGGCCCCGCCAAAAGGCTGCTGACCTACTACAGCTCCGGTAGGTTTATCATTGATATAGAAATTTCCGGCTGAATTTTTTAATTTGTCAGAAGCCAGGTCTATGGCATGACGATCCTGGGCAAACAAAGCACCGGTGAGGGCATAAGGTGAAGTGCTATCCAGCAATTCAAGCGCCTCTTCAAATCGATTGGGTTGGTAAATATAAATGGTCAAAACCGGTCCAAAGATCTCTTCACACATGGAAACGTATAATGGGTCTTTAGTTAAAATGATAGTTGGTTCCACAAAATAACCTTTAGATTTTTCATAGTTACCGCCAGCTATGATCTCTGCCATATCATTCTTTTTGGCTGCGTCAATATATCCGGCTATCTTATCAAATGATTTCTCATCAATCACAGCATTAATAAAATTAGAAAAATCTTCCACTCCGCCCATTTTAAAACTGGCCAGATCATCTAAAACGAGAGTCTTAAGTTCATCCCAAAGATTTGAAGGAATATAGGCCCTGGATGCCGCAGAACATTTCTGTCCCTGATATTCGAAAGCGCCCCGGCTGATTGCAGTAGCTAATGCTTTTACATCGGCACTATGATGCGCGATGATATAGTCCTTACCGCCGGTTTCTCCCACCAGGCGGGGATAACTGCGGTATTTTGGGATATTATTGCCTACAGTTTTCCAGACTTCCTGAAAAACTTTGGTGCTGCCTGTAAAATGAATACCGGCAAAATCAGGATGATTAAAGACCACCTCACCGGCAGAAGGCCCATCGGTATAAATTAAATTAATAACTCCATCAGGTAAACCAGCCTCCATCAGGATCTCCATAATCAGTCTGGCTGCATATATTTGGGTATTGGCTGGCTTCCAAACTACTGTATTGCCCATCATGGCCGGGGCTGTGGGCAAGTTACCAGAAATGGCGGTAAAATTAAAAGGCGTCAGGGCAAAAATGAAACCTTCCAAAGGTCGATGTTCGGTTCGATTCCAGATCCCGGGAGAGGACATAGGCTGCTGTTGATAGATCTGGCTCATGAAATGTACATTGAACCGGAGAAAATCGATCAGTTCGCAAGCCGAATCAATTTCTGCCTGTAACACATTCTTTGACTGGCAAAGCATTGTAGCTGCATTAATGTGGGCCCGGTAAGGTCCGGAAATTAATTCTGCTGCTTTCAGGAAAATGCTGGCCCTATGTTCCCAACTCATTTGTTCCCAACCAGGCTTGGCTCCCATGGCCGCATTCACAGCCTGTTCCACATGTGACTTGTCGCCTTTATGATAGTGACCAAGGGTATGCTGAATATCATGGGGTGGATGAATAGAAATTTTATGATCCGTCCTTACAGCATCTCCCCCAATATACATAGGAATATCCTCCTGCCTGGAACGGGCCAACTCTATGGCTTCTTTTAATACAACTCTTTCAATGGATCCTGGTGCATAACTTAATACGGGTTCGTTTATCGGTACTGGTACTTGAAAAAATCCGTTTGACATAATAGATGTAATTTTTATTTAAACAATAATGAATGGCAAAATTAACTGATTGTAAATAATTGAAAAATTTCTAACAGGCTTATTTCCAAATATAGTAAATAACAATCGGGAAGGCTTCTTGATTTAAAAAATTACAATATTTTCATCAATTCGCTCAGGCAGGAAATTTCAAAAGTGACTTTATAATTGTGACTTGTTCCCAAAGGATTATAATAAATGCAATCCATATTAAAATTAATTGCTCCAGCAATATCTGATTCAGGATTATCCCCAATCATCAGGCTTTGGGTCAACCCCGATCCTGAAACCTGCAAGGCATGTTGAAATATAGAGGCATGGGGTTTTTTGTATCCACAACTTTCTGCAGTAATAATCTGGTCGAAATAATGATCCAGGCAGGCGCTTTTTAATTTCAAATGCTGTACATCTTCAAATCCATTGGTAATGATATGTAGCTTATACTGTTTTTTTTTCAGATAGTCCAGAACCTGGTGGGAATAGGGGATCACATTTTCCTTCACCGGACACAATTTCAGGTAGCTTTCCCCAATATCCGGTGGAAGTGACGATTCTGGCAAATTAAGTTCGGAAAAAATGATCCTGAACCTGGAATCCCGAATACTTTCTTTATCAATCAATGCCTGTTCATGCAGGCGCCACAACTTTCGATTAATTTCATGGAACTTACTGATGAATTGTTCCAGCGAAACACAACATTCCTCCAGCCGGTAATGAGCAAAAAGCTCAGTCAGTACCTCAGCAGAATTCTTATCAAAATCCCAAAGGGTATGATCTAAATCAAAAAAAATATCTCTATATTGATGGTTCGTTTTTAATCTTTTGGCTCCCACTCAAAATACTTTTGGTTATCTACCTGATAAACGGCCAATTCCCTGTTAGAATATAAAACCTCAAAAGTTTCCTGATCTTTTTGCAGGGTAACATCCTTGTTTAGATATTTAAACATCTGACTGATGATATCATACACTTCATCAATGATATAATAAAATACCCAATTGTTAAGTTTCTTAGAACTTACAATTTTAGAGTTTTTCAAATAAATCAGATGTCTGGAAGTTTTAGACTGGGTAAAATCCAGAATTTGCTCCAGGTCAGAAATACACATTTGCCTGTTTTGATAGAGCAAATAAAGTATCCTTACCCGGGATTCATCTGAAAATGCTTTGAAAATCTGACTGCCGTAACTTAAACTAAAATTTTTTAATCTCATACAAATCGATTTGGTGAAACTATATTAGGCTTAATTTTTGTTTAAGAAAAAATGTTTTGGTTAACATAATTATTTTTTTTTCGTTTGAAAAAATAGATCAAAATCAGAAAAGGTTGCCAATATCTTTCAGATTCATTATCATTAATATCAAATTGAACTAAGCGTGCGTAGTTGTACCAAAAATATTTGGATACTTATCCTTCCTTTATTGCTCTTATTGCCTGTTACCCAATTATTTGGGCAAGGCGAAAACCGCGTTATTCAGTTTTCAGGAGTGGTAATAGGCAGTGACAGTACCACAGGGGTCCCGGGTGTTCATATCTATGTACCCAAAGCAGGTCGTGGAACTACCTCCAATCAGTATGGATATTTTTCTATGCCAGTATTGGTATATGACAGTGTTGTGATCAGTGCTGTAGGTTATCAGAAACAACATTATATTATACCTGACAATCACGGAGATAACTTCACAGCCATCATTGAATTAATGGAAGACACTACCTATCTGCCCGAAGTGGAAATATTGCCATATCCTACTGAAGCGCTTTTTAAAGAAGCCATTCTGGCCATGAAATTGCCGGAACAGGACCAAAATATGAGGAAAAACCTGGATGAGGCCACCCTGGCCCGAATGTTCAAAGCCATGCCAATGAATGGAAGCATGAATTTCCGCAATTATATGCAGCAACAGCAGGAATTGAGGGAAACCCGGTATGGCCCCCGTTCTAATCCTTTGTTGAATCCTTTTGCCTGGGGCGAATTTATCAGATCAATTAAGCGGGGAGACTTTAAGAAAAAATAAAGGCTCTTCCTGTTTTTAGAAAAAGCCCTGATTCCTTCTTATTTAGAGGGAGCACTCTTTATATAGTACTACTGAACATAACTTCTTTTTTACTATGAGGCTTTTTATGATACCTGGCATCAAAAATAAGGCTGATAGACCGCACAAAAGGTTTTCCTTTATCCGTAACTATAAAACCTTTATTGGATACATCGATCAATCCGTCTTTTTGAATTTCGATTACTTCATACTTAGCCTCAGGATTTAAGCTGTCAAACAGTTCCTGGCTCCATTTGGCCTCTTCTTTGCACATGATATCCTGGATAAAGTTTTTAAGCAAACAATCCTCTTTGTTCAGAAAATGGGTTTTAGCCAATGGCAAATTCCCGCTAAACACCTTGTCATGATAGTCTTCAACACTTACTGTATTTTGAGCATAAGCGCAGCCTCCATCACTTAATGCAATAGCTCCTATACCCAACAGCATTTCAACATCCAGGTGAGAATATCCGGTCAGGTTTCTTTTCAATTGCTTATTTTTATAAGCCTGATAAAGCGAATTTGACTTTAAAGCAAAATGATCCATGCCTACCTGTTCATAACCCAGCTTTTGCAATTCCTCTTTTCCAACTTCAAACAGGCTTCGTTTCTTAAGACCCTGGGGCAATGAATTTTCTTTGAAGCTATTTTGGCTAGGTCTTTCCCAGGGCACATGAATATAGCTGTAAAAAGCTATTTGTTCAGGCATTATTTGTCCTACCTTTTCGATAGTTTCTTTAATTGTGTTAGCGTTTTGATAAGGCAAACCATAGATAAGATCAAACTTCACCGTATTATAGCCTACTTTACGGGAGTTTTCCACTACTTCCTGGACTTTATCAAATTCCTGTACCCGATTGATCGACTTTTGTACCTGTGGGTTAAAATCCTGAATCCCATAGCTTACTTTTCGAAATCCAAGATCATAAAGCACCTGTAAATGCTCCAGTTCGGTGCTATTGGGATGTCCTTCAAATATATATTCATGTTCTTCCGGTACATCAATGGTAGATATGATGCTGGTATATAATTTCTTTAAATTCTCCGGGGCAAAAAAGGTAGGTGTCCCACCACCCATGTGAAGCATTTTGACTTTAGGTTTTTCCGAAAGGTTGTCCAAATAGATCTGCCAATGCTTGATAAGGGCATCTACATAAATTTCCTCCACGAAATGATTGGTGGTGATCCGCTTTTCAAATCCACAAAATGTACACAAACTCTCACAAAAAGGCATATGAACATACAGACCTATACCTCCTTCCTGATTGAATTTTTCAAAATTCTTTCTAACGGTCTTAAGCCATTTTTTGGCATCCGGGGATTTATTATCCCAATATTTACTGGCTGGATAACTGGTATAGCGTGGTGCCGGCTTGTTATACTTTTCGAATAGTTGTTTTGTATCTAATTCTTTCATAGCCATAAATGTATACAAATGCTTATTCAATATAATTCAAATATTACAAAATTTTATTCACTTAAAATATGATATTTATCATATTATTGACCATTAATTCAAACAAATTATTGAACTCTTTAACATCTGTTTAATAAATATTTCCAATTTTTAATGTGTAGAGAGCAAATTCAGGTCCAAATTGTGTTTATTTTTATCTATTTCTTGATTATGTCGGGAAATTATAAAAGGTGCCCCTATATGGGCATTTTAAAATGTTGAAAAAAATAACATGTAAAAAAACATGTTTTAAAACACATAAAAAACTAAATGGAATTATATAGTCAGCAAGATTGGTACTTCTTTTAAGGCTGGCGCTCGCAAAGAAATACCAATCTGATTAAAAAATTCAGCTAAATTAAATCAGAGCAAGATCCAGCGCTTTTTCATTGGTTTTACCATCTCTGATCCTGATCATTTTTTCAACATCAGAAATCAGTATTTTTCCGTCACCTACCTGGCCGGTATGGGCTTTATCCAGTATGATATTCAAGATACTGTCCAATTTGGTTTCTCCCACTACAATGGTAATGTGGATTCGTTTAAACGCATCCACCAGGTAAGTAGTGCCGCGGTATTGTTCTTTTTTGGGCTCCTGATGACCTACACCAAAAACTTCATGGTAGGTAAAAAAGTCCAGACCTTGCTGATGTAAAGCGTCCTTTACTTGTTCAAATTTTTCTTTTCTGATGAGTGCTTCAATCTTTTTCATGTTATTTAAAAATTTAGATCCTTTTGAACAGAGAACGATTGTAAAATAAAATTAGTTTATTTTGCTCATGCATATATTATCAAAATATAATTTTATATTCACTGCAATACAATAGCTATTTCAATCAAATATGCAACCAAACCCTAATTTATGACCTTCCAAAGAATGAATAAAATGCGTCACCCGAAAAAAACACAAAAATGTAGTTCAAAAATGAGCCTGATGAAGCCAAAAAATTTTTTTCGGAAATATCCGGTTTGAAAAATGTCGATTAAATGATTAGATTTAAAATACCGCTAACTTATGTTGATATGAGAACCAGACTCACTTGCCTTGAATGCTCACTCCATGGATTTATTGATCTGATGCAGACCTTTAATGTAGCTGAAGAAGTACAACAAACAGAAATCCGGGCCTATCTGGAATATTTATCTCAATTAGATTACAGTATACCACCTCCGGCTATTGCCCGTCATTCTCACCAGCAACTCAAACGGATCCTGCAAAACAATGACCCTTACCTGGATTTGAAAAAAAAGCATAACCAGTCGATGCTTGAAAAATACGCTCTGTTTTATGATCTGGTTAAAAATCACCCGGATCCAGTATTAGCTGCTTTAAAATTATCTATTTCCGGCAATGTGATAGACCTGGGTATGAAACATCAGATGAATATTGAAGAAACGGTTCATAAAGCTATTGAAACCGAAATCAAAGTAAATCATATAGATCGGTTATTAAATGACCTGAAAGAAAACCGAAGTATTCTGTACTTGCTGGATAATACAGGTGAAATTGTATTGGATAAACTATTTATACAAATCATGCTGGAACATCAGTTGTTCGATCCTGATAAAATAACTGCAGTAGTCCGGGGAATGCCCATTATCAATGATGCCACAATGGCTGATGCGGTGGATGTTGGTTTACCGGAACTGGTCCCGGTGATCTCCAATGGCGATGGCTCACCCGGTACTCTGCTGGAACATACTTCTCTCGCATTTATTGAATTATTTCAACAGGCAGATCTGATAATATCCAAAGGGCAGGGTAATTTTGAAACCCTGAATCATCATCGGGATAAAAATATATATTTTCTGCTTTTAACCAAATGTCCTATTGTGGCCAGGGAATTGAATTTGAGTCAAGGTGATTTTATTTGCAAGCATATAACTGATTAAATGAATTATCCCTTTCCCTCTTGATCCATTGCAGGACATAGCTAAGGATGATGGATTAAACATCAAACACGTTTCCATTTTATATTACAGCCGATACTGGGCAACTGCTGTGGATTCACCTCCCGACCAGCCAAAACATCATCCAGAGCAGCCATTAAATCCCGGCCTGTTACAGGTTGATCATTTTTGGGCCTGGAGTCATCAAATTGGCCCCGGTAGACCAGGTTCAAATCTCCATCAAACAAATAAAGATCAGGGGTACAAGCTGCCTGATAAGATTTAGCTACCTCCTGGGTTTCGTCATACAGATAGGGAAAAGTAAAATGATGGTCCCGGGCAAAATCTTTCATAAGTTCAGGATCATCCTGGGGGTAATTCTGAATATCATTTGAACTAATGGCCACAAAAGCAACTCCTTTACCCTGATAATTTTTTGCAATATCCGATACTTTATCTATGATATGCAACACATAAGGACAATGATTGCAAATAAACATGATCAGGGTGGCCTTTGGTGATTTCAATTGATCCAAAAAAAGTTCTTGTCCCGATACAACATCTGGCAAGGCAAACTGAGGCGCTTTGGTTCCCAGTTCTACCATAATGGAAGGTGTGGCTGCCATATAAAAATCAAGTTTTAGTTTTATAATAAGGACAAAAATATGAAAGAATAGACAGATAGAAAATTATTCAGGCTCATTAAGCGCATAAACTTCAGGATAATGCTGGACCTTTAAACTTACAATCTTGGTATAGGAATTTATGAGGTGAAGCAAAAAATGGTGGATGGACTCTTCCAACTGTTCCGGTATGCCCAAGTCTGTAATCACTTCTATGATGGTGATGGAAATATCCTCCAGGTCTTCGCACTGATCCAGTTGAAAATCAATAGGTTCAAAAGGACAAACCTGAGGTCTTTGAAGTTTTTTCAACTGGTTTTTTAGTGATTTTTTTTGACCAAAACATTTTTTCAATAAACCCTGGTTAGCTATAAAATGGTTCAGATAATACGCATTTTCCTTCATATTGGCTTTAAAAAAAGCATTTAATTCAGGTGCTTTATAAAAAAGATTTAGATTACTGTACCAGTTTTGTCTGATCCGGCAGATTTCTGCCAGGAAATTGGTGGCTTGAACTGGCTTTCCAATAGGCTTTGTCATAAATCAACAGTTTGTTCTCTCCATACCTAAAGAAAAACTATGCCAAAAGCATCCGAGACAGTAAATAGCTGTCTGTCAACAACTTGAAAGAGGAAAATTTATATGATACTCATAATGGTATTTGAAAAAAGGGAAAAATCCACCTCAATTTGTAGAATTTTTGCACTTATCTTACAACCCTCTGATAATCAAAAACCTGGAAAAATCTTTTCCCATTTAAGAATAAGCGGCAGGAGCCGGTCAAAAATCAGAAAATATTACTTCAGTAATTTTTAAATAATTAACTGATTGAATATGAGGAAGAAATAAATCAATTTTATAACCTCACAACTAATAAAGCATAAAAACATGATCTGGATTCTTTTATTTATTCCCGTAGTTATTAGTCTGATACTGAACGACAACAAAAAAGAAATTATGATTTTGAAAAAGGGGAAAAAAATCATAATTCCTACGGATATGGAATCAAAACTTTTAAGTTAATTGGCCAATGAAAAGACCAATGTACACCTAGCGCTATCCCTTGGCTTTCATTCTATTGCAAAACTACTTTTTTTTAAAAATTTTTTAAACAAACCGTTATAATTTAAGGTTATTAAAATTAACCGAATAAATGCTATCTTAGTTTTGAGAATTTTAAGGTCGGTCTCTCCAGAGGCTGACTTATTTTTTAATTATACCCACTATGGATCATATCGTTACTATTACATTAAATCCGGCCCTGGATAAAAGTGCAGCAGTAGAAAAATTAATACCGGATAAAAAATTACGTAGCAGCAATGTGCGTTTTGAGCCAGGAGGAGGAGGCATAAATGTTTCCAGGGCATTGAAAAAATTAGGAGGAAAATCACTGGCCATTTATACCAAGGGAGGGCATACGGGCCAGTATTTTAAAGACCTGCTTTCTGAGGAAGATATTCATCAATTTACCATTGATATTGAAGATCAAACCCGGGAAAACCTGATGATTGTAGAAACTTCTTCTGACCAGCACTACAGATTTGGAATGTCGGGAGCACAACTTTCTGAATCTGAAAAAGATAAAACCCTGGATATTTTGCGTAATCTTGATCCCAAGCCGGCCATTATGGTTGCCAGCGGAAGTCTACCTCCTGGATTACCCGGTGATTTTTATGGTGAACTGGCCAAAATAGCCAAAGAACATGGCGCTAAATTTATCCTGGACACTTCCGGTGAAGCTTTAGAGAAAGGGGCTAATGAAGGCGTTTATCTGCTTAAGCCTAATCTGGGTGAATTGAGCAGGCTGGCCGGAGTAGAATCAGTGGAAATGGATATGGTTGAAAAACTGGCCAGGGATATTATCCATAATGGTAATTGTGAGGTAGTAGTGGTCTCTTTGGGGCCTGGGGGTGCCTTATTGGTTACAGAAGATTTTAAAGAACACATACCATCTCCTACTGTTCATAAAAAAAGCGTGGTGGGTGCAGGAGACAGTATGGTGGCCGGTTTGGTTTTAAGCCTGGCCCGGGGTAAATCACTGCGGGAAATGGTCAGATATGGCGTAGCCACCGGGACCGCTGCTACTATGACCGCCGGATCTGAGCTATGTCGAAAAGAAGATGCTGATAACCTGTATCAATGGATCCTGGAAACTTGTCCTCTGGAGTAAAGGTGAAACAAAAAGGCTGTGAATATTCACAGCCTTTACCAAAATTATTACGATAAAAATATATTCCTTAAACAGATTCCTGATTATATCTATCCAGATTTATATATGATACATCTTTGGCTTCTAGATTAGATTCTCCCATCAGGTATTCATCTACTGCACGTGCAGCTTCTCTGCCTTCTGAAATAGCCCAAACTACCAATGATTGTCCTCGTCGCATATCACCGGCAGCAAACACCTTTTCTACAGTGGTCTGGTAATTATCAGTTTTTACATTTCCTCTGATATCCAATTCCACTTGTAATTGGGCCAGGGCACCATCAGGATCAGGATAAGAAAAGCCTATAGCAAGCAAAGCAAGCTCACAGGGAATCACCCTTTCTGTACCTTCAATTTCCACAAATCGAGGACGTTCTCCCGGTTTAGGCGTTTGCCATTCTATATTTACCAATTTTATCCCGGTTAGATTTCCCTGTTCATCCCCCACAAATTCTTTGGTAAGCAAAGCCCAATGCCGTTCACAACCTTCTTCATGAGATGAAGAGGATTTCAAAGTCATAGGCCATTCAGGCCAGGGGTTATGCACATCGCGTTTTTCCGGTGGCTTGGTCAAAAGCTCAATCTGAGTTACGGATTTGGCCTTGTGCCGGTTGGATGTCCCTACACAATCGGAGCCTGTATCACCTCCCCCTATCACCACCACATTTTTATTATAGGCTGAAATTGGCTCTTTTAGTTCTTGTCCTTTATGATTTACCAGAATATATTCATCTCCTGACACTTTTTTATTTTGCTGCGTCAGAAAATCCATGGCATAATGAATACCTTTAAATTCCCGGCCGGGAATGGGTAAATCTCTGGGAACGGTAGAACCACCGCACAGAACAATGGCATCAAATTCCTGATCTAATGATTCTACAGAAATATTATGCCCCACGTTGGCATTGGTCTTAAAGGTAATACCTTCTTCTTCCATAACTTTTATCCGCCTTTCCACCACCCATTTTTCCAGCTTGAAATCAGGAATACCATATCTTAACAATCCTCCCAGTCGATCCGCCCGTTCAAAAACGGTAACCCAATGACCGGCCTTATTCAATTGAGCCGCTGCAGCCAAACCAGCAGGACCGGATCCGATCACAGCTACTTTTTTACCGGTACGTACATCCGGAATGTTAGCCCGGATCAGGTTCAGTTCGAAGGCCTTTTCGGCTATTGATTTTTCTATATGCTCTATAGCCACCGGGGGCTTATTGATACCTAAAACACAAGATCCTTCACAGGGAGCCGGGCAAATCCTTCCGGTAAATTCCGGAAAATTATTGGTGGAATTAAGTATCTCAAAAGCCAGTTCCCAATCCTCCTGATATACGGCATCATTAAACTCCGGAATTATATTTCCCAAAGGACATCCGCTATGACAAAATGGAATACCACAATCCATACACCGGGCAGCCTGATTTTTAGTTTTTACCTGATCAAAATCAAGGTATAATTCATTATAATCATTGACCCTTTCCTTAGGATCCCTGCTGCGGGGTAATTCTCTGTCAAATTCTAAAAATCCAGTTATTTTTCCCATATTCTTTCTCCTGCTTTAAATTGCTTCTTTTATGTTTGACTGCTTTCTCAGTAAGGCAGCTTTATACTCTCTTGGCATAACTTTTACAAAATGTTCTAAAGTATTCCGCCAGTTGGCCAGGATTTCTTCTGCCACATTACTTTTGGTATATTTGAAATGATTTTCTATTAATCTCCTTAATGTATCAACATCTTCAAATTCCAGTGGATCAAAATCCACCAATTCCATATTACAGTACTGGTGAAATTTCTGCTGAGGGTCATATACATAGGCTACGCCACCGCTCATACCTGCGGCAAAATTCCTGCCAGTATCTCCCAGGATCACTGCCACCCCACCTGTCATATATTCACAACCATGATCTCCTACGCCTTCCACCACAGCTTTAGCCCCGGAATTCCTGACACAGAACCTTTCTCCGGCCAGCCCCCTGATATAGGCTTCACCAGCCGTAGCTCCATAAAAAGCCACATTTCCAATAATGATGTTTTCATTAGCTCTGAATTGAGAGCTTCTGTCAGGATATACCACCAGTTTAGCCCCGGACAATCCTTTGCCAAAATAATCATTGGCCTCTCCTTCCAGTTCAAATTTTAAACCGGGAGCCCCAAAGGCAGCAAAGCTTTGTCCGGCTGAACCCCTGAATTTGAAGTTGACGGTGCTGTCAGGCAATCCCTCCTTCTCAAATTTTTTGGAAACTTCATTAGATAAAATTGTTCCGGTAGCCCGGTCTGTATTGCAAATTTCAAATTCAGCAAAAACTTTTTCACCATTCTCCAGTGCTGGTATGGCTACTTCCATCAGTTTCCAATCAAGTACTCTGTCCAGAGCATGGTCTTGTTCCATTTGCTTATAAAGTCCAATCCAGGGTTTGGCCGGCTCTTTATAAAGCATGGGACTTAAATCTACCTGTTTGATCTTCCAATGTTCAATATCTTCCACCATTTTCAGGATATCAACCTGGCCAATCATTTCATCGACGGTCCTGAAACCTAACTCCGCCATAATTTCCCGCAATTCCTCGGCCAGGAAGTTGAAAAAGTTCACCACATAGTCAGCCTTTCCATTAAATTGTTCTCTCAATTCAGGCCGCTGGGTGGCAATACCCACAGGACAAGTATTGAGATGACATTTTCGCATCATGATACAGCCTTCTACTATTAAAGCTGCAGTAGATACGCCCCATTCTTCAGCTCCCAAAAGGGCGGCAACTGCCAGATCACGGCCTGTCATAATTTTTCCGTCAGTTTGAACTACGATCCGGCTGCGAAGATTATTCTTTACCAGGGTCTGATGGGTTTCAGCTATTCCCAACTCCCAGGGTAAACCGGCATGATGTATTGAACTGATAGGAGATGCTCCGGTACCGCCATCATGACCTGAGATTAATACCACATCAGCATGTGCTTTGGACACCCCAGCAGCAATCGTACCAACACCTGCTTCTGCCACTAATTTTACATTCACCCGGGCGGCCCGGTTAGAGTTTTTCAAATCAAATATCAATTGAGCCAGGTCTTCTATGGAGTAGATGTCGTGATGAGGTGGCGGAGAAATCAAACCTACCCCCGGTGTGGAATTTCTTACCCGTCCAATCCAGTCATCCACTTTATGTCCGGGTAGTTGGCCACCTTCTCCAGGCTTGGCACCCTGAGCAATTTTAATCTGCAATTCATCAGCATTGGTGAGGTAATAACTGGTCACCCCGAACCGGCCTGAAGCCACCTGTTTGATGGCTGACCGTTCCCAATCACCATTAGGTTTCCTTTTAAACCGGATCTCATCTTCACCTCCTTCTCCACTGTTGCTCTTTCCCCCGATCCTGTTCATGGCAATGGCCAGGGTAGAATGGGCTTCGTGGGATATAGATCCAAAGGACATGGCTCCGGTTGCAAACCGTTTGAATATTTTTTCTTTAGGTTCTACCTCATCTAATGGAATAGATTTCCTTTTTTTGAATTCCAGTAAACCTCGCAAGGTGCAGGCTTTCCTGGTTTGATTATTGACCAATGAGGAATACTGCTTAAATAAGCTATAATCATTGATTCTGGTTGATTTCTGCAACAAATGAACCGTTTCCGGGTTGACCAGGTGAAATTCTCCCCTTCGTTTCCACTGATAGATGCCCCCCACTACTAATCGCTTATTTAATATATGCGAAGTGGGATAAGCCAGTCTGTGCTTGATCAGCGTTTCCTTGGCAATACCATCAAAACCAATTCCTTCAATCCTGGAAATAGTTCCGGCAAAACATTTATCTATAACATTTTTATTCAGGCCAATAGCTTCAAATATCTGGGCTCCATGGTAAGATTGCAGGGTGGAAATACCCATTTTAGAAAATATTTTCAGCAATCCACTACCTACCGCCTTGATGTAATTACTGATCGCTTTTTCTACTGAGATAGGCTCATCCACTTTACCCTGCCTAACCTGGTCTGTGATCGTTTCCAGGGCCAGGTATGGATTAATACCGTTGGCACCAAAACCGATCAGTGTAGCAAAATGATGGGTTTCACGGGTATCGCCTGATTCAACGATCAAACCTGCCCGCACCCTGCGTCCATTCCTGATCAGATGGTGATGTATAGCCCCTACTGCTAATAATGAAGGAATAGGGGCATGTTTTTCATCCATTGTGCGGTCAGAAATGATCAATATGTTGTTTCCTTCATCTATAATGGCATGGTCTGCATCACGGCAAATTCTGTCCAGGGCATTTTCCAGGTTTTTAGGGTCATCACTAACCTCAAATACAGCCTGAATGGTTTTTACCCGGAAATTCGTGTGTTTAACCTGCCTTATTTTTTCCAGTTCTTCATTGGATAAAACCGGTTGAGGCAAATAAATGGCCTTACAATGAAGTGGAGTCTCTGATAAAATATTCCAGGTTCGCCCTACACTGGTATAAAGCGACATAACCAGCCGCTCCCGGATTGGGTCAATCGGAGGGTTACTTACCTGGGCAAATAATTGTTTGAAATAATTGGACAAATGCTGGCTTTGATCTGACAGTATGGCCAATGGATTATCAGCTCCCATGGAACCAATGGGCTCCTTTCCTGTTTGAATCATGGGTTGTATCAGCACTTTAAGGTCTTCCTCGGTATAGCCAAAAGCATGTTGCCTTCTCAACAGGGTGCTGTGATCAAATTCATAAGTAAATTGATCAGGCACTGGCAGAGAATCAATATGGGTTTCATTATTCTGGATCCATTCGGCATAAGGCTTTCTGGAACAAATATCCTGCTTCAATTCTTCATCACTGATGATCCGGCCTTGTTCAAGATCAGCAACAAACATTCGTCCTGGCTGCAATCGTCCTTTCAATATCACTTTGGATTGATCTACCGGTAGGGCTCCAGCTTCAGAGGCCATTACCAGTTTATGATCTTCAGTAAGGCAGTACCTTGAAGGCCTCAAACCATTGCGATCCAGGGTAGCTCCAACTACCTTTCCGTCAGTAAAACAGATTGAAGCGGGACCATCCCATGGCTCCATCAGGGTAGCATGATATTGATAAAAAGCTCTTTTGGTTTCATCCATCAGATCATGCTCCTGCCAGGCTTCCGGTATCAGCATCATTAATACATGAGGCAGGGACCTTCCTCCCATTACCAGCAATTCAATCATACTGTCCAGATTGGCAGAATCTGAATGCTCAGCATCACAAATTGGGAGCAACATCTGGATCTCTTCCCTGGTAAATAAAGTAGATTCCAGAATGGATTCATTGGAACGCATCCAGTTTACATTTCCTTTAATGGTATTGATCTCACCATTGTGTGCAATGTAACGAAATGGCTGAGCCAGTTTCCATTTGGGAAAGGTATTGGTAGAAAAACGGGAATGGATCAATGCAATAGCACTTTGCAAACGTTCATCACGCAGATCCAGAAAATAATTTTTCAGTTGGTAGGTTGTCAATTGACCTTTATAAGCCAGGATTTTATGAGAAAAAGTGGGAATGTAGAAGTCATCCTGACTGTTGGGGACTGTTTTAGCCACTGTGTGGGTGGTGTACCTTCTTAAAACATATAATTTACGCTCCAGAGACTCGGGATCATCCACTAATTCTTTATGCTTGACAAAAACCTGTTCGATGACAGGCTCCTTAGACAAGGCAGTATCTCCCACCCCTTCACTATTGGTTGGTACCCGCCGATACCCCAGCAATTCAAAGCCCAGTTTTCGGATATTTATATTTAATATGGTTTTACAATCATTCCTGATATTTTCATCTTTAGGAAAAAAAACCATACCAACCCCATAATTTCCAAAAGAAGGCAAATCAATTTTTAGTTTTTTCGCTTCTCTGGCAAAAAATTCATGGGGCATTTGAATCATTATACCTGCTCCATCTCCTGTTTCCGGTTCACAGCCGCAGGCTCCCCGGTGTTCCATATTCTCAAGCATGGTTATGGCATCTTCAATTACCTCGTGAGATTTCTTCCCTTTCAGATGGGCTACGAATCCAATTCCACATGCATCATGCTCTAGTTCAGGAACATATAAATTTTTATCCATGCTATCCTTCATTTATCAAATTTTTAGTCATTATAAATCTTGCACCAATATGTAGTAAAAAATCAGCACCATGATCATCAGATCACTTCAAATTTCAGACAGGGTGCCCTCAATTTTAAAAGCCTGTAAATATAGTAAAAGATTCCATCTTTTTTAAAATATTAACAAATTTTAAAGATGTTTATTACGTTAATGATTAAAAATATCTCATTATTTTTAAAAAATTACCAAAAAGCACACCCATAAAAATGCATTTATTGAGATTTTAATAAAAATATAAGATAAATTTTTACAAGAATTAAAATGAAAATTTATTATTTGCTAATATAGCGAATATGCAATATATTATTTTAGGTGGTGTATTCTGCGTTTATCCTAACATATTCATAGGAAAGATCTGATCCCCAGCCTATTGCCTGAGCATTTCCCTGCTTTAGATCCAGCACAATTTTGATAGAGGAAGCCCTCATCATACGTTTCAAGGCTGTCCTGTCATGACTTACTGGTTGTCCGTTTTTTACAATTTCTACATTTTTATAAGTGCCAATGATCAGATCTACTACCTCAGGATTAAAATCCACCCCGGAACGACCAGCAGCCGCAATAATTCTACCCCAGTTAGGATCGCGGCCGAAAATGGCTGTTTTTACCAGGTTGGAATCTGAAATGGTCCTGACCATTTTCCTGGCATCTTCTTCGCTTGGAGCATTGATCACTTTATATTCTACCAGTTTTGTGGCACCTTCTCCATCTGAAACAATAGATTTAGCCAGGTGAAGGCATAACTTTTTCAGGTTATTCAGGAATTTTTCATAATCCTGATCTTCTTTTTCGATTTTCTTATTTTCTGCTGCCCCATTACACATAATAGCCACCATATCGTTTGTAGAAGTATCTCCGTCTACTGTGATCATATTAAAAGACTGGTCCACCGCAGTTTTTAAGGCTTTTTTGAGTAAGACTGCATCAATGGAAACATCCGAAACTATATAGCCTAACATAGTACCCATATTCGGGTGGATCATTCCTGAGCCTTTGGCAATGCCCGCCATATTGATCTGCTTATCCTTTAATTTAAATGAGGTATATCCCTCTTTGGCAAATGTATCCGTAGTAAGAATAGCATTGGCCACCAGAGAACCAGCCAGTTGACGGGTAGTTAATTTCTTTACTCCTTCCTTTATTCCTTCTACTACTTTTTCAGTTGGAAATTTTTCACCAATGATGCCAGTAGAAGCAATCAATACGTCTTCCAGTTCAACATTCAAACTTTCGGCTGCTGCTTTTGCCATTGCCTCTGCACCCAAACGTCCCTGCTCTCCAGTGCAGGCATTGGCATTGCCTGAATTGATCACGAATGCCTGTAAAACACCATTTTCAACATGTTTTCGGCTAATTTTGAGTGGCTCTGCCACCACTACATTTTTGGTAAATACAGCGGCAGCACTGGCAGGTTTTATGGAATATATGATGGCTAAATCCCGGCGCTTGGTCTTGATCCCAATGTGAGATCCCCAGCATTTAAAACCTTTAACATCAGTGATATTCTTTTGCATAATGTGAGATTTAAAAAAAAATTAATTTGTTGATTATGGATTTAAAGGAATTTGTTGTAAACCCTGTTGCTCAGGCCAGCCAAACATTAAATTCATATTTTGAATAGCCTGCCCGGCAGCTCCTTTTACCAGGTTATCAATGACTGACAATGTAATAATATGTCCGGTTCGCTCATCATACGAGGCAAAAATATCGCAAAAATTCGATCCCCTCACATTTTTAACAGCCGGGGGTTGATCAACCAGGCGAATAAAATATTCCTGACCAAAGTATTGCTGATATATTTTTGACAATTCCTGGTTAGATATTTTTTGATATGGCCTGGTATATGTGGTGGTTAAAATACCTCGGTCAATAGGTAACAGATGTGGGGTAAACAACAGGTTTAGTTCCTTTTCTGTAAACTGCTGCAAATAAGATTGGATTTCCGGGGTATGACGATGCTTGTGCAGTCCATAAGCGGAAAAATTACCAAATACTGTAGAAAAATGAGTGGCAGGCTTGGCTTTTACCCCGGCTCCGGTAACCCCGGACTTGGCATCCACAATGATATGTTCGGGAGCAATGATGCCCTCTTTCACCAAAGGATACAATGGTAAAATAGCGGAAGTAGGATAGCATCCCGGATTAGCCACCAGGTCGGCTGAACGGATTTTATCCCTAAACAATTCAGGTAAGCCAAAGGCAGCCTTTTTTAAAAGTTCAGGTTGAACGTGATCCAGATTGTACCATTGTTTATACAGATCCGCTTCTGGAATCCTGAAGTCAGCCGACAAGTCAACAATTTTAGTCTTTCCATCCCAATGGTCTCTTACAAATTCCATAGCCACTCCATGAGGCAAGGCCAGGAATAGCAGATCTAAGGTTTTTGAGTCGATTTCTGCTGCTTTGATCAGGGGAATATCTGCCAAGTTCCTAAACTGAGGATGAATATCTGAGAAAAGTCCCTGATGACTTTCGGAAGTGATTGCCGCTATCTCAACAGCTGGATGATTCCATAACATCCTGACCAGTTCAGAACCTGTGTAACCTGTGGCCCCTACAATTCCTATACTTTTTTTATCCATTTTTCGCTTCTGTTTCCTGTAATGCTTCCATAAATACTTTCAAGATTTGATCCATTTCATCCCTGGAAATAATCAATGGGGGAAGAAAACGAATTACCTTTCCTGCCGTTACATTGGCCAACACACCTTTTTCCATCATTTTCAGAACCACTTCCTTTCCTTCAAAAGCCAGTTCAATACCTATCATCAATCCTTTACCTCTTACTTGTTTGATAGATTTGGTACGTTTAGCCATTTGGCGCAACTGATCCATAGCATAATCACCTATTTCCCGGGCATGCTGGGTCAGGTTTTCTGATATGATGGTTTTAAGGGTGGCGATAGCAGCAGCACAAGCCAAAGGGTTTCCACCAAAAGTGGTACCATGATCACCAAAATCAAAAGCCTCAGCCACTTCTTTTTTGGCCAGAACAGCTCCAATTGGTATTCCTCCACCTAGACCTTTGGCCAGGGTAAGGATGTCCGGCTTAACCCCATAGTCCTGGTGGGCAAATAAATGTCCGGTTCTGCCCATTCCACATTGTATTTCATCCATTACCAGCAAAATATCCCGTTGATCACAGATCTTTCTTACTTGCTGCAGGTATTTTTTATCTGTCACATTGATTCCTCCCTCACCCTGAACCGGTTCGATAAAAACGGCCACAACATCCTGGTCAGCCTGCTGGTCGAAGGCCTTGATATCATTAAATGGTATTTGCTTAAAATTACTGGGGATGGGAGAAAACCCTTTCTGGTATTTTTTATGTCCCATCGCAATATTGGCCATCGTTCTGCCGTGAAAACAGTTTTCCATGGAAATTATCTTTCCTTTCTTTCCTTTTTTGAAGGCATACTTCCGGGCCAGTTTAATAGCTCCTTCATTGGCTTCCGCCCCACTGTTACAAAAGAAGACCTTGTCCAGCCGGGCTGATTCTGTCAATAATTTGGCCAGTGAACTCTGAGGTACATTATAATATATATTGGAAATATGAATCAGTTTCTCGGCTTGTTCTTTAATGGCATTGACCAGGTTTGGATGGGCATGACCCAGGCTATTTACAGCTATGCCAGCTAAGGCATCAATATATTGTTTTCCTTCTGTGTCTACTACATGCACTCCCTGCCCCTGCAAAAGGGTAATAGGTAAGCGCCGGTACATATTAAAATGGGCATCTTTTTCCAGATCCTGGGATTTGTAAGTAATTTCATCCATAAGATTCAAAAGTCGTTTTTTTTGCAAATAACCGGTTAAAAGTCTTTTAACCGCCGCAAAAATAAGGGGTATTATATGAAAATTAAAATGGCTTTCTATTTATTTCAAAATCAAGGGGAAACAAAATAGAATTAAGGGTTAAGTTTAGGATTACTATAACGAGCCAAAGCAAGATTATAAATGACGAAAAATGAGTAAAAAAGTAAGGCATCTACAACTATTCTGGTAGAAAAATAGTTCAATAGGGTATATTGTCCAATTTGAAGTTGGAGCATTCCCTGTTATGAGAAAAAAAAATCTTTTCATTTTGCTTTTAGCAGCATTGGCAATGCTGGCTACTATTCCTAAAAAAGACCTTTATCAGGAATTGCTGGGGCAGTACCGCATTTACCTGCAAAAGTTTTCCAATGAAAAAGTATACCTGCATTTTGACCGTAATTTCTACCAACCTGGTGAAGTAATCTGGTTTAAAGCCTACTTGGTTAACTCTTTTACTAATTTGCCTGCGGCAAAAAGTGAAACATTGCATCTTTTAATTTTTGATCAGGATCAGAAGTTGATCAGTGAAAAGTTGTACCCGATTAAATCTGCCACCGTAAGTGGCGGCCTGGATTTGCCTGAAAAATTAAATGAAGGTATTTACCAGTTGGTAGCCTATACTAACTGGATGAAAAACTTTGAGGAGGATTTGGTGTTCCGGGAAGAATTTGAGGTAAAACTTCTGAACAATCCAAATCTGATTGTACCTGATGTTTTCCTCAAGGTAAAATATGAAAAAGATAAATACCAACCTGGTGACCAGGTGATTGCCAGGGTATCTTCATCTACTGATAATAAGCAACTTGAAGCACTGGAATACAACTATGAAGTCAGGGCAGCAGATCTTTTAGTTAAAAAAGGGAAAGGAATGGTTCTTAATAAAGGGGAATCACTCATCCAGTTTAGAATCCCTCCCTACAATGACAGTAAATATCAAATTGAATTGACTGCTAAACATAAAAATGAAGATATCATGTTATCTTCACCTGTACCTATCAAGAAAAGCGATATTCACATCCAGTTTTTTCCTGAAGGAGGAAATTATATAGCCGGACTCACCAACAATATGGCATTTAAAGCCACCAATGACAGGGGGCAGCCAATTGATGTACAAGGTAAAGTCCTTGACCAAAATGACAGGGAAATAGTTTCATTTAGTTCTGTTTATGAAGGAATGGGTTATCTATACCTGCACCCCAGGGATGAAGAACCCTATAAAATTGAGATTACGGATCCTCCGGTTGGCCAAACATTCAGGTTACCTTCTCCATCCAGACAAGGCACTAATCTGCATATAAGAAATTACCAGGACGACACCCTAAAGATCGTACTTCAGTCTACCAATAAATCTAACCAGAAAGTTTCCCTTTATATCCAGCAGAATGGAAACCTGATCTGGGCAGTGACCGGCATCCTGGCTCAGTCGGCCCAGGTACTGATCCCTACCAGGCATTTACCTCCGGGAATTGCGGAAATATCCTTATTTGACCGGAGGCATATTCCTATTGCAGAAAGACTGGTTTTTATTAATAAGCATAAACTGGCCAATATAAGCTTAGAAACCGATCAAAAAGTATATCAGCCCCGGGAAAAAGTGGAATTGACCATCACCACTACTGATTATGAAGGCAAACCGGTACCGGCTGACCTTTCTTTGTCAGTCCTGGACCAGGAGCTGAATCTGGCCAAAAGATCCAGTGATAATATCATCTCCTATTTCTGGCTACACACTGAATTGAAAGGAAAGATCCCCACTCCCGGATTTTATTTTAACGATAACAGTAAAACCACTAAGCAGGCCCTGGATTTGGTCATGCTCACCCATGGCTGGCGAAAATACCACCTGGAAAAAATTATTGAAACGGATTATGATACTGTACCCAATCCAATTTATCAGGAATATTCCCAGGGTTACCTTACTTATCGGAATGATAAAGCTGTGAAAAATGCCCGGATCAATGTGATGGAATTGGGAGGAAGATATTTCACCCAGGTATATGCTGATGAAAAAGGTCATTTTAACCTGCCCTATGTATTTAACCCTCATTCCACTAATCCTTATCTGTTACACGCCACCAGTCCCAAAGGCAGAGATAATGTAAATCTGGTGCTGAACCGGGGGGGAAATGATCCTTTTATCAGGGATATCCAGGATATTTTTGAAAATAGCATCCATGAGGAGGATCAAACCATTATCAGGATCAAATCAGACATGTACAACAGAACCCGTTATGCTGCTTTGCAAGACCTGGGAAAATATAAATTGCTTCAGGAAATAACCATTGAGGCTAAAAAATATGAACCAAAAAAAGAAGATAAAAATGCCCTGAATTATTCCGGGGCTAATACCATCACCAAATACAGGGAAGAATTGATGCCTGCTGCAGATATTTTTGGCATTCTTTCCCAGGTTACATCCCTATTCTTTGCTCCCCAGGGTGAGGGGAGGCTGGTATTTGGCAATCGAAATATTTTTAATATGAATCCATTGGCTCTGTCGGGAAGATTGTTTTCAAATCCACTAGACCCTATGGAGGGAAATACGGTTTTGTTTATAGTGGATGATGTGCCTTTTGGATACGACTATCGCAGTATAAATTATTTAAATATTGATGATATTGAAATGATCACGGCGGTAAAATATCCTAATTTTATGAATTATGGCGGTTTTCCTACCCGGGAAGGCATGTTTTTTATTAAAACCAATAATCAGGAACCCAATAAACCTAAAAAAGATAATTTCATGGTATTGAACGGCTATGAAATCAGTAAGGAATTTTATGCTCCTGAGTATAAGGAAATAGATGACCTGAAAATGATCCAGCCGGATCTGAGGACCACCCTTTACTGGGATCCAAATGTAAAAACCAACCAGGAGGGTAAAGCAAAAATCGTATTTTATAATTCTGATCGGGTAACTACCATATCTGGTATCGTGGAAGGCATAAGCCAACCCGGTTATCCCGGCTTTAGCAGTTTTAATTATCAGGTAATTCCTTAAAGTTCCCAGAACAGTTCCCCTAATTCCAGTATATTTGCTTTTGATCAGAAAAGAATAAATAAAATTGAAGCTGTTTCGTTAGCTTCTCAATATAAGAAAATCCCAACGCTTTTATTTATATGGATAACAATAAACTGTTTCTGTTAGATGCCATGGCCCTTATTTACCGGGCCCATTTTGCTTTAAGTAAGAACCCCCGGATCAATTCCAGGGGGATCAATACCGGAGCTGCCATGGGTTTCACCAACTCTTTACTGGAAATATTGAGTAAGGAGAAACCCAGCCATATTATGGTGGCCTTTGACACCAGTGCCCCTACCTTTCGGCATGAAACCTATAAGGAATATAAAGCGCAGCGTCAGGAACAACCGGAAGATATCCAGATTGCCATTCCTCATGTAAAACAGATTATCGAGGGCTTTAACATAAAGATGCTGGAATATGATGGCTATGAGGCTGATGATCTGATCGGAACCATTGCCAAAAAAGCAGCTCGGCAGCATTTTAAGGTGTACATGATGACCCCAGACAAAGATTTCAGTCAGATCGTGGAAGAAAATATTTTCTTATACAAACCTGCCTACATGGGAAATACGGTGGATATTTTAGGGGTAGCAGAAGTGCTGAAAAAGTTTGATATAGAAAAGATCGACCAGGTCAGAGATATATTAGGTTTGCAGGGTGATTCTATTGATAATATTCCTGGTATACCCGGAATTGGGGCCAAAACTGCAGTCAAACTCCTAAAGGAATTCGGATCGGTAGAAAATATTATAAAAAATGCAGACCAATTGAAGGGAAAGCTGCGTGAACGGGTAATCGAATTTGGGCAGCAGGGTATCCTGTCCAAACAATTGGCTACCATTAAAACCGATATCGAAATAGATTTTATTCCGGATGAATGTGCTGTATGCGATTATGATGAAGTAAAGCTGAGGGCGATTTTTGATGAGCTGGAATTTCGGGCACTGGCCCGCAGGGTATTTGGAGAAGAGAATAAAACCAAAACTGTCAAAGCAGCTTCAGTACAGCTTTCCATGTTTGACAGCGATAATAAAATGGCTCAGGAAAAGGAAGAAGTGGTTGAGATAAAGGAAAAAGAAAATATTTTCACCATAGTGCATGACTATCACCTGATAGATACGCCATTGCTAAGGAAAAGCCTGATAGATCACCTCTCAATCCAGGAAGAATTTTGTTTTGATACTGAAACCGTAAGCCTGGATACCATAGATGCCAAAATAGTGGGAATGGCATTTGCCTATCAAAAAGGTGAAGCCTATTATGTGCCGCTATCCAATGACCCCGCCAGGGCTAAAGAAATTTTATATGAATTTAAACCCCTGTTTGAGGATGAAAATATTAAAAAAATTGGTCAAAACATTAAATATGACTATATGGTGCTGGCCACCTATGGCATTCAGGTGAAGGGGACTTTGCTGGATACTATGCTAATTCATTACCTGATCGAGCCGGATAACTCCCGGCATGGCATGGATGTGCTGGCGGAGAGTTACCTGAATTACCTACCGGTTCCTATTGAGGAATTGATCGGTAAGAAAGGCCCAAAGCAACTAAGCATGAAGGATGTATCAGTAGAAAAACTGGTAGAATATGCCGGAGAAGATGCAGATGTGACTTTTCAGTTAAAACAGAAACTGGAACCGCAACTCAGGCAATATGGGGTGGAAAATCTTTATCATCAGGTGGAAGCTCCATTGATCAGGGTATTAGCTACCATGGAAAAAGAAGGTGTGAAGGTGGATACAGAAACCCTTTCCAGTTTATCCAAAGCTATGGAAGATGAAAGCTGTGATATTGAAAAAGAAATATTCGGGATTGCTGATTGTGAATTTAATATTGCTTCACCCAAACAACTGGGAGAGATTCTTTTTGACAAACTGAGACTGATCGAAAAGCCGAAAAAAACCAGAACAGGGCAATATGCTACCGGGGAAGAAATCCTATCCAAACTGGCTCATGAGCACCATATTGCCAAAAGGATACTGGAATACCGGGAAGTACAGAAGTTGAAAAACACCTATGTGGATGCCCTGCCCAATTTGATCAGCCCATTTGACGGCCGCATTCACACTTCCTACAACCAGGCCGTGGCTGCTACAGGCAGGTTGAGTTCCAATAATCCCAACCTGCAGAATATTCCTATCCGTACTGAAAAAGGCCGGGAGATCCGCAAGGCCTTTGTACCCCGAAACAAGGATTACATCCTGATGTCAGCAGATTATTCCCAGGTAGAATTAAGAATTATGGCCTCCTTTGCCCAGGACGAAACCATGATTCAAGCCTTCAGAGAAGGTAAAGATATTCATGCCGCCACAGCTGCCAAGATATTTAAGGTACCACTGGAAGAAGTGGATAGCGAAATGCGACGTCGGGCCAAAACAGCCAACTTCGGCATCATCTATGGTATATCAGCATTTGGCTTATCAGAACGCCTGGGCATACCCCGTCGTGAGGCAGCAGATATAATCTCCGCCTATTTTAAAGAGTTTCCCGGAGTAAAGAAATATATGGACCGGGTGATCAACCAGGCCAGGGAACAGGAATTTGTGGAAACCATCATGGGCCGACGAAGATACCTGAGAGATATTAATTCCAGGAATGCTACTATGAGAGGTTTTGCTGAACGAAATGCCATAAATGCTCCGATCCAGGGTAGTGCGGCAGATATTATTAAGGTAGCTATGATCCGGATCGATGAGTGGATCAGGCAGGAACAGTTACAAACCAGGATGATCCTGCAGGTGCATGATGAACTTGTATTTGATGTATACCAGCCTGAGTTGGAATTTATACAGGATAAAATACCAGAACTGATGCAAAATGCAGCAAGATTAGATGTACCCCTTATTGTAGAAGTAGGTGTTGGACAAAACTGGCTGGAGGCCCATTAATTATTTGAACTTAAGGGAACAATTCCCCACACGAGTGTGTTCAAAGTATTGGAAAAATAAAAAAAACATTTTTAAATATTGATATTATAATTATCTTTGCCAGCCTTTTTGTAGGTAATGAAGGTAAGTCATTTATAAATTTGAAATAAAAAATAAAAATCACATATGATTGTAGTTAATGTTAAAGAAAACGAGTCTATCGACAAAGCATTAAAAAGATTTAAGAAAAAATTTGAAAGAACAGGCGTATTAAAAGAATTAAGATCAAGAACTTATTTCGAAAAACCGTCTGTGAAAAGACGGACTGAAAAGCTGAAAGCAGCCTATCGTCAAAAAATGTATGCCCAGGAAAATTATTAAGGGCACACTGTATTTTTTAACTTATTTTTCTTATGTTTAGTACTGCATCCATTGCAGTGCTAACTATGAAAAATTCCTTCCTTAAATATCTGGAATACGAAAAAAGGTACAGCCAGCATACCATTACTTCTTATTCCAATGATCTCAACCAATTTGAAACTTTTGTACTTACCCTTGATCCTGAAAATAAGATTGAACAAGCTGATCATAACCTGATTAGAAATTGGATTATAAACCTGGTAGAACGGAATATTTCTCCTCGATCGGTCAATCGCAAGATCACCACCCTCAGAACTTTTTACAAGTTTCTGATTAAAAGAGGTTTAGCAGAAAAAGACCCCACTTTTAAAATAAAAATACTCAAAACAAAAAAACAGTTACCCCGTTTTGTTAGTGAAAAAGAGTTAGTCGAATTGTTTAACAGGGCTGATTTCAAAGATGATTTTTTGGGGTGTAGAGATCGTTTAATTTTTGAGTTATTATATGGCACTGGCATCAGGCTGAGCGAATTAATTAATTTAAAACATTCAGATATAGATTTATTTGATCAAACTATAAGGGTTTTGGGAAAAAGAAAAAAAGAAAGGGTGATTCCTTTCACCAAAAACCTTAAGCGCACTATTGAAAATTACAGTAGTAAGAAAAATGATCATTTTCATGGTAACGCTGCCGAATATTTAATCGTTACAGATAATGGAGAGCAAAGTTATCCCATGAATATTTACAGGGTTGTTAAAAAATATTTGGATCAATATACTACTGTTGAAAAACGTAGTCCCCATTTGCTGAGACATACCTTTGCTACCCATTTGCTTGAAAAAGGAGCTGACCTCAATGCGGTGAAAGATTTACTCGGACACGCTAACCTGGCTGCAACCCAGGTATACACGCATAATTCGCTTGAAAAGCTTAAAAAAGTTTTTGACCAAGCACACCCTAAAGCTTAATGTTTAGTTTTTAAATTTTTAAATGAAAGTACTATGAAGTTACAAATGCATTCAATCAAGTTCGATGCCGATCAAAAATTAATTGATTTTATCCAGAAAAAAGTGGATAAACTAGAAACTTTTTACGATCGTATTATAGATGGTGAAGTATATATGCGTTTAGAAAAAAACGGAGCCAAGGAAAATAAAATCATAGAGATCAAACTAAACATACCAGGTATGTCGCTATTTGCCAAGGAAAATGCTTCTTCCTTTGAGGCAGCTACAGACAATGCTGTAGAAGCAATCCGGCGTCAGTTGAAGAAACAAAAAGCTAAACAATATTCCTGACTTGACAACAGATAGTAAAAAAGGCTGCCCAAGGGCAGCCTTTTTTATTTACTATCTGTTGAATAAATCACAGGCTTATTTCAGACCAAATGCTTCTTTAATTTTATCCACATAGTCAAGCTTTTCCCAGGTAAAGAAGTCAAAAGCTTTTTTGGTTTTTCTTCTTATCTCCTGTTTGGCATCATCATCTTCTTTTACCTCAACGTACTGCACTTCCACTTCCTTGCTAAATGCGTCCCGGCCCATATGTCCGTAGGCTGCCGTTTCAGAAAAAATAGGATTCTTTAAACCAAATCTTTCAATGATAGCCCGGGGGCGCATATCAAAGATGGCGCTGACCTTCTCAGCTATTTCATTATCACTGAAATCAACATGGCTTTTCTTAAAGGTATCGATATTCAATGAAACTGGCTGGGCCACACCAATGGCATAAGCTACCTGAACCAGAACTTCATCAGATACGCCGGCTGCTACCAGGTTTTTGGCAATATGACGGGCGGCATAAGCAGCACTACGATCTACTTTTGAAGCATCCTTGCCGGAAAAAGCACCCCCACCATGCGCTCCCTTACCTCCGTAAGTATCCACTATAATTTTTCGTCCGGTCAATCCGGCATCGCCATGAGGCCCGCCAATCACAAACTTTCCGGTAGGATTTACATGGTATATGGTATCTTTCAGCAGCTCCCGGGGTATCACTTTATGGATCACGTGCTCAATCACATCATCTTTGATCTTTTTTAACATGGCATCATCAGCCGCTTCCTGAGCAGATATACCCTCTTCATCAGGTTTAATAAAATCATCATGCTGGGTAGATACTACTACCGTGTGCACCCTTATGGGGCGATTGTTGTCATCATATTCCACTGTCACCTGAGCTTTGGAGTCGGGCCTTAAATAAGGCATCAATTCGGGTTGCTCTTTTCTGACCCTGGCTAACTCCTTCACCAGACGATGAGAATAAGCCAATGACATGGGAATATATTCGGGGGTTTCGTTGGTTGCATAACCAAACATCATTCCCTGATCGCCAGCTCCCTGGTCTTTGCTTTCTTTTTCATCCACTCCACGAGCTATATCCGGAGACTGGCTATGTAATGTCACCATTACGCCACAGGACTCCGCATCAAAACGATAGTCGTCGCTGTTGTATCCTATCCTTTTTATCGTATCACGGACCACGTCGGGAATCTCCACATAAGCCTTGGTAGTCACTTCACCACCAACCACTACCAACCCGGTAGTTACAAAAGTCTCACAAGCTACGCGGGAATTTTCATCCTGCATCAGCATGGCATCCAGAATTGCATCAGAAATCTGATCGGCTACCTTATCGGGGTGGCCCTCAGACACAGATTCAGAGGTAAATAAATAGGGCATTTTTTTTCGTGTTTATATAAAAATATTATGTTACCAAAATAAAAGCCCCAAATTTAGTTGTTTTTAAATTAAATGAAAATTTATTTACAAATAGTCGTTTTCAGAGGCAAATTCTATACTCATTTTCTTATTTAAAGGAAATTGAAAAGCTTGTAAACTGCTCACCGTGTTAGAGAATTACGAAATAGGATAGCATATGAAGCAAACAAAAAGCGGGTAGGCCCGACAGAAGAATCAGGTGCGGCGGTTTGCAGGCTACGATGGCTGAGCGCAAAGGCCGCCAGAGGTGAGGGAAATTTTTTCTGTCTTGATTTTTTCGCCAACTGTTTTTAACAAGGAAAAAAGCAGGTCCCCTCCTAATAGGGCAAAAGATGGAGGAAGGCAGAATGTACACTTAGATACAGACAGTCAATATACTTATACTATTCAGAGAAGGGTTTAGTATTTATTATCTATTGCCCCATTAAAAACACCACAGGAACCTTATGAAGATCAGGAACATCCTTTTTCCATTTTTCAATGGATCTGGTCCTGATCATCTGATCACTGGCGGTAAGATTTTTGGCCAGACAAAGCCGGGTATGGTTTTGGCAGACAGCCAGCAAGTCAGCCAATAACTGGTTGTTTCTATAGGGTGTTTCCATAAAAATCTGGGTGCGTCCGTACTTTAGCATGTTTTTTTCCAGCAATTTAATTCGGCCAGCCCTTTCCTTTTTATTAATGGGCAGGTACCCATGAAATGTAAATGCCTGACCATTTAAACCGGAGCTCATCAGGGCCAGTAAAAAAGAAGACGGTCCCACCAGGGGATTTATCACAATATTTAGTTGGTGTGCCAGTCCTATTAAGCCGCTTCCGGGATCTGCTACACCGGGACATCCGGCCTCAGATATAATACCAGCATTTTTTCCCTGAATTACAGGTTGTAATAAATCCCACATCTGTTGTTCGGTGGTATTTTTATCTAAAATCTCAAATTCCAGTTGATCTATTTGCTTATTCAATTTTAAACTACTGATAAACCGACGGGCGGAACGGATATTTTCTACCAGGAAATAATCCAGTCTGCTAACCGTTTCCAGCACCTGTACTGGTAAGGTCGCCAAAACCTGGTGATCGGATAATCCGGAGGGAATTAAAAAAATTGAACCTTTGTTTAAAAGATGATCAGCCATATAATCAGGTAATTTATGAACCAAACAGGTAAGTTTCTCATTATTATCGGAGCAATTATTATTATTATAGGGTTGCTACTATACTTTTTTGATAAAATCCCTTTTCTGGGAAAGTTACCGGGGGATATACTGGTAAAACGAAAAAATTTCACTTTCTACTTTCCCCTGATGACCAGTATCATCCTCAGTATTATTTTGTCGCTGATCTTTTACCTGCTTAGTAAATTCAGGTAAATCCCGCTGCTATTTGATAAAGTGAACCAGGGCATCCAGAAAAGCATCAGGCTGTTCGGCATGCACCCAATGTCCGGCACCTTTTATGGTGATAATCCGGGAATTAGGAAACAAGCTGGTAATCATTATACTGTCCTGATCCTGCACATATTGTGAATGTTCTCCCCTTATAAACAGGATAGGCTTATCTGTATATCTTCTCTGCTCCAGTCCCTGGCCAATCAATTCAATGTTTTGGGTGATAACATCCAGGTTTAGCTTCCAGGAAAACACATCCTGATCAGTACGTTTCAGGTTCTTTAAGAGAAATTGCCGGATTGCCGGATGCCTGATATGTAGAGACAATTGCTGGTCAGCGTCTTTCCTTGATTTAACCCGGCCCAGATCTACCGCATTAAGTGCATCCAGAATATCACCATGGTGCACCGGATAAGCCTTGGGGGCTATATCAACTACAACCATACGGTCAAAAAGATCAGGATGACTGACCCCAAAGTTCATTGCCACTTTTCCACCCATAGAATGGCCAACTATTACAGGTTTTTCAATCTGATGATGCTGAATAAACTCCTCCAGATCACCGGCCATAACTTCATAAGTGAATTCTTGACTGTGAGGCGAATCTCCGTGATTCCGCTGATCTGGCAAATATACTTTAAACCCTGTAGACAGCTTCCTGGCAATGGTCAGCCAGTTATCCGATGAGCCAAACAATCCATGCAAAATGATGAGTGGATTACCCTCCCCCATCTCACGGTAATTTAATTTCATAAAAATCTATTTTAATTGCCTCAGGTACATTTGAATAGTGTTTTCCAATCCATAATAGATGGCATCACAAACTATAGCGTGCCCAATGGAAACTTCTTCAATATATGGTATCTTTTGTACTAAAAAATGTAAATTATTTAAATCCAGATCATGTCCTGCATTGAGTACCAAACCCAATTGATGGGCTTTCTCAGCAGCTTTTATATAGGATGCTATGGCAGCATCTTTATCTTTGTAGAAGGCTGTGGCATAATGTTCGGTATAGAATTCAATCCGGTCGGTACCGGTTTTGGCTGCTGCTTCTACCATGTCTAACTGAGGTTCGACAAAAATAGAAGTACGGATTCCCAACTCATGTATTGATTTAATCTTTTCCTTTAGAAAATCCAAACTCCTGACAGTATTCCAACCGGAGTTAGAAGTAATGACATCAGGTGCATCCGGCACCAGAGTAGCCTGAGCTGGCTTTACCTGAGAGAGTATATCCATATACCTCTGGTCCGGATATCCTTCTACATTGAATTCTGTGGTCAAAACGTTCCTGAGCGCCATCACATCAGCATAGGTGATATGTCTTTCATCCGGTCTGGGATGTACGGTAATACCCTGGGCTCCAAATTTTTCACAATCCAAAGCCGACTGAACCACATCTGGCCGATTGCCTCCACGTGCATTTCTAAGGGTAGCGAATTTATTTATGTTTACACTTAAACGGGTCATTTAAAAAATATTTGGGGCAAATTTAAGATGAAAATCCCAATTAGTGTCTGTTTATATCATTAAAACAAAAACAGTATATATGTTTTCAGGAAAATTGACTGAATAAATGGATTATTTCCACTTTACAATTATATAATTTATAATTTTGCACAAAAAAAGTGAAATGAGTTTAAAAAAACAGATTGAAGCAGATATGAAGCAAGCCATGCTTCAAAAAAATAAGGAGGAGCTTACTGCTCTAAGATCTATTAAGTCAATGATCCTGCTGGCTCAATCAGATAAAGGGGCTGGTCAGGAACTGTCTGAACAGGAAGAAATCCAGTTATTGAGCAAAGCTGCCAAACAACGAAGGGAATCAGCCGAAATTTATCAAAAAGAAGGACGTGACGATCTGGCGGAAAAGGAAAAGGGCGAATTGGATATCATCAACAGGTATCTGCCTCAGCAACTTTCCCAGCAGGAGCTTGAACTAGCGCTAAAAAATATCATTAACCAGATTGGTGCTTCCGGCCCCCAGGATATGGGAAGGGTGATGGGAATTGCTTCCAAAACTTTAGCCGGTAAAGCTGAGGGCAAAACCATAGCCAGTACTGTAAAATCGTTGTTATCAAAATAAATATTCTTGCAAGTTATAGACCTGATTTTGATCATTCTCCTGTTGATCGGAGGATATCACGGCTACAAAAAGGGCCTGCTGCTGGAGGTCATTGGTCTGGCAGCCCTTATACTGGCCATTATAGGTGGCATTAAACTACTCCATTGGGGTATTGGTCTGCTGGCTGAATATTTTGATGCCTACAGCAGCTGGGTGCCGTTGCTGGCATTTATTCTCATCTTTGCCGGGATCATTATCTTGGTGAATATATTGGGCAGGATGTTAAAAAACCTGTTGGACCTGACCCTGCTGGGAAGCATAGACAACCTGGCCGGGGCTTTATTAGGTATCTTTAAGTGGGCTTTTGGCATCAGTGTAATTATATGGGTGATCGACATGCTGGGTTTTGAATTCCCTCCGGATATTACTGAGCAATCCTTTCTCTTCAGCCAAGTAGAACAGTTTGCACCCCAGGTAATCCAGTATATTTCTACCATTTTTCCTTTTGTAGATGAATTGTTTGATTCTCTCAAAGAGCTTATTTCCTGAAAACGAACTATTTGTCTCTGTTTTCCCGAATGTATAAAAATTAGCTTGTTTACCTAAAATAATTAATTAACATTTGGTAAAATTGCACTGTATCAACTTTACCTAATTAATTAAGTTAAAGTAATATGAATAATATAAAACAAAGAGGAGAATTTAACTATATAGATGAGGGAGAAGGCGATGTAATTATTTTGTTGCATGGTTTATTTGGCGCTTTAAGTAATTGGGACAGTGTGATCAATCATTTTTCTGTCCGGTACAGAATCATCATTCCCCTGCTTCCAATTTACGAAATGCCTATCAGAAAAGCCGGGCTGGAAGGTTTGTTGAAGTTTTTTGAAAATTTTGTGGAAGCATTTCAGCTTGACAATATGACCCTGATCGGTAATTCTCTGGGGGGCCACGTGGCTTTGATTTACACCTTGAAAAATCAGGACAAAGTAAACAGGCTGGTGCTGACCGGTAGTTCAGGTCTTTTTGAAAATACGCTGGGGGGCTCATATCCCAAAAGAGGAAGCTATGAATACATGAAAGAAAGGGTGGAACACACTTTTTATAATCCAAAGATTGTCACCAGGGAATTTGTGGACGGAATAATAGATATTACCAAAGACATTCCCAAATGTTTAAGGATCGTAGCCATTGCCAAATCTGCTCAAAGGCACAACCTGGCTCAGGAGTTACCTAAAATAAAAGTGCCTACCCTTTTAATTTGGGGATTAAATGATACTATTACTCCCCCCATGGTAGCTCATGAATTCAACAAATTGATTCCTAATTCCAAATTAAGGTTTATTGATAAATGCTGTCATGCACCCATGATGGAACATCCGGAGAAATTCAATCGTATATTAGAAGAGTACCTTAATCAACCTGTGGCTGTATGATAGCTGAAGAACTGATAAATCACCTGATCCCTTCCCTGAAATTATCAGACAAAGCCGAAAAGGCTATTGTATGGATGGAGGAGTTGCGTACCAATCAGTTGCCTGTGATAGATAACGGATCATTTAAAGGATTGATCTCAGAGGAGGTCATCTTTGAAAATAATGACATTAACAAAAGTGTAGCCGAATATGCTTTATTTGCAGCCGATTGTTATGTGTATGATTATCAGCATTTTTTTGATGTTATCAAACAATCCAATGATCATAAGGTAGAAATTGTGGCAGTTCTGGACGAACTGAACCACTATCTGGGCGTGATCGCTTTATCTGATACATTGTCTGCCCTGGCTCAGACTGCCGCTATTCAAAGTACCGGTGGATTGATCGTGCTATCGATGAATCAGAATGATTATTCGCTTTCCGAAATCAGCCGGTTGGTAGAATCTAATGAAGCCAAAATATTAAGCAGCTTTGTGACACCGGATAATATGGACCCCCATAAGATCAAAGTGACTATAAAAATCAACAAATCTGACTTATCCCATATTGTGGCCACCCTTGAAAGGTTTAACTACAAAGTAATAGCGAAATTTCAGCATCCCTCCATTATTACCAACGAGAAAGACAGGCTGGATATCCTGCTGCGGTACCTAAATATTTAATTTTTTTTCAGGCTTTGAATTTATTTGTAACTTAGGATCACCTAAAGCGAAAAATTCTTTTTTATGAAAATCGGGGTCCACGGAAAATTTTTTTCAACCGAACATTGTTCATTTATACAGCAAATTTTCGATGAATTACATCGTCGGGATACCCAGATCTTTTTATCCCGCGACTTTAACAAGGTGATCAAAAAGACCAGCATTGATCCGGGCCAGATATCTTTGTATAAGCCGGGTGATGACCTTTCCCAACTCGATTTCATGTTTAGCATAGGGGGTGATGGCACATTTCTGGATACCATTACCCATGTAGGGGCATTTCAGACACCGCTTTTAGGAATCAATATTGGTCGTTTAGGCTTTTTAGCTTCCACTACTGAGGATAACTTCAGGCAGGTTTTTGATTTAATCTATCAGAACCGGTATAAATATGAATATCGCACCCTGGTTCATCTGGATGCTAATAAAGATTTATTCAATGGATTAAATTTTGGCTTAAACGAGTTTGCCATCCTCAAGAAAGACACCTCTTCCATGATCACCGTCCATACTTATGTAGACGGAGACTACCTGAATTCATACTGGGCCGATGGCTTGATCATTTCCACGCCCACCGGATCTACCGGCTATTCTTTGAGTTGTGGGGGACCATTCGTTTTACCTCATTCTAATAATTTCATTATCACGCCGGTCAGCGCCCATAATTTAAATATTCGCCCCATGGTGGTTTCTGATAACAGTGTGATCACCATAGAGGTAGAAGGGAGGAGTAAATATTTTTTAGCCAGCCTGGACTCCCGTTCCTGTACTATAGACGCCTCTGTAAAAATGTCAGTCCGTAAAGAAGATTTTAAAGCAAAACTGGTTAAGTTTGAAGGTTATAATTTTTTTGATACCTTGCGTCAAAAATTAAATTGGGGACTGGATGCCCGTAATTAAAATGACCTTTACAATTTTCATTCCTGGTTTACGTTTATCTGTTAATTACATATAATGCCTGAAAAAAGGATATTCAATTAAAAAAATTGCGTCAATTGTAGCATAATGATTAAATCCTTCTTAAGTCCCGCTTCAAAGCTTTTCAAATTATACTGGCTTTCTTTACTAATTATCATATATAATAGTAGCCCCATCCAGGCCCAGTATTCAGAAATTGGGTTCAGTATTGGGGGTAATCATTACAGCGGTGACCTGATCAGGGATTTCCGTCCACTAACCGTACGTCCAGGCGCATCAATATTTTACCGTCAAAATCTTACCGAGCCGGTAAGCCTTCGTTTCAACCTGAATGCTGGTTTTATTCATGGTGACGATCAGGACCCTATAGATCCTCTGGCAGCCATGCGTGATGCTTCCTTTGATATTTTCTACCTGGAAGGCGGGGCATTTCTGGAATATCATTGGTTTGACTTTAAAAGTGAAAAGTCCCTGATCCGATGGACTCCTTATTTTGTGATTGGAGCCGGTGTATTCACCTTTTTTGGACATGAAGATAAAAATGGCAGCTACGGTAATGTACAGCCAATGATACCCGTAGGTCTGGGATTTAAATATTTGCTTAATCCCCGAATCATTCTGGGGTTTGAATATACGGCAAGAAAAACATTTTTTGACTATCTGGACAATGTTTCGGAAGAAGATATTCGGCTAAAGAACTATCAATATGGTAATTGGTATGATAATGACTGGTATTACTATTTTGGATTTTCTTTTAATTATGCATTTTATGATATTCCCTGCCCTTATAAATGGTGACCCCATAGTAATTAAGTAATATCCTTTATTATTTTGAAAAAAAGAAGCATTTTTGTATTCTAATTTTACTCCAGAAGTAGCTAGGGAAAGATGGATAAAATCGCTAAAGAAAATTTACCGGCCCACATCGCAATAATTATGGATGGAAATGGGAGATGGGCCAAGAAAAAAGGAGCTGCCAGGGTTTTTGGACACAAAAATGCTATCAAAGCTGTCAAAGATGTAACAGAAGGTTGTGCTGAACTGGGGATTAAATTTTTGACCTTATATGCTTTCTCCACAGAAAACTGGAGCAGGCCAAAAACAGAGGTTGATGCATTAATGCAATTATTGGTTTCTACAATTAAAAATGAAACTGATACGTTAATGAAAAATAAGGTTAAGCTGGAAACAATTGGCAACATAGCCAATTTACCCAAAAATTGCCAGAAAGAGCTGATGGAAGCCATTGAGATCACCAAAAACAATGACGGCATGACCCTGGTGCTGGCTTTAAGCTATAGTGGCAGATGGGAAATAATGAATGCTGTAAAATGCATGATAGATGATGTGAAGCAAGGAAAACTGGATATGGAAGATATTTCTCAGGAAATATTTCCTAAATATCTGACTACCAAAAACATGCCTGATCCAGAGCTGCTGATAAGAACCAGCGGAGAAATGAGGATCAGCAATTTCTTATTATGGCAGATAGCTTATACGGAATTATATATTACTGATGTACTTTGGCCTGATTTTAGAAAAGAACATTTACATCAGGCAATTGTTTCCTATCAAAAAAGGGAAAGAAGGTTTGGAAAGATAAGTGAACAGGTAAACTAGCAATTAATTGGAGATGAACAGAAAAATCATACTACTAATCGTTTTGTTTTCTATGCTATCAGAGCTGGCAATGGCCCAGTTTCCTTTTAGAAGAAGGCAAACCAATAAAGTAGAAATAGATTACAGTAAGCCCCCCCAGGAATATACTATTGCGGATATTGAAATTATTGGGCTGGAAACATTGGATAAAAACGCAGTGATCTCACTGACAGAATTGAAGGTGGGAGATCAAATCAGAATACCGGGAGAAGCTACTTCAACTGCATTGAACAAACTCTGGAAAAACGGGATTATTGGAGATGCGACCATTTATGTTTCAAAAATAGAAGGCGAACAGGTCTACCTTACCATCGAAGTACAGGAAAGACCCAGGCTCACACGTTTCAGTTTTGAAGGGGTGAATAAGACCCAGCAAACTGAGCTCTCAGAAGAAGTGGACCTGATCCGGGGCCGGGTACTGACTGATGCCCTGATCAAAAACACAGAACTTTCTATTAAAAAGTATTTCGTGGAAAAGGGCTATCTCAATACCGAAATAGATATCCAAAAGATCAGGGATACGCTTTTTGCCAATGGCGTAAGGATGGTTATAGATGTGGATAAAAAATCCAAGGTAAAGATCAATAAGATTAATATTCATGGCAATGAGGCCTTTGACGATGCCCGAATAAAGAAAAAAATGAAAAAAGTCAATGAGCATATCCGGTTTAATTTATTCAGAGATCTGGCCAATGCTATATTCAGATCAAAGCCCAAAGAAATTGCCAGTTTCATAGTCAATAAAGAAAAAGAAGAAACAGACTTTCAAAAGATTAAGACATACCTGAATAATAATGTAAAGCTCAACATCTTCGGTTCCTCCAAATTCATTAAAGATGAATACGAGGAAGATAAAGATAATATTATTGCCTTTTACAATTCAAGAGGATTTCGTGATGCCGTTATTGTGGATGATTCAGTATACAGGCATTCTGATAATTCTATTAATGTTGATATTACGGTAGATGAAGGAGCCAAGTATTACTTCAGGGATATTATCTGGACCGGAAATTATGTTTATCCGGATTCACTGCTGGACAAGGTGCTTGGAATTAGAAAAGGAGATGTTTACGACCTGGAACTGGTGCAAAAGAAACTTACTTTTGATCCCACCGGGACGGATATCAGTTCCTTGTATATGGATGATGGGTATTTATTCTTCAATGTACAACCCGTGGAAGTGCGGATAGAAGATGATTCTATTGATCTGGAAATGAGAATGTACGAAGGCCAGCAGGCTACCATCAGCAATGTTGTGATCAAAGGAAACGACCGTACCAATGATCATGTGATCCTGAGAGAGATCAGGACCCTGCCTGGTGATAAATTTAATCGGTCTGAGTTGATCAGGACCCAGCGGGAGCTTTCCCAATTAGGTTATTTTGACCCGGAACAGATTGGTATCCAACCAATTCCCAACCCGGTAGATGGTACGGTGGACATAGAATATACGCTGGTAGAAAAACCCAGTGACCAGATCGAACTTTCCGGAGGCTGGGGTGGCTTTGTCGGGTTTGTAGGTACTTTAGGCATTGTATTTAATAATTTCTCGGTTAAAAATATACCTAAATTTGAAAACTGGCGACCATTGCCGGTAGGTGATGGCCAAAGGCTATCTTTGAGGGCTCAGGCCAATGGAAGGTTTTTCCAGAACTACAATTTCAGCTTTACCGAGCCCTGGCTGGGGGGAACCAAACCTAATTCCTTTTCCATCAGCTACAACCATTCAGTGCAAAGATCCAATCCAGCCATAAGCCGGTTGTATGGCTTTGGAGATGCAGGTGTAAACAGGTCATTTGTTATGGATGGAATTACCCTGAGTCTTGGTCGCAGGGTGACCTGGCCGGATGATTTCTTTACCGTGAGTAATTCATTTTCTTTCCTCCGTTACAATCTAGAAAACTGGGGTTTGGCCCGGGGGGTAACAGATGGCATCTTTAACAACTTTACCTTTAATACTACCATTGCCCGGAACAGTATTAACCAGCCCATGTTTCCTCGTTTTGGTTCTTCCTTATCCTTAAGTGTGAGCTTAACTCCTCCCTATTCGATATTGGGAAACAAGGATATTGCTGGCATGAGCGATAAAGAAAAATACGAATGGGTGGAATACCATAAATGGATGTTTGATGCCAAGCATTATGTGACGCTGGTAGGAGATCTGGTTTTAGAAGCCAAAGCCCATATGGGATTTATTGGAGCCTATAATAATGAATTAGGGATTGGTCCATTCGAAAGATTCGTAATGGGTGGTAGCGGACTGGCCGGAACCACCAACCAATGGCAGTTAGGAACCGATATTATTTCTATGCGTGGCTATACCGACAATACCACTAACTCCACTAACCGGGATGATATTACCCCGGTGCAGCCTGATGGGATCATTGGAGGAACCATATACAACAAGTTTGGGCTGGAACTTCGGTATCCTTTGAGTTTAAAACCAGCAGCCACCATTTACGTTTTGGGATTTGCTGAAGCAGGGAATAACTGGAACAATTTTGAAGAATATAATCCGTTTAAGATGTTCAGAACTGCCGGAGTTGGAGCCAGGATCTTCATGCCTGCCTTTGGTTTGCTGGGTATAGATTATGGCATAGGATTTGATAGTATAGAGCAGGGCGGTTCAGGTATCGGGAATATTTTCCCACGGGAACAAAGGTTCCAGTTTACCATTGGACAACAGTTTAGATAATTTTATGATAAAGAAGTTTCTTTTCAGCATAATTTTAACTTGTTTTGCCCTTGGAATTTCTTACGGGCAAAAATTCGGGTATGTGGATACGGATTTTATCCTAAACAAAATGCCTGAATATAAGGAAGCCCAGTCAGAAATTGAAAAACTTTCTTTGAGCTGGCAGGAGGAGATCCAGAATATGTACAAGGATATTGAAGGGATGTACAGCGAATTACAGGCAGAAGAAGTGCTGCTGACCAAAGAAATGAAAGATGAGCGTTTGGCTGAGATTAAAAAGCGGGAGAGCGAAGTTAAAGAGTATCATAAAAAAGTATTTGGCTTTGAAGGGTTGTTCTTCCTTAAAAAAAAGGAATTGGTCAAACCAGTGCAGGACCAGGTTTTCGAGGCAGTGGAAAAAGTGGCTAAACAACAACGATTGCAAATCGTATTTGATAAAGCTGGTGATCTGGTGATGATTTACACGGATCCCATCCACGATTATACCGACTTTGTATTGGAAGAGTTGGGATTGGGTGATGAAAATGATGTAATAAAATAATTTAATCAAATATATTAACTATGAAAAATAAAGTTTTAGTTTTTACAGTAGGTTTACTGTTAGTGGGATTAACTTCTTTTGCACAGTCCTTGAAAATTGGCTATACCAATGTGGATTACATATTGACCCAGATGCCAGAGTATAAACAAATAGAAGCTAGCATCAAGGAGTATACCCAGCAGCTGGAAAAGCAATTACAATCTAAAATAGAAGAGTTTCAACAAAAGGGACGAGAGTATCAGGAAAGCGCAGCTACGATGGTTCCTGAAGTAAGACAGGATAAAGAGGAGGAATTACAAAATTTACAAGCTTCCATTCAGAAATTTCAAAGGGATGCAGATGCTGCTGTTCAAAAGAAACAAATGGAGTTATTGCAGCCGGCTTATGATAAAATCCAGAAAGCCATCACCGATGTAGCTACTGCCAATGGCTACACCCATGTCTTAAGTGATGGCATGGGCGCCATCAATATTTTGCTGTACGCACGGGAAGAAGATGATGTAACCAACCTGGTATTGGAAAATATGGGTATTACCCCAGAAGCCAGCAGTAATTAATTTATTATCATAGAATTTTAAGAAAGCCTCTGTTTGGAGGCTTTTTTTTTATCACCAGATCATGTTATGAAAATCATTCGACCGCCTAAATTAACCACCGGAGATAAAGTAGGACTTATAGCCCCGGCTAAAAGGGTCACCAATCAGGAAGTAGAGCCGGGTATAAAGGAAATGGAAAGCTGGGGCTTAAAAGTAGTTCAGGGCCATAATTTATTAGCTGACCATCATTTCTTGGCCGGTAATGATGAGCAAAGAAAAAATGACTTCCAAAAAATGATTGACGATCCGGAGATCCGGGCCATATTTTGCATCAGAGGCGGTTATGGCAGCACCAGGATTGTGGATCAGCTGGATTTTTCCCAAATGATCGAACATCCTAAATGGCTGATTGGCTACAGTGATATTACCATCTTTCTCAACAGCCTTTATAACCTGAACCTGGAATCCATACATGGTTTGATGCCATTTCAGTTTGGAAAAACAGATGCCGGAGCATCTATTAATAGCTTGAAAAAGCTCCTATGGCAGGAGGAGTATCTTATAGACCTCCCCTCCCATTACCTGAATAAAACCGGACAAGCAGCTGGAAGACTGGTAGGCGGCAATTTGTCTATGCTTTGCAATGCCCTGGGCACCGAATCTGATATTGATACCCGGGATACTATTTTGTTTATAGAAGATATTGACGAATACCTGTATAAATTGGACCGCATGATGGTTCAGCTGAAACGGGCGGGCAAACTGAGTCATCTTAAAGGGCTGTTAGCAGGTTATTTTACTGAAATGCCAGACACCAGCCTGTCTTTTGGCATGAATGCCTATGAAATCATTCAGGAGAAAGTGCAGGAGTTTGATTACCCGGTATGTTTTGGGTTTCCTATCGGTCATGAACTACCTAACCTGGCCCTGCCGGTAGGCCGAATGGCTCAACTATCGGTCAGCCAGGAGCAGGTAAAATTGACATTTGAATAATTGAATACGGATTAAAATATAAATCCCGCCACCAATCCCACAATGATTATGAATGGAGCTGGAATCCGGGTAAAGGTTAAAATCAGAAATGTGGATAAAATGATCAGGTTATTTAGCAGGTTAGGCTCTAAAGGCTGATACATCAGAACGGCCGCTGTAATTACCATGCCGGAACTAGCCGCCAATATTCCTTCCAGGGAAGCCTTCACAATTCGGTACTTCTTCAGACCATCCCAAAACCTGATGATGAAAAATATTAAAAATGTACCAGGCAAAAAAATACCCATAGCCGAAAACAATGCCCCTAAAACCTGTCCCCCAATGCCATAACTACGCATGGAAAGAGCTCCAATATAGGCTGAAAAAGAGAAAGTAGGTCCAGGCACAGCCTGGACCAGACCAAACCCGGATAAGAACTCCTCGGAAGTGAGGTATTTCTTAAAATCTACAAATTCCGTATATAAAAGGGGAATTAATACTTGACCTCCTCCAAAAACCAGGCTGCCGTTCCGGTAGAAATTTTCAAAAAGCCGAATAGGTAGCGATTTAGTTATTCCTCCTAAAATAGCTGCAAATAATAAAACCACAGCCCATAAAGTGAAATTAGACCATTCAATTTTTATTTTTTGTTTCTGCTCGATAGGTTGCGACTTGAATTTTATGGCAGTTAATGCCCCTCCCAACAACAACAAGACCGGGTAGATATAGGGCGTACGGATAAAATAGGAGGTAATAGCAGCCAGTAGCATCAATAGCACGCCCTCAAAGGTGTAAATGACCTTTTTACTGATCTTTAAAGCGGCATAGGCCACAAACCCTACTGCTATTGGAGTGATAAACTTGGTGAATTCAGTGGAAATATTGTTTTTTTGAAAGATATTTATCAGGATACCGGCCGAGGTCATAATGATAAATGCGGGTAATATCCAGACCAGCAAGGTCAAATAAGCCAGATTGGGTCCTCCAATTTTGAATCCAATGGCAGTAATGGTTTGGGTGGAGGTAGGACCGGGCAGGATCTGGCATAAGGCATTCAATTCGATCAATTCTTCTTCTGTAATATAAGCCCGCTTTTTCACCATCAGTTCCAATAACATGGCCAAGTGAGCCTGCGGACCTCCAAAGGCACTGAAGGTTAACACCAATACATCTTTTAAGAAAATATAATATCGGATGCGTTTGATCAAGTTGCTTAACTGCTAATGCTACAATCAAGAATAATGATAAAGGGTTTAATTTACAATTAAGTAATGTCCTATGCAAATCTTTTTTAAATGGGGTTCATTTAAGCGGAAAAGACCCTAAATTCGTAAATCATTTTACCGCATTAATATGCATGACAATTATTTTTTAATTATTTAAACAGACCGGCAAAATTTAAACTCATATGAAAAATCTCCTAAAGTGGTGTTTAATTATGATCATATCAGGGCTGACTGTTCAATGTGAAAACACCAGAAAACAGGATGAACAGCAAAATACGATAACTTCAAAAGTGACCCTGCAAAAAATAGCTGAGACAAACGTTTATCCCGATGCCATCCTTGAATTAAGGGAACCCACTGGGTATGTCCGTACTGACCCGGGCCTGGTTCAATTTGTTTTCGATGTAAAAAACTTCCCCCTTTCTCAACCGACAGCCATACCCGATAGTCTGGTGAATTTACCAGCCCAACCCGGCCAGCACTTGCATCTAATCCTGAATAATCAGTCTTATGGTTGTCACTTAGATCCTGTTTTCCCGGTTAATTTAACACCGGGAGATTATGTTGCCCTGGCATTTTTATCCAGACCCTGGCATCAAAGTATAAAACATTATGGGGCGTACGTTTTAAGGACTTTTACTACCGGCAATCAGGATGAAATTGATTTTGATGACACTGCACCACATCTGTTCTATAATCAACCCCAAGGCCAGCAAACTTATCCTGCCGGCCAACCGGTTCTGCTGGATTTTTACCTGATCAATACCGATCTGGGGCCAGAGGCGATGCAGGTAAAAGCAGAAATTGACCAACAGGAATTCTGGCTGCAGGATTGGACAGGCTACCTTATTGAAGGTTTAGTACCAGGAGAACATCAAATAAGACTAAGCCTGCGGGACCAGCAAGGTACCCTGGTAGATGGACCATATAATATGGTGGAACGTACAATAAACATCAAATAAGCTGTTGTAGCCATCACTGGCCAAACCACTGCCAACCCTATGGGAAATTCATGGGTCCTTTTACAGGATGTAACAGATTCTGATGAAATTGCTGTTCATTGACATTGAATGGACAGGAATCAATATCAGGATCATCAGAAACTGAATCTACAAACACCATATAATCTGTGTAGCCAATAGGATGGATGTAATGATAGCCACAGTGAAGAATATGATTAAATTTCTTAAATTTAACCTGATGGAATATTTGAAATTAGGCATATTCATTCTGACAGGTATTTTGTACGGAAATGACCTGCCCGCTCAATGTTTACGAAAACAGCATTTGGCAGCTATTAAGCAGGATTCTTCCACTTTAAATATACTGGAAACAGGAAAAAACCTGGAAGTGATAACAGACAGACATAACTTCAGGGGAAAATTGACTTGTGTAGAAGATGATAGAATAAAAATTGATAAAACCTGGATACACATTGAGCAGGTCCAGCTGATTATAGACCCCAATGAGTCGTTTAAAGTAAATGATGCTGTGGCCCTGCCTTTGAAATATGCCGGTATAGTTGTAAGTGCAATTGGAGCTACTCTGGCTACCAGCAGTATTGCCGGCTTGACTCATGACGAAGAAGGGGCATTTACTCAGCTAGCCGGAGGGCTGGCTTTGTTGGGTTTAGGCAGTGGACTGGGCTTTTCGGCTAGAAGAATTGCCAGCAAAAAAATATTGGGGGATGACATTTTCTATTCCGGAAAAGAATATCATTTTATACCGGTAGATGTTAATCAAACTGTTCATCTGAAAAAAAGCATTTTATACCCTTGAAATTGATTATTTTTTATTCAAGGCCACTTGATTTTGCCTGAGTACCAGGTTATTGTTAATAAATTTCCCTACCTCTTTTCCCTGTTCTACGCCATTTTTAATAGCCATCATATAATGGATACCTCCATAAAGTCTGCTTATGGCAGCCTCTTCTGAAGCATGATAAAAAGAATCAAAATTTCTGGGAGGCAATCCGAATTCAACTTCAGTGGAATCTATAAAACTGAAATTATCACCAAACAGACTGGTAAGGGTTACTGCTGCGGCAGTTGAGATGACACTATGGCCACTGGTATATTCCGGAAAAGGAGGGGTTTGCAAAATAGGCTTCCATTCAGAATCGATATATTCATTAATTACAGTTTCCGGCCGTATCAGGTTGCTTCGATATTTCTCATCCCAGCAGCTGATAAATGCATCAGCCAAAGTGATAGAAACCAGGGTATAAGCTTCAACCGTTTGCATCAGGTCTGCCCCGGAATTGCGAGTAGCAATAGCGGTAATACCAATCCAATGGCCTCCCGGAGTAATTTTTTTGGTGGCGTACATGGCATGTCCCATGGTATGCATTACAAAAGGATTACAATCCCAAAAACTGGCGATGGCAATTTGCTCCTCACTCAACTGATTACCGGTTTGATATACCTCCATCACCTGCCTGTGAAAATCACTATCATGGTCAAGATTAAATGGGTGAGGTGGCAAAGGTACAAACTGATTGGCTGAATCCAATACAAAAGGTCTTATCTGGTTCCAAAATGGTTCAATGGCATCCATATAGGCTGGTGGCGTGGGCATCCATTTCCCATCTTCCTCCATTATGGTATACCTGAAGCCTCTGGTTTGATTATAATTGTCTTCAGCAGCATATTTTAAAATATCTTCTGCTATTTTATCTCCGAAAGCCAGTGAATTTTCAAAAATTCTGGAATCAACAAAAGGCTTTATACTATCCAGCAGTGACTGATGAAACTCCTCAATGGAAGCCTCGGAAAATATCATTTGTTTGCCCACTTTCAAAAAAGCATGAATACCGGACACATTGAAATTATACTGTAGAGAAGTATCAGGTTGGGTGACCTGATCGAATTGATTGAGTCTGTTTTGCAGGCTTTGATATTCGGGATAATTTGGCACCATTGCTTCATAGGCAGCCAGATTAGCATAGGCATAAATCCTGCTGGCTACAGGAGGAGAGAATATATCATACACAATTACATCCGTCAGCTTTTTTTGAGCCCGATGAAAAATTACCGGGTTTTCAAGATCAATCTGGTTTTGATGATTTTCAGGCGTACATTGAACGCACACAACTGAAAATGCAAATGAAACTATTAGAATTAAAAACCTGTTCATTTTTACCCTTACTCTTTTTTATCTTTAACGTTTATCTGCATACAATAATTCAGTAGCTGCTAATGTTCCAATCACCTGTAATTCACTATTATTTTTCCCTATCAAATAAAAGGTTTTATCTTGCACAACCAATGGCTGAATATCTCTGACCTGACCTTCTAAATTAAGCCCTGACTTCGTATGTGGTATCCAAGTCAGATTTCCCCTTCCGTCATTCTGTAGTAATACACCTAAACCGGCATCATACCGGCCGAATTGAACATTTACGTCAAAAAAATTGCCTCCACCCAATGCATCGGGAAAACCATCCTGATTATAATCTATAATTTGAAGGGCCCTCAGATTTGATGTTTGGGCTTCTCTGGGGAAGGGTTGAAAAACAAATTCCTCTCCCTGATTAATAAAACAACCAGACCGGAATTCAGTCACTTCCAGGTGTAAAGCCTTTTCCAGCTGATCTTTAGGAAAAATATCATATAAGCTGGCTTGAGCAAAATCTTTATACTTGAGGTACTTACTTTTCAACTTAGGCAGCTGTTTTACCAGTTCGTCTTTGGTTGGAAAAAGATGCTTTTCTCCTTGATTACTGTAAACCAGCAACTGTTCATTGACCTGATTTCCATCAAAGTCTCCATAATATAAAGATACAGGATCGACTGTACTGGCTTTTAATTTACTGTTCAGGCCCAGGTTACCGGCCAATATATCCAGGTCTCCATCCTGATCAATGTCTGCTGTGACCAGACTTTGCCACCAACCCTTTAAATCATCAATTCCAGGTACAGTTTCATATTTTAACTTCCCCTCATAATTATAAAAGATCCTGAGCGGCATCCATTCTCCTGCCAGTATTAATTCCGGATACTGATCATTATTTAAATCCGCCCATTGAACTGCTTTGATCATACCCGCCTGAGCCAGGCCTTCTACCTGGTTTGTTACATCGGTAAAGGTTCCATCACCCTGGTTTCTTAATAAAAAGCTACTGGGAGACAAGCCATAATGCCAGGGAACTACACTGCCACTTATGAAGAGGTCAAAATCTCCATCCAAATCATAATCTGCTTTAACAATAGCAGAGGCAGTCAGATAAATATCCGGTATTATGCCTTCCACCCGCTGAAAATTACCGTTTCCATCATTTTGATAGGTTCTTACCTGTAATGCAGCAGCTTCTCCCTGAAATTCATTACCTCCACTTACCACCACCAGATCCAGATCCTGATCCTGATCAAAATCCACTAATTCAGCCATAATATCTTCAGGTAGGCTGTCTGACCGAAATGCCGGCTGATCAAGCTGATAAAACCCTGTATCATTTTGCAAAAAGACCTGTGAAGCCACTCTTTTGGGGCCTGGCATCCATATATCATCCATTCCATCTCCGTTCAAATCTCCGGTTATAAGGTGAGGTCCTTCCGTTGAACTCATGTGGGGAATTAAAGGTTCACGGTTAAATTCCACAAACTTATTTTCCCGATGTAAATAATCCAGTCCATTCAGATTGACTTCCCTAAATACCTGATCAGAAGCCGGATCTTTACGAAAGAATTTTCCTTTTGCCTGTTCCTGATCTAACAGAAGCAGTTGATTTGCCTGAACATTGTTGAGCACCTGGTAAGACTGGTCAGGCCAAATGACCCACAATGAATCAATCTTTGCCAAAGTGCCTAATCCAATAACCATTTCATAAGGCATACTTGATTGAAACCCACGTACAGGGAACATTTCCTGAAGAAAAGTTTCTCCTGCTTGGGAAAACATGATTTTTGCCCCCACTCCCAATCGATTTTTGCCTTTTCCTTTGAATCTGATTTTAAGATAATTTGGTTGGTCTGTTTCCTGTTCCCGACTTCGATTACGATAAATGAAGGCTGGTTGATCCACGTTATTTGTGACCAGATCCAAATCACCGTCATTATCCAGATCTGCATATACGGCCCCATTGGAAAAGGAAGCCTGATCAAAACCCCAATGGTTTGACACATCCTCAAAAGAAAGATTGCCCTTGTTTTGGTAAATAAAATTTGAAATTTTCACCACCGGCATATGATTTACCAGATTCAGGTCATCATCAGTAAGATCTCCTTCCAGTCGATGTTGTACGGCATCATTGGAAATAAAATTAATATAGTCCAGGTCATTCATTCTTCGTTTGATCCCGTTGGAAATGAAAAGATCTCTCTTGCCATCCAGATCAAAATCAGCCAGCAATGAGGACCAACTCCAGTCAGTAGCAGCCATATCAGCCATCAGGGCAATGTCGCTAAATTTACCATTGCCCAGGTTTAATTGAAAAGTATTTCGGGAAAACTGATGTTTGTAGCCATAATTTAATTTAAAATAATACACATCGTATGCATCCTCCCCGGCACTTGCTTTTAATTTTTCCGGATCAGACGGCAGCATATCCAGCGATACAATATCCGGAAGTCCGTCATTATTAATGTCAGCTATATCATTTCCCATAGAATACCGGCCGGTATGAGCCATCGCCAAGCCTAACTGTTCCTGAAAAGTCCCATCACCCTGGTTAATATAGAGGTAATCATCTTCGTGAAAATCATTGCCAATGTAAATATCAGGATAGCCATCCCAATTGATGTCACTGATACTGATCCCCAGGCCATAACCCAAAGCACTGCTGTAAATGCCGGCGGCTTCAGTGACCTCTTCAAAATGATCTCCCTGGTTTCTCATTAACTTATCTCCGGCTAAAGGGTGCTTTTCAGTCCTTATTTCCGCCTTTTCATAGGTTCCATTGCTATGAACCGAATGATTTAGCATATACAGGTCCAGATCACCATCCAGATCATAGTCAAAAAAAGCAGCCTGGGTGCTGAAACCTTTAAGATCCAGCCCCCACTGATGGGCCTGATCCTCAAACCGGGGAATTCCCTCTTTATTATTTCCAAGGTTGATATATAATTGATTTTTTCCAATGATATTTTTATAATCCCCCAACTGACTAACATAAATGTCCAGCCTGCCATCTCCATTGACATCAGCCATGGATACTCCGGTAGTCCAGCCTTTTTTACCAAATAATCCGGTGGGAATGGTTATATCCTTAAATTGAAAATTGCCCTGATTCAGATAGACACGGTTACTGTCCTGGTTTGAGGTAAAAAAAAGATCTATCAAGTCATCTCCATTTAAATCTCCGGCAGCTACCCCCCCTCCATTGTAAAAATAGAGATAGGTGAAAACATTCATTTGCGGGGTTTCCTCCAGGTGGTTTACAAAATCCACACCGGTTTGTTCTGGATTGAGCAACTGAAATCTGGTGGGAGCCTCACAACCGGAAATGATCAATCCCAGAAAGAATAATTTTATATAAATTAATTTTAAATAGTTAGAATTCATAAATCGCAAGTTCCTGATTATTTCTGGCTACAACCAATAATTTTTTATCCCCTACTGTTCGTAAAACAGCTGAATTTCTCATGTCACCGGTAATATTCAGACCACTTTTCTGGTGAATAAGTATCTTGAAGGATGATTGGTCATATTGCATGACAATGCCGTGATTAGCATCATAACGACCTTCTTCCGGTTTGGTTCCTGAGAAATTTCCCCCAATAAAGAGTTCCTGCAGGCCATCCCGATTGAAATCATGGGCCAGAATGGTAGTTACCGGTGACCATTGTACATTGACAGGTAATTCTTGTACCTGGTATGATCCGTCACCGTTATTTAAAACGGCCAGAGAAGCTAACTGATGGATTTTATTCTGATAAGACTGGTCCAACAACTCTGAAGAAAAAATGTCTCCAATCGATTGACCGGCATAATCTTTATAATGAACATATTTCTTTTTTAGATAAGGCAATTGAGCAATTAAATCGTGTCGCAATGCCATAGGATAATATTTATTTTCAACTGGATAAGCATACACCGTTTCCATGATCCCATTTTGATCAAAATCATTCAGGTACATGACAAAAGGATCATCTTTAGAAGCTTTGTACCGTGAATTAAGACCAAAATTGCCAGCTATCAAATCCATGTTTCCATCCTGATTTAAATCAATCGGCAGTATGGTCCGCCACCATCCTTCAGTACCAGTCAGTCCGGGTACATTATTCAATCGTTCCAGGTTGGTACCATTGTTCTTAAATATCACCAATGGCATCCATTCTCCTGCTACTACCAAATCCAAATCATTATCATCATCCAGGTCAGTCCAGCAACCATCTGTGACCATTCCCAGGCTTCCAAGACCCATTGCCACCCGGTTGGTTTGATCAGAAAATGTGCCTGATCCATCATTTTGCAACAATATACTATTGGGAGATTTTCCATATTGTCCGGGAATAGCTCTGGCCCCAATAAACAGATCCTGGTCTCCATCACCATCATAATCTCCAGGTATAACACAGGATTTCACCTGGTAGTTTAAGGGTATCCGACCGGAGGATTTTTTATAATGCGGCTGATTATTTTCCCACCCTTCCATCAGATAAAGGCGGTCCTGGTATTCTCGTGAATTTTCCGGAAACGAGTAACCCCCACTGGCTACATACAGGTCCAGGTCACCATCATTATCAGCATCAAAAAAGACCGCATCTACATCTTCCTGATATTTATCCAACTCCAGATCAGGAACTTGTATCTTGCTAAATCCTGATTCAAATTGTAAATAAATGGCTCCGGCGTAACCTGTAGCTCCTCCTATAAAAAGATCATCCAAACCATTCTGATCCAGATCGGCCGAAGTTAAAGCCGGCCCTTCTATAGAAATCTGATGGTATAGCAATCTTTCATTATTAAAATCAATATAACGGTTTTCCTGATGCTGATAGGGAGGATCAAATAAAGGATTACAGGATCTGAAAAGTGGGGAAGGCATCCTTTTATCAATCATTTTGACAGGCTCTGCATCATTAATGGACAAAGTCAAATGTTGATTCGAATTGATATTATACATCCGGGTTTGTTTGTTATAACCCCAGTCTACTATCAGGCTATCAATTTTATTCAAAGTATCCAACCCAATCAGGGCCTGGTAATCCATGGAGGCCTGAAATCCTTTGGTAGGCATATTTTCCCAGAGCAGCAGATGCCCCCCAGCATAAACCTTCAGGCTGGCCCCAATACCAAAGTGATTCTTATCAGGTCCTTTGAAAGTACATTTAAGATAATTTTTGCGGGAATTATTTTTATAAACAAATGCTGAATGATTTACATTGTTTACCACCAGGTCCAGATCTCCGTCATTATCAAGATCACCATAAGCGGCACCATTAGAAAAGGAAGGTTCAGAAAGACCCCAGTCAGCTGCCACATTTTCAAACTGAATACTATCAGATTGCCTGAACATAAAATTTGAAAGCTTCTGAGAAGGCATTTTTTCCACCAGGCTTTCAAAATTCACGGTCTGGGCTCTCATGGCAGCAATCATATTTTCTTCATTGGCCAAAAATTGAATGAAATCCTGATCAATTACATCTTTATAAATACCATTGGTGACATAGATCTCCTTTTTCAAATCATTGTCAAAGTCTGCAATCAGAGCACCCCAGCTCCAATCAGTAGCATGTATACCAGCAAATTGCCCAATTTCTGTAAAACTTCCATCCCCCCTGTTTAGTTGAAGGGTATTTCGCATGTATTGCCGGTAATAATCATTTTCAAGTTTAATCTGGTGTACTTCATAAGATTCGAAATTCACCATAGTCTTCATACGAATTTCATCCCTGGGCAGCATATCGGTGACAAACAATTCAGGATAACCATCATTATTGATATCTGCCGCATCAGTTCCCATGGAAAAATTGCTGATATGTCCTAATCTTTGGGGAAGTTCTTCACTAAATGTGCCGTCTTTCTGATTGATATAGAGATAATCCCTTTCAAAAAAATCATTGGAAACATAAATATCCATCCAGCCATCCTGGTTGATGTCTGAAACTGTCACGCCTAAACCAAATCCTATTACACTACCGAATATCCCGGCTTCTTGACTCACATCTTTGAAAAAACCATTCTGATTCTGATATAATTTATCACCGCCGGTTGAATCCCTGACATGCCTTATGTTTTCATAGCCCAGTGAGGATACAGGACGAAAACTGTTGTTCAGGATGTAGCAATCCAGGTCTCCATCCTGATCGTAGTCGAAAAAAGCAGCATGGGTACTGAATCCTCTGTCGGCCAATCCATACTTTTCAGCCTGTTCGGTAAAAGTAAGGTCTCCGTTATTAATAAATAGCTCATTTTCACGTCGACCGCCTAAAATATCACCCGAATTGCAAACATAAATATCCAGCCATCCATCTCCATTCACATCAGTCATAACCACACCGGTAGACCATTCTTTTTTCCCTATTGTACCTGACTGCTGACTGATGTCGGCAAACTCGAAATCTCCCTGGTTCAGATATAATTTATTTTCAGCCATATTAGCTGACAAATAAACATCAGCAAACCCGTCATTATTGATATCACCAATAGCTACACCTCCCCCATTATAGTAATTTCGGTAGCGAAATACATCAAAATCTTGTCTTAGTTCTAATTGATTGGTAAAATGTATCCCTGTCTTTCCGGGAGGCAAACTTTCAAACAAAGTATCAGGTTCATTCCGGCAGGAACCAAATACTACCACAAGAAAAGTAAAACATATAAACCTAATAGTAACCTCCTTCCCCATTTAACATAAAGTTAATAAACAACGAAAAGAAAGCCATTATTATGACTTTCTTTTCCAGAAATAAAATAACTAAATCTTAATAACCGGGGTTTTGCTCCAAATTAGGATTGGTGGCAATGGCCAGATCAGGGATCGGGAATAATACCCGATGAGGTTCTGCAATATCTTTCATATCCCATGTCTCTGTGAAGGTACCAAAACGGATTTGATCATTTCTACGCCAACCTTCTATATACAATTCACGGCCCCGTTCATCCAATATATCTCCCAGATCTACAGAAGTTAAAGGAGAGGCTTTCCGGATTTCTCTTAGTTCATTGATCAATTCCAGCGGGTCATCATCAGAACTGCCACCTCTTAATATAGCTTCAATTTTCATCAGGAAAGCATCTGCATATCGGAAAAATATATAATGATTAGTAAATGCTCCGTTTTCAGGGTGATATTTTATGACCCTGATACCGGTTCTTTCATTATTTCCCGCTAATCCGGGAAATTCTTTGGTATATACTAATGGATTACCAGCTCTATCATTAAGGGGATTACCTTCTTCATCATATTGCTGACCTACCAGGAATCCATATCCAATTCCTAAATGATCACCATCAGTGGGGACATATCCTCTGCGTTCTTCCTGGTTCCCAGCTGGAGTATTGTCATCGGGATTCCCTTCAAACAAAGCATAAAAATCTGCGGTAGTGGAAAAACCATTCCACCCTCCTCCGGTATTATCCGGTGCATTTTGAAAATAGTGTAAACCATTCCATATCCTGTTTCCCCAGGAAGCATCAGTCCAAAGAATTGTTTCAGAATCAGGATCAGGGGTAAAAATTTCAAAATATCCATCCTGAATTTCAAATCCATCTTCAGTAATGGCATTCACGTGATCAATTACCTGATTCATATCTTCAGGTTCTGGAGTAGTGCCCAAATATACATGTTTGTTAAGATACAATTTGGCCAGCAAAAAATGTGCAGCCGCCTTGGATGCACCAATTGTTTCTGTTCCCGGACCTACTTGGGGAAGATCAGGTAAAGCTTCCTGAAGATCTTTTAATATAAAATCAAACGCCTCCTGTGAAGTTAAAACAGTAGGATCAACATCTACCCCCTGATCTGCTTCCCGGAATGGTAACTTACCAAACATATCCAACAGCCAGAACATATTGAAAGCCCGAAGGAATTTACCTTCTGCTGCCTGGGTTTGGTTGGCCCCGGATAAAGGATGTAATAATTGATTTAATCGGAAAACATTGGAATTAAGATTATTCCAGGTATTCAGGATATACTGGTGGGTTGGATCCCATGAATGCTGATGCAAGGTTCTCCAAATCCCGTTATCTCCCCAGTCAGTTCCCCTGGTAGGCACAAGCAATTCATCTGAAGTTACTTCAGCCAGGGCATACCAGTTAGCCTGGTCACCAAAACCTCTTAAATCAGTATAAGCAGAGGCTAATGATGATGAAGGATCTACACCGCCAAACTCTCCTGATTCTGTTTCAATCACCAGGCTGTCTTTCTCCTCTACTTCTAAATCTGTACAGGCATTAAAGGCTGTCAGAACAATTCCTGTCAAAAACAGATATTTGAATAAATTTAATCGCTTCATACTTATTTTATTTAAAATGTTGCATTTAAACCAATTGTAACTGTAATAGGCCTGGGATAGGCTGTATAATCTATACCTAAAGATGGTACTCCATCGATAGATTTATTTACATTCACTTCCGGATCAAGTCCAGTATAATTTGTGATCACGAACAGGTTTTGTCCACTGGCATAAAATCTGAGCTTTTGAATAAATGAATTTTCCGATAAGTTTACATTATATCCCAAATTCAAATTTTGCATCCGCATGAAATCCCCTCTTTCCAGGAACCGGGTAGAAACATCCGGTGCATTAACCGGCGACTCGGGGCTACCCAAAACATCTTCGGTCACATTTCTTCCATTTCCTAATGACCCTTTGGTGAAGAATGCATTAGCTGTGTTATTGTATACCCAAAAGCCAAACTGCCCGGCCAGGAATGTAGAGATATCAAAATTGCCAAATCGGGCATCAATATTGAATCCTACATTGTAGTGAGGAATTGGTCCTTTGTCTAAAAATTGCTGGAAATCACCATCTGCATAAACTGCCAGCCCTTCCTGGTTATATCCGGTAAACCTTCTTAAAAAATAGGCATAAAGTGGCTGATCATTGGCTATACGTTGAGCAAATGCACCTGTTAAACCCTGACCAGAAATCTCGCCGGTATTAAGCACAGTTTGTAATCCTTCCACTGTATTGTCATTGTAGGCCAGATTCAAGCCGAAGCTAAGTCCCACATCGTCATTATCTACGGCATAATAATTAAGTACTAATTCTACACCGCTATTGATCACATCAGCATCCAGATTGATCCAGTTAAATGGTGTAGGGGATGGCTGAGCAGCAAATTGTTGTATAAGTAAGTCCGAAGTAACTTTTCGATACAGGTCTATACTACCATTGAACCGTCCACTACCAAATGCAAAATCCATACCTAAATTCAGCTGACTGGTTTGCTCCCATTTCAGGTCCGGGTTATTAAAAGCAACGTTGTTGGTACCAGGAGGGTTAATATTTCCTCCGTTTTCAATACTAATATCCCGGTAACGCTGCCGCTGCTGATGAACATTATGGGGTATTTCCTGATTACCATTCACTCCATAACCCAGTCTGAGTTTAAGATCATCAAATACTGCCGGCATAAATGGCTCATCAGATAACCTCCAGGCGGCAGAAACAGAAGGGAAAAGACCATATTTATTATTGCCCCCAAACCTGGTGGAACCATCAGCCCTTAAAGTTGCAGTAAACAGATATTTATCCTGAATAGAGTAATTAACCCGGCCAAAAAATGACTGCAATTCATCTATTTCTTCAAAAAAGCTGCCCGCTACAGATTCTACTGGTACAGAGGGTCTATCCTGCAAATCAATGGTTTCAGGAGTAGGGAATAATGTATTAATAAAGAAACGGTCATTATCATAACCAAATTGCTGAAAATCCCTGTTTATAGCCCCCCGAATGGTGGATGAAGCATCATTTAAATCACTGACCATATTTTGCATATCAGCACCATTAAAGCCCCAGCCTGTGATGGTGGAACCTCTTCTGTTGAATTCCTGGTAGGAATAACCCACCAGGGCATTGATCTTGCTATTGCCCATATCCTTGTTATAATTAAAAAATGCTTCCAGCAAATTACTGCTGGTTTCAGTAATTGCTACATAGCCTCTTCCATTGTCAGTAACGCCATTACTTAAAAATAAGGCGGGCGAATATGCTCCTTCCCTTTCAGAATCAGTTCTATCAAATCCGGTATTTACTTTGAAACTAAGATCGGGCACAATATCATATTCAGCCGAAATATTAAATAATGCCCTGTCTGTGGCTGTCTGATCCAGGGTGTATTCCAATAGCGACAATGGATTGGCATTGGTATTGGAAGGTTGTATATCCGGATCAGCCGGCCAGGTGGGATTGGCCATGTAGGTAGCTCCCAGCAAGTCGCCTTCAAAACCAGCATTATTGGTAATGGGTGGGGCTAAATCATTTACTCTGGCTAAAGTCAGCTGGGCTCCCAGGTTTAATCTATCATTGAAAAATGATTTGTTGGCATTTAATCGGCCTGAAATCCTTTCCATCACCGAATTCTTGATCACTCCCTGCTGGTTATCATAACTTACAGAAGCCCGGTAATTACCTGTACTGAAAGCATTTGAAAATGAAAGGTCGTGCCGGTGCGAAACAGCTGTTCGGGAAATTTGATCTTGCCAGTCTGTATTGGATCCTAAATCAACTTCATCAATGTTTACCCCAAGTTCAGCTGCTCCGGAAAGAAATTGGTCACGATCCAAAAGATCAAAACGATTGGCCATCTGGGCAAAACTCACATTGGTATTGTATTCCAATGATTTAGCTTTACCCTTTCCACTTTTGGTGGTAATCAAAACTACCCCATTAGCTCCCCTGGAGCCATAGATGGCTGTGGCAGAAGCATCCTTGAGTATATCAATACTTTCTATGTCATTAGGATTTAAGAAGTTGAGAGGATTCCGGGAAGAGGAAGAACCACGTCCTATATCAACCCCTCCGGCTGATATATCATCACCTGCCAGCGGCACGCCATCTACCACAAACAATGGATTGTTACCACCCCTTACTGAAGAACTACCGCGTATCCTGATATTCACTCCTGAACCTGGTTCACCACTGGCCTGAGTGATCTGCACACCAGCAGCACGACCCTGAATCAATTGCTCAGGAGAAGAAATTACCCCCTGGTTAAAATTTTCGGCCTTCACTGAAGTCACTGATCCGGTAGCATCTCTTACTTCCTGTTGGCCATAACCAATTACCACAACCTCTGATAACTCAGCCACATCTGGAGCCAGCGTAACGTCAATAACACTTCTGTTATTAATCGGAATTTCCTGTGATTCAAAACCGACAAAGGAAAAGACTAAAGTACCATCCTCCGGGGCAGTTAGGGTGTAATTTCCATTAACATCGCTGGTAGTTCCAGTATTAGTCCCTTTTATAAGGATGTTTACCCCCGGAATCCCCACACCTTCATCACCTGATGTAACCTTACCTGAAACGGTGATATCTGCTTGATTGATCAGGTAAGCTGTTTTCTTTACCAGTGCATTGATCTGAATCTTATTTTCCGAAGAATGTTTCCTGGAAGATTCAGGGATAAATTGCTTTGGATTAATAGATTTCACTTTCTTACCTTTGAAATCTTTCTCCACTATTACATAATGATTTTCGTTAACTTTTTCTAATTTCAGATTTAGCGGTTTCAAAATCTGATGCAACGATCTTAAGGGATCATTTCCTTTAAAATCCATCTGGTTTTTGTCTACTTCCTTTCCTGCTATCAGTTTGCTGTTGAAGTTGAGTCTAACATTGTATTTTAATTCGAAATCAGAAATAAGGCTTTCCAATGCAACTTGCTCCTTTGGTTGAATTTCCGGATTGGTTTTCACTTTACCAGCCCAGGCCAAATCCTGAGCTACCAATGGATTTACCATCCAACTCAACACAAGGAAAAATAACAACATTTTTTTTCTAAGTAAGTGTCTTCCCATGTATTTCATAATTTTTAGAGATTAAATAAAAAATGGTTCTATAAGTTATTCTGAAATAATAATTTCATTATTTTCTTGAACAATCTTCAGATCAAAAGACAGAGCCAAAGTCTTAAGCAGTAATTCCAGATCATCTGCCGGATTAGATCCGGTAAAAGTAAGTTTTGCCAAATCTTTATTATCGAACAATACTTTTTTACCAAAATTTTCCTCAATTAATACGGATATTTCCTGTAACGTTTTTTCTCTGAAATGCAAAACATTATTTCTCCAGGAAGTCAGAATTTCCGGATCAATTTTCTTTTTGGTAATGACCTGATCTTTCTGATCAAACTCCACTAATTCTCCCGGATTCATCCATAATTCTTTAGCTTTGTTGCTGGAATTCGACATATCCAGTTTCACCCGGCCTGAGTTTAATATTACTTTGGTACGACCTTTCCTTTGAGTTACGTTAAATGCTGTTCCCACAACTTCTATGTTCATATTTACTGTTCTAACCATGAATTTGCGATTGTCTTCCTGATGTTTCACATCAAAAAAAGCTTCACCATCCAGCCAAACTACTCTCTCAGTTTGTTCGGCGAAATTGCTATGATACTTCAGGGAAGTATTAGCATTCAGTTTCACAATGGACCCGTCAGGAAGTGTCACATTTTTAATTTGCCCATATTGGGTAGAAACAACCTGATAAGAATCAAAAAGAAGAAAATATGCAAGAGAAGCTATCCCAATAATTAAAACTGAAGCCGCAATTTTATAATAAACGGATTTTGGGGTGCTTATCAATTTGGTCGGAGAATCAGCGCCTATAAAAGTAATAAGTCTCTGCCAAACACCTTCATAATCAATAAAATCATCTGATCTAGGATTATTTTTTCTCTGCCAAAACTTTTTAAGTAATTTTTCTGTGTGCTCCTCATGCTTTCCTTCTATAATCCAAGCCCTTACCTGTTCTACTTCCTCAGGTGTGCATTGATCTTTATAAAATTTTTTCAGGAGTTCTTCCTTCATTTTTGGAAACATTTAGGTCTTAATAATATATACACCAATTTGGGGGATCACCCCTTACTATCCCAAAAATATTTACAATATTTTTAATATTGTAGCTTAAGAAATGTAATCTGAATTAGAATGCAGGTATTTTTTTAAAAAATGTAATGCCTTTGTCATCTGTGCTTCTACCGTCTTAACGGATATATTCATTTTTTTGGCTATTTCCTGATTAGATAATCCTGATAATCGGCTCAATTCAAAAATCTGTTGTCTTTTCGGAGGAAGGTTGCTGATAGCAATTTTTGTTAAAGCACTCAGGTCATTAAGGTAGATACTTTCTTCTGTCTGGTGGTCTGTGATAGATTCTGGTGTACAAAAATCAAGACCTGTAAACACAGGTGACTTTTTTCGTAAAAAGTTAATCAGGTTGTTTTTAGTGATGGTATATATATAGTTATCAAACGATAAGTCTTCATTGATTTGCTCTCTATTCTCCCAGATTTTTAAAAAAACATCCAAAATAAGTTCTTCCGTATCTTCTTTAGATCGGATATGCTGGTACGTAAAGTAAAAAATACTTTGTCGATATTTATTAAAAATTATATTTAATGCCTTAACGTCACCATTTTTCAGTTTTTTTATTAAATTTTTATTTCTGTTTAATAAGGCCATCAAACTTCAAATGATAAAATATATAATAAATTTAACTTACATTACAAAATTACCAATAATCAGCGGATAATGAAAAACTATATATAAATTTCGTAATGATATTTTAAACTGAACTATGAGGCGGTTTGTTTGAAAAAATTAGAAAAATATGCTACGTTTAAAATGATTTTTATCGACTTTTAATAGAAAAAATGTACAAAAGGATAATTGAATTAAACCTTTTGTACAAATAAGGATTTACATCACTTCGATTTCCTCTCCGTCCTTACTTCGAAAAACATATTCTGTGATTCCCAGGGAAGAATCTTCTTCTATTTTTACCCAGCGATTAAACTTGAATAACCACTGGATCCTTTTGCTGATCAAACCTTTGGTGAAATAGGCACTTAAATAGGGATGTACAGAAATCGAAATACCCTTTTCATTTTGTTTCAGCAGGATATATTCCAGGTTTCGCTCGATTTGATCAGATACCAATATAGAAGCAGTTATGGATCCTGTACCGTTACAGGTGGGACATTTTTCGTGGGTGATGATATTTAACTCCGGCCTAACCCTTTGGCGGGTGATTTGCATCAGTCCGAATTTAGTCAGAGGCAGCACCGTAAATTTGGAACGGTCAGCCTTCATCACCTCCTTCATCTTATCATATAGCCGGCGTTTATTTTCCGGGTTGCGCATATCAATAAAATCAATAACGATAATGCCTCCCATGTCTCTTAACCGCAACTGACGGGCAATTTCTTTAGCCGCTTCTGTATTTACTTTTAAAGCAGTAGATTCCTGATCTTCTTCTGCATTGGATTTGTTTCCGCTGTTTACATCAATGGAGTGGAGCGCCTCGGTATGTTCTATTATCAGATAACCGCCATAGGGCAAACTAACTGATTTTCCAAATAGGCTTTTCAGTTGTTTTTCAATGCCATAATTCTCAAAAACCTTAGCCTTCCCATTATATAATTTAACAATCTTCTCCTTTTCCGGTGCGATGGTTTGTATGTAAGAACGTACTTCATCAAAAATGCTACGATCATCCACCATGATATTGTCGAATGATTCATTCAACATATCTCTCAGAATAGAAGAGGTGCGATTCATCTCCCCGATAATTTTTTCAGGGGCTTTGGAACGCTTAAGTTTTTTAATTCCTTCTTCCCAGATATTAACCAGATTGCGCAGATCGCGGTCCAGTTCAGCCACATCCTTATTCTCAGCCACTGTTCGAATGATAATACCAAAATTATCCGGCTTAATGGAAGATAACAGCCTTACAAGCCGTTTTCTTTCATCACTGCTGACTATCTTTTTTGAAATATTTACTGCGTTGGAGAAAGGTACCAATACGACGTACCTCCCGGCAATTGACAACTCGCAGGAAAGCCGCGGCCCTTTAGTTGAAATAGGTTCTTTTACTACCTGAACAAGTATCTGCTGATTTTTTGACAACACCTGGGAAATTTTACCCAGTTTATCAATATCAGGTTCTTTTTTGAACCTGGTTAACTTGTGCGTAGCATTTTTTCGGGTTAAAGCATATTTAGAAAATTTATTGAGAGAACGTATTTGCGGCCCCAGGTCTAAATAATGCAGGAATGCATCTTTTTCATAGCCAATGTCTATGAATGCAGCATTAAGACCAGGAACCAGTTTTTTTACTGTTCCCAAATAAATATCTCCAACCTTAAACTGATTTCCATCTTGTTCATGATGGAACTCTACCAAAGATTTATTTTTTAAAAGGGCTATACGACATCCTTTTTGAGTTGAGTTTATTATTAGCTCATTACTCAATTCCTTACTAATTAAAATTCACAATTAATCCCTTCTTATATGATGTTGTATAGATAACCTATAACAAGAAGCCTACTATTTCTTCTTGTGTCGATTTTTTCTAAGACGCTTCTTTCTTTTGTGTGTCGCTATCTTATGTCTCTTTCTTTTTTTACCACAAGGCATAATTTATATATTTTATAATTTTTTAATATTTTAATATTTTAAACAAACTATCATTAATTTCTTCCCAGCTGGTCCAAATAATTATCTACAGCCGCCTGAATTTCCGGGTCTGCATCCAGGTTTTTAACCATTTCAAATTGTGTTCTGGCTTCTTCAGTCTGTCCTAATTCAAAATAGCTCATGCCTAAATAAAAATGAGCCTGTATATGATCAGGATTTAATTCAATTAAACGTTCTAAACGCTCCACTGCCCTGTCATATTGTGATGATTGAATAGACAGTACTCCTAAATTGAATAAAGCCTCCTGGTTATCAGGATCTTGTTCCACAATTTCACGAAGCATCATAACACCTGTCATCGGGTTGGAAGAAACAATATAGGTCATAGCCAATTTGTTCTTCACATCAGCCCGGGCAGGTTGCTGAAGCAAAATATCTTCATAAAATGCCTGCGCCTTTTTAGCATAAGCCTGTGCATTTTCGGCATTTTGAGCTTGTTCAAATAACAGATAATACATGTTACCTGCCTGCAAAAAGTATTCCAACTTCTCACTGCCAGAATTCTCTGCCAACCAGGTATAGTACCAGGCTGCACTATCATAAACACCTAAGTTTTGATAGAGTTCTGCTAAAGAGTCTGCAAATATAGCACTTTTTTCATTATTCGTGCTAGATAAAAAATTTTCCCTGAGATTTATTAACTCACTTTGCTCTGCTTCATTCAGCTCAATAGAGGAAGGCGTAGTTGAGGCAACTTCAGTTTCAGAGCCATCTTCACTATCCGTCATTGAATCATCATTGACCACTACCCGTGGTAAAGTGTAGAGAAAAATAATTAAACCAACAGCAATAATTACTAAAACAACTCTCTTGATCAACATATAAAAACCTGGCTTGCTTGAAAAACTGTAAAAGTAATTAAAGCCAGCCAGAGTTTATATATTAATGAGAATTATTTTGACTTACCTTAATACTGGTTTTTATTTTTTCAATAAAAACTTTTGAAGGTTTGAAACTGGGCACATAATGTTCATCAATTACTATGGCAGTATTTTCGGAAATGTTTCTGGCAATTTTCTTTGCCCGTTTTTTATTAACGAAACTTCCAAAACCTCTAACATAGATGTTGTCACCTTCAGCCATAGAGTTTTTAATAACGCTAAAAAAGGCTTCAACAGTAACTTGAACATCCGCTTTGTCAATACCAGTCTGTTCTGCGATCTGGGAGATTACATCTGCTTTTGTCACAACTTTTAAATTTTAGTTTACAAATATTCCTAAAGACTTAATAACCAATTATTTTTGATCTTAAAGTTAAAATGTGAAATTTGAAAGAAAAAACAAAAATTAAAAAATAAAGTACATTTACAACAGTAAAAAAAAAATATAAAAATTTAAAATTGGATCACAAAGGTTTTGTTAGTAAGATTATCAATTGGTATCAACAGCATAAAAGGGATCTTCCCTGGAGAAACACCAATGATCCTTATCTGATCTGGCTTTCAGAAATTATTTTACAACAAACCAGAATTGATCAGGGACTACCTTATTACCAGAAATTTATAAAGAAATTCCCTACCCTTCAGGCGCTGGCCAAGGCAGATCCTGAGGATGTTTTGAGGCTGTGGCAAGGGCTGGGATACTATTCCAGGGCCAGGAATTTACATTATTGTGCGCAAACATTACAAACCAAATACCAGGGTATTTTCCCAAAATCTTACAAGGAGCTGCAAAAATTAAAAGGAATTGGCAGCTATACTGCCGCCGCAATTGCCTCATTTTCTTATCTTCAAACGGTCCCGGTATTGGATGGTAATGTCTTCAGGGTATTGTCCCGGATTTTTGGAATCCGTGAGGAAATTAGCAGTTCCAAGGGGAAAAAAGTTTTTTTTGAACTGGCCCAGCAACTGATCCCTTCAGACCAACCAGATATTTTCAATCAGGCTATGATGGAATTTGGCGCTCTTTACTGTACTCCCGGACTACCTGATTGCAATAACTGTATTTTTCGGCTTGACTGTTATGCTTACCAGCATCAACAGCAGCAGGCTTTACCGGTAAAACAAAAAAAAATCAAATCCAGGAAAAGAATCTTTCATTACCTGATGATTAATGAAAATGACCAATTTTATTTTCGCAAGAGGATGGAGAAGGATATCTGGCAGGGGCTTTATAACCCCTTCCTAATTGAGAAATCTCCGGATCTGCCTGAATTGACAGATGCAGATCTGCCTTCCGGGCTGCGAATCATTGATACCTCCGCTCCGATCAGACATATCCTGACTCATCAGGTTATACATGCTCAGTTTCATTTATGTTCGGTGGTTAATCCGGAATTGCTTATTAAGTTTACAAAAAAAAATGATCTTCAATTATATTCGTTAGAGGAATTGGACAACCTGCCAAAACCTGTACTCGTTACTAATTATTTAAATGAACTGGTTTTTTAGCTTTCTAAATTTATTAGTAAATTTGTTTAAATTAACAATCTTAGCATAAATGACAGGAGTAAATAAGGTAATATTAGTCGGCAATTTAGGAAAAGACCCTGAAGTACGTCATCTGGATAATGGAAGAGCAGTGGCAAATTTCTCGCTGGCTACCAGTGAGACTTACAAAAACAGAAATGGTGAGCGCGTAACCAACACAGAATGGCACAATGTGGTTTTATGGACACCTTTGGCTGAAATTGCAGAAAAATTTTTACATAAAGGAAATCAGGTATATATAGAAGGTAAAATAACTACCCGCTCTTATGATGACAGAGAGGGAAATAAACGCTACATTACAGAAGTAGTAGGCCGAGAATTGACTTTACTGGGTAGCCGGTCTTCAGACAATAATGATTATAACAGTGGGGCAGAACGAAATAACAGGGACAATGCTGATGATTACAGTAAAACGAATAATGCAATTGAAGCACCCAATCAGGAAACCGATGATCTTCCTTTTTAGTAATTTGAACATATTTAGATTTTGGAAGCAATAGATGACCCATACCCGGCGGGGTTGTTTCTTTTTTTAGTTGATATATTTACTACTCCGGTAGTATTTTATCTGATCAATGGATTGATCCTGGCTTTCTTATTATTGATGTCAGCCCTGGTTTCAGGCTCAGAAACGGCATTTTTCTCTATGAATTCTGAGCAGATCTCATCCTTTAAAAAAAGTAATGATGCGGTAGAAAACCGGATTTTTGAATTAATCCGTTATCCCAAAAGACTCTTGGCCACGATCCTTATTTTGAATAATTTGATCAACGTGGCCATCGTTACCCTGTCTACCTTTGTTACCTGGCAAATTGTAGGTACCAAAACTACAGAAGGGTTGGTAGTAGTGCTACTGACTGCCATTATCACTTTTGCCATAGTTTTTTTTGGTGAAGTAGTACCCAAAGTATTTGCCAATCAAAATAATACAGTTTTTGCCCGCCGTACTTCGCTATTGATTATGATCAGTCAAAATATTCTGAAACCCATCAGTTGGTTATTACTCTCCTTAAATAACCTGATCGAGAAAAGGATAGAGAAAAAAGGTTACATCATTTCTGTGGATGACCTGAATCAGGCCCTGGAAATCACTAAAAAAGACACTTCTGATGAAGAAAAAGACATTTTAAAAGGAATAGTGAACTTCGGAATGTTATCCGTAAAGCAAATCATGCGTTCCCGCATCGATATTTCGGCATTTGAAATTGATATGGACTTTCATGAATTGATGGATAAGATCAATAAACTGGGCTTTTCAAGAATTCCTATATTTAAAGAAACCATTGATAAAATTGAAGGAATCCTTTATATCAAGGACCTTCTGCCTTATATTGAAGAAGAAGAAGATTTTGCCTGGCAAAAATTGTTGAGGCCTGGTTATTTTGTCCCGGAAAGCAAAAAAATTGATGATTTGTTAAAAGATTTCCAGGAAAAAAGGGTACATATGGCAATTGTAGTGGATGAATACGGGGGCACTTCCGGTTTAATCACTATGGAGGACATCATTGAGGAAATTGTAGGTGAAATCAATGATGAATTTGACGATGATGAAATAGCCTACAATAAACTGGATGAAAACACCTTTGTATTTGAAGGTAAAACTTCGCTGAATGACTTTTGCAAAATTATCAATGAAGACCCCAATATTTTTGAAGAGGTAAAGGGAGAAAGTGAATCTTTGGGCGGATTGATTCTGGAGCTCAACAGCAAATTACCCCGGTCCGGAGACAAAATCAGATTCAATAAATTTGTATTTACCGTCGTTGCAGTAGATAACAGAAGAATAAAGAGAGTTAGAGTATTGATTCAGGCACCAACCATCAAGAACAGTGAAGAGAAATAAATTAGCTGATGTATTTTGTTTTTCCTTTTTCCTATTATTCCTATTAAGCGCCTGCCAGCAGGATTACCTGCCCAAGCCAAAAGGATACAACCGGATCGAGCTACCGGAACAAAAATATCAGGAGCTGGCTGATACATTTCCCTACCAATTTGAGTATTCTAACCAGGCCAGGATCCTGAAGGACAGTTCCTGGATATCGGAAAGATATTGGATCATTGTACAGTACCCCCGTTTTGACGCTACAATAGAGATTACCTATAAACCTATCTTTCAAAGTGATTCCCTGCTTAATAATTACTTCGAAACAGCCTATCGGTTGACTTCCAAACACCAAATTAAAGCCTATGCCATTGATGAAAGCGTTATCAAACTGCCAAACCAGAAAGTAGCTATTCTGGCCGAATTAAGCGGCGAGGTACCCAGTCAATTCCAGTTTTACACCACTGATTCAGCCATGCACTTTTTACGAGGAGCCTTATATTTTAAAACAGCTACCCAAAATGATTCACTTCAACCTGTAATTGAATACATTAAAGAAGACATGCTGCATTTGCTCAATACCCTTGAGTGGGATGAGGATTTTCCGGTGGAAAAATTGAAATAATGAATGTCTGACTTTTTTCAAACAAAAATTGAGTTTCTCAAAGGCGTAGGCCCGCAAAAGTCTGCCTTACTTAATAAAGAGCTAAATATATTTACCTACGGTGATTTAATTCAGCATTATCCTTTTCGCTATGAAGACCGAACCCGTATTTATTCTATTTCAGAGGTTTATCAACTATTGCGAAATGCCTATGCTGCCCAGGACCAGCGAAATATACCCCAGGTCCAGATCAGGGGAAAGATCAGGCATTTTGAATCCACTGGTTTTAAGTTTAAAAAACGATTGGTGGCCTCTTTTACCGATGGTGGGGGGGAAATCGAACTGATCTGGTTTCAGGGAACTTCCTATGTGCAAAAAAAACTTCACCCCGGCGTGGAGTATGTCATTTATGGTAAACCATCCATTTACGGCGGCAAAGTAAATATCGCCCACCCTGAACTGGAAGTGCTAACCCCCAACCATGAAAAAGCCAGTTATCTGCATCCGGTTTATTCCGTCACTGAAAAACTTAAAGGGAAATTTATTGATAGTAAAGCTCTGGCTAAATTGCAGATCACATTATTGGAAAAAGCCATCCCGAGAATTCCTGAGACATTACCCCCCAAGATTCTAGAGCAATACCGCTTACTTGCCAAGCCGGAAGCCATTTTCAACATTCACTTTCCACAAAGTCAGGCTTTGCTACAAAAAGCGCAATTTCGACTGAAATTCGAAGAACTATTCTTTATACAGCTAAGACTGCTCAAACTGAAAATTACCCGAATGGAAAAATTTCGGGGAAAGGTATTTGAATCAACCGGATTGCTTAACAAATTCTATCACGAATATCTGCCATTTGAGCTCACCAATGCTCAAAAAAAGGTGATCAAGGAAATTTATCATGATATGAAAAGCGGCAAACAAATGAACCGTTTGCTACAGGGTGATGTGGGAAGTGGAAAAACTATAGTAGCCTTTATCTGCATGTTGCTGGTAATTGGCAGCCAGGTTCAGGCTACATTAATGGCCCCCACTGAAATTTTGGCTGAACAACATTACCGGGGACTTAAAAAATATGCTGATCTGCTTCAGATAAAGATCGCTTTACTCACCGGGTCCACTAAATCCAGTGAACGAAAGATCATTCATCAAATGCTGAAACAGGGATCACTTCAAATTCTGGTAGGCACCCATGCCTTACTGGAGGATGTAGTGCAATTTAATCAATTAGGACTGGCAGTGGTTGATGAACAACACCGGTTTGGGGTAGCCCAAAGAGCAAAGCTATGGCAAAAGAACCAGCATTTTTATCCTCATGTTCTAGTCATGACCGCAACACCTATCCCCAGAACCCTGGCAATGACATTATATGGCGACCTGGATGTATCTGTGATCGATGAACTGCCCAAAGGCCGGAAGCCCATCAAAACGGTCCACCGGTATGATGCTAACCGTCTAAAGGTGTTTGGTTTTGTGAAAAAGGAAATAGCCAAAGGAAGACAAGTATATTTTGTATACCCGTTAATCGAAGAGTCAGAAAAAATGGATCTGAAGAACCTGGAAGATGGTTATGAAAGTATTTGCCGGGCTTTTCCTGACAGCCAGGTAAGCTATTTGCATGGCAAATTAAAACCCGATGCCAAAGATTACGAAATGCAGCGATTTGTCAAAGGAGAAACCCAGATCATGGTATCCACCACTGTGATTGAAGTAGGGGTGGATGTACCCAATGCTTCCGTAATGGTGATTGAAAATGCAGAAAGGTTTGGCCTGTCTCAGCTACATCAGTTGAGGGGCCGGGTGGGTCGGGGGGCTGAACAATCCTATTGTGTGCTGATGACTGATTACAAATTAACCAAAGAAGCCAAATACCGGATTAATACCCTGGTGAAGACCAATAATGGATTTGAAATTGCAGAGGCGGACTTGAATTTAAGAGGTCCGGGCGACATTATGGGAACCCAGCAAAGCGGTATTCTGGATTTATTGATCGCCGACCTGGCCAAAGACAGCAAAATATTACCTTTGGCCAGAGATGCTGCCAAAGCACTTCTGGAGCAGGACCCTCAGTTGAATCATCCTGACAACCTGAACCTGAGCCGGCACCTGGCCTCGCTTAAAAAAACTGTGATCAACTGGAGCAGAATAAGTTAACGATCTACCAATTCTGATCTAAGCTTTTCCTTCAGATATTTTTCTATTAAGGCCGTGTGATTGGTATTAAGGGTATGGATCTTGATGGAAAACAGGAAGTAGTCCTGGGCTTCTTGTTTCATTTGAATGAAAGTTGGTTTTTTGGAAGAACTCCAGGGTGCATTTAGCAATAAAAATCTGATTCTTTCCAGGTATTCTTCCCGGGTGAATGTTTTTTTCAGCCTGATCTGCAGGTCTACCTGATCAACGTCATCTTTGCCCGCCACTTCTGCTATGATTTCATTGGAAATCTTGCTGTAGGGAACTTTTATGGCATCACCATCCTGATTGACTATTCGCAGATGGGCCAGGTGCAAAGAAGCTATTTTGCCTGAAATATGCTGAAATCGAATATTTTGATTTATCACCAGTCCATCCTGCAGTCTCAGGATCACTCCAGCCACTATATCACGAAGTAAAAACCAGGCAATCAGCCCTGTAAGGATTATCACAAGGCTTATGATCAGGAAAGGGTAATAGCTTTTAGCCTTCAACAGGTAATCAAGTCCCCAAAAAATGAATATCAGCCAGGCAACAAACTCCAGGCCGGGTAAAAACTTTTGTATATGCTGGCCGCCAATGTTTGCCCATCCTTTTCGGTGTAGGACAAAGTACAAAAACCGTAAAGTAATAAATAAACTCAGGCCAATTACAAATACAATGATGATTTTCATATCAGTTCCTTTTTCTTAAGTACCTGAACAACAAATGGCTCTATGAAAATATTGATAGCATAAACACCAGGTATGGTTTCCTGTATCAATCCTGCTCTTTTCAAAGCATTCAGATGAATCAGCAGCTGAGATGCAGCCCAACCGCCGATTCTTTCCAGTTTTTCCTGAGATAGCCGCTTATGCAGCAGCATTTGAGTAAGTATGATCAGCCATTCGTCATTAATGTTTTCCAGCATGTTCATGTCGGGCTCTTCCGGGAAACCAATTTCAATTTTTTTACCTTCAATTTGTCTGATACTGCTAAGCCAGGTATTCAGTACCACCCCGGGATTGCCCTGAGAAAATTCAAAGTAGCTGTTAAACAATCGGGCCATATTCAATTCAGAAATATATTGCTCTAAACGATGATTATAAACCAGTTGCAAACCACTGGACTGATGCCTTAACATTACCAGATTCTTTAACTTTTCTGCATCAAATGGCCTTAACCTGATCACTTCAATCAGGTGAGCATGTAAACCATACAACTGATTGATCAGAAAATAGCTGTATGGATTTAAGTTAAGCACGATCAGGCATTGCTGCTGGTAATTTTCCATCATTGACATAATAAGTTCCAGCACCTTGCCACCTGACTCCACCCGTTCCCACCAAAGCTCCAGATCATGCACAATAAATACAGCATTTTGCTGGAGTCTCATGATCTCATCCAAACTTCCCTGTATGCCGGTGGATTTTTGTAATTCCCGGATAAAAACTTCCGTATCAGTAGAGCCATTTTTGGGAGGGAATAAATGGTAGATCTTCTCGTTTTTAAAGAACTTACTGGCGCAATAACGACAAAAAGTGGTTTTTCCGGCATTTCTTTCAGCTAAAACCAAAATCCCTCCGCTGATTCCGGATTGGTATCGTAAAACTGCCTTTTTAAACAGCGCTTCTTCCTGACTTCTTCTGATCCAGAAATCTTGGCCAATGCTGGACCTTCCGCTGAAAAGATTTTTATAAAAATGAGGCAATTGTTCCAGGATCAGGGGATTCGGGCTCAGTGCTTCTACCAGATCCAGGAGCCGGCCGTTGTAGGTTAGATCAGAACTGGTTTCCGTAATTTTTTTAGCCAGTAAAATACCTTCACTTTTAGAATACATGACCCTGGCCAAACGATTTTTAAGTATACCTCTGAATTTTAAAGAAGTACTTCCTACAGTGGTGATAACCCGCTTACTCTGGTAGTTTCTCAAAAATTGTGAGAACTCCCTGGCCGTAGAAGCGATCATAAATGCTGAAGAAACCGGTTGAAAAGCCTCCTCGAAATGTTCATCCATCCTTTTGATCAGTTCATTTTTCAGAAACATTACCTTTTCCTGGTCCTCATTCAGTTGCTGGAGTAGCTCCATTTGTAGCTTCAGACTGGTAGTTTTTTGATCATCCAGATCAGGGTCTATATTTTCATAGTTAAACCGGGCCATTCGAAGCTGATCTTTGACTGAAAGCATGAGACCCCGAAGTGTTTCGTTTGATTTTTCCAGATGATCCTGAACCGGGCTGAAGAATTGTGACTCCAAAAAATGGGCCATCACCCTCCCTACCTGAATGATCATAGGTTCATACTCCTGTGCCTTATCCCGGGAGACATCATCATTAGACAAATTATCTGCGATGGTTAATTCCAAAGGCAACTCTCCTATGATCTTTAAAATTTCCTTTTGCCGGTCACTATAAACATATACAATATTGAATTGACGGACCTGATCCAGAGTTCCATCCATCTCCTTGAGGGAGGACAAACCATTTTCTACCTCCTCTTTCAGATGATCGAGGGGATGTAACACCTTTTGATTCATCATCTGGCTCATTTCAGCCTTCAGTTGGTTTAATTCATCACTAACCCTGAACCTGGTGCTTCTCAATAATACATCCAGATAAATTTTATTAACCATCAGTAACAGTTGATCGTAAATAAATTCCGGATATAAGGCATTATTATCTTCCAACTGCCGGTAATATTTCCTGCTTCTTCGCTTTTTTCTGATTATGGAATTAATATTGATCTTCTCCAGGTCATTACTAAATAGCTGCAGGTTTTGCCTGAACTCTATTTGGAATCGCTTATAGTATCCATTTTGTAACCTAGTTACATATTTTTGCATATCATCAAGCAAATCATGTACTTCCTGAAACCGTTTTGACAGACCAGATTCATCCAACCTCCTTTGGGCAGCTTCCAACTCAAGCTCCCGGAAAACCTGCTCAAAGTTCAATATGAAATCTTTATACAGATTTAGAAAGGAGTTTGTATTATTTTTAAGATCATTTAAGATGGTACTTAAAAATACCTGCCGATTGTTTTTTAAATAGTATTGTGCGATTTCCCGGTAGTTTATATATCCGCTGATGGCATCGCGGGAGAACAAATTGAAGGCTTTTCTTTTCAGTTTGAACCATTTCAATCTCCATGGTTCATCTTTATTTATTTTAAAGTCCTGACTGAGGTACTTTATCTTGATTCTGGCTGGAAAAGCTTTCATGTCTCCGTTCAGCTTTTGAATATACCATGCCAGGCTATTCTTCAAAGCCTCTTTTTGAACAAATAAGGTCTGATCTTTCAGTGATTCCAGGTTTTTCTTAGTATGAAAGAAGAAGTCATTCCGGATCTTCAGAATGGTTTTCTGCTGACGGTATACATCGCGGAATGACAGAGATCGGTACAAAGCACCAGATACAGCATCTACCTGCTGGCTTAATTGATCAATCATTTCGGAAAATTCTGCGAAATACGGAATAAGAGCTTTTTGATTTAGGATCTCTAATACTTTCTGGTAATTCTGATCTATTTTAATGACATCATTTACTATAATAGAATATTTGGCTGGTTTTATTTCCGGCAGGGACAATTGATCTGTTTCGTCAGCATCTTTTTTCAATACTACCGCTTTAGGTTTGGCTGTTTTTTCGAAACCAAGATCATAAACTTCAAAGGCATCGGAAGCATTTAACATTAACACAGATCCCAGGTCTGGTAGTATTCTGTCTATTTCTTCCATCGTTTTTTCCAGGCTATGATAATGTTTATCCTGAATGCCCAGCAAAACCAGGTCTGAATTCTTAGAATAGTTGCGGATGATTTCCAGCCAGTGAGCCTTCTCTATGCTATTATTGATCACCTTCAGGCCCATTTGAATCCGGTAGGTATCCAGTATATTTTGTAAGTTTTTATAAATATTTTCAGCATAGGTATCATCGGGATTGATTACCAGTAACCTTATTTTGGCGTTCTTCCATTGGTTGGTATAGGTAACATGCCTTAAAATATTAACTGCAAAAGCCAGGTTTCGGCCCTGCCCACTCCACCAAAGGTCAATAGTCCGGTACTGACCATACCTTCTTTGCCGGTTATAGTGTAGAAAAATGGAATTAAATTGATTTTTCCTGAAACTTTTAACTAGCTGAACAAATTTTTCCTGGTTTTTGGGATTCCTGGTCCAGCCCATCAGTATGGAATTAGGCTCCACTCCGGAAAAACCATAGATGCGGGAAATTTCATCCATACCCTGGTAAATATTGCGACAATAGTATTTATGTACAAAATAGCCATCCATCGGATCTTTACCGGAAAGATCATTTTGAGGTTTGGCCAAAAGTTGAGCATCCGATTCTATCAGTTCAAAACCTGATAACATACCTAATCTACCGGTTATAGCCCGTCCCACTTCCACCAGATGTTCCCGGGCTTCCCCATGAAACATGATGACATTAGGCCGCCAGTTCCGGGTGTGGATCTTTTGAACACTTAATTTTTTCAGTCCGGATTTTACCAATGAAGACCATACTCCGCTCCAGGCATCTCCCCCTGCCAGCGACAATTCCTTCCTTTTCAGAAAAAAATAGACCATGCCCAAAATGATCGTAGCACCCATCATAGCCAGAAAATCCAACTCCAGCATCACGATAAAACAAGCTATTGCTCCTATAAAACTTAACCAGACCGGGGTTTTAAATTCTGGTCTAAAGTCGGCACTGGTCCAGGACTCAAAGGCACAACTTAAATTGAGGAAGCCGTAGGTAGTAATAAAAAAGATGGAAACGATCCGGGCTATCACGTCCAATTCTCCAATCAGAATACCTGCTTCAGCAATAGCAAATGTAAGTAGCAAGGCATTTCTGGGTTCATTGGAAGGGCCATAGCCTTTGGCAAAAAAGCGGGATGTAATTCTATCCACAGCAGTTGCCTGCAGAATGCGAGGAGCACCTAAGATACTTCCTAAAGCAGAAGAAAGGGTAGCACCCCAGATCCCGGCAATTACCAGTTCCGGTACCCAGGAAATTTTAAGCAAAACCTGTGAATCACCGGCTAAAAGGCTCTCATTCACGGTGTAGGCAAAGAAAAAGGCCAGACCAATATAAACCAGAAACCCCACTACAATGGCTGAAATGCTGCCGGTGGGAATAGATTTTTTGGGATTTTGCAGATCTCCCGACATAGAAACGCCTGCTTCAAAACCAGTAACGGCAGGAAAAAAAATACCGAATAACACCATCAGAGATGCTGCCCCTGTACCGGAAAAGTTGGGTAGCTCCGGCACATAATCATGCCGGCCGAACAGTACCGAAATCAGGGATAGAATAATGGCAACCATGATAAAATACTGGGTTTTTATGGCCAAAGAGGTACTGAAAAAAGTTAATAGCGTGACCAACATCAGGATCAGGCTGCCCGTAATCCGGATGGCATCCTTATTGACCGGTAACTCCCAGAAACTTAAAAAACTTTCAGAAAAACCTATCAGGTATAAAGAAACACTAAAAGACAAACCCACGAATAGGGCCAGTCCCAGGGTGCCCCCTATGGGTAAACCCAAACTACGGGAAATCATATAGTAGGTGCCACCCGCTTCTACCTTTTTATCCGTAGCTATGGAAGACACACTTAAACCGGTAGTAAATGAAATGAGGTGAGCTATGATGATTATCCCCAGGGTTGCCCATAACCCGGCTTCACCCACAATCATGGGAAGGCGCAAATACATAATTACCCCTAAAATGGTAAGTATTGAAGGTGTAAAAACACCTCCAAAAGTTCCAAACTTATTTGCTCGGGCCATAGACTGATGGTATGCTATTTAAAAAAATGATCAATATCCTTAAAAATATGCAAAAAAAGAGGATAATTTACAGCCACCAGTCATTTTTGTTAAATCTGCTGGTGACCTAAGGCCGCATTTAGGTGTAATTAGATTAATCTTGATCAGGAAACCAGAACATCAAAATAAATACCGGTTAAAAGGTTCTTTAAGGAACAGACACTAAATGATAATGCTCCATGGTGTGATAGAAATCTTCTATTAATTGATCCCTGTCGAAGTTTTCCCAAAGCAATATGGATCTGTCATTATCTGGTCTTTCCACCCATTGATTATCTATCAAAATCGGAGCCGGTATTTCCTTCACTTCTCCCCAATCAGGATTTTTAACTATGGCCACAGCTGCCATATCAAATAAAGCCCTTGACTTTTCTTCTCCATGATAATCAATATGTTCAAATAAATTGACGGAATAGTCTCCGAAATTGTTAAATGCCTGACCATGACGCCCCATTACAGGTTGATCTACCTGAGGACCTTTACCCGGCATATTTTGGTTGATTTCCTCTTTGGTAACCCTGACTGCAGAAGTACCGGAAGGTTCACCATATCTGACGGTGACCATTTCAAAAGGTACGGAATGATTCAAAAGATAATTCATGGAGACAGTATCATTATCCTGGTTATATTCTCCCGGTTTGGGATAATTGGACCCTAACCATACCAGGCGGATGTTGGAGGCAATGGAGGGATCTTTTTCCAGAGCCAGGGCCACATTGGTCAGTTTCCCCACTGCCAATACCACCAATGGCTGCCCCTCCTGCACTTTAGCTGTTTCGATGATAAAATCAACCGCCTCAGCCCCATCAAATGCCTCTTGATCAACCTGCGATTTTATCTGATCAAAATTATCATTTGCCCCTTTTAATAAAGGAACATTTTCCCGCTGGCATAAACGCATCACCCGCTCTGCTTCCTGGTAATGCCCTTCGATATCACCTCCGTTGTAGGTAGCATTTACAGTAACTGCTTTCAGGTCAAATGTTTCACCATTCATTAAAAGGTAAGCCAGGGCATGCTGATCATCCAGTTCATTGTTGGCATCTGTATCGAAAACTACTGGAATTTTATCAGAATTTGTTACCTTATCCGAAGTGCAACTACTCCATAATCCCAGTAAAACAAGTCCTAAGACAATTTGGGTAACTTTCATCATTTTATATTATTTGGGAACGTAATTTTACTATAATTTTTAATATGTAAAGCGCAAAACACAGAAAAATTGTATCTGTTTTTAGAATATTCCTTTTCAATTCCAGCCTTTAAACAATGCTGGTTTATCCGGGGCAGAAAAAGAAGAAAGTTCAGGTTTATAATATACTTTCTTCAAAGTCAGCAAAAATTTTCATTAAGTGCCTGGTTACAGGGCCGGGCTTTCCTTCATGGATACGATGCTGATCTATCTGCACTACCGGTAGCACCTTTTTGGTAGTCCCGGTCATAAAAAACTCATCAGCAGTAGCAATTTCATCCATACTTATCGTTCGTTCTTCTACCTGGTAATGTTGACTGGCCAGTTCAATCACCTTTTTACGGGTAACCCCCAATAATATATGCTGTTCAGGTGTAATCACCTTTTGATCCTTAATCAAAAATACATTGCTGCGAGACACTTCCCGCACTTCCCGGTTAAAATGAAATAAAACATCAAATGCCTTTTCCGCTTTGATCTTGGGCTGAAGTAAAATAGCAGATAAATAATTGGTGGTTTTGATACGGCTCCATTCCCGCTGATATTGATGGGTAATTAATTTTATACCCTTTTGAAACACCTCATCTGATGGAAAATGTAATGGTTCGACCAATATGGCAAAGTTAGGCTGGGCCGGGCTAAATGCATCAGGAGAAATCCCTCCGGTCAAGATCAATCGAATACCCGCCTGAAGGGAATCATTCTTTTCCAGTAGTTCTGAGATAATATTTTTTAGCTCATCGACAGCATGTTTTAAAGGCAAATTCATGGCCTGGGCTGACCGGTGAAAGCGTTCCAGATATTTTTCCATTAACAATGGTTTACCTTTATAGGTACGAAAAAAATCAAAAATGCCAAAACCCCTTAATATCCCGATATCACGTACTGAAAGGAAAGCCTGATCAGCTGGTAAGATCTTCCCATTTAAAAAATAATGATAGGTTTTCATTTAATTAAAATTAGATCCATACTTTTGTGCCTTCTGTACAATTCTGACAAATATCAATTTCTTTACGGCTATTTAAAAGCTGTTGTCGGAAAATATTATAAGCCTGACTGTACCAGATGGATTTGAAATCCTGCTTCGATATTTCCCCCAGCTGGTATTTGGCATCTTTATCAAAACAGCAGGGAATCACTTTTCCATCCCAGGTAAATACACAGGAGTGCCACATTCTCCAGCAGTGATTGAATAAATTGCTCTTGATCATATATTTGTTATTACCTGATCTTTGATAGCGGGCATATTTTTCCTGGCGGGGCAACAAATCGGAACCATTGTGATAATCATAGATCTGAGCAGTTTTAAACAACAGTTTATCAGCTCCGGAATGATTAAACCATTTTTTTACCAACGGTACCTCTGCTTCATTATGCTTCATTACAATGAACTGGATCACCAGGTAAGGATGATTTTTTCTTAGCTTCTTTTTCCAGTAAACAATCCTTTGGATACCATTTAATACCTTTTCCAGGTTGCCCCCTACCCTGTACTTTTGATAATTCGATTGTGTTATCCCATCAATGGATATGATTAACCGGTTCAAACCGGAAGTTACGGTTTTTTGGGCATCTTCATCCTTAAGATAATGGCCATTGGTAGAGGTAGCCACATATATTTTCTTTTGGCGGGCATAAGCTACCATTCGGAAGAAGTCCGGATTTAAATAGGGTTCACCCTGAAAATAAAGTAAAAGATAAGTCAGCTGAGGAAAAACCTGATCAATCACCCGAATAAACTTTTGATAGTGAGCCATACCGGTAGGTCTGGTAAAGGTTCGTAACCCACTGGGGCACTGCGGACAGCGTAAATTACAATGGGTAGTGGGTTCATAAGACAGACTGACCGGCAATCCCCACATGACAGGCTTTTTTACCAGCCTGGACCAATAAAAACTGGTAAATACACCGATCAGATTAGCTATTTTACCTGGTGTAAGGCACTTTAAAAAAGCTAAATAATCTGACCAGGCTTGTTTCATTCCATTAAACAATTAATACAATTTAACCTTAAATTAATATGGATCTGGTAAAAAGTTTAAAGGTAAAGTCGATCAACCAATTAAATAAGATAAATGGAAAAAAAATAGCCGTTTATTTTATTATAGCCCTGCTGGTTTTGTTTTTACTAATTACATTTATCATTTCCCAGTTTTCCATTACGCAGTTTGAAGCCACCCTTTCCCGGGAATTACAGGAAGAGCGCAGTCCCATCCTGGACTTTATCATGAAAACGGTTAGCCTGTTTGGAGAAAACCAGATAGCCATACCCATGATAATTGGGGTAGCCCTGATCTGGCTATTGGCTAAATATTATAAGGAAGCCTTATTTATCATCCTTAGCTCATTAGCTTCCGTCATAAATTTTGGCCTGAAGCTTCTGATTAACCGCCAAAGACCTACCGGTGACCTGGTTGATACATTGGTCCAGGCCAAGCATCAGAGCTTCCCCAGTGGCCATACGGTTCATTATGTAGTATTTTTTGGTATTATACTGGTATTCGTAGCCCGATTAAAATCTGTAAATAACTGGATCAGGATCCTGGTAATACCTATATGCCTGGCCCTTATTCTTGCTGTTCCATTTTCGCGGGTTTACCTGGGTGCCCATTGGGCTTCTGATGTATTGGCAGGCTTCATTGAAGGCTTGATACTATTGGCCATACTATTGTACTTTTACTTTAAACTCGACTGGGGCAAAAAAGAATCCAAACCGGGCCAGAATGCTACATCTGGTTGATATTCAAACCACTATCATTTAATACAATTAACCCTACTCTTTCAGGCAGTTTATAATTATTTAGCTAGAATGTAAAAAAAATTATTCATTAATAAAACATCTAAATCCTGATAATAATATTAAATTAAAATATTAAACCCCAAATTATCTATTCTAATTTTTAATAAATTCAAATTTAAGCTTCTTCTTTTGAGAGAATTTAAATTTTCAAGCATAAACAGATCGAATATCTTACCTGTTAATTTAATAAACCCAATTTTTATTATTATGACCTATAACGATTTTTTTAAACAGGAAGAAACTTTCGAAGAATCTATTCAGCAATTATATAATGTAGAGATTCAGATGTCTTTGGCTTTTATTAAATTAGAAAGACAAGCTTCAGATCAGCAATTAAAAAATCTCTTCATTCAATTACAAAAAAATTCTCAACTGAAGTTAATGCAACTGGAGGAATTAAGCGAAATTTATGATATTCCCCTAAGTGAAAAGAATAGTCCTGAAGTAGAACTATTGATTTCTGAAGCTGAAAAATTCAGAATGAATTATGATGATTTAGCCATTTCCGACAATGAATTGAAAACCACCGCCCGCAAAATTGAGGATTATGAAAAAAATTCAATTTCCTGTGCCCTTAGAATCGCAGATAAATTAGGCTATAATGAAGCTAAAGAGATCCTGAATCCACAAGCTATATAATAAAAGCTGCCCCTGTAAATGGAGGCAGCTTTTGATGATCCTATTTATGTATACTTAGTTATTTCTTAGCTTCAGCTTGAGAGACTACTTCGCCTTTTATTGTAAGGGTTTCAGTACCTCCCTCAATATTAGCAGTTACACGAACCGTTTTATTAAATGCTCCTACCCGAGCCGCATTATAAGTAGCTTTGACCATGCCTTCTTTACCTGGTGCCACTGGTTCTTTGGTATAATCGGTAACTGTACAACCACAAGACCCCTGCACATTGGTAATTACCAGGGGAACATCACCCACATTTTTAAATTTAAACTCTGTACTGGCCGGAGTACCCTGGGGAATTTTTTCAAAATCGTGGGTAGTTTCTACCCATTTAAACTGGGCCATTCCCATAGGTTTTTCAACTGCTGACATCAACAACACACCAGCAGCAGCAAATAAAATAACAAATAAAAGTTTTTTCATGATGGTTTCAATTTTTAATAAATTAGATATTCAAAAACTATTCCAGAACTTAATTGAACTAATCAATGAAGTTCTTTACAAATTTGCAAATTTATGTTTTATCTTAACGTTAATATAAATATAATTAATGTTAATGAAACGTTAAAACATTTTAAATAAACGGGTTAATAATTTAGTTTTATGACTTATGAGTCGTAATACCATCAGATCCATTATCATACTTGGAACACTTTCCATAATTGGGATTATTGTGACTCAAATTCATTGGGTCAGAAAAGCCTATGACCTGAAAGAAACCCAGTTCAACAGGGAAGTGAAGCATGGTTTACAATCAGTAGCTCATCATATCTATAAATACAACAATGCAGAATTTACTGGTCCTAAGGTAGTTAACCAGCTTTCAGACGATTATTTTGTGGTAAAGATCAGCAATACTATTGAAAAGGAAGTCCTGGAACATTTGATCAAAAGAGAATTTGAGAAAAAGAACCTGCTGGTAGATTTTGAATTTGGCATATACGATTGTCATAACAACAAAATGGCTTACGGGAATTATGTTTCTTTCCAGAACAATGAAAAACCTCATAAACACACTGAATTACCGGTATGGGCCAAAGAACATTATTATTTTGGGGTATTTTTCCCTACCAAAAATATTGAACTGTTCAAGCAGATAGGTTTATGGTCAGTATCTTCATTTGTGGTTTTACTTGTGATCATTTTCTTTTCCTATACGCTTTTTGTGGTTTTTAAGCAAAAACGTTTGTCAGAGATCCAGCGAGATTTTATTAATAATATGACTCATGAATTTAAGACACCTATTGCTACCATCTCCATATCGTCTAATGTGTTAAAAAACCCTGAAATCACCCATTCTCCTCATCGCCTGAAGCATTACGCCAATATCATTGATCAGGAAGCCAACCGGTTAAAAACCCAGGTGGAAAGGATCTTGCAAATGGCCACTGCTGAGAAAGAAAAAATCAACCTGAAAAAGGAAAAAATAAATCTGCATGAGATTATCAAAAACTCTATAAAAATCATCCATCCATCCCTGCAACAAAAAGATGGCCAGCTAAAAATGAAATTAGGGGCAGAAAACCCCTATGTTTTAGCGGATCATCTACATATAACCAATGTGTTATATAATCTGATGGATAATGCGATCAAATATAATCGGGAGAAGCCTGAAATAGCTATCGAAACCAAAAATCAAAACGGCAGTCTGGACATATTGATCAAAGATAATGGTATCGGACTGGCCAGGGAGGTACAAAAAAAGATATTCGAAAAGTTTTACCGGGTGCCCACTGGTAATGTTTACAATGTAAAAGGTTTTGGTTTGGGATTGAATTATGTGAAGGTAATGGTCAAAGAGCACAGAGGGAAAATCTGGGTGGATAGTGAAATCGATCAGGGCAGTACATTTAAAATTCAATTACCAACAGTCAGCAGTCAATGAAAGCGAGTATTTTATTGGTAGAAGATGATATCAATTTAGGGTTTGTCACCAAAGACAACCTGGAGGTAAATGATTACCAGGTCACCCTTTGCGAGGATGGGGAAATAGCCTGGCACATTTATCAAAACCAGCATTTTGATCTTTGTATCATTGATATTATGCTTCCCAAGCTGGATGGCATTTCCCTGGTTGAAAAGATCCGGCAACAGGATGAGGAAATACCGGTAATTTTTCTCACCGCTAAAGCCATGAAAGAAGATAAGATCACCGGATTTAAAGCCGGTGCTGATGATTATATTACCAAGCCATTTTCCATTGAAGAACTTATTTTCCGTATTGAAGTCTTTCTGAAAAGATCTTCTTTTTCCAGACAAACCAGAAAAGAAAAAGAACAGGAAATCTATCAAATCGGTTCCTACCAGTTTGATTACCGCAATCAGATATTAGCCTGGGGAGAACAGGAAAAAAAGCTGACCCAGAAAGAAGCAGCACTGCTTAAAATGTTCTGTACCAACACAGAAAACATCCTGAAGCGGGAAGAAATCCTGCTGAAGATCTGGGGCAATGATGATTACTTTGTGGGTCGCAGCCTGGATGTATTTATTTCGCGCCTGAGAAAATATTTAAAGGAAGACCCAAGCATAGAGATCAATAATTATCATAGTGTAGGCTTTAAACTGGAGGTGAAGGCGTGATGTACTTCTTAATGAATAGAATTTGAAAGCCACTTAATTAAATGAAAAGTGGCTTTTTTAACTCCTGTCATGACACTGCCACATTCAGATACTCATTAAACGGATGCATGACTGAAAATACTTCCACCACTTTATCAGGGAATTCAGCTGATTTTACAACCCGATCAGGAACCTTATGCAGCACGGTATAGCTCTTCAATTTTAAAAATTCAATGTTGGGATGATCTGCCGGATAGCCTTTGGGGGCGGTTTTTAATTTTTCTCCCTGGATCTCTTCAAAATTTTGCCGGAATTTTTCCTGGCTCACGATCTTTTTTAATTCAGCCGGATTATAATCCACCTCCTGCCTGATCTTTTTGAGCACCTCTCCCGGAGGCATATAGATACCCCCGGCAATCATGGATTCATCTCCCGGCTCCAGGTGCAGGTAATATCCAGCTTTCCAGGTTTTTCTCCCTCCCTCCGCCATAAAAGCCCCAAAATTAGTTTTATAGGGAGATTTATCTTTGCTAAAACGAATATCACGATTGATCCTGAAAATGCAGTCTTTGGCCAGCACACCATGAATGGATTCATCAAATTGCTGCAACTGCGGAATTAAAAAGTTGATCAGCTTTTCAAATTCAGCCTTGGCTGCCAAATATTCCTCCCGGTGGGCATCCATCCAATCTTTATGGTTATTTTGCTTTAATCCGGCTATGAAATCCAATATCCTTGTTGTATCCATGTGTCTATGAGTTTTATAGTAGTTTCATTTGATGCATTATAAGCAAACTTTGCAGAGAATTGTTTTTAATGAAGGCGCACTGCCTTCCGCTTGAGCCCACTCACTAATGCCTCCTCGCGGCGGCGAAAGCCTTGCCTCCCGCCAGGTTGGAACTGGTACCCATAGAAATCTCCTGTTTCTGTAGGATCAGTTTACTCCGGCCTGAACTTTTTCCCTTAGCCATGTCGGTCTTTCGCTTCGCCTCCTGGCCTTTTTGTAATTCAACAAAAATAAGTATTTCCGCCATTCTGATTTATCACACCAGGTAATTCTTCTTTAAATTATTTTTATATAAATTTATCCTTGATGAAATCAAGCTTACAATTTGCTACTCTTGGTCTTTTACTGGGTTTTTCCTGCACGGAAAGAGCAGGAAAAATTGACCAGGATTATCAGATAAAGCCTGTGCCTTTTATCCGGGTACATATTAACAACGGCTTTTGGTACCCCCGCCTGGAAGCCAATCGAAAGATCACCCTGCCCACTGATTTTGATAAATGTGAAACTACCGGAAGGATAGACAATTTTGCCAGGGCCGCGGGAAGGTCAAAAGGGCCACATCAGGGCAGGCGATATGACGATTCCGATGTCTTTAAAGTAATGGAAGGGGCGGCTTATTCTTTAGCATTAAAGCCTGACCCTCAGTTAGATAACTACCTAGACAGCCTGATCCAACTGGTTGGCCTGGCCCAGGAACCTGACGGATACCTGTACACCATGAGAACTGTAGGTCCAATTTCCCGGGATGCTGGGCAGGAAAGATGGTCTTACCTTAGGCACAGCCATGAACTTTACAATGTAGGACATATGTATGAAGCAGCGGCAGCCCATTATCAGGCTACCGGAAAAGATCATTTTCTTCAAATTGCCCTCAAGAATGCCCACTTAATCGATAGTTTGTTTGGCCCTGAAGACATCAGGGATATCCCTGGCCATGAAGAAATTGAGCTGGGTCTGGTAAAGCTATTTCGGGTCACCGGAGATCAGCAATACCTGGATCTGGCCAAATTTTTTATAGATGAAAGAGGGCAGGCTAATAATCGGGAATTGTATGGTGAATACCACCAGGATCATTTACCGGTGCGACAACAGAAAGAAGCAGTGGGACATGCCGTAAGGGCTGGTTATTTATACGCCGCCATGGCTGATGTGGCTGCCCTTAGCGGCGACACTACCTATATACCGGCCTTGCACAACATTTGGAACAGCATTGTAGCTAAAAGAATGTACATTACCGGCGGTATCGGATCCAGGAGGCAGGGAGAATCTTTGGGAGATGATTTTGAATTACCCAACCAATCGGCCTATAATGAAACCTGTGCTGCCATAGCCAATGCTTTGTGGCAACACAGGTTGTTTTTACTGACCGGAGAAGCCAAATATATGGATGTATTCGAAAGAATCCTTTACAATGGGTTTTTGTCCGGTGTATCAATCAATGGGGATGAGTTTTTCTATGTAAACCCTTTGAAATCCGATGGTGTTTATGATTTTAATTTTGGCGCTGCTACCCGCAAGCCCTGGTTTACCACCGCCTGCTGTCCCACCAATGTGGTGAGATTTATGCCTTCTCTACCAGGATTCATTTATGCCCAAAAAAACCAGGAGGTATTTGTCAATCTTTTCACACAAAACCAGGCCCGGCTTGAAATCAATGGGAAACAGGTAATAATCGATCAAAAAACCGACTACCCCTGGTCCGGAGATGTAATGATGGAAATAGATCCGGAATCCAGATTGAGTTTCACGCTCCATATCAGGATTCCCGGCTGGGCCCGAAACCAGCCAGTTCCTACCGATCTCTATGATTATCAGGATGAACAGCAAGCTTCTTTTATTGTACAGGTAAACCAGGAACAGGAAATCACTGCTCATGATCAGGGTTTTGTCTCCTTTACCCGGGACTGGCAAGCCGGAGATCAGGTAAGCATTCATCTTGATATGCCGATTCGCAGGATTACAAGTCATTCTAAAGTTACTGAAAACAGAAACCGTGTAGCTATAGAAAGAGGTCCCCTGGTGTATTGCCGGGAAGGTGCTGTTAATCAAAATGCCTTCTTTGAAATCATGCTGCCAGATTCAGCCAGCTTTAAAACCAACTACCCTGAAGAGCCAGGTGTTTTTTTGGTACTGGAAGGTACAGGTTTTGAAAAAATAAAAGATGATTGGAGCCCGGTTCAGATCAACCTGATCCCATACTATGCCTGGTCTCATGCAGGCCCCTCAAAAATGGAAGTATGGATTAAAAGATTTGATTAATATTTAACCGCTTTATTAACCATGTACAAACAACCTGTTTCCTTTATCCTTTTATTGATTATGATATTGGGCAATTGTGAATCCCGGAAAAATATTGATCAGCCAGCCATGGAACATTACACCAATAACAAACCGCCTTTAGTGAGCAAAAGCTACCTCATCCTGCCTTTGGGTCATATCAAACCGGAAGGATGGCTATTACAACAATTGGAGATCATGCGGGATGGATTAACCGGTAACCTGGATCAAAAATACAGTATGGTAGTGGGAGCCAGAAATGGCTGGTTAGGCGGCGATGGAGATGGCTGGGAAAGAGGCCCATATTGGATTGATGGCCTTCTACCCCTGGCCTATATTTTGAATGATGATAGTCTGAAGCAAAAAGTGCAACCCTGGATCGAGTGGAGCCTGCAAAATCAAGCGAAGGACGGATATTTCGGGCCAACTCCATTTGAAAATCCTCCTCCTCCTGAACCTGGCTTGCAAAAAGACCGACGCCGGGACTGGTGGCCCAAAATGGTGATGCTAAAAGTGTACAAACAGTATTATGAAGCCACTGGAGATCAGCGGGTAATTCAATTAATGGATAAATATTTCAGGTATCAGTTAGAAAAACTGCCTCAAACCCCTTTGGACCACTGGTCTTTCTGGGCCAACCGGAGGGGAGGAGACAATTTGATGGTGGTTTATTGGCTTTACAATATCACGGGTGAACCTTATTTACTGGAATTGGCAGAGTTGATCCATCATCAAACATTTCCTTATCATCAGGTTTTTCTGCAAAACGCTTTTCCCAATTCAGCCGATCTGTCACATGTCTATCCCAATAATACCGGAAACAGATACCCTTTTGATCAATCCCTGATAAAGAAACTTTCCCTTAACCAATTACAGGCATTCCATTGTGTAAACTTTGCCCAGGGTGTCAAAGAGCCGGTGATCTATTATCAACATGATCCTCAGGAAAAATATGAAAAAGCCGTAAAACAGGCTTTAAAGGATATTCAGATCTACCACGGACAGCCCCAGGGCATGTATGGCGGAGATGAACCTTTACACGGCACCGACCCCACCCAGGGGGTGGAATTCTGTTCGGTAGTTGAGCTGATGTATTCCCTGGAAAGTATGATCCCTATCCTGGGTGATGTGGAAATGATGGATCAGCTGGAAAAAATTACCTACAATGCCTTACCGGCCCAGGCTAATGATGATTTTACCCTGCGGCAATATTTTCAAAGCGCCAACCAGGTCATGATCACCCGGCAACGAAGAAATTCCTATGAAGAAGACAATCATTTTGGCACGGATTACTGCTTCGGCCTTTTGACCGGCTATCCCTGCTGTACCTGTAACATGCATCAGGGGTGGCCAAAATTTACCCAAAACCTTTGGTATGCCAGTCCGAAAGGAGGAGTAGCTGCCTTGCAGTATGCACCATCTCAGGTGAGGTTAAAAGTTGCTAATGGTCAGGAAATTGAGATAAAAGAAACGACCAATTACCCTTTTGAAGAACAGATAAAGTTTTCCATTCATTGTCAGTCAGCGGTTAGTTTTCCCTTTCAACTCCGGATCCCGGGCTGGTGCAACCAGGGACGAATAGAAATAAATGGAGAATTATGGCAAGAACCAGCTGGTAATCAAATCATTAGCATTGACAGAATCTGGAAAAAAGGAGATCAGGTCGCCTTAACTTTACCCATGGAAACTCAATTAAGTCGCTGGCATGAAAATGCTGTGGTGGTAGCACGAGGCCCTTTGGTATATGCCCTCCAGATCGAAGAAACCTGGCAATATGTACAAAATGAGGATAAATATAGGGATTATTACGAAATTTTTCCTGCCTCTGACTGGAATTATGGCTTACTCCAGCAAGCAATAGACCAGCCTGATTTATTCTTCTCAACAGAAATAAATGATCAGGCTGGTAAATATCCCTGGAATCAGGAAAATGCCCCGGTAAAGTTGATTACGAAGGCCAAATTGATTCCGGAATGGGGCATTTACAATGGCATGCCTGGTCCATTGCCCCATAGCCGACCCCAGAAACATTTGGCTGACCAACCTGCCCGTGATATCACCTTGATCCCTTATGGCTGCACCACTTTACGTATTACTGAGTTTCCTGTAGTGGAATAGGCGCTACGAACGAATGGTCCGGATCAGGCATACTTCATCAGTAGATTCAGCAGTTTTCGGTCCAGCTTATGACCGTACCAGTCCTCATATTCTATATCAGTACGGCCGGAATCCAGGATGCCAAAGCTCCCTTTGAATTCCCACAATGCATAACCAATTCCATTGGAGGAAAGTATATCCAATACATCATCAAACCAGGCCAGAAATACATCATGGGGAGTTTTATTCCAGCAGCCACATTCGCCACAGTGAACACCAACTCCCTGTTTTACCAGTTCAATCCAGGGCTGATACATTTCTTCCAGCATAGCCCGGCTCAGATATTGGTCACCTACCTGACCCGGCCATTTCGGTGTCGGTAAATTATCAGTATCCTTGAACACCCAGGGGGCTTTGTAATGGGAAATGATCCCTGGGTTATATCCCCGGCAACTCTGACCCATATCCAGATCCGTAATTTCAGGAATGACATCCCTACCAACATTATTTCCATCAGCTATAATCATCCGATCCGGATTGACCTGCCTTATGGCCTGAGCTGCCTGCTCTGCCATCTTCCGGTAGATATGCCCCGGCACAGTGCTTCTTTTGGAATGCTGATCATTCATATCCTCCCGCATGCTGGGTTCATTCAACAGGTCAAAGCTGAGCTTATCGGCTGACATATTTTTGAACCTTTTGGACCAGAACTTCCAATGGTAACAGAAATCATCCAAAGCCTCCTGGTCCAGCCAAAGGTTATAAGGCTCATAAAAACCGGCATTTACACAATATCCGGGAGCCCGATGCAGGTTTAAACTGACGTGGAGGTGGTGTTTGTTAGCTAAATACACCAGGTTTTCTATGGTATCTACTGCCTTCCTGTCTATTTTTCTTATGCGGCGGGGTGTAATATTTTCCGAACGGTCAAACCGAACATAAGAAGGATAAGCCATGGGTATCCGCACAAAGTCAAATCCCCAATCAGCCATCCATTTAAAATATTCTTCCGGTGTACTCCTTTCCGGGTTAATTGGTCCGGGGGAGAAAAAATCAAGTAGATTAAAGCCCTTCCAGCGAGGTAATTTATTTTTGGGCTGAACAGCCGCCTGAGTCAATCCACTGTAACCGGTTACCGCCATTGTACCAGCTATAGCACTGGTGGTCTTAATAAAATCTCTTCGGGTTATGTTTTTTCTCTGATCCATATTGCTTTTTCATTGATTTATTAGATTCCTGAATATTTATAAGAGGATCAAATATATGGACTGTAGTTTTAGATTTATTCATTTTTCCTATCAAAAAGCTTTGATAAAATGACAAATTCATAAATAAAATACGTGCTGCTCATGATTACCTTCGGTTGTATTGTATTTTCCCCTTTCCACATCAGCAGAAAAATATTATATATTTGCAGCCAATGAATGGATCAATCATACTCGACAACCTGTTATCTCCTCCCATTTTGTTCTTTTTTTTAGGTTTGTTGGCCCGCTGGATCAAATCAGACCTGGAAATCCCGCCTACCATTTCCAAGTTTCTGTCACTATACCTGTTATTTAGTATTGGATTAAAAGGAGGGGCAGAACTTCAGCATAGTGGATTTACCCCTGAAGTATTTTCGGCCCTGGGATTAGCCCTTTTCTTGTCGGTATTGGTACCGGTATATAGCTTTTATATTCTAAAAAAACGGTTTGATATTTATAACGCCGGAGCCATTGCAGCAACCTATGGTTCAATTTCAGCCGTGACTTTTGTCACCGCTATTTCCTTTTTGCAAGCTTCACAGGTGAAATTTGGTGGATTCATGGTAGCTTCTATGGCCTTAATGGAGTCACCTGCCATTGTACTGGGCGTACTGTTAATCCGATTATACAGCCAGGGAAACGGGCAGGAATCAATCAGTGTAGTAATTAGGGAAGCTTTCACCAATGGTTCCGTAGTTCTCATTCTGGGCGCATTAATTATAGGGGTGGCTGTACCTGATCAGCAGATGGCTGCCATTGAGCCTTTTAGTCAGGATTTATTTAAAGGTATTCTTACTTTTTTCCTGTTGGATATGGGACTTTTGGCTGGCAAAAGGCTGCAAGGTTTGAGACAAAGTGGCTGGTTTGCTTTCCTTTTTGCTCTATTATCTCCTTTAATCAATGCCTCAATAGCTCTTTTATTAGCCTATTGGATTGGTCTTTCTCCAGGAAATACCCTGTTGATTATGGTTCTGGCGGCCAGCGCTTCCTATATTGCCGTCCCGGCTGCGTTACGGATGGCTGTTCCTGAGGCTAATCCGGGAATTTATATACCAATGTCTCTGGCCCTTACTTTTCCATTTAATATAATTATAGGAATTCCGTTATATTATTATCTAATTAACCTATTGTTTACTTAATGGAACCAATCAAAAAAATTGAAATCGTGGTAAATGCCTACGAAAAAAAGCATTTGGTAGATTTGTTTCGAAAACATGATATCGACAAGTATACCTTGATTGAAGATGTAAAAGGTAAGGGAAACCGGGGTTGGCAGGATGGTGACGGGCTAACCGAAAGTTTTAAGAATGTTTATTTTTTGATAGCCTGCTCAGAAAGTGATTTTTCCCTCATAAAAGACCCTTTACGTCTTTTTCTCAAAAAAGTAGGGGGCATCTGCCTGATCACAGATGCGCATTGGCTGTTACATTAGTCTTCTTCCCGATTTACTGTATCAGGAGAAAATGCTGGTAGACAAACAGCAACATATTCCGCTCCTTCCTGGCTGGGAGTGCTGTATTTTACCCATTCTCCTTTTCCAACTAATATGGCTTGTCCTGCTTCCAGTTCATAAGTTTGTTGTTTGGTCTCTACATTGAGTCTGCCTTTCAATACTACAGTATATTCGTCAAATTCCGGAGTTTGACCGGGTTCTTTCCAGCCAGCCGGGCTTACCATGCGGGCGATACTGACCTGACCGGATTGACTATTTATCCGGCCGAAGTATTCCTCAATAGCTTTGGGCTTATTACCTGCAGCTTTTACTATGGATGGATTTTGAATAAACTTGATCATGATAAAACAGGTTGATTTCTATTAAAGACCTGATGAAGTAATAAAAAGTTTGAATTTAGCTAAAAAAATTAATAGAAACCAACCCATATTTTTAATTGGAATGCAAGGTCAATAAAGGCACCCGGGCATGCAGGGCCATCTTTTGAGTAAGGCTCTCATGAAAAATTTTGCCCCAGAAAGATCGATGTTTTGTGACCATAGCCAGAATGCCTACACGATTTGATTTAACATATTTTACCAAACCTTCTTCAACATCCTCTTCATCAAAATACTTAAACTTATGCTTAACATTCTTTATATAATCGTTTAATCCTAAAGCTTGCATAATTTCTTTTTCACTTTTCCTGAATCCGGATGGACTCACATTGATGATATCCAGTTCTGCCTCACAAACTTCAGCCAGTTCTTTCAGAAAGTCCAAAATACACAGGTTCATTTTTTTATAATCGCAGGCCAGAGCAATTTTTTGAAGAACCAGCTTTTCTGAATTTTCAGGAATTACCAACACCGGACAGTTAGCCGATTCTACCACATGAGAGGTAGTATTACCCCACAATTCATCCAGTCCATAAACTGGTTGAGAGCCCATCACTATTAAATCAACCTGGTTATTTTTAGCAAAACTTAAAATTTCGTTTTCAGTATTTCCCAGTACTTTTCTGGTGCTGTATGTCATCTCGGTCAACTGAGGTGCCTGCCTGATCAGTTTTTTGAATTTATGTTCTACTTTTCTTCCCATTCTTTTAAGGGAGTATGCCTGCAGGTCTCTCATGTTAAAAATCTCTCCCTCCAGGCTGGGGTGGAGTCGAAATACACGACGATGATAAACATGTAGCAGGAATAATTGGGAGGGTAATTTTTCCACAATTTCAATGGCATGCTTCAACGCATTGATGGACCTTCCAGTAAAATCGACAGGAACCAGAATTCTTTTCATTTCTTTCATGGCTATTGGATTTTGAGGTAAAACATAATTGGACGGCCCTCAATAATTTTTTAAGGGCCAGCCCTGAATAAATAACTAATTGTTAATATCATACAAAAGGTATTTTGTTATAATATACGAAATTTTAGCTTCATATACTATTATTTTTTAAGATATTTTTAAAAAATAGCGGGTATAGCAGCAGCAATTACAATCTCAATTGAATTTAGAGCCAATACATTATCATAAAAGATGTATTTGAACATCATAATATAGCCGGCAGGGAATTCATCTGAATTATATAGAGATCATCTGCAAGGAAAAGATTTCAGGCAGGATTAAATTATTTTAAATCAGAATTCCAATTCAGACAGAAAATCTTGTTTATAAGTTAAAAAACAGGTTGAATAAAAAGGCTTAATAAGCATTTAACCTCTTTAAATCAACCTGTTTTTATGGATTAACCTGTCCGAAATGTCAACAATGGCATTGACGCATGTTTTACCATCTTTTTGGTCAAACTTTGATGGAAAAACTTTCCGATAAGCGATCGCTGTTTTCTTACCAGGGCTAACAGACCTATATTATTAGAGCCCACATAATTTACCAGTTCCTCTTCCACATTTTCTCCTTCAGCATGCTTAAACCTTCGATTTACCGGTTTTACATAATCATTCAGATATAAAGCGTTTTTTATTTCCTTTTCCGTTTTTTTCCCTCCCGGACTGATATTAATTACTTCCAACTCAGCTTCACATGCCTGGGCCAACTCCTTCAGAAAATGAAGTGAATTTAAATCCATTTTTTTATAATCACAGGCCAAAGCAATTTTATTCAGTTCTAATTTGGTTGAATTTTCTGGAATCACCAGCACCGGACATGATGCTTTGTCGACAATTTGAGCAGTCACCTTACCCCAAACCTCTTCTAATCCATAAATAGACTTAGTACCCATAATTATCAAATCTATTTTATTGTTTTCAGCGAATGTTAAAATTTCATTTTCTGTATTTCCCAGAACTTTCCGGATTTGAAATGATTTTTTATTTAATTCAGGAACTCCATTTATTAATTCGCTGAATTTTTGATCTATCTGATGACCTGCTTTCTTTAGAGAATAAGCCTGTAAATTCCTAAGGTTTAATTTACTTCCCTCCATTTTACGTGGAAGCCTTATAATTTTTCGATGATAAACATGCAACAAATAAAGCTCTGAAGGTAATTGGTGGCTTAATTCAATTGCATGCTTTAAAGCATTGACTGACCTTTCGGTAAAATCTACTGGAATAAGAATCTTTTTTAATTGTTTCATGGTTTTTGCATTTAGGTTACATAACTAACTATGCAAAACTTGTACCATTTTTCCAGTATATTTAAAATATTTTCAACGTATCGTATGATCAGCAGCAGAATTTAAAATAACCCACCCTTTATGGTGCTTTTATTGAAAATGAAAATGCACGCCGCCCATAATACTGACACCTGGCAAAGGATATCCTTTATCCAATTGATATTCCTGATCTAACAGGTTTTCAGCTTGCAGGTAAAGATTTAGCCAATGAGTGGCTTTAAAATTGAGGTTGAGGTTTAACAGAGTATAACTTTCGAGTGGCAAACTTCGGTCAATCGGAGCCATTACAGCACCTGTTAGCAACCCGGATACCTGCTTTAGCCCGGTCATGATCCTGAATCGTCCGGTTTGGTAAGTGGTTTGCCAGTTCAATTGATGATCAGGAGCATAAGGCAACCTTTCTTTCATATCCAGATAGCTATAATTCAGCAAAGTACTCCAATGATCATTTATATCAAATGATCCCTGAAATTCTAACCCAGCATGGGAAAATGTACCGGAATTGATGGTAGGAATAATTTGTGGAGGTCCTCCTGGTTGTGGAATAACCCGGCCTGGCAATATCAGGTTTTCTCCCCGGGCAATATATCCGGTAAGTTCCAGGTTTATTTTATTTTGCCAGAAAGACTGAAGATAACTTAATTCATAATTCCACATACGCTCTGGCTCCAATTCAGGATTAGAGGTGGGGGTAAAAAACAAATTGGCCAGAGTAGGACTTCTGAAGGCCTTCCCAATTGACCCTTTAAAGATTGTCTGCTCAGTTAGATTATATGTAAGACCAAACTGAGGCACACTTTCACTGCCGAACTGACTGTTATTAACCCATCTGAAACCAAGATTAAGATTCAAATGATCCCAAAAAGTATGCTGGATTAAAGCATATAGGTCCGTCTCATCTATTGCTTCATCAATTTTATTTTTTGCCGGGATCAACGGAGAGAAAGCCTGTCCGCCAAAATTCTTATAGTCTACTCCTATTGTAATGATATTGTATTCAGTTAATTTCAGATTTTGATAAAATGTAATACCCCGGTTATAATCCTCCGAGTCAAATCCGTCAAAAAAATTATGATCTCCAAAATTATAAAACACCTTAAACGCACCTTCTGCTTTACTAAAATTATTGTCTACTGAAAATGCGGCTCTGCCCCGGGTATAGTCATAAAAATTATTCTCCACAGGATTCTCAATGGTACCGGGATCATGGAAACGGGTATCGGAAAGGTTGCCATCCAGGCTGAGCCGGAATTTGTCATTCAACAAATAACCTAAATTCAGATAGCCACCAGTTGTATTAAAATCATCTTCTCCCTCTTCTCTATGACCATCGGTTTGGGCATGATTCAAGCTAAGGCTGGAATTAAACTTTCCATTTTTGTAACCTAATGAGGTACTGTAGATCTGCGAGTTGAATGATCCATAACCCAGTTTCCCCCTGCCTGAAAATCCTTCCTGGTAATGTTTTCGGGTAATTAGATTGATAGCCCCACCCATAGCATTAGAGCCATAAAGAATGCTGGCAGGCCCCCTCACCACTTCCACCCTCTCAATGTTGGAGGTAAAATAAGCATCCTGGATCGGATGACCAAATATTCCCATAAATTGTGGCTGTCCGTCAATCAGTACCAAAACCCGGGTATTGGCCGGGTCACCGCTAGAACTCAACCCTCTCATACTGATACCACCTCCCGAACGAGGACCAATGCCAAATCCCATGATTCCCCTTTCATTCAAAAACAAGCCTGGTACTTTATTACTTAAAACCGGCAACAGATTTATTTCTTCAGAGTTTCTAATATCTTCTTCAGTGATTACAGTAATACTGGAAGGGATTGCCCCCTTTTCCTTCTGAATTCGGGTGCCGGTAATTACCAACTGATCCATTTCATAAGATCTGATAGAATCATTTTCCTGCCCCCAAAGAGGTATGACCATTATAAGCAGGCACTTCAACACCAAAAAGGACTTTGTATTCATGCTTTTAGTAAATTGCTAATAGTTTATTGATAAGATTTCCAGGGCCAGTTCACGCAGGATCTGATATCAGGCAATAAAACAAGATCAGCTTTGCCTTTTAAAGCAAATGTCACAACCTGATAATCTGTCAGAAACTGACGGACATAATGAATGGTGTTTCCGGTAACAGATACATCATCCACCAGCAATATCCTGGCACCCTTGTCCCAGTTCAAATTAAAATCGTCTAATAAAACCGGAGTCTGATAACGTGGTTGATTCTGATCATCCCGGTAATTAACTTTGATATAATGTAAAGGAATTTGTAATTGATGAGCAATCAAACCTGCCGGAATAATGCCTCCACGAGCAATGCCCAACACTAACTCTACTGGCGGGAATTGAAATTCACTTAGCTTTTGGCTGATCTCTGAAAAAGAAATATTTAACACAAAATCGAGGTTTGGATAAAAAAAAAGCTTATGAAAATCTCATAAGCTTTCATCATTTACTTCGTAAAACTATGATTTAACCTTTAATACTAAAAAATTGATCAATAGCAAAACCACCATACCCACCAGGCCTGTAGTCACAGAGTTGATCCAGAAATCAACCGCTGAAGCCTGTACCAGCAACACAGGAATTAGTGCAATCAATACAGCAGAAGCCACTTTGGCAATTAAAAATGATAAAGGAGCGGTGATCCATCTAATCTGATTATACTTGTTAAGCAAATAAGCCGCGGAAACAAATATGGCTAATTCAAAAGTCAAAACAGTCATCAATTCCACATGTGGATGCCCGGTAACCAGGTAATTAGCCAAAGGAGCCAGCAATGCTGTGATGATGGCTACATGATACCTGAATAAAATGACGGCAATAAAAGGTGCATAAAACATAGGCAGCAAAATAGCTCCCATGGGTGTACCCTGAAAGGCTGGTATCAGGTGAAAAAGAAAAGGCAGCGATATACCGACTGCAAGCATAATCAAAGTTGCTTTCAACTGAAAACGTGATGAAAAATCCTTCTGTAATGAGATTGTTCTGATAGATTTCATATTATTAAAAATTTCAATTGTTGGTCAATAACAAATTAATGAATCTCACCCAAATGGTTAATTTATTTGGATCAATTAATGCTAATTTAAAACAAAGCTTTCAACAAAACCAAAATTTTTAACTCAATTAACATTTTATTTAACTTTAAAATTTAAGCTTATAATTTAACCCCATCCTGTACCATCTACCCGGCATAGGTGTCATTACTTCCACATATTTTTCATCCAACATATTTGTCACCTCCATAAATATTTTCAGCAAATTCTTTTGCCAAACCAACCTGGTATCCAGCAAAACATAATCACTGAATCCGGACCTTTCTACCGCTCTGAGCCTGAAATTATTAGAAAAATTTTTCAGAATTTTATGATTCAATCCCAAAATAAATTGATGATTCAGGTTATCAATAACATATTTAGAGTTAAAACCCTGGCTTTCCTGCAGATCAGAATCTATATAATTATAGCTGGCCGTGAAATAATTAATAAAATGAGCTGGGTTTCCCATTTCACTGAGGTCCAGTTTCAGTGATAGCTCTAATCCCCTGGTAGTTACATCCTGAAAATTCTGAGGGGTAAAAGGGCCTTGCAAAGTATCTGCTAAGGGCTGCCCTGTTTGCTCATCATAGCGGATTGCTCTTACATAATCAATTAAATTATTTGATCTGCGATTAAAATAAACCGCCGACCAAAAAACACCTTTTTTCAGGTATTTGATACCGGCTTCATAAGTAAAGGCATCTTCAGGCTGAAGGTCTGGATTTCCCACATTATCGGGACCCACATAATAGAGATCAGTATAAGTAGGGATCCGGTAAGATGTTCCGGCATTGGCATATAAACGTATCTGATCGGTTAATTGGTAACCAAGATCAATTCCCGGAAAAGCATTCCAGTGATAGTCGCTGTAATAATTGATGTAAACACCCGGGGTGATATCTAATTTATGCCAAAGGTTAAGCTGTTGCTCGATAAAAAGACCTAAATTGGTGCGCTCACGGCTTCCCAGGTTGGTACTTTCTATTTGTTCCTTTCGGGCCTCCAGCCCAAATCCTAATAATCCTGCATCAGTTTGCCAGGATGCATTCAATTCAGCTCCCATTACATCCGTGGTATGAATATTCTGGTAAAAGGCAGGATCTTCTCTCTTCAATAAAAACATATCTTCATTTCGCCGCCAGTAAGCGCGGGGCTTTATTACCAGTTTATTATAGTTACGTTGATAGCCAGCACTCAACAACAAAGTTTCGGTTTCTTCGTATTGTCCAGGGAAAGAATTGGTATAAAAGCTGTTAGCTCCGAATTTTTTATCCAGATACCCACCCAAAAACTTTAATTGACCGGGGCCAAGTTGCATTTCACTCTGATAAAAAAGATTATTCATCCTGTAATCAGTATTTTCCCTGTAGCCATCAGAACCATCATGAGAATATGAAATATATTGCTTATATCTGCCCTGAGGTAATGCCAGGGAAGCTGTAGCTCCGTAGGTGCCAAATTGCCCCCCATAAAGCTGCATATCCACAGCCCTGGTATCAGGAACTTTGGTAATGATATTAACAGCTCCGGAAAATGCATTTTGCCCGTATATCCTGGCTCCGGGACCTTTTAGCACTTCTATTTGCTCCACATTATCCAGATTAATCGGCACATTGAACAAATGATGGCCGGTTTGGGGATCACTAAGTTTAATTCCATTGAGCAAGACCAGGGTCTGATCAAATGTACCCCCTCTGATGCTGATATCAGCCTGAACACCCACTGGCCCACGTTGACGGATATCAACTCCAGGTACATAAGATAGAGCACCGGGAATACTTTGTACCGGTTCATATTCAATATCCTTTCTTGTGACCACCGAAATATTTCGGGAAGCCTGGGAAAAGGGAATTTCAAAGCGATTTTCCTGAATAGTTATATTAGAAAGTTCAATGGTCTTGGTTGAATCCTCCTGTGCGGACAAGGTTGTACTTATTCCCCACCAAATCAAACACATAGCTAACCTTTTCATTATAATCAATTTAAAATGAATTGCGAAATTAAGGAGAAGTGGTTAATATGTCTACACTTGAATTAATATTTTAGCAGATTCTCAGAATATTTATCAAATCAAAATTAAATTTTATATTCAGCTTGTGAACTAGCTTTATATTATGGATCCAGGGTTAAGAAAAATAATTCAAATGTCCGAATCTGTTCATTAAAGAATATGTCTGGCTTTTGATAATAGCTTTTTTATTGGCCAGTCCTATGATATGGTATGGCATGAATCTATGGTTACTGTCTTTTATTTTCAAGATTCAGATGAAACCTTATTTTTTTCTGTGTGGATGCTCTTAACCTGCCTTACAGCGTTGATAACAGTAGGATATCGCTCCTGGATGGCAGCCAAATCAAACCCGGTAGAGGCTTGAAGAAATGAATAAACTGATTTCAGATTTGAATCATTAATTCATTAATCATAAACTATTCCTTAGGGATATCATTTATTAATAAAAGCTTTAGCCATTTTTAAAGGATTAGCTTATTGTTATTGATTCATGCATTAAGAAATGCCCGAATATGTTGAAGAATTCAATCACCTTCTAAAACAGAACAGAAGGATCAAAAAAAGGAATCGTGGTTTAGCCAGTTTTTTGATCATTATAGTCATTTTTTTCCTGATATTATTAGGGTTGATCATATATCAGGAACTGGAGGGACCTGTGTTTGGCGGTTGGGTCAAGACACAGGAGGAATATATTACTATACAGCAATCACACAACCAACTCAACCTGAAACTGGATAGCTTGCAACAAGCCAATCAATTACTGATGGAGAACTCCCCCAATTATAATGGAGTCTTTTTTGAAGTACAGATAGGCGCTTTCCGGCATTTTAATATCCAATCTTATAATGAACAATTGAATCGCTTTCATCAGGATCAGATTGAAAACCTAAGCAAATATACTGTTGGGAAATTCCGGGAATATGAACAGGCTAAACAGTTTCGCAAAGATATCCGGCAGTTAGGCATTGAAGATGCTTTTATTGTAGCCAAAATTGACGGTCAGCGGGTGGATGTTCAAACAGCTTTAAAACAGGCAGGTTCCACACAATAGAAAAAAATAGCCTTTGATTTACTCAAAGGCCATTATGCCTGAAGGAAAACCCCGAAAGGTTCAAAAAAACCCTAAAATGACAAGTTTTGAGCTATCCTGCAATCGCAAAGATCCTCTGTTAACTTTGGCATAACCAAAGATTCAGCCGTAGCTGAATTGAGGCCCAATTTTGAAAGAGGATTTCACTCGGTAATAATTATACTGTTAGTTTTAAGAAACGTGTCCGAGGCTCCTCAGGCTTATTTTAATATCTTATTAAGAACGATTTAGCGTTGTTTTTTATTATTAAAACGCTTTGTATAGTTCAAAGTTAAAACTTATTTATATTTTTTGAAATTATAAGAACATTAATTCAATTCTTTCTTGAATTATGCAGGTAATTTTTTATCTTGGAACAAATTATTTGTTAAAATTGAGCTGATTAAAATCCATCGGTATTACATGAAAAGCATCTATTTTACTCCTGGCCCTACTGAGCTTTATTTTACTGTTCCTCAGCATATTAAGCAGGCACTGAATGATCAATTACTCTCTATTTCCCATCGAAGTAAGACTTTTGAGAAAATCGTAAAAGATGCTGTAAGGAACCTGAAAACCCTGATGAATATACCTGACGATTTTCATATCTTTTTTACCAACTCATCCACAGAAACAATGGAGAGAATTATGCAAAACCTGGTTGACGAACATTCATTTCATGTGGTAAATGGTGCTTTCTCCAATCGCTTGTATAATTTGGCCCTTCGAATGGGAAAGAAAGCAAAGAAGGTGGAATATGAACATGCAACTTATCCCGATGTAAATCAGATCCTGATCTCCAACAGTTGCGAATTGCTGACCCTGACCCATAATGAAACCAGCAACGGCGTTACATTTCCTTTATCTGAAATTTATGCCTTGAAAGAAGGATTTCCTGACCTGCTGCTGGTTGCTGATGTGACATCTTCGGTACCCTATGCTGAAATAGATTTCACCAAAATTGATTCTGTATTTTTTTCAGTGCAACATGGGTTTGGCTTACCGGCTGGTTTGGGAGTATGGATACTCAATGATAAATGTGTACGTAAAGCCAAAGCCATCTCTGACACCCGGGCCAGTTTTGGATCTTTTCACAGCATTCTGTCCTTTTATAAAAAATCCTTGAAATACCAAACCCCTGAGACACCAAATGTGTTGGGGATCTATTTATTATCAAAGGTTACGGAAGATTTTCTGAATAAAGGAATGGATCAAATTCGACGAGAAACAAATTATAAGGCAGCGTTACTGTATCATACCCTGGAAAATCATTCACGCCTTAACATTTTTGTGCCTGAACCTGATATACGGTCTAATACCATCATTTGTGCCACCACCACTTACCCTTCCAATGAAGTTATTTCACAAATTGCCAAAAAAGGAATGGTGCTGGGATCTGGTTATGAAAAGTACAAATTTCAACAGGTCCGCATAGCTAACTATCCGGCTCATTCCAAGGAGCAGGTTGAGCTGCTTTGTGACTATTTTGATCAGTTGGTAAAATAAACCTGATTTCCTGCTTTTCAATTATAAGCCTACATACCTTATGATTGTATCATAACTCACACATTTAGAGCCAGTTCAATTTATAAAATTTATTATAAATTGACACATGTCATATATTCATCAAAAAATTGATATTTTATTATCACTTAATACTATAAATTGCATTAATGATATTTTAACGGAATAGCTGTTGAGTAACAGGTGTTTAAAATTGAAATAGTGCTTCCTACAACCATATAACAGTTTTGATTTAGTAGAAAGCAATCTGAGAAAAACAGGAACTTATAATTGATTTTCAAGAATCTTATAAGCCGGTTGTTTTATAATTGTGATAGACCAATAAAATTTATGGCTAAGAAAGAATATTATCTTCTTTTTGTAATCATTTTTTTACAAATAAGTATTAATAAGTTACATGCACAGGATGATCCCAAGGAACAAGCAAAGATGTTCGTCGAAATTGCAGATGAAGCTTACAAAGCCAATCTGGCTTTAGACCTGGTACGTGAGCAATACCAGCAAGGTGCTGACCTGGACCCCCAAAACCTGAGAGCTAATTTCATGACTGGTGAATTATATATTCAAAGAGGTCCCAATAAAGAACGATCCACCCAATACTTGTTAAGGGTACTGGAACATGATCCGGATTACAGGTTTGATATTTTATATAAAATCGGACAGGGTTATCAATATGGACTTGATTTTGATAATGCCATTGTCTTTTTCAACAGATATAAAGAAAAGTTAATGTCTGAAGGGAAAGACTATCGGGGAGAAGACAAAATTCCACTGTTTGAGATTGAAAGAAGAATATTAGAATGTGAAAACGGAAAAAAATATGTAGCCAATCCGGAAGATTATGCCATTGTGAATGTGGGCAATCTGATCAACTCTGATGCTTATGATTTTGCCCCGGTACTCAATGAAGATGAAACCATGATGATCTTCACCACACGTCGTCAGGATGGCAATACCAATGAGAATGTGGATACGGACAACTACTATTTTGAAGACATTTATATTTCCCGTCAGGAAGGTGGACAATGGAGTTTGGCCAAAAATATAGGCAGTGTTATCAATACTGAAAATCATGATTCAAATCTGGCTATTTCGGCTGATGGACAGACCCTGTACATTTACCGTGATGAAAATGGTGGGGACATTTATTATTCAGACCGGCAAAAGGATGGCAATTGGTCTGAACCTGAACCTCTTACCGGTAATATCAACAGCAGCTATTTTGAGAATGCAGTTACGATTAACAATGACAAAAATGTTTTATTCTTTTCCAGTGACCGTCCGGGAGGATTAGGAGGCTCTGATATATATATGAGTATCATTGACAGTAAGGGCAACTGGAGTAAAGTAACCAATGTGGGCCCGGTGATCAATACAGAATTTGATGATGAAGGTCCGTTTATTGATTATGATGGTAAAACCTTATATTTCAGCTCTCGTGGACATGATGGAATGGGTGGTTTTGATATTTATAAATCCGAGTATGATAGCGCCATGGAAGAATGGGAAACGCCGATCAACCTGGGTTATCCCATAAATACACCTGATGATGATGTTTATTTTGTAAGTACCAAGGGTGGAAAAAGAGGCTATTATTCCTCTGTAAAAGATGATGGCATGGGTTATACTGATATATACATGGTTACGCTGCCGGATCTTTCTCATCGCAATAAAAACAAGGTAGCAGCTAAAAAGGATGAAACTGAAGAGGTAATTAAAAAAGAAGAAAAAAAGAACCTGGCTACCAAAGAAGTCAACCAAGCGGCAAAACCAGAATTCTATCCATTAGCTTTGTTTTTAAAAGTAGAAGACAAATCCAACGGCCAGGCTATGGATGCTAAAATTACTTTAAAGAATACACAAAACAATATCCAGATACCGACTTCTAAAATCTCAACCGGGATTTATAAAATGGATCTCATGGTCACAGAAGATACAGAATTTATGCTGTCAGCTGAAAAAGCTGGGTATGTCTTTGTAAACACCAAAATTACAGTACCTGCCGCTACAGAACCTGACCGCGAGCTGAAAAGAAGATTTGAAATGATGAAATTTGAGGTAGGAGCCCATGATGTTCTCAGAAACATCTATTTCAACTTCGGTCAATGGAGCTTTACCAATGAATCTTATAATGAATTAAACAAGCTGGAAAGAATGCTTTTTGAAAATCCGTCGTTTGTCATTGAAATTTCCGGTCATACAGATAATATTGGAGAAAAGCCTGTTAATAAAAATCTTTCTCAGATGAGGGCGAATGCAGTGGTGGATTACCTGACCAATAAGGGCATTAATCGTCAAAGACTACGGGCTGAAGGCTATGGAGAAGAAAAACCTTTGGCATCCAATGATGATGAAAAAGATGGAAGGGAGCTAAACCGAAGGGTAGAATTCACAGTGCTTGAAAAAGGAATTTAACAACAATTCTTTTATACTTCAGGTTATTTCCTTATTATTCAGCTTAAATTTAAGGAACAAATGACCGTAGTACCATATAAAGAACAATCAAAAGGAAAGAAAGAACAGGTGGCTTATATGTTTAACAATATCAGCCACAAATATGATTTTTTAAATCATTTATTGAGCTTTGGCATTGATATTTACTGGCGAAAGAAAGCTATCAAATTACTGCGACCAATAAAACCTAAGCGTATTCTGGACATTGCAACCGGTACAGGAGACTTTGCCATTGAGGCTATAAAGCTTAACCCGGATAAGGTCATTGGGGTAGACATTGCCGAAAAAATGCTGGAAAAAGGGCGGGAAAAAGTAAAAAAGCTAAAACTGGATCATATTATAGAATTTGCCTATGGAGATTCGGAAAACCTTGGTTTTGCTGATAATAAATTTGATGCAGTCATCGTTTCCTATGGTGTAAGGAATTTTGAGAATCTGGAGCGGGGTTTGGCTGATATGCACCGGGTATTACGTCCGGGAGGAAAAGTGGTAATTGTAGAATTTTCCAAACCCAAAAAATTTCCTTTCAAACAGTTATATAACTTTTACTTTAAATATATTTTACCTAAAGTGGGCAAAGTAGTATCCAGGGATAATGCGGCTTATGAATATCTTCCTGAATCAGTACATGCTTTTCCTGATGGTGAAAAATTTCTGCAATATCTAAAGAAAATTGGTTTTAAACAGACAAAATGTATACCTCAAACCTTTGGCATCAGCTCCATTTACACAGGCATAAAGTAACGCTACTGTTTTTTTTAGCAATTCTTTCTTTTTTTCAACCCGTTCAGGCCCAGGTAAAAGAAGGCACTACCATCAACCTTCCCGATTATGATCAGAAATGGTTACATTATGGATTTACCATAGGCCTGCATTCATCCTATTACCGGGTAACTTACAATGATCAGTTTGTCAATGCACTAGATTCCCTGCATTCTGTTGTTCCTCCCGGATCTTTCGGTTTTTCTCTGGGATTTATTGTAAACTTCAGGCTGGCCCAATATCTTGACTTTAGGGTATTACCCAAGGTTTCATTTTATGAAAATAAGCTGGAATACAATTTCACAGACAATTCCAGTTTTACTGAATTGGTTGAGACAACTTTTGTGGAATTTCCCTTATTGTTAAAATTTAAATCGCAGCGCAGGGGCAATTCCAGAATGTATCTGATCGGAGGTGTCACGCCCGGTATAGAAGCCACCGGCAAAAAAGACGACCGGGATGATAATGAAAAATTGCTGACACGGGGAGCTAATTTGTCTTTTGATTTCGGTTTTGGTCTGGATCTCTATTATCCTTTATTTAAATTTTCACCTGAAATAAGATACTCTCGTGGATTCGTTAACATTTTAAAGTCAGAAGTTAACCCTTTCAGTGAAGGCCTGGATCGAATTACCACCAATACAATTTCTTTATATATACAATTCGAATAGTTTTTAAAACTACACATTTTTCTGCTTTTTTTGGTAATTTCGCTAATAAGCAAATGATCTGCCATGAAAAACAGAAGAAATTTTTTGAAAGCATCCTTTCTCAGCTTGTTCGCAGCATCGCCTTTGCCCGGTGTGGGAAGCGATTCCCTGAGCCAAGGAAAACCTATCATCATTTCCACCTGGAATCATGGTATAAAAGCCAATCAGGCCGCCTGGAAAATTATCAGTGCAGGGGGTGCAGCATTAGATGCTGTGGAGGCAGGTGTCATGGTAACCGAAAACGACCCAAAGGTTAAATCAGTAGGGTACGGTGGCTATCCGGACCGGGAAGGAAATGTCACTTTGGATGCCTGTATCATGGATCATCAGCAAAGATGTGGATCAGTAGCCTTTTTACAACACATAAGAAATCCTGTAGCTGTAGCCAGGCAGGTCATGGAAAAAACACCTCATGTAATGCTGGTAGGTGAAGGAGCCTTACAATTTGCTTTGAAACAAGGATTTGTAAAGGAAAACCTGTTGACAGCTGAATCATTGCAGGAATGGCAGGAAATGTTTGGTGATCAATCCTACAAGACCATCAAAAATATTGAAAATCACGATACCATTGGGCTATTAGCTTTGGATCAGGGGGGAAACCTGTCTGGCGCATGTACCACCAGTGGCATGGCCAATAAAATGTATGGAAGAGTTGGTGATTCCCCCCTTATCGGGGCAGGATTGTATGTAGATAATGATATTGGTGCGGCCGCCGCCACCGGGGTAGGTGAAGCAGTGATCCGACATGCAGGGAGCGCTATGGTAGTGGAATTAATGAGACAGGGACATGAACCTGGAGAAGCCTGCCAGACTATCGTGAAACGAATTCTGAAAACACATCCCAACCTAAATGATTTCCAGGTAGGATTTATTGCCTTAAGGAAGGATGGAAAAGCCGGAGCATTTGCAGCTAATTCTGGATTTAATTATGCAGTACATACGGGCAACTCCAATGATCTGATTGATGCCCCACATGCTCAATAAAAAAAAGCAGTTTTTACCTGAATAACATACTGCTTTTTATAGGATAATAAATATTTTGATCCCGTTACCGTTTGAATCCCAATACACTTCCCCCACAGTGGGCGCTGGAATTTTCAAAAGTAAAACTAATGTAATATATGCCTGTAGTAGCACAGGGAAAGGTAATGGCAGGAAAGAATTTTCCATTCATAAAATTGGTCCCTACCATTTTACGATTAGAATCTAACAAGGTCATTTTTATTCCGTCTGTATTTTCGCCACCGGTGCAAATATTGATAAAATATTGGGTGTCCTTGCTAAATACATAGGAGAATTCCACTTTATCCTTTTGCCCTCCTACCCCATCTACTTTATAACTTTTAAGGAAGGTGAAACCATCTGCCATTGAGCCCATACAGTTTTCTACATAGCCATCCGTATTACATTGAGCATTTACGGAGGTATGCATTATCCACATTAATCCAGTTAAGCCAATTATGATTAAAATCTTTTTCATATATATTAAGGTAGCAATTTTTTAAATGATAATTTTATTTCTTATGCTTGTAGTTATCTCTCTTATATCTTTCACATTATCTTCTGTTATATCAATAGAAGTGGTACTATTATCCTTAATAACCAGCATGCCATTCACTTCTTCAAAAGTCGGTTCTGCATAAGTATGATTAATTTTAATTTGAGAATAAATCTGATCCAGTTTAACCAAATCATTATAAAATGCTTCAATATTTGGATCTGAGTCACGATAAAAATCTAACAACAATTTAATATTGTCCAGAATGATTTTTTGTTCTCCTATTTTTTCCATCAGCTTTGGATTGTCCGGATTGCTTAAAGCCACCTGGGTTATAATATGCAATGATTCCAGCCATCCTCCTGAAAGCAACAGGATGCTAAGATTAGAACGTCTCTGATCTTGAAGATAAGAATTTATATTATTGAAATTCTGAGTAGTAATCAATAGCAAGGAGTCCAGGTTTTGACTATTGGTAGCCAACTTTTTAATCATGCCAAAGTCAAAGAATTGTCCTATACTTAATCCATTGGCCAAATCTCTGATGGCATCCAGGTAGAATATGGCATCCTGATTTTGATTATAAATATTGGTATATCCTAAATCAGCTCCGTAAATCCCCAGGTTCAGGGCTTTTTTGAAATTATTATTATAGTTTGAGGTATTTTTAGGGGAGTTAAGTAAATGGTTATTATATCCCGTTCCCGATTCTTTGATCAGAAAGGATATTTCTAATGGAGAAGGGATTTGTTGAATAATATCTGAAATCACCTCTTCGGAAATATCAGGTTTGGCCAGGGACATAGAATCCAGGCTTTCCAGAAAAGCTTGTTCATCAGGTTTTTTTGAATCACAAGCATATACAGCCAGCACCATAATAATAATGAATAACTTCTTCATATAATCATCTATTTGCATAACAAATTTTTATTCTTTAACAATTTTCCGTTTATTCCTTAAAATTTGTACTTTTTTAAATATTTAAAAACTACTTCTTAATCAAAAACTTACGCAGGTTAAGGTTACCCAAGGAACTTAACATTTTTCTAATTCCTTCAAAATACAGTGCAATGTATAAAATTATACTCATGCCCCAAATCACAAATAAGTTAAAAAAGTACGTATCAAAGTAAATACCCAAAAAGTGCTTTTTAGGGGCAAAAAAGTGGGTTCTGTAATCTAATATGTGGGCCGGCAATTCAGGATCCTTAAAAATAGGATCAATTTGCTGAATTAGATTTCCTTCATACTCAATTATTCTATCTTTAATACTAAGATTTCTTACAAGGTCGGCCAGGTTTTCATTATAATACCTGTTTTTGAATTCATTTAAATTGTAATCATAGTCTGGATTATTTTCATAAAAATAAATCAGCTTTTCCTTCTTTTGCACAGCCAGGTTGAAATGATCCAGATAATGTTTCCTCATATTTTCCAGGAAAGCGAACAGGAAATCAGCAGTTTGCTGGGTAAAGTTTTGGGGCTGAAGATTTTGTTCCAGATCAAACGCTTCCATACCCACTTTATAGGGTTCTTTAATCAGTTCATTTTTTAATAAATTCAAATCACTGCTAATCCTGGCCTGTACTTCCGGATCTTCAGACGAAATGTTATTGACCACATACTCTACCTTTTCCTTAAGTTTATCAGTAAAATATGAAGCCTTAAAATCAGATTGCCGTTCTGCTTTTTCAAATTGATAAAATGGTTGTTCATAGTCATTGGCTACAAATTGATCCACAGCAATGGCTTCATAAGCCCAGCGTGAGGTCATCAGGTCCGCTACGATGGGCACTTTCCCTTTAGTACTGATTACTTCATTGAGCTTATCAAAACTAAACAGAAGTCCACTCAACACCATTTGGGGAATGATCAATAAAGGGATCAATATATAAACCGTTACTGCTGAATTAAACGATGATGAAATATTCAATCCCAGTATATTGGCAAAACAAGATACCGTAAACATGACCAACCAAAAACTGAAAGTCATTCCGTGGATCTCCAGAATAAGATTACCTACCATTACAAATGTGAGGGTCTGGATAGCCGATAAGGAAAACAATATGAATAATTTAGATACCAGATAGCTGTTCCAGCTAAGGTTGAGAAAGGCTTCTCTTTTAAGGATTTTCCGGTCCCGGATAATTTCCTCCGCACTGACTGTGAGCCCCATAAACAGGGCCACAATAATACTCATCATCAGGTAAACCGGAAAATTTTCATTGAACCGAAATAAATAGCTGCCATGATCCGGAGCACTTTTATATTTAATGATGAAAGCCAGAATAAATGCCAATAAAGGAGCCTCCAGAAAATTGATCAGCATGTATTGCTTATTACTGATTTTGGCCAACATATCTCTCTTGGTAAAGATGAGGGCCTGCTTTAACAAAGTAGGCAAATGTAGGCTGCTCTCTGGTATCTCCTTTATATCTTCGACCTTTTCCGGCTTGAATCGTTCAATAAAATGTTCAAACCATTGCCGAGAATTAATCTTTCGCTTATTGGTGAACTCTCCGTATTCATCCACCACTTTGGCATCTATAATATTAAAGATCTGTTCCGGGTTTACATTACCACAGGCCGGACATTGCCCTTTTTCACTATCTACCTGATTGGAGGCTTTTTTGAAATAGGTAACAGCTTCCACAGGATGACCATAGAATACAGGATAGCCTCCAACATCCATAATAATCATTTTATCAAACATCTTGTAGATGTCAGATGATGGCTGGTGGATTACAACAAATATCAGTTTGCCTTTGAGAGTAAGTTCTTTTAATAAATCTATTACGTTTTCAGAATCCCGGGAAGACAATCCTGAGGTAGGTTCATCCACAAACAATACCGATGGTTCTCTGATTAGCTCCAGGGCAATATTTAACCTTTTTCTTTGTCCCCCGCTTATTTTTTTATCAAGGACACTACCCACTTTAATATCCTTGCGCTGATCCAAACCCAAACTTGCCAAAACTTCCATCACCTTCTTATCCAGGGCCTCTTCATTAAGTTGGGCAAAACACAGTTTGGCATTATAATACAGGTTCTCATACACAGTTAACTCTTCTATTAATAGATCATCCTGTGATACGTAACCTATTACTCCCTGGATTTTTTCTTTATCTTTTTCCGAATTGATATCAATGCCATTGATGAGGATCTTTCCCTGAGATGGTTTATTTATACCAGCCAAAACATTGAGCAGGGTGGTTTTACCTGCTCCACTGGCTCCCATAATCCCAATCAATTTGCCCGGACCTTCAATAATGTTGACGTGGCGCAAACCAACATCTCCAGATGAAAATCTAAACTCGATGTCAGTGGCTTTAAACGAAATTTTATTGGTTTGAAAGTCTGCAATAAAATGACGGATAAGGTCGCTATAGTATAAAGGAGAACCTTTGGGTATTTTTATGGTACTACCATGAGAAAACAAATAAACATGATTGTTTTTCATGATAAAGCCATTCTGAATAATTTCTTCCTGGCCCAGGTATTTTACAAAATACATGTCTACACTTCTTATTTGCATAAACAGTATTTCCCCATCCACATCGGTTAAAACATACTTTAAGTGCTCTACATCAGCTTTTTTTTCACTGCAAGCCATCAGCATGTCTTCGAAATCGAGCTGATCTCCTATTTGATACAGCACAAAAGACTCTATGAGCTTATACTCTTCCTTGCTAATATTAAAAACAGTAGAAACCGTATCGATAATTTCCATACGTTGAGGAGTAAAATTCTGATCTGAACCAACCAGCTCCAATAATTTGATCAATACGACGACCTTCTGTTTCTGTGACAGCGTCTTATTGATCTTTTTACATATGGCCAATGTTTTTACTGAATCCTTTACTGAGGTGAGTTTCCTTTCTTTCTTCTTTTCTTCTTCAGCAGGCTCTTCCTTGTTATAGCCTACAAATTTATCATACAGCTCCAAGTACTCCTTTACAGAATCCTGATCCAGCTCTTGCTGAAAAAAAGAAATGACAAATTTTCGTTCTTTCTCAGTTACCCCACCGTCCTGCTTTGTAATAATAGCAAAAAGCTGGGTTAAGGCTTTTAATATCTCTTCACTCATAATCCACCTGTTACATTGAAATTTTGAATACCGGTTTTATATTTTTCTCCGGTTGATTAATAGGTTTTAAATTCAAATGGTATTTCTACTAATTCTGAAAATTCTTCACCTGCCTCTTCCATATCTTCATCATCTTCATGAAAATACCAGGAAATCGACATGTCAGGGATATCTTCCAAAGCAGAAAGCACATCCAGAATTAATTTCGAAGAAGCGGTATTGAAATATTCCAATTTAAACACCCAATTGGTAGTGGGATTGGGACTTCCTGAATATTCTTCAATCCAATCCAGAATAGGTTTATAAAACTCTGCAGCATCTTCAGGTAAAGACCTTCCTGAGATTTCAAAAATGCCATTTCCTTTATCTAATAAGATCTTGGGGGTATCTTCAGTTCCTTCTAAATTTATTATTTCCATATTGATTCGTATTAATTTTTAGTCCGTGATTTAAATTCTAGAAATAGTTGTTTTAAGTGAAAAAAATGACAAACCATTATCTAATGATTCGAAGTCAAACTCTAATTTTTTACCAGATTTTCTGGCCATGTCAACAAAACCGAGTCCGGCACCACCTTTTTCAGAAATGTCCGTACCTTTTATGATTTCTTTATACAGCGACTTTAACCCCTCCTTGTCAAGGCTGTTGATTTTTTCCAGTTTTTCCTTCAAAACAGGAACGGTTTCATCTTTTACAGGATTTCCAGAGGTAATGATATACTCATCTTCGTGTTTACCAATCATAAATATTGCCGTGTGCCTTTTAATTCCAGCCTCATTATCTTCGCAATGCTTCACAATATTTTGCAAACACTCCACCATTATATTGAATACTTTTCGTTTGATACTGGATTCTTCTCCCATCGAATCCATGTTACGCTCTGCCATAGCCAGTACTGATTTAGTAATTTCCTGAGTAAATTCCCCTTCATATACTAAGATCAGATTTCTGGCCAGCATCGTCTGGTGTAAGTCATAAATATACTTCATAGATTTTCGTTAGTTAATTTTAAAACATAATACATATTAGTATTTTTCATTGATTTATCAGTTGATATTAAAACTTAATTCCTATCAATAGTACATCATCAGTTTGTTTCATATCGCCTTTCCAGGCTTCCCATTCCTGATCAAATGTATTGAATACTTTCGGCATAGGATGCAGATGATTATTCATGATCATTTCACGCAAACGTTTAGGACCAAATTTTCGGTTATCTGCTCCTCCAAACTGATCCGGGAAACCATCTGAACAGAAATAGATAGAATCACCTTTGTTCACTTTTATTTTAGTATTGCTGAAATTAGTCTGGTTTTTGAATATACCACCTCCAATAGGGAAACGGTCACCTTTGATCTCTTCCATTTCGCCATTTTTGACTAAATAAAGGGGCCTGTGTGCTCCGGCATATTCTACTTCTCCATTTTTAGTATTGATCTTACACAATGCGATGTCCATACCATCCTTGGTCTTGCTGTTATCATCTTCCTGGCGTAATGTTTCAGTTACACCCTGATCCAGATAATCCAAAATTTTTCCTGGCTCCAGCACTTTACGGCTGCGAACAATATCATTTAACAGAAAATATCCAATCAAGGAAATTAATGCACCAGGAACCCCATGGCCGGTACAATCCACAGCCGCAATGAATACATCATCTCCCACAGACAAATACCAGGGAAAATCACCACTTACCACATCCCGAGCTTTGTAGAGGATGAAAGACTCAGGAAATACCTTTCTTATGATACTGTTATCGGGCAAAATGGCACCCTGGATTCTTTTGGCATAATTGATACTTTCAGTGATTTTCTTGTTTTTACTTTGTATTTCCAGCTCAATTAGTTTGCGTTCAGTGATATCATGTGATACCATCAACACAGATTCCAGGGCTTCTTTATCATCAAATTCTGGGATGGCATTTACCTGCATTACCCGATCTCCCATTTGTGAAGGAAAGTCCATTTCCGTACTGAACTTTTGTTTTTGCTTATCTACTTCAGCTAAAATGCTTTCCCATTGTTCTGTAATTGTGGCAGGCAGATTTACCTGACTGTAATTTTTATTAAGGAAATGATTCGGTTTATTACCGGTATAGGTTTCAATCACCGGGTTAATATAAAATACATTACCAGATGTATCCAGACGGCTAATCAGATCAGGAGAGTTCTCTGACAATGCCTGCATTTTGGTACGCATCCTTTCCTCCTGCTCTGCTCTTCGTCTTTCTGTAATATCTCTTGAATTGACTATAATGCCCTGAATAGCGGGGTCGGAAAGTTGGTTATTTCCGGTAGCTTCCAGCCAAATGGTATCTCCATCTTTTCTATGATACACATATTGAATGGTTACAGACTCATAGGGATTTCTGACCAGGTCCTGGAACATTTGATTAACGGCTTCCACTCCTTCAGGATGCACATGCTGAATATCTTTCTCTCCGATCATTTCTTCCTGGCTATAACCCAGTATCTTCTCCACTGAAGGGCTGATATATCTTACGGTTCCATCTTCTTCATAGATGGTAATTACCTCAGAAGCATTTTCCAGCAACAACTGCATACGCTTTTGAGTACGATTTACCTCTTCTATCTGCTCTTCCAGTCGATGATTGGTTCTTTTTAATTCCTCCTGGGTGGCTTCCATTTCTTCCGCATTCTGTCTCAGAATTTCCTGCTGTTGTTGTAGCTCATTACTCATTTCCTGTGACTCAGCCAGCAATTTCCGCGTCCTTTCATTCACTTTTATGTTGAAAATTGTGCGGGCGATGATCAGGCTTAGTTCCTGAACAAATTTTACCTGGCTATCATTGAATTTCTCAAATCCTGCAAATTCCAAGGCGCCAAACACTTTTTCATCGGTGATTAATGGAACGATCAGTATACATTTCGGCCTTTGATCCCCCAGGAGGCCAGATGTAATGGTCACATAATCGTCCGGAATTTCTGTACGAAGTAAAGTGTCCTGCTCAATGGCGGATTGCCCTACCAGCCCCTGGGCGAACTTATATTTGCCATTGAGGTACTTTTTCTTGCCATAGGCATAGCTGGAATTCATTTCCAGGAATTCATGATCAGGGTCCTCATCATTCACTACATAGAATGCTCCCTGAACTGCATTGATCTTTTTGGTAATATAAGAGGTAATATCATCTCCCAAGGCAGTAAGGCTGTCATGACTTCTCAGGATCTCACCAATTTCAGCCAAACCGGTTACGATCCAGTTCCTCTCTTTATCTTTTTTCTCAGATTCCTGAATGCTGTCGCGCATGTTGATCAAGGAAGTTCCCAGGGTGTCATTTTCACTTAAAGGTTTAAAGTTGGCTCCAAAATCTCCTTCCCCAATTCTATGAGCAAAATCAGCTGTTCTTTTTAACCCTTTTACCAGATTACCTACTGTTTCTGCCATCTCCCCTAATTCATCATTGGTCTTTTTAGGTACCTGATTGGGTAAAATACCTTTCCCCACCAGTTGTAGAGTTGACTTTAAGGAAAGTAAGGGGTTGATCAGGATCTTTGAAAATATCACGGCAATCATTCCTGATACCAGAATTATGACAAAGCCGGCAATTAAAAATTGGGTAATAATGGCCTTTACATCATCATAAATCTCTCTTGTATCAATTTTGGCTACTAGTCCCCAATTAGTTTGAGGTATATCTTGCCAGGCGGCCAATACTGAAACTCCCCGATAATCATCTTTGATTCCAGCGCCGTTTTTACCTGAAATTGCCAGTTGCAATGGAAGATTTTTCTGATCATTGATAAAAAATGATTTCCTTAATACTGAGTTTTCATCATTTCGTAAAGGGTTCAGGTAAATTAATTTATTATCCATCAATTTTCCCAGGATAATTTCACCGGTATTTCCCAAACCTGTGGTATCACCAGAGATCTTGTAAACCTCCTGCATATTTATTTCAAGCAATAAAATGCCCCCAAGCCGATCGGATAAATTATACAGAGGAGCTCCGGCATACATTTTATAGGTTCCATTTTGGGCAAATACATTACTGAAATATAAGTCATTCTTTGATCCTTCCAGTATCTTTCCATCGATATCATCAAATACTCCATTTGAAGATAAAGAAGGGTCAGCTGAAAATTGTATTTTCCCCTGGAGATCCAGCACCATGATATTACGATAGTTATGAGTTTGATATATCTTGTGCAAGAAATCTTCAAATTCCGGTGTTTCACTGGAAGATATACTATCTAAATCATTATTTTGACTGATCAGCCCTACGCTTTGCTTAACAGGGGTGATCCCCTGAATCATATTAATCAGATCCGAGACCTGGTCGAAATAATTATTTATCTTATCCGATTTTTGCTCGGCGATTACATTAAGATTCTCCAGGTACTTTTTTTGTAATGAATCTTTGCTGAAATTATATGCAATAAAACTTGCTGCTGATACGGTGACGATGACCAGTCCTATTACCAAAAAACTTATTTTACTGCCTATTTTAATTCTTTTAAACATAAAATAACTATTTAAAAAGTTTATTTATCATTTTTATCCATTTCAGTAACAGGCTCCTGTTCAAACTCCTCAATTCTGGCACTTAAAACAGCCATTACTTCTTTAAGATAATTTTCATCATTTTTAGTAAATACTTTGAATGAAGCAATTTCTACCACCCCGTAGACTTTCTCATTTTCCAGTATTGGAATGATGATCAGGTTTTTAGGTGAAGCATTTCCCAGTCCGGAAAGAATATTTATATAGCCATCCGGTACCGATTTGATGTTAATCAAACGTCCTTCTTTGGCTACTTGCCCAGCCAGCCCTTCACCAAATTCAAAAGTCACCAATTCACTATCCGGAATGCTAAATGCAAATGAGGAAATCAGTTTGATATACCTTCGGTCTTCCTCTACAATGGATTTGTAGATAGCTCCCTGGCTGGCCTCCAGATCTTTGCAAATCTTAGAAATCAACTTATGGTAAAGCATCTTTTCATGATCGGTCTGGGTTATCAGAACCTTTATCTCATCCAGTTTTCCGGCATCATATTGATTTTCTTCTTCTGAAATTACCTCATCTGATTCTTCATGATTCTCTTTTTCCCTATATTTTTCTACATAGACAATATTTTCCTTGTCTGCATTTTTGGCAATAAACAAGGTAAAAGTGATGGCTACTAATCCGGATAGTAACACACCGCCTAAAATCAGATTAAGCTGGTATAAGACCGGTTGTATTTCAGACAAATTATTCAAGTCTATTATACTGGTCTGTTCCTGCAATTGGGTGGGTATATTGAACAAATAATAGGCGCTAAATAATATGCCCAGGACAAAAAGCAGTATAAAAAAATATCCAATTCTACTATAAAGTGATTTCATTTCAGCTATTGGTTATATATTTATTTAAGTTATTCAGAAATATAATGATCTCTTCGATTCTCAAAACATGGTCAATATCGGTTATCTCAAGGGCAGCATTGGGCATGGTTGAGATCATGCATTCAGAGGGATCCTGAACGATGGTCAATCCCCCTCTTTCTTTAATTTTCTGCATGCCTCTGGCTCCATCCCGGTTGGCTCCTGAAAGTAATATGCCTATCAACTTACTTTTGTATACATATGCTGCTGTAGATAATGTGACATCAATAGCAGGACGGCTGTTATTGATCATTTCTTCTGTGGAAAGGGAAAATGTATTGCCCAGTTCAACAGATAAATGATAATTAGAAGGTGCCAGGTATACCTTTCTTTTTTTAATGCCTTCTTTATCATATGGCTCTTCCACCGGCTTTATACTTTTAATTGACAAAGCTTCCACAAACCCATTTCTCACGTGTTTTAATCTATGCAAACACATAATGATAGGTAATTCAAAATCATTGGGAATACTGGAAAGAATTTTTGTAATTCCCTGAAAACTGCCTGCCGAACCACCTATTACCACAGCTTTATATTGTATGTCAAAATTATATTTACTCATCTCAAATGGCTCTGGCTTTCACTAATCCTTTATCTTTTTATAAAGCTTTTCTTCATTGTTGACCACTATAAATTTATTGGCTATGTCGCACCAGATCAGAGACTCTTTAGAACCAATCACCAGATAACCATATTTAAACAGGCTATCATGGAGCTTTTTCAGTACCTCATTTTGTAAGGTCTGATTGAAATAGATCATCACATTTCGACATAAGATAAGATCAAATTTGTTGAAAACAGCCCCCCTAACTAGATCATGCTCTCTAAAAATTACATTTTGCAATAAAGATTTGTCCATGATTATCTTGCCATTACTCACCTGGTAATAATCAGTAAGCTTTGCATTTCCCTGAAATCTGATATAATTCTTTTCATTAATCTCCATGTTTTTTAAATGATATTCTCCTTTTTTAGCCCTGTCAATTATCACTTTATCCAGATCTGTGGCAAATATTTTCACCTGATCATAGATTCCCATTTCCTTCAACAGGATCGCCATGGAAAAGACCTCCTCTCCTGAGGAGCACCCGGCGTGCCAGATGCTAAATGAACTGTGATTAAGCAGGATACTGGGAATAATATGATCTCTCACCTCTCTCCAAAAAGATGGATCACGAAACATCTCGGTGACGTTCACTGTAACTTCCCGTAAAAACTCATCTATATAGCCCTTCTCTTCTTTTATCTTTTTTATCAGGAGATCCACTGTGCCTATTTTATCCAGCTCAAGTATTCTCAATACCCGTCTTTTAAAAGAAGACATAGCATAGTTTGTGAAGTCATAGCCATGTGTCTGCCTTATAACCTCAGTTAGTTTTCGTAATTCCGTTATTTCAATTTCCTGCATTTTTCCGTGAAGCGAATTATAAAATTTCTTCTTTTCTATCTATTATGTAAAATCCCCTGTAGAAATCATTTTAAGTTATTCATTGTCAACTACTTAAACCCATCAGCATAGCTTAATCTGAATTATACCAAAAATTTATTCGAAAGATATTATGACCTTGATTTTTAAACAATTATAAAAAGTCGCTATTTATTACATAGGTCTTATAAGAAAATAAAAAGCATTTTATAGCACTTAACTATCTGTGAATGAGCCCCTATAATTCTTTTACAATGATTAAAGATTTATTGAATTAATCCACTAATTTTGCTCTATATTTTTTTGATAAGGTTCCTAAAATATTAGTTTTTCCAATCCATGAAAAAAATATTGTTATTTGGAGCGGGTAAATCCTCTCTGATTCTGATCAATTATCTATTAAAACATCTTCAACAACATGACTGGTTACTGATGGTGGCCGACTATGACCTGCTGAGTTTGCAAAAGAAAATTAAACCCACGGACAGGATTCAGCTTTTTCAAATAGATATTTTTCAAAAAGAAAAAAGAGAAACTTTAATAGAGCAATCTCATTTGGTCATCTCCCTTCTACCCGTATATACCCATCATATAGTAGCCCAAACCTGTGTTAAGCTAAAAAAAAACCTGATCACTGCTTCCTATGCCACGGAAGAAATAAAACAATTATCTGCTAAAGCTGAAGAAGAGGGCGTTTTAATCATGATGGAATGTGGGCTTGATCCGGGCCTGGACCATATGTCTGCCATGCAATTTATTGAATCTAAACAAAGCCAGGGTTATGAAATAGTCAATTTTGAATCTTTTACCGGTGGTTTACTTGCACCTGATTCAGTCATCAATAACCCATGGGCCTACAAGTTTACCTGGAATCCCCGAAATGTAGTTTTATCTGGTCAGGGAATGGTAAAGTTTATTCAACAAAGCACTTATAAATATATTCCTTACCATCGCTTATTCAGAAGGACAGAGGTGATACATATACCTGACTTTGGCTATTATGAAGGATACGCCAATCGGGATTCGATTAAATACCTTGATATCTACAACCTGCAGCATGTAAAAACTATTTTCAGAGGTACCTTAAGGCCTGTAGGCTTTTGTAAAACCTGGGATGCATTTGTTCAGCTAGGGGCCACAGACGATTCCTTTCTAATGTACAATGTCAAAGACATGACTCACAGGCAGTTCATTAACAGCTTCTTATATTATAATCCGTCTGATTCAGTGGAGTTGAAACTGGCCCATTATTTGAATTTTGATATCGATTCTCAGGAAATGTATAAGTTAAAATGGCTGGGCATTTTTGATCAGGAACCCATAGGGCTTGAGACAGGAACTCCAGCCCAGATCCTGGAGCATATCCTGAAGAAAAAATGGACCCTTTTACCTGAAGAAAAAGATATGATCATCATGTGGCATAAGTTTGACTACTGGGATGGTAAAAAAATGAATCAGACTCATGCTTATATGGTCACCATTGGCGAAAATTCTGATTTCACGGCAATGGCCAAAACAGTTGGTCTTCCCATTGGGATTACCAGTAAGTTAATTCTACAAGGAGATATATTATTAAGTGGTGTACAATTACCCACTGTAAAAGAAGTTTATGAACCTGTACTTAGGGAATTGAGCCGGGAAGGCATCACCTTTTACCATACAGAAAGCGAAATTCCCACACAACCCTAAGCCTTTCCTAACCATCAAATGGGTTCAGGTCAATATCCCCTAGCAGCGTAAGTCTAAAAAAACCAAACGAAATAAGTTTCCGGAAGTTGTTATATTATGAGTAGTCTATTTCATTCAATTTGAAAGTAAAATATGAAAAATAACATAAACAATTTCCCTAAAAAAAATTCCAACAAGAACAATAATAATAAAAGGCAACCCAAGAATCCATTTTCCAGGGTAGGCCGGATGATCATGCTGTTTTTGATCGTAGCTTTCGGTTTTTTCTTGTTCAGCGGATCAGGAGGGCCGGAAGAAATTACCTGGCAGCAATTCAAGAATACAATGCTTGAAGATCATGAGGTGGCAAAAATAAATATAGTGAATAAGGAAAGAGCTGAAGTATTTATCAAAAAGGAAGCCCTGGATCAGCCTCAGTTTCAGGATCTTGAGGGCTCCGCTTTATCTGATTCCGTTCCCAGAGGACCTCACTATTATTTTACCATAGGATCAGTTGAGACTTTTGAGAATAAACTGGATGCAGCTACTTCTGATTTCAGTGAAGAGGAAATGATCCCTATCACCTATTCTTCAAGGATGGATTGGGGAGAAAACATTCTGAGCTGGCTACTACCTATCGGACTGATCATTGGATTTTGGATCCTGCTTTCCCGGGGTATGAGGAACAAAGGAACCAATTCATTATTCAGTATGGGCAAATCCAAAGCCAAGGTCTATGAAAATGAAAGTCGTCCTGATGTGAAATTCAATGATGTAGCAGGCCTGGAAGAAGCCAAGGTGGAAATACAGGAAGTGGTATCCTACCTGCGCAACAGAAAGCAATATGCAGATCTTGGAGCCAAAATCCCTAAAGGTATCCTGTTGGTAGGACCTCCGGGTACAGGGAAAACTTTGATCGGAAAAGCAGTGGCAGGAGAAGCGGAAGTGCCATTTCTCTCAATTTCGGGATCTGATTTTGTGGAAATGTTTGTAGGAGTTGGGGCATCCAGGGTGAGAAGCTTGTTTGAACAGGCCAAAAAATTATCCCCCTGTATCATTTTTATAGATGAAATTGATGCCATTGGCCGGGCCAGGAGAAAGACAAAATCCATGCAAAGCAATGATGAACAGGAAAATACCTTAAACCAGATGCTGCAGGAGTTGGACGGATTCGGCACCAATTCAGGTGTAATAGTCTTGGCAGCCACCAACCGGCAGGAT
>JBPRGG010000051.1:0-1168 GCA_051418075.1 Candidatus Cyclobacteriaceae bacterium M3_2C_046 | reverse complement strand
GAAAAGAAGGAGAAAAAGTAGAATGGACACAAAAGAAAATATGGCTTTCCATTGCCGGGGCATTTGCCATAGCGGCCGGGGCATTTTTCATTGTGAAAGCCACTGAGAACATCGTTTCGGCTTTGGGTATATCGGAAATTGTCGGAGGACTATTCATCACCGGCATTATGACCACTGCTCCTGAAGTGTTTAAGACCTGGAGTGTGGTAAAGGGTGGAGAGGTTACAGCAGGAACCACCAGCGTGATAGCTGACAATGCCATAACCATGACAGTGGCATTTTTCCCTTTGGCACTGGTAACCACGCCAGTGGAGGATTTTCAATTGTATTGGGTCAACCTGGCTTTTGTAGGATTGATGCCATTGCTTTATTCGATTTTTGTCCATCAGAGCAAGCAGCTTCATGGCTTTAGCAAATGGCAAATATTCGTATTTGATGCAGCTTATGTTGCCTATTTATTGATCATGGTGTTTTTTGTCTTAAAACTTTTTTAATCTATGGAAGAGCATTTATTCAAAGACTATAAGCACCGTCTCAACGCACTGGATGAGGATGTCAGGATACTGGTTTTAAAATATGCTGAAGAATTTTACGTCCATGATAAATGCACAAAGGCAGAAGCCATAGACCGGGCGATTGCGAAAGCTGAAATGAAAAAAAGAAATTTATAACTTAACTATAGACCACTATGCTACAGATACTTGAATTCACCAAAAATAATATAATAGCCACCAGGGCTGAGGATAACCTGACTGAAACAGATATTCAGAAAATACATCCCTTGATTCACAACATTGTGAACCGTGGGCAAAAAGTACGGTGGTACTTTGAGATGGAGAATTTTTCAGGCTGGAAATTCAATGCCTTCTGGAAAGATTTGAAAATGGATATGTCCCACGCTAATGATTATGAAAAAATAGCCATGTTGGGCGACAAAAAATGGCAGGATTGGATCACTCAGTTTATGAAACCGTTTACCAATGCCGAAATAAAGTATTTTGATTTGAAAGAAAAAGAAGAAGCAAAAGAATGGATCGGTCAGTAATAGCTTATAACATATTTCGGATGAAACTGAAAGAAGAGAGTGTGGACGTATGTTATTTGTATCTCATAGAGCTTGTTTGTTACCTTCAAAATTTGGCCTGCAGAGACTCCAACTGATCCATAT
>JBPRGG010000050.1:0-9146 GCA_051418075.1 Candidatus Cyclobacteriaceae bacterium M3_2C_046 | reverse complement strand
GGTGAGAAAGGTGATCAGGGTGAGAAAGGTGATCAGGGTGAAAAAGGAGAAAAAGGAGATAAGGGTGACAAAGGGGATAAAGGCGATAAAGGAGACAAAGGAGATCCAGGTACCGCAAATGTTATTTATTCCGATTGGTTTTATCCCAACTGGAATTCACTGGATGCTACCAGAGTAAAACGAATGGAGATCGTTTCCCAGGACATGCTTGACTTGGACGTTTGGGACAATGGTGCGGTCCATGTCTACTGGCGAACCAATAATGGCTCCACCTTCCCCTTACCCTGGATGAGTCATTTTTCTGATGGTAGTCTGAATATAAAAAGAACGTTTATGTTACGTTCCGCCAACAAGATCTGGATTGAGATCAGAAAATATCCAAGCGATCTCACAGCAACCGAATACATGGGAAAGGTGGGCACTATTACTTATAATCGTTTACGTTATGTTTTAATTCCAGGAGGCAATTCTACCACCGGCAGGATGGCCAAACCTCCGGTTGATTTCTCAGATTATGAAGCAGTGAAAGCCTATTATAATTTACCTGATTAATCAGTTGAAATATATTTAGTTTCAACTTACCAATCATAATCTTTTTGCATATAACCCGCTCATAATCCTTCCTGAGCGGGTTTTTTATTTATTATAATTCTAGCAGACACAGTTTAGGGTTTACATGAAGTATGGTTATGGAGATAGTATCTGAAACCGAGGGATATTTTTAAATTTGAGGTTATAGCCAGGATATGATCTGAAGCAAACATTTTTTACCCAGCTACACACCACTAATCCTTATTTCCAAGGGCTTCTTTCAGGGCTTCATGATAGGCTCTATATGTATTCAGGTCATTATGTCCGCCATTTTTTATAATGGTAAAATGAACCTGGCCTTCCTCAAAATAATGCGCCAGCTTTTTACCAAATTTTAAGGGAATTACCTGGTCCTTTTCCCCATGAAAAATATAAACAGGGCATTGGATATGTGTTGCTTTCCTGTCGGACCGAAACTTATAACGGGAGATAACCCGGTATGGGAATACAGGTAAATGATGCCAGGCCAGTTGAGGCAGGTTGAAGGGGTATTCCAGGATCAACTTTGCCGGAGTTTTAGCTTTTGCCAGATCCATAGCTATACCAGTTCCTATAGAACGGCCATAAATAATAATATCTTGAACAGGATAATCCTACAACAAATATTGATACCAGGTTGCCGCGTCTTGACACAGATTTTCTTCATTTAATGGTCCCTGGCTTTTGCCATACTGCCTAAAATCTACGATCAGCAAATTATAATTAAATGGTTGAAAATCTTCCCAAATCCAGCCCCAGTGGGCCAGACTGCCTGCATTGCCATGAAAATAAAGTATGACGCCTGCAGGGTTAGGTTTCTTAAAATATAAACCATTTAGCTTATAACCGTCATGAGTTTCAACCATGATTTCCTCAAATGGATAAGGGAAAGAATATTTAAAGTGTGGGGGGATTTTTTGGGGAAAGAATAATAGTTTTTCCTGTATGAAATGAATTTCTAATGAAATTTGGCGAAAATTAAATCAATAAATTATATTTATAAAATGAATTGGATCCATCCTTTTTTGACCATCTCTGGCCTATCAATCATTCTGGCAGCAAATGCATATGGGCAGCATTCAGTTCCTAAAGTGAAACAATTATATGCGAAGAAAACATCGGAGAAAATTAATATAGATGGAAAATTGTCTGAGTCGATATGGGATTCCCTGGATGTGGCCTCTGATTTTTGGCAATTTTTCCCTACCGATACTATGCTGGCAGAAACCATTTCGGAGGCAAGGATTACATTTGATGATCAATTTCTTTATGTTGGGATCAAGGTGATTGATCAGGAGCCAGGCCCCTGGGTAACCACATCGCTAAGAAGGGACTTTAGAGGAGACCACAATGACCAGATGTCAGTTATTTTTGATCCTTTCTCTGATAAAACTAACGGTATGCTTTTTGGCATCAACCCCTATGGCGTACAAAGGGAAGGTCTCCTTTCCGGAATATCAGGTGGGTCATCCGGACGGTCAGGATTTGACTTATCTTGGGATAACAAGTGGTATTCAGAGGCGAAAAGGCATAATGGCTACTGGACAGCAGAAATGGCCATCCCATTCAAAACCCTTCGTTACAAGCAAGGGTCGAAACAGTGGAAAGCAAACTTCTATACGCACGACAGCAAGACCGCAGGCAAAATGAGTTGGAACCATATACCACGAAATCAAAGGATATTTTCAGTGGCATTTTCAGGAGATGTATATTTTGAAGAACCGCTGCCCAAGCCCGGGGCCAATATTTCAGTAATACCTTATGTGTCGGGATTGTCATCAAAAGATATTATTGAAGGAACAAGTACGCCATTTAGCGGCAATGCTGGTGGGGATGTCAAAATCGGTGTGACACCTTCGCTGAATCTGGATCTTACTTTCAATCCCGATTTTTCACAGGTAGAAGCGGATGTTCAGCAGACCAATCTTACCCGGTTTGAACTGTTTTATCCGGAACAGCGCCAGTTTTTCCTGGAAAACCAGGATATTTTTGCTTCTTTTGGATCCTCAAGATTGCGCCCATTTTTCTCCCGGAGGATTGGTATTGCCCGCGATCCTGTTACTTCTTTATACGTGCAGAACAGAATTAATGCCGGGGCCAGATTAAGTGGCAGGGTAAACGAAAACTGGCGGATAGGAGTAATGAACCTGCAAACAGCAAAAGATGCATCTATCTACCAACCTGGGTTCAACTATTCTGTTTTGGCTGTACAAAGGCAATTATTTTCCCGGTCAAATATTTCAGTGATCGGAGTGAATAAGCAGGCAACCAATATTCTAAATACAGACTCTACCTTTGATGGCGGGATTTCTAAAAATAATTATAACCGGCTGGTGGGTCTTGACTATAACCTGGCCTCTGCCGACAATAAGTGGTACGGAAAACTGTTTTATCATCAATCCATGTCTCCTGAAAAGAACAAGGATGCGTTTTCTCACGGGGCAAACCTGATCTATGATGTTGCCTCAGTTAAGCTGGAATGGAATCATCAAATAGTTGGGGAAAATTTCAATCCTGAAGTCGGTTTTGCTCCACGTACAGGCTATAATCTTTTGGCACCGGCAGTTCAGTTTTTATTTTATCCCAACAATGCCATCGCCAATCACGGTCCCGGGATCAGCACAGAATACATCAGGAATAAGCAATATGGCAAAACTGACCATCAGGTGCTGGCATTTTATGAAATTAACTTTGCTTCTACTGCTTCCCTGACCGGTGGAGTACAAAATGATTATACCTTTCTTTTTGATGATTTTAGTCCGCTTGATTCGGAAGATATGCCATTGAAATTCGGCACAGATTATACTTATACAAGTTTTGTTGGAGAATACGAATCAGACCGCAGAAAGAACTTTTACTATGACATTGAAACCCGGGCCGGTCAATTTTATAATGGAAATATTATCCGGTTGGATGGCACAGCAAACTATCGCCTGGGAATGATGGGTGTAGCTAGCCTTTATTATTCCTATAACAGGATAAACCTACCATCTCCTCATTCCAGCGGGACTATCTGGCTCCTGGGGCCCAGGTTTGATCTTACCTTTACCAGGGATATTTTCCTTACTACCTTTTTTCAATACAACAGCCAGATCGATAATGTGAATATCAATGCACGCCTGCAATATCGTTATGCCCCTGTCTCAGATTTTTTTATTGTCTACACAGAAAATTACTTTCCGGAGCATTTCAAATCAAAAAACAGGTCGCTTGTTGCCAAATTAACTTACTGGATCAACCTGTAAAGGCCTTTTTCTTATTTAATTTGAGCTTTTATGCCTGTTAATTGCTGATTTAAGATCCTTTTGAGGCAATAATTCCCAGGCCGAACCATGTTGTTATTTACCTGTTGAATTTCCTTATTATCATTTGTATGATCTACAAACCAGGTAAAACCAACATCTAATGCTTTTGCAATCATTTGAAGTGTATATGCCCGTGGGGCTACCTCTCCATTTTCAATCCCTCCTAAAGTTCTTGCACTAATCGTAAAGCTAAATCTGGAAAAACCCAACATTTTAACGACATCCTGAGAATCCTGTTGCGGCTGTCAGCTCTCGATACGCTGCTGATTTGCTAATCATATTTCCTCCATAGTCTTGCCCCAATTCTTATAATGGGAGTGAATTCAAAGGTTGGTATGATGTATTTGCTTCCATCATTAAACAATATTATTTCTTCGGCTCTCCAATAAGTATGTACCCCAGGTTGAATGTAAAATACTCTCCCCAGGAAGAATTGATAGCTCAGTCCTATACCAAAGTCATTGGATGTTATCTGTTTCATTTCACCTGAAGAAAGTTGTCTGATATCAAATGTGTGTTTTTCTTAATAGCCATAGACCTCAAGATTCTTCCAGACATTATATCCAAAAAAGATACCAGCAGAAGTAGTATAATAACGTTCATAGCCATCGACCGCTCCTTCGACAGATTGTAAGTCAGCATTGTAATCACCTCCGTTGATTAGGCTAACCCGCAAACGAAACATTTCATATCTGTATCCCAGGCCAAGCTGCCAACCCCGTAGAAAAACATAGGTATCAGTGATTCCACCTTTATGGCTTGTTTGACTTCATAATTGGCTGGATTTGGATTCCAAAATGTACCATTAGAATCAAATTGTCCTTGGTGGGTATGCCATTGGAGGAAATTCCAGCCAGGCTGCAGCAGCACTTACAAGTCTATTTTTGATGATCAGCTTTTTGTTTTTACATTCAGCCAGGAAGAGGGAATGCGGATTTACATCAATGGCCTGGAAGAAGCCCATGATCCTGAGATTAAACTGCCCATTGAACAGTTTTTGGGGGCAAGTATCGGGGTGAGTGATATCAACGGTTCCGGCAGCGGAGTCGGATTTGCCACCATCAATATGCTTGAATTGCAGCTCTACGATTATGTGCCCAGTGTTGCTCAGATCCGGGCACTTGAAGAAGGTTTGCTGGAATATTACCGGTTGTAGGACAATACCACCGGCAGGCTCCCCCACTCTACCGGTGCAATTTGGTCTTTTGATAAAGAAGTGGCTGTTTAAAACAAAAAGTTTCCAAATAGAACTTTTTTGATTGGAATTAATTTTTGAGGCATTTTTACTAACAGTGAAATCAATGTAATGTGCCGAAAAAATGGTAAGTATAAAGTAAAAGGCTTTCCAGTGCAGCAAAACCGGCTCATTATATGGCCATGTATTACCGGCTGAAATTAATAAATCTCTAATTGATCAATCCTTTATAAACAATTACATTTAGTATAGCTAAAGGAAATTAATGAGTTATAGCTGTTGCACCAATCATAATACAGGCTAAATCTATCATTTTATATTGCCTTTATTATTTCCAGAACTTTGGAAAGAGCTTCATCATCGTTCACTCGATAGGAAGGTTGAACGCCTTTCCCTTCCCAACTTATCTGTTGTTCCAGGCAGGAAAGGGGCGGATATGGATATTGCAATTATAAAATCTTGATTAACAGGGAAATGAGTATTCATGTAAGCACCTTTTGAGGTTGGTTCTCCTACCAAAACACAACGATCTTGACTTTTCAGGGCAAATGCAAAGGCCTCAGCAGCAGATCCTGTTCCTTTATTAATGATTAAATATAGCGGTTTGAGATATCTTTTTTCAAGTAGCCAGGGAACAGTACTATTTAATTTTGTCTGACCGTTTCTCTCCCGAAATTCCAATATGTCCAGGTGTTCATCAAAAAAGGAAGTTTCCAAGACTGGGCCAACAGTACTTTCTCCACCTTGATTGACCCGTAGGTCGATAATTAAAGCTTTTGTATTTTCGATTAGTCGATTTGGCTTTTATTCTTATTTTTCGATAAATTCTTTCAATATATTATTCACTGGTTTTGGTTTTTCCATCATAAGAAAATGATTAACATTATCCATTTCTATGTATGTCAAATTTGGGAATTGTTTCTTCAAAATGCTTTCATTGTTGGGTGGTAAATCAGCAGTTTTTGCATAAATCGCAATTGTCTGGTTATTGATTATTTCCTTGTCCCAATGTTTTTGATCAATTAAACTTTTCATTGACTGATAGCCGATTTTCTGAGGTGTTTCAGTCATTGTTGATCGAATATAATTTCTTACATCTTCAGGGGTTGATTCTGTGATAAATTCATTACATAATTGTTCTACATTCTGCTTGTAATTATCACCCATAAACATATTGGCAAATTCGGTCAAGCCTTCTTTGTATTGGATATTTTCAATGCAGTCAGTCGGAAAGTCAAAATAGACTCCATCAATATTGCAAAGTATTGCACTTTCAGAATTCATTTGTTTCAACACTTCTATCGCAACAGGTAGTCCCATACTATGAGCAACTAATACAGGATTCCTTATTTCCAAATCACTGATTATTTCTAAAACAGATTGAGCGAATAAATCAATGCTGTAGTCTTTTTCTACTTTGTCACTTTGTCCGAAACCTGGCAAATCAATTAACACTAGGTGATATTTATCTTTGAATTGGTCAAACTGATATTTCCAAGTGTTCAGGTCGCACCCCCAACCGTGAACGAAAATCAAAGTTTTTTCGCCTTGTCCATATTCTTTATAATGAATTTTAGAATCATTGAGTGTAATGTAGCTGGAAGAAACATTTTCGAGTATCTTTTCACTTAAATCACAAGAAGTGATGAAGATGAAAAGGATTATGGAAATTATTTTGAAAATAGTGTTTTTCACAAGTTTGTCTGTTTTGTATAAAGCCCAATCGAGCAGGGAAAGATACGAAATAATTCGTATCTCCGGCTCTCTCACACCACCGTACGTACCGACCGGTATACGGTATTTCAGACATGCTAACATCAAGAGCCGCATAGCAGAGCTGGATGGCACGGGCAGGCTTAGACACTGCATCTGGAAAAGCTGGAATTGGCTACGAACCAGGTTAATGGACCGAAACTGGCATCTCCTGCTGCACAAATTATGGCATCCACATCTTTTTTATCAGCAAAAATTATCTATGGATTCTTTATTCTCAATATCTATGAATGGGTTTGATTTTCTAGATGGTGGTATCACATCATAACCTTTATCACTAAGCTTATGATAAACAGCTTTTCCTATTGTGCCTGTGGCACCGATAAGTACTGTTTTTTCATACTTGTTTTTTATTATTTTAGAAATGAAATTCCATGGTTTCCGCATATTTTCGTAACTTTTTCAAAATCGGGTGGCCCAGGAGGTAACTCGGCTAATTCTTTAAACATTACTTCAATCCCAGCAGGGAAAGCACTTGTAATCATTTTTGCTTTTTCTGTTCCTATCACTTTCCAAGAATGGGGAATATTTTTGGGAGCAAAAGCTGTATCTCCGGCTTTCAAAGTGGTGGAATTGCCATCTACTATTATTTCAACTTGGCCTTTGATAACCCTGAAAATCTCATCCTCCTTGGTGTGGATGTGAGGAGGAATACTAACTCCTGGCTCTACATCATCAACCCATTCCACGATTTGATTATCGGTTTCACTACCAACCAACTTGTGGGTCTGTATGTCACCAAGAACGTTCAGGATTTCACCCTCTTTGTCCTTAATGATTTTAGGATTTAGATTGCCCGCAGGTTCTGCCTTTTTAAACAGTTGCTTACTATTGGCTATTCCGGGAACTAACGCAAACCCAAGCCCTAATCCCGATGTTTGTACAAATTTTTTCCTGTCCATAACTTATTCATTTTTTGTTTGGACAAAGGTAGAGGCAGAGTAAGCTTCGAAAGTTGCGAAAAACACAGTAATCACTGAGAATTTCGGAGCAATCAACTCTTTTGTAGTTGCGAAGGAGTGTAACCTGTATGTTTTTTGATGAAATAGCTGAAATAATCTGGAGAGGAAAAGCCCAACTCGTACCCCACTTCTTTGATGGTTTTGTCAGTGAATTTCAAGTTGTGGCGGGAACGCATAACCAGTTGTTCGTCTATAAGGTGCTTGGCGTTGATACCCAAAACACCCTTTACACATTCATTTAAGTATTTGTCTGATACATTGAGGATGTTGGCATAATATCCTACCTCGTGGTATTGAGTTATGTGCTGGTTAATGCTTTTTTTGAATTTATACACCAAGGCCGATTTTGCATTGTTGTCTGTGATGACTGATTTGATATTACACTCTCCGTCACAGTAAACAAAAAAAGTGTTCAGGAGGGCTAGTATAGCATCTTCCCGATGTTTCAGGTTGGTGCTAAGCAGCTCATCGAGCATTTCAAGAATGGATTGTATGCGTATTTCGATACCCGGAGAGAGGTTTATTTTGGGTATTTCATTGGCACTAAAAAGACGAACTTCGGTAATGTGGAGGTTATGGAAAGTGGGATGATTTAAAATTTGTTTCGGGATTAATAGCACGTATCCTGATGATGTAGTAGTGTCTTTTTTTAAGATTTTCCAATTAAAAGTGGGGTTTAAGAAAAAGACTGCATTTGATACGTTCTTGTAAAGGATTTTATTTATTTCTATTCCCTCCACTTCATTTTGAATCCAGAAAACCGCATAACAATTATCGTTTAGCTGAGATGTCGTTTTGCTGAGAATACGTGATATTTTTATTGCTTGTTCCATATTTAGTATGGTGTCGTTTTTAGCCTGACCGCTAACGGCCCTGGCTATGGCAAGTGCGGGATTTTGAAACTGAATCTTTGTCCGTCAGACCGAATGTATTTAGTTGCAATATCTTCATTTTAAAGTAGTCAGTCCGCATTTGTTATAGCCGATGTGTGTGCCCGGCATGGGCAACTGGTATCTAAGATACCATATTATTCCAGAGGGTGCAAGTCCCTTAAGGTAAGTTGGTGAAGCCTGTTAGCCAGCCGCAAGCTGGCTTCCCGCGAGGGATGCAGTGAAGGAAGCGGGACTACAAAACCCGGTACTGACGAACAGGAACGGTATACAGAGGCCAGAACAGAAGGGTAAGCAAGCACATCTTTGCGACGCTCGTAACCAACAATTCTGTACTGGTAGATACCGCAGGGATCGGGGGAAGGAATTTGCCCTTACCCGGGGAGATCTTCCACCATCGAGTATGGGGGAAGAAGTCAGCAGAGGTCATAGTAGCTGTCAGCCACGAGCT
>JBPRGG010000049.1:0-1574 GCA_051418075.1 Candidatus Cyclobacteriaceae bacterium M3_2C_046 | reverse complement strand
GTACAGGTTTTTCCGCCATTTTGTCCGTGCTATTTATTTTCCTGATCGCTCATGAAATCATTTATTTGTTTTTATACCTGATCACCGCAGCCAATACGCCCAATAGTCGTAATAGCGCCCTTCATTTTGTGATCATTAGCCTGATTTATCTATTGATCCTGTTGTTCGCCTGGCTTACCAATATTCGTTTTTTTGAAGCTGATCTGGAATTTATCAATGCATTCCTGATACTTGTGTGTTCTTTTGTAATTGGGATTTTTGGATTTAAAGAACGTGAGGTTTTGTATGATAGCCTCTTTCCGTTTAAACAAACAGGTGCGGTTTTATATTTAGGTTTGGCCATCATTACTTTTACTACCATCGGGTATGCGGCGCTAACGGCCAATGATCCCATGGTAGAATCCTTCGAAGATGTGATCATATTTAGTCACATGGGTTTTGGTATCATTTTCTTCATCTACATTTTAGCCAATTTTTTTGAACCGCTCCATCAAAATTTCAAAGTTTTTAAGGTAGTTTATCAGCCACGAAGAATGCCTTACTTCACCTACAGGTTAGCAGGTGTGGTGGTAGTACTTGCGTTCTTTTTTCAATCAGGTAAAATTTCTTATGAGCAGGCAAAAGCTGGCAAATTTAATCTGATTGGTGACTATTATAATTATACCGGAGACCCTGAAATAGCCATTGAATTTTATAATGAAGGCAGTATTTTTGGAAATTTCAATCATCGCTCCAACTATAGCCTGGCCAGCATCTATCGTGATCAGGAGGAGTTGGGAGATGAGCAATATTACCTGAAACAATCAGTGCGTAAAAATCCCACCCCCTATGCATACATCAACCTGGCCAATAGCTTTTATCGAAATGGCAAATTTTTCGATGCACTCTTTGTCCTTCGGGAGGCACTCGAAAAATATCCTGGACATGGAGCGATCCGGAATGGTTTGGGGTTGATTTTTTCAAAGACTGATATTCTTGATTCAGCTGTTTTTTATTTTCAAACTGCCTCCAAATCTGAGTTGGCAGAGCAGGAGGCCCAGGCAAATTTCTATGGATTACTGGCAGAAAAAGACCTGGCCGATCAGGATGATGATTTGGTAAACTGGTTTGAAGAAGCAGCAATAAACGGAAAAACAAATCTTCTTGCAGTTTTGAAAAGACTGGATAATAAGATCACGGATTCGCAGCCTTTTTTTGAATCTGCTCTATCGGATTCAACTTTATCGTTACCAAAGTTTAGCTTTCTAAACAATCTTATTCTCAACCAGGGAGACCAGTTGGATTCAGCTACTTTGTCTTTTTTTGCTTTTCAGTTTAATGTAGCTAATACTTCTTACCGGGATTACCTGAAGTTGGCGGCTGCACTGGCTTTTACAGAAAAATATTTCAGCACAAGTGCCTATACAATATTGCAACAGCTCAGGTATAATGGCGTAATTGAAACTGAATATATTCTGGAATTAATGGGTGCACTGGGGTTGAGAAACGATGCTCCCCGACTGGCCACAAGATACTTGATCGACGGACTGGACCTAAAAGATTACGATCTCACTCTACCTGCTGCTTTAGCCTTA
>JBPRGG010000048.1:0-76960 GCA_051418075.1 Candidatus Cyclobacteriaceae bacterium M3_2C_046 | reverse complement strand
GTAACAGCATCCGGTGGAGAAGGCTCTTTACAATACCGGATCGAAAGCGCTGATACCACTACTACCTACGGTACTGAATCAAACTTTACTGGTTTGCCACCAGGAGAATATACAGTATTTGTAAAAGGTGATTCCGATTATGAAGAAACAGAAACCGTTACCCTCACTGCACCAGATCCTATTATTGCCTCAGTAGGTAGTTTTATCCAACCAGATTGTCCCGGACAGGCCACCGGAGGATTTACCGTAATGGCCAGTGGAGGAAATGGAGGCTTTGAATACATCCTCAACGATGGGCCTGCTCAAAGTTCCGCTGATTTTACCGGTTTGATGGCAGGGAAATACTTACTCACCGTACAGGATAGCCTGGGATGTCAATGGCAGGATTCTGTCCAAATTAATTCCACGGGTGCCCCAATTCAATCCGATTTGCAACCTGAAACCTTCAGCCGCTGTGGTCCCGGTGAAATTACTCTGACTGTTACCAGCAGCTTTTCCAGCTTTAACTGGTATTCCGGTATCAATAGCGGCACACCTGTGGATGGAGTAAATGGCAATAGCCTTACCATCACCAACCTGGCGCAGGATACGACCCTTTATGTCGCCGTGAAAGATAACAGCGGCTGTGAAAGTACCCGTACCACAATGGAAGCCAATGTTCTACCTATTCCTGATAAACCTTCGGTGAATATTGCCCAGGGAGAAGAAAATATCTCCAAGGAACTGGTGTTGGAATCCAGCCTCTCTGGTGCAGGCTACCAATGGTACCTGAATGGCGAGGCGGTGGCAGGAGCTACCGGTAAAACCTTTAGCATTGCCGATGCCGGTAATTACACGGTGGAAGTAATTAATGCCGATGGATGTTCCAATATGTCAGATGCAGTGGCTTTAACCGGATTGGAGCCAGGGGTCAATCAATTGCAGATCCATCCCAATCCGGTCAGTAACCGGTTGAACATTCACTTTCCCTCCAACGCTGGCCAAGAATGGAAGCTGGAGCTAAGTAATCTTAACGGCCAGAGGGTGTTATACCTGGAGCTGGAGAATCCTGCAACTTACCAACTGGATTTCAGCAGATATGAGGCCGGAATTTACTTAATTACCCTGAGCAATCAGGAAATGATCAAACGATTCAAAGTTCAAAAAATAAGATAAAATCAAGGGGCAGCTGAATAAAGGCTGCCCCCAATTAAACTATTTGACTATGAGATATTTTATTATAATGCTTATCATCATCGGGGTATCGGGCTTCCTGGCTTGCTCTGATTCAGAAGAAGGACCCTCGAGTACCGATCTGTTGACTCAAAGCTGGCAAACTGAGGAGGTAGATAAGAATGGAGATGATAGTAAAGCCAACTACAGTTTTTCCTTTAGAAGTGATAATACCTATAATTTCAGCACTTCCGATCAGGGTCTCTCTGATATTCCAGGCAATGGTCAGTGGGAATTCAACAGCAATGAAACCAGGGTTCTGCTCAATGGTGGATCAATTGAACTGACGATAATTTCAATGACCAGCGAAGAACTGATCCTGGAATACAGCTATACAAATTATAAAGATGGGCAGGTAACCTATCGGTTTATTCTTAAAAGCTAAATAACAATAAAATGAAGCATTACAATCTGATATTTAGGGCTATTGGGTTGCTGTTTTTGCTATCCGGTTGTAATCAGCAGATCTATCAGCAGAAACAGGAAGCTGTTTCTAAAACTACACAGGCGGCCGATGAATTATTGGCTGCCTCTTCTCAATTAAAGCAAAAAATAGAGGAACGGGTAGCCGAAAATCCCAATAGCTCTTCTGAGGATTTCCTGGAAGTGGTGGACCAGAAAATCGATGAAATCGAACAGATCCAACAGGAAGTCAATCGTTTTACACCCAACCGCTCTTTTGCCCTGGACAATAGCCAGGATAAACGGGATTTTGAGAAAATCAGACAGTATCAGCAGAAGATCAGCCTTTTGAGTCAGGAAATCAATGCCATCTATGTTAGCTTCGACCGGGAACTGGATAAAAAACTACAATCCGATGTGTATTTTCAAACCGGAAGTTACCAACTCAGTACCCAGGGAAAAAAAGAACTCCAACTGATCGTAGAGGGAGAATTGAAAAACATGATCCAGGAATGGAACCAGGAAAAGGTCTACCAGGACAAACCTAAAAAGCTCAAGATCAATATTGTAGGTTATGCTGACTTGCAGGGTTCCTACAATATCGATCGAAGAAAAAGCTATAACCTTTCGCTCTCAGAAAAAAGAGCGGCTTCAGTCAAAGAAGTCATACAGGAATACCTGAGGGCATTAGAAAATGACTATGCCTTAGAAGTAGAGTTGCAACATGAAGGCAAGGGAGAAGAACCACCTCCCGGACTGGTGGATATAGAAAAAGTCAACAATCCTGATCGCCGGATTTGTACCATTTCAAGTTATGTGATCCCGGTTTTTTAAATTTAATCTATGCTGAGAAAGAGACTGCTTATATTTCTCGTTTTGATGATTCAAGCTTTGGGGGCCGAAGTGGTGGGTCAAACCACTTACAGCCTAAACTGGGAGTGGATGGAAGAATTTGATGGACAGGGACACAACTGGCTGGGATTGGGCATGGCCGATCAAAATGGTTCGGCCCGAATAGTTAATGATAATTATTGCTTACTTCAGGCCCAGGAAGGGCAATCCATGATTATCGCTACAGAATTTCCTCTAGATCCGGCCAAAGATTTTGAAATCCACACCCAACTTAAAGTTGATCCCTTACAACCCGAAAAACCATATGCTTCCAGCCTGGCTTCATTTTCCTGGGGCGTGTCTTTTAATAATCACCATCAAACCAATATTAGTTTTACCGCTGCTGGTATTGGCCTGGTACGAAATATTGCCGGATCAGTAGAAGAACTCCTTCCGGCCCAACAGTTGAAACCCTGGAAACCAGGGCAATTCAATCACCTTATCATCAGCAAACAGGGACAAATTGCAAAGGTATTAGTGAATGACCAGGAAATAGGCTCTTTCCCTTATAAGCCTCTTTTTGGTGATGGGCTGGTATTTACTGCAGGTAGTAACCTTGCCTTCACCATTGACTACCTACGCATTGCTTACCGGGATCATCGAATGGCCAAAAGCCAACCACCCCGCATTATTTTCAACGGACTGGAAGCAGATCAGGAGGTGTATCAAACCGAGCAGACATTTTTTAACTTAGCTGGGTTTATCACCGATGAAGATGGACTGGACAGTTTTACCATCAATGGCAATGCCATTAATGTGTATCAAGATCAATTTGATACAAAAGTGCCGCTGGCCCTGGGAAAGAACATCATCAAGGTGGAAGCAGTGGATCAGACCAACCAGGTCAACACCCGCTATTTGGAAGTGGTGCGTAATGAGCCCAGAGATCAGTTTATCACCAGCCAAAAACGACTGGCTTTGGTAATTGGGAATTCGCGCTACCAGCATGCTGCTCCTTTGAAAAATACTGTAAATGATGCCATGGATATGAAGGCTACCTTGCAGGAACTGGGTTTTGAAGTTTTGTCCTATCAGGATTTGACTTACCCGGATTTGAGGCAGGCGGTGCGGGAATACAGCGATAAAATTGATCAATATGATGTGTCTCTGTTTTTCTATGCTGGTCATGGAATACAGGTTGATGGTAAAAATTACCTGATACCGGTCGATGCCAAACTGGACAGCAAAAAAGATATAGCTTTCGAGGCTATAGAAGTAGATAAGGTACTCACTATTTTAGAACACCGGGATGAAAACAGCCTTAATTTGTTGGTATTGGATGCCTGTCGTAATAATCCTTTTCGTAGTTGGGAACGGGGAGGGGCAGAAGGGTTAACTACCATTACCCCTCCCAGCGGTACCTTGGTAGCTTATTCTACCTCACCCGGTTCCTTTGCTTCCGATGGCTATGGAGACAATGGGTTGTACACCAATGAGCTGATCAAGCAATTGCAAAAGAGCCAGCGGATTGAGGATGTTTTTATCAATACCCGGATTGCGGTGGAAGAAAAGTCAGGAGGTAATCAAAGTCCCTGGGAGTTGGCCCGCTTGCGGGGTATTTATTTTTTAAAGTAAGAGCATGGATCGGATCCTGGAGAAAATTGGTTGTTTAATCCCTGGTTGCCTGGTCTGGATCGGGCAGGGTTTAATATTGACTGCCTTGTTTTTTTGCAATTCAAATCGTACGGACGTGAATACCGGAATGATGGCATCGAGTTCCTCTTCAAAAAAGGGATACCTGATGTTGTCTTCGGCAAAAATATAACCGGATCTGGTTTTATAATTGTAATCTAAAATGGTGCCTTTCATGATGGTTGATAATTATTTAGCTATGATAAAATCAGTTTTTACGGGTAAGGCCTTTTCCTTGACCTGGTATCCTAAGCCGGTTTGCTTATTGGTTTCGCTGTTTTCGGCTTTTTCTGATGATGAGAAGAAAAATAGAGCACTGCCCAGGATTACTAACAGATATTTGAAGAAGTTTTTCATGGTTTTTGATTTAGGGTTCAACTTGTAATGGCAGAATATAAAAAATATCACTTTCACAGCTCAAAAAATTTACTGATCAGCCTGATCCTGCTGATGAATGGTTTTGTTTCTGTAAGCGTATTGGGGCAATATCTCCCGCCTTCACATCAAAAACATCAAAAAGTACAATCTATTCTGGAGCGCATTTCCCGTCAGATGGATGCCGACCGTCCGCTGCCGGATTTAAAGATCAGTCGGACACCAGTAATTGCCGAATATAATCCACATGCCAAGCAAATCATTTTAGGAGAAGCAGTCTATGATCTCTGTCAGCAATTCGGATCTGAAGCTGAGGTGGCCCTGGCCTGCCTGATTGGTCATGAACTGGCCCATTATCATCAAAACCACCACGGCTACAGCGGTTTTAATGCGCTTTTGAAAAATGAGAATCAGGCATCTGATCAAAAATATACCCGCTATATCGAGGCCGAAGCTGATTTAATAGGGTTGAAGCATGCTTTTTTAGCCGGTTTTCAATCTTACTACATTTTTCCGGAATTGATTCAAAAGATCTATCAGAAATATCCGGTAGAAAAACAGGCTCAATATCCTTCCATGCAGGAAAGAGTTGACCTGGCCCAGCAGCAAATCGACCAATTGCTACCGATGGTAGTGGTGTTTTCTGCTGCAAATTTTATGATGTATACCGGTTACGAGCAGGAAGCTTCACACTTGTTTCATTATTTACTGAAAAATGATTTTTACAGCCAGGAAATCGTCAACAATCTCGGTGTCGCCTATTTAACACAAGCCCTCCAGCTCAGTGCGGTGAAAGAAGATGCCTCTGTCTTTATCTACCCCTATGAAACCGATCCGGGATTGCGTTTTAACCAGATGCTTCACCCCAGGAAGTTAGGCCCGGAATTATCTCAACTAAAGCTGGAACAGGTTTCAGCCCTGGCAGAGAGCATGTTTGAACAGGCAATTGATTTGAATCCATCTTATGCTCCTGCCTACATCAATTTGGCTACTAACAAATTAAATGTACGCCAATATCAAAACGCCCACCGACACCTGGAGCGGATGCAGGCCCATTTTGATCAGGAAAATTTGCCTCTGCCTGGCAATTATTACCTTTTGAAAGCCATCATCTATGCTGAAACCGGGGATCTAAGCTGGGCAGACAGGTTTTTTCAATTGGCCTTGCAGCATCAGGCGTTCTTGGCCCAAGAAAATTATACTACTTTTCAAAAAACCATCGGCCACCAACCTGAAAGTCAAACTACCGAATTGAGCCATAAACTGGACTGGATCAGGCAATTTTTTATTGCTAAAAACAATAAAAACACCCGTGAACTTGAATTGTATTTACCTCTGGAATTGTTCAGAGATACACCTCTATCCGGCTTTGAAAAAGTGAAGTTTAATGACGACCAAAGTCCGTTTATCATTTCTTATCTAAGGAAAAAACCTAACCAGCTTCAAAAGATGATTGAATTCAAAGACAAGCGATTTCATATAGTCGAAATGACAGGAGCCAGTTTGGAAGGTTTTCCTTTTCAGGCAGACCATTCCCCCCAGGAAATTGAGGGAGAACTAGGATCTCCTGATAAAATTTTTGAAGCAGGTCAGGGCAAACAATTGGCTTTATATTGGGACAAAACCCATTCAGATTATGGTCTTTTATTGCTCTACCTGCAAGCAAAACTGAAGAAAGTACAGCTTTTCCGCTTACAGGATTAAAATATTAAACTGGGGTTATTCTTTCTTTAGGGGCTTGATTGTTTCAAATCCACGATCAATAAGGTAATTTTCATCTTGTATTTTCAAAAGATAATCCTGCTCCCGTTGCTCCAGTGAGATAGCTTCAGGTGATATATTTTGATTGAGGAAAAGCCTAATGGTATCATTTAGGTACTGATAATGCCGATCCCATTGGTCATGTTTTACGATCAAAATTTGCACCGAGTCCGTCACCCGGTCGGGCTGTTCTGAAAATCCCAGGTTGTCACCAGGTTTGATGCCTAAAGAAAATGAATTCATGATTTCAGCTTCTGCGGTATAAGCGGCCGGTTGATCATCGCTCACCCAGAACACAATCCCCGCTACCATCACTAACGCCACTGATGCCGCCACTGCCAAAAAACTTTTCTTGCGCCATAAGGGAACCACCCTGGCACTCTGTTCTTCCGGCTGCGCCTGCTGGTTTTGCAGGATTTTTTCAATCCTTTGGGCTGCATCGTCCGATAAGTTTTGAAAGGTATAAGTGATCAGTTCATATCGATCCACTTCTTCCTTAAAATCCGGGTCATTTTCATATTTTTCCTGAAAAACCTGTTGGGATGCTGCATCTAATTCATTCTTGAAATACTTTTCAATGATCTGATGCTTATTTTGATTATTTATTTCCAGCATTTTTTCTCCAGTAAATTTTTTTACGCTTTTTGATATGATAATCTTTTTTCACCTCGTGCAGTAATCCTATATTTCGCCAGGCATTCTTGATGCAATTTTGTTGTATTACGGTGATCCGCCGTGAAGCTTCTTTTTGATCAGCAATCTCTAAATTCAGTAATTTGGCTATTTCCGGATTTTTCAGTTCTTTTTTCCAGGAATAGTATAAAATCTTCAGACAATCAAACATATTATTTTCTTCATAATAGTCGATCAGGGCCTTTTCTACCTGTTGCTGTATTTGCTCCAATTCAAAAGGCGTTTCTTCCTCCTTTAATTCCCCTGCTTGTTTTTCAAATACATGCGTTTCATGCCCCGGCTCTTCCTTGTTTTTTCGGATCCTATCATAATGCAGGTATCGGCAAATTCCTAAAAAATAGTTTTCATATTTCAAATCATGCAGGATATCTACCTTTTCATGAATGGTTTTGAGAAAAATGGCCATGGCTTCGCTGTAAAGATCCTTGGCAGCTTCCTCTTTTTCATCATGATTCAGCGTGTATTTCTTGCGGATGACATTTACAATTTTAATTTTGTAATTATCATTATAAAATTTGATCAACTCATTTACCTGTTTATAATAATTGCCCTCCTCTCCCTTATGCCTGGCTGAAATGATTGCCTGAATCAATGCCGATTCTTTCTTTGTCATTTTAATAATGTATGTTCTTTTTTAGAAAATATCACTTAAAAATAATAAAAAAGTCAGCAAGTTTTCATGAACATATTCTTATTTATTGTTTGACCAAATTTAACCAGGTAATGCCATAGGTATTTCAAAATCTGTAAAAGCTCAGGATTACTCATCATGGATGGGGAAGCTTTGCCAATCAGGTAAGCATTTATCCACCCTATTTCAGCTACTTTCCGGTCCCTGGAAATTGGTGAAAATGTCGTTTTGGTTTAACTGCAGACCTCCGTTCCAACCCAATTCTATACCGCATTCATCACAAAGACGAGTCAATTCGCCCCCGGTTTCGGTGCCATAAAATTACAGCAGAAGGAGCTTTAAATGAAGGAACTGTTAATAATGCTGAACAATGGGAAGAATCTAAAAGAAAATATTAAATTGAAGCGGTTGATCCCAATGAAATACTACCTACTACGCTGTATAAGTGTAACACCGGATGAACCGCAAATCTACTGCTTTTCGGTGGTTTTAGCAGAAGGATGGGTTCTGATAATTAAATCGGAAAATTAAAATACAGAGCATTAATGGCCTTGTTATAAATTTGAAAAAAATTATAACAATAGCTGTATTCGCATGTTGAACTTATATAAATTGGATATTAACCTTAAATTTTTTAAACTATGAGAAAGTTATTAGCAATATTAGGATTAGTAAAAAAATATAAATCATCTAAACGAGGAAGAAGCAGAAAAGGATATAGTAGCTCCCGCCGAAAAGGAAAATCAGGGGGAATGTTATCTTCTCTATTCCGGAGTTTTTCTTCCAGCAGGAGTTATTAAACATAAACTTTCAGCTATATGGCTGATAAATATGAGCAAATCAGGAAAACCTGGTTTGCTTTATTTATGTCATTCAAGTAGCATATTTCTTCATCTATTATTTTAAAACCCCAATACCTCCCGGTCAATGTAAAGGCATTAAGAATCCCCCATTTCCGAAGAAAAAACAAATAGATAACGACGTTTTCTTTGTAGAAGTAGCAAGCTGTGGATGGTTTAACCATTCCGATCTGCAATTTGCTATTTTTTTCGCTCCAGGGTCGCTGGGCCCCGCAATCACAACGGGATTTGGGTTGATCCGGGCTTGGCCACTGCTAAGCCAAAGATAAACCCAGGCCTTTTTGTGAATGCTGTTGTCAAAAACTATGATACATAATCATTTTTGATTAAAGTAAGAAGTAAGTTTTTAATAGCGCCAAGGCACGGCAAAAAATGCGGGATGTTTTTTTTCTTTCTTGATTTTTTTGGGTGCTTTTTGTATCCAAGACAAAAAGTACCGCCCTTCTGGCCAGGACAAAAGATCGAGAAAATCAGAATTTTTAATTAAACCTAGACAATATCTAAATTGAGCTATTCTGATAATTATTTATCAATAAATTCATTAGTAATCCCTCGTTCCAGCCAGGCGATAGAATTACTATTCATTAATTTCTTTTTTTATTTTTATATTTTATTTTGTTTACGATATTTTTTGTTTTATTTTAGATTCGTAAACTAATGAAAGCATTTTGACACATTAATGAAAGAATTTAAAAATATGTTGGCCAATCAGAGGAGAGATAAGATCCTGGAATTGTTGAAGGAGGATGGGTCAGCCAAAGTTATTCAGTTGGCTAAAATTTTCAGAGTATCAGAAGTGACCATTCGTCAGGATCTGGAAAAGCTGGAAAAAGAAGGGTTGGTAACCCGGGAGCATGGTGGTGCCTATTTAAAGGAAATTGAAAAGCAGGTCCGGGATTTTGCCCTGATGAATCAGACTAACCTGGAAAAAAAATCTGTAATCGGTCAAAAAGCAGCCAGTTTGATTGAAGATGGAGATACCATCATCCTTGATTCAGGTTCTACCACTACCGAAATTGCTAAAAACCTGGTGGGGCGTAAAAATCTGACCGTTATCACCAATGCATTGAATATCACTTTATTATTAGGTGTAGAGCAAGGAATAGAGGTCATAATGACTGGAGGGGAGTTTAAACCGCCTACTTTATCCTTAACTGGTCAGAAGGCCGCTGTTTTCTTTAATGACATCCATGTAGACAAGTTATTTCTGGCTACGGCTGGTATTTCTCTGCGTTCAGGATTGACATATCCCAGCCTGAGTGATATCGTCGTCAAAAAGGCTATGATAGAAGTGGCGGAAATCGTTTATCTGGTGGCTGATTCTACCAAGATTGGAAAAGGGGCCTTTGCCAGCCTCGGAGCGTTGTCTTTAATAGATTATATCATCACTGATTCAGCCATTAAGGACCAGCATTTGCAATTATTCCGGGATCATGATATAGAATTGATCATAGCAGCACTCGAGTAAAAATCCAAAAATTATCATAAATAAACATTAATCTCTAAATACCATGAAAAATACCTTAGGAATCATATTTGGCAATCGGGACTTTTTTCCTGACCACCTGGTCACTGAAGCACGTCAGGATATTCAGAAATTATTACAAAAACTGGAAATCAACGCCATCATGCTGTCAGAAGATGAAACCAAATTGGGAGGTGTAGAGACATTCCAGGAGGCAAGAAAATGTGCTGAGCTATTTAAGCAAAACAGAGAAAAAATTGAGGGGATCCTGGTTGTTCTGCCCAATTTTGGCGATGAAAAAGGGGTGGCTGATACCCTCAAAATGTCTGGACTGGAAGTGCCAGTTTTAGTTCAGGGATATCCTGACCAATTGAATAAATTGGATGTCGTGAACCGCAGGGATGCTTATTGTGGCAAGATATCTGTAACCAATAACCTGTACCAGTACGGGATCAAATACAGTCTTACCACCAAACACGTTTGTCATCCTGAAGATCCCGCTTTGGAAGAAGACCTTAAAAAGTTCACGGCTGTATGCAGGGTGGTAAAAGGATTAAAAAATGTACGAATTGGTGCAGTAGGTGCCCGCCCCGGCGCCTTTAATACTGTTCGTTATAGTGAAAAAATACTTCAGCGGAACGGCATCACAGTTACCACTGTGGATCTTTCTGAAATCCTGGGAAAAGCTGATAAATTGTCGAAAGATGACCAGATTGTTAAAGAGCACCTGGAAAAAATAAATAACTATGCCTCCACTGGCTCCACACCATCAGAACGTTTGGTTCAGATTGCCAAACTGGACGTGGTACTTCAGGAATTTATGCAAGCCAATGAGTTGGATGCCACTGCCATTCAGTGCTGGACCTCTCTTCAGCAAAATTATGGATGCAATGTTTGCACCAGCATGAGTATGATGAGTGAAAATATGCTGCCCAGTGCCTGCGAGGTAGATGTGACTGGCACCCTCACCATGTATGCTATGCAGCTGGCTTCAGGTTCTCCCAGTGCTTTGGTTGACTGGAACAATAACTATGCGGAAGATCTGAATAAATGTGTATTATTTCATTGTGGTAATTGGGCTAAATCTTTCCTGCCGGATATCCAGATCAGCAACGCTCCTATTTTGGGAACTACTGTGGGTACAGAAAACACCTATGGTGCTTTGGATGGCAGAACACCAGCCTCACCACTTACCTTCGGCCGTATTAGCTCTGATGATTCCAAAGGGATACTCAAGACCTACATCGGACAAGGTGTATTGACAGATGATGAATTAAAGACTTTTGGAAACAGGGCTGTAGCCCATATTGATAATCTGCAACACTTGATGCATCACGTCTGCCGACATGGATTTGAACATCATGTGGTGATGAATGCCTCGCATACCGCTGATGTACTGGAAGAAGCTTTTGGCAATTACATGGGCTGGGAAGTTTTCCGGCATCAGTAATCCGGCAAAAGTGGCAGCAACTCAAAAACACAGAACAAAAAAGGCATGACTCATACTGAATTAAAAGCTAAATCGGTCATCTACCGGAAAAAAATCCTTTATTACATTAAAAAAGCCGGTGCGGGACATACCGGCGGGAGTTTGTCCTGTATTGATATACTGAATGTTTTATATAATAAAATAATGAATGTAAGCCCGGCTGGTATTAATGACCCCCGGCGTGACCGGTATATTCAAAGCAAAGGACATTCAGTGGAAGCCCTGTATGTGGTTTTGGCCGATCTTGGTTTTTTCCCTGAGGCTGATCTGGAAACCTTATGCCAGTATAAAAGCCATTATGTAGGGCATCCCACCAGGAAAATTGCTGGTATCGAACAGAATACCGGAGCTTTGGGTCATGGACTTGCCTTAAGTGTGGGTACTGCCCTGGCTGCCAAACTGGATCAGCTGGATTACCGGGTCTTTACCCTGCTGGGTGATGGCGAATTACCGGAAGGGTCCAATTGGGAGGCTGCATTAACGGCATCACATTATCAACTGGATAACCTGGTGGCCATTGTGGATTATAATCGGCTGCAAATAACAGGGCCGGTGGCCGATGTTTGCAATACTGATCCCGTTGATGAAAAGTTCAAAGCTTTTGGCTGGCAGGTTGAACATGTAAACGGACATGATCATCAGGCTTTGATAGAAATACTGTCCCGGGTTCCTTTCCAACAGAAACGGCCCAGTTTGGTAATTGCTCATACCACTAAAGGGAAAGGCATTAGTTATATGGAAGGTGTAAAAAAATGGCACCACGGAGTGCCTGATGATAACCTCTATCAAAAAGCTGTGGAGGAATTAAATCGCCAGCTTATCCTGTTGGAATCTTTTGATTAAATAACATGAATTGAACTAATTATGATGGACATCACTGCATCAAAACTGGAAATGGGGGTACCTAACCTGGAGGTATTTTCCCAAACTTTGCAATCACTGGCTCAGCAAGACAGGGATGTACTGGCCCTGACCAGTGATTCCCGGGGCTCAGGAAAACTGGTGCCTTTTGGTGAAAAATTTCCTGATCAAATGGTTGAAGTAGGTATTGCTGAGCAAAACCTGGTGGGAATTGCAGCAGGTTTGGCCTCTGCCGGGAAAAAAGTGTTTGCTGTATCTCCCGCCTGCTTTCTTACTGCCAGAGCCTTGGAGCAGATAAAAAATGATGTAGCCTATTCTGATAATCCGGTTAAGCTCATCGGTATCAGCGCCGGAGTCAGCTACGGGGCCTTAGGTTCCACCCATCATAGTTTGCATGACTTTGCTGTGTTACGAGCCATTCATAACCTGGTCATAGTGGCTCCGGCTGATAACAGGGAGGCTGCCCAGGCCATTGAATTAGCTTACAAAACCGATCAGCCAGTCTATATAAGATATGGTAAAAAACCATTGCCCCACCTGCATGATCAGGATATGAAATTAAAATTTGGGCAAGGTATTACTATCAAATCAGGCAAAGACCTGGCTCTGATTGCCACTGGTGAGTGTGTATGGCCGGCTATGCTGGCTGCCCGGGCGCTGGAAAAACAATATAAATTAAATGTACGCCTTATCAGCATGCCTACTATTAAACCACTGGACCGCGAATTGCTGATGGATACAGCCCTAAGTTGCAGGGCTTTGATTACGGTGGAGGAGCACAGCGTGCATGGAGGACTGGGGGAGGCTTGTGCAGCAGTTTTAATGGAAGAAGGTGTGCAAATTCCTTTCCGGATAATGGGAATACCTGATGAATATACGATTACCGGATCTCAGACAGATATATTTAATCATTACGGACTGTCAGAAACTGGTATTTTTCAGGCAGCCGTTCAATTAATGAAGAAAAGTTAATAACCATTAACCTGCCTGAAAAGAAACTGAATAAGTTCTAAAATTAAAACCAATTAACCACATGGATCAGCCCCTTATTTTAGCTATTGACCAAGGAACCAGCAGCACCAAAACCCTTATCTTTAATCGTAAAGGCGAAATACTGGCCAAGGGTGTAGTGCCCTTAAAATCCTATTATCCGGAAATGGGTTTCGTGGAACAGGATCCCCTGGAAATTTATCAGAACGTATTGGATTCGGTAAATTTATGTATCAATAATTTTAAGGAACAGGGAGGCGATATTCAGCAATTAAATACATGTGGTATATCTAATCAAAGAGAAACACTAGTGGTTTGGGATGAAAATGGTGTTCCCTTACATCCGGCAGTAGTCTGGCAGTGTAAGCGATCTGTGAATATCTGTAACCGGATGCAAAAGCAGGGATGGGAAGATGAAATTCAGGAGGTGACCGGCTTAATCATTGATCCTTATTTTTCCGGAACAAAAATGATCTGGTTGTATGAAAATGATCAAAAGGTACAGCAGGCGGTAGATCAGGGCAGGGCTTATTTTGGTAACGTAGACACCTGGTTGCTTTTTAAACTCACCGGAGGCAAATCCTACTTTACTGATTATACCAATGCCTCCAGAACCTTGTTTTTTGATCTGCAAAAATTAAAATGGCATCAACCTTTATTGGATAAATTTAACCTGACCAAATTGAATTTACCACAACCAGTGGCTTCTGCCTATGCTTTTGGCTCCTCTGATTTTGAAGGTCTGTTGCCTCATAAGCTTTCCATTACCGGTATGATTGGAGATTCACATGCCGCAGCTTTTGGTGAGGGATGTTATCAAACCGGCACAGCTAAAGCCACACTGGGAACCGGATCTTCCCTATTACTTAATGCCGGATCCAAGCCCACTTTTTCCAACCGGGGAGTGGTTTCTACCATTTGCTGGAGTATTCATGACAGAGTAGATTATGCCCTGGAAGGGGTGATTGTAACCTGTGGGGCCACCATAGAATGGCTCAAAAATCAACTGGGGTTATTCTCTGCCAGTCAGGAAACGGAAAAAATGGCTCAGTCAGTAACCGATAACGGAGGAGTATATCTGATTCCTGCATTCAGTGGATTAGGAGCACCGCACTGGAAGATGGATGCCCAGGCTATGATTGCCGGTCTTACCTTTGGGGTAAATAAAAATCACCTGGTACGGGCTGCTCTTGAATCAATTCCTTTTCAGATCAAAGATATCATTACGGTGATGGAACAGGAAATAGGGGTGGCCTTAAAAGAACTGAAAATTGATGGTGGTATAGCAGCCAACCAATTGGTAGTACAGCTATTAGCTGATCTGTTAAATGCCAGGGTGTCTAATATCGGCATGACCGATGTATCAGCCCTGGGAGCTGCTTTAATAGCTGGTTTTGGCAGCGGCATGTATCAGGATATTGCTGATTTAGACCAGGTTCATCAGCCTCAAAAAATTACCCGGCCAGCTAAAAATCTCTACATAGAAGCTGCTTACAAAGGATGGCAGCAGAAGATAGCAGCTTACTATCCCTAAATATTCAGTGACTTGTTTTTTAATTTTCAGGTGCATCTGTATTCCGGGTCATGATTTTAAGGCCTGGAATTGAAATGAGCTATATTCAAAAGGTCTTTTGTTCTCAACAGTAACGATGCAGGAACCATGGCGATCAATGTGCCTGATTTTTTGGTGAAAGAAATAGCCAAATATGGAAATTTACGTTTATTTTCCAGAATAATAACAATTTTTGCCTGGAAGCGTATGTCATGTATGAACTTTTGGATAATAATTTTAACAGGTGCCTGGATGATCATTTCCTGGCCTTCCCAGGGTCAGGATCAGAAAGTAGAAGTGGAACGATTTATTTCTGTGGCTGATATGCCGGATAAATCAAACAACCTATTGAAAGCTTTTAGGGATCAATGGCAAAATTTGAAATATATTAAAGAGACTGGAGGAGGTACTACAAGCTATGAATCCAAATTCCTTTGGCAGGGCAAATATCTCAGTGTGGAATTTTATGAAAGCGGAGATTTGATGGATATCGAGCAGCTGGTGCCTTTTAGAAAAATAGATGAAGATATACGCAACAAGTTGGATGCATATTTTTCGGAAAATTATATCCGTCACCGGATCAGAAGGACCCAAATTCAATTTTCAGCCGAAGATTCCGGGGAAAGTGACAGTGAAGTGATCGAAGAATTTAAAGAAAATGATTGGGATGATCTTACCATTCGGTATGAAATTGTAGCCGAAATAGAAAACCGGACCCTGCTGGGGCCTTATGAATTTCTGTTTGATCAGTCAGGGAAACTTATTGACAAACAAAAGATTGACCGTCGGTCAACTGACAATATCCTGTATTAAATGGAGCGGATTTTTTTAACTTTAATATTGAGCTTCATTTGTTTAAGCTTGAAGGCTCAGGCTCCACTGTCTGTTTTCTGGGAACCGGAGTTTTCCTATACCTGGTCTGCTTCTTCCAAATGGACTTTTAATACCAAACTGGTAGGAAGGACTTATCTTTATGATGAGCAGGATACCAAGCTTAAACTTCAACGCAATGAAATTCACTTGTTTGCTACCAGAAACTTGTTTGGCGGCCAGAAGATAAGCGGCGGCTATTTGTACCGGTATGCCGAGCCTTTTTTTGAAAGAGATTTCGGCTATGAACATCGGTTGATGCAGCAGTATGCTTTCGTGAGTTTTATTACCGACCGGCGGATTAGCCATCGTATCAGGACTGAACAAAGGATCCGGAACAAGGATTATTTCAATCGGCTGCGATACAGGGCCAGCTATGACTTTCCCCTGACAGGAGAACAATTGGACCCGGGGGAGACTTATCTGATCCTGTCCAATGAAGTATTGTTTTCGTTCAACAGCCAGGTAGCGATGGGTGAAAACCGGGTTTACTGTGGCCTGGGCTGGTATTTTTCCCGGAAAACCAAGTTGGAAGTAGGGCTGCAATATCGGGCAGAAAATATAGGACAGGATTTCCGGCACGTGATACAGGTTGGCTCGGCTTTTTATTTAAATCAATAACCAAATACTTCCATGTGTTTTATTTTTTAAAATGGCTATTTCGTGTTGATTTAGTTCGGTATTAGGTGCTTTTTGTGTAATTTTATATTAAATTGTGATAAAACATGAAAGCGCTTGTTGTCTTTTTATTGCTCATCATTTTGTGGTCATTTCAGGCCCGAAGTCAGAACCAGACAAAAATTGATAGTTTAATACACCAGCTTGAACTTTCTCAGGCTGACACCAACCGGGTATTAACTCTATTTAGACTGACCTGGGAACATCTGAAAAGCCGTACCCTGCTGTCAAAAGCCCGTGGTTTTGCCGATCAGGCTCAGGATCTGTCCCGGGAACTAAATTATGAACCCGGTTTGATGAAAGTACATTTCTATTATGGTGTAATGGGACGTTTGGAGGGGAATTATCAGGAAGCCCTGCGCCATTTAACCCAGCACAACAACTATTTCCGGGACCAGGGCGATTCCATCAAAGTAGCCAGTGGATTATACCATATGGCTGTCATTTATAGTTTTCAGGGTCGTTTTGAACATAGTCTGAGTACCTATTTGAGGATTTTGCGAATTTATGAGGGGGAAGATGATCAGTATATGATCGCTACTACCTTGAACAGTATTGGGATAATATATAAAAACCTGGGAAAAAATCAGGATGCCCTGCAAAATTATCATAAAGCATTGCCCATTTTCGAATACCTGCAGGCCAAAATTGATCAGGCGGATTGTTATACCAATATTGGGAATGTTTATGCTCAAATGAAGGAATATGATGAGGCATTGATAAATTATCAAAAAGCACTGGCCCTGGATCAGGAACTGGAAAATGAATGGGGAGTGGCCTACCAGCTGGAAAATTTGGGTCTGATCCATAGCCAGAAGGGAAATTACCAGGAGGCTATTGCCAGTCACCAAAAAGCACTGAATATCAGGGAAAAACTGGGCCAGAAGAAAGAAATCGCCTCCAGCCTGATCAAGCTGGGAGCAGCATTTAATCAAATGGGTCAAATGGATAAGTCCCTGGAAAATTTGAAGCAAGGAATTATAATTTCTGATCAGATTGGGGCACGTCCTGAATTAAGGGATGGATATTATTATGCTTCGCAGGCTTATGCCGGTTCGGGTAATTATCAATTGGCCTATCAATATCAGCAGAAATATATTGAGGTAAAGGATAGTATTTTGAATGAAGAAACCACCAGGCAGATCAATGAACTGCAAGCCCGTTATGAAACTGAAAAAAAAGAGCAGGAAATTCAACTACTCTATCAGGACGGGCTGATCCAGCAGGCAGAATTGCTGCAGCAACGAACCCTTAAAAATACATTTATCGGAGGATCCGTCTTATTGATCCTGGTCATCATATTGATTATTGGGAATTACCGGCAAAAATTGCGATCCCGGGAGTTGCTGGCCCTGAAAAATGAGGAAATCAATCGCCAGAAGGTCCTGGAACTGGAAAAAAATCAGAAATTAATGGCCCTGGATGCCATGATTGCAGGACAGGAAAGTGAAAGAAAGCGTATAGCCCAGGATCTGCATGATGGATTAGGGGTTTTATTAAGTACGGTACAAAATCAGTTCAGTCGTTTGAGCCCATCACTGGTCCAGTTTAAGCAGGGAGATGCTTTTATGGCAGCCAATCACATGCTGGATGAAGCCTGCCAGGAGGTGAGAAAAATTGCCCATAACATGATGCCTGGCACATTGTTGAAACTGGGATTGGTGGAAGCGTTACAGGATCTGTGCCTGAAGACTGGAAATGCTTATGATCTTCAGATAGATTTTCAATGTTTTGGCCTGGAACAAAGGTTAAATGAAGTATCAGAAATAACCATTTACCGCCTGGTTCAGGAGTCACTCAACAACATCATAAAACACGCCAGAGCCCGTCAGGTGATCATGCAACTGATGCAGGTGGAGCAAACGATTACCATTACGGTAGAAGATGATGGCTTAGGATTTAATGTAAAAGAAGCCATTCGTGCGGGAGGAATTGGGCTGAAGAATTTTGAATCCCGGGTACAGTATCTGAATGGAAAAGTCACCATCCATTCAGAGCCGGGACATGGTACCAGTATCCAGGTGGAAATACCGGTTCAATATGAGTTGAAATTAAAACAACAGGCATGATCAGGATAGTGATAGCGGATGATCATAAAATGATGCGGGATGGGATCAAAGCTATGCTACAGGACGATGATAAAATGGAGATCATCGGGGAAGCCTCTAATGGAAAAGAAGCCCTGGAATTGATTCTTGAATGCCTGCCGGACCTGATTGTGCTGGATATCAATATGCCGGAAATGGACGGAGTGGAGGTTTGCAAGGCTATAAAGAAAGATAAAATCCCGGTAAAGATACTGACCCTGACCATGCATGATGAGGTCAGCCTGATTGCCAACATGATTAAAAATGGCGCTTCAGGATTTATTTTGAAAAATGCGGGCAAGGATAAACTGATTGAAGCGGTAACCGCTATTCACCAGGGACAGACCTACTTTTCTGATCAAATCAAAGATACCTATTTTTCTTCCCTCATTCCAGGAACCAAACCTGGGTTGATTAAAGGGTTACCCAAGCTTACCCGCCGGGAAAAGGAGATCATCGCCCTGATCATTCAGGAACATACCACTACAGAGATCGCGCAAAAGCTTTTTATTTCTGAAAAAACAGTGGAAACCCATCGACAGCACTTATTGCAGAAATTCAATGTACGTAATACCGCTGGTCTGGTCAGGGTAGCTGTGGAAAAAGGATTGGTAAAATAAACAGTCAGCTGACTTTCAGCTAATTTGATCATTAACTCAGGGTTTTCCCTGATTTACCAAATAAAGGGATTATCCCGATGTGCAGGATCATGGCTCAGGTTAAATTTGTGTAAGGCAGAATCATATCAACCTGAATAAACCATGAAAAAGCTGCACTGGCTTTTAATAATTACCCTAATTAGGGTCCTACCTTGCTTTGGTCAGATCTATGTAGATCAGGATGCCACTGGTGCCAATGTCGGTACCTCCTGGACCGATGCCTTTGTTAATTTGCAGGATGCTTTGGCTGTAGCCCAGCCCGGAGACCAGATCTGGGTGGCCGAAGGCATGTATATTCCCACTGAATGTAATCCCTGTAGCCGGGAACAAAAATTAATAGCCTTTGAAATTCCTTCCGATGTTCAGGTTTATGGGGGATTCGCTGGCAATGAAAATCAACTGGAGCAGCGGGATTGGGAAGCTCGTCAAACCATTCTCAGTGGTAATATTGGTGATCCGGCCGACAGTACAGATAATGCCTTTTCGGTAGTGACTGCAATCAATTCCAGTGCAAATACCCGGCTGGATGGCTTTGTCATTGAACATGGCTTTGCTGATGACCCGGAGAACACTCCTGGTGCTGACTTTTTTGATACTTTTGGCGGGGGAATGTTTGTGACAGCTGAAACAAACCAAACCAATGCCATCCAAATCTCCCAATGTTTATTCCGGCTAAATTATGGCGGAGGTGGTGGTGCCCTGGCCATATACAATCATATAAGTGGTTCCAACCAGTCAATTATTAGCCAATGCATATTTGAGGACAACAAATCTTCATTAAGATCAGTAAGTAGTGGCGGTGCAGTAGTATTAGTAGGTTCGTCTGATCAACTAATGTCAACACAAATATTAGGTTGCATTTTCAGGAATAACTTTAATGGCGGATTTGGGGGAGGTGCGTTTTCCTGTTCTACTTTTGGAAATCAAATTTCATTTGTAGTTGACAGTTGTTTGTTTGAAAATAACCAATCCGAGGGGCAGGGAGGATCAGTATATTTTAGAAATACATCAGGCAGTTCAAATTCAGTTATTAAAAACAGCCGATTTATCAATAACACCAGTGGTGGCCAGGGTGGGGCCATATTTGCCCGGGCTAGTTTTGATGGGATTTCCGATGACCTGATTAGTCGTTGTTATTTTTCCGGTAATGTATCTGATGGAAGCAATGAATTCCGTGAATCAGAAGGCGGAGCAATTTATCTGCGGGGTTCTCAAGGAGGTAATGGTAGCTATACCCTGTTTAACTGTGTTTTTAACCAGAACCAGGCACAGTCAAAGGGAGGTGCCCTGGCTACCACTTCATCCGTATCCGGCGGTGGAACCTGTACAGTAGATGTGATCAATTGCACCTTTTATGGTAATACCACTCCCGGCGATGGCGGAGCTGTTCATGCTGAAGGAACTGCCGGTCTGAACCAAACCAGGATCATCAACAGCATTTTATGGGGAAACCTGGCCGGTAGTCAGGGAAAGGAGATATTCAACCAGGAAGCTGACCTGTCACTGAAAAACAGTATAGTGGAAGGGGATTTACCCCCGGATGTGACCGATCAGGGTCAGAATTTATCGGTTGATCCCAGATTTTATCAGCCTGACCAGCAGGATTTTAGATTATTGGGATGTTCACCTGCTATCAATGCAGGCCTGATGGAATTACTGCCAGAGGATAAACAGGATCAGGACCAGGATGGTGATACCCTGGAATTGGTTCCCCTGGATTTTTTGGGCAATTCCCGCCTGTTTGAGCAGCAAATTGATATGGGCGCTATTGAGTGGGATGGCGCTCCGGCAAAATTTGACAGCCTGGTTTTTGATCCTGTTCAGGATGCCGAAGAAGACTTGTGTAATGGATCAGTGAAGGTGACACCTTTCAATGGCACCCCCGGATATCAATTCCTGTGGTCTAACCAGGAAGTATCAGATCAATTGACAGATCTTTGCCCGGGAGTTTACACAGTGACTGTATCCGATAGTTTTAACTGCCAGGTTACGGATTCTATTGCCATTGCTGAAATTCCAGTCAATGATCCTCCTTCATTTACCTCAGATCCTTTGCTGGAGGCTCAGGAAGATTCATTGTATCAATACACTATTACCACAGATGATCCGGATATTCAGGATAAACTGACCATATCTGCTGTAGATATTCCTGCCTGGCTGGAATTAGTTGACCAGGGAGATGGTACAGCCTTAATCTCAGGAATCCCTCTCAACCAGGATGTGGGGATACATACCGTTCTGTTACAGGTGGCTGATACTACCGGAGCCCTGGCTGAACAGCAGTTCGAAATTGAAGTACGCAACACCAATGATCCACCTGTTTTTACCAGCACACCCGTGACAGAGGTAGACCAGGGTCAGCTTTACACCTACCCGGTCACAGCTATTGATCCTGATCTGAATGCAATTTTGGTAATTTCAGCTGAAGCTGATCTGCCGGAATGGCTGGCATTACAGGATCAGGGAGATGGTAGTGCTACATTATCGGGAAATCCTGGTCCTGATGATTTGGGAGAACATTTGGTGAACTTATTGGTACAGGATCAGGAGTTAGCATCTGATAGTCAGTCATTTATTATTAATGTAAATAAAGTCAACCTGGCTCCGGAATTTACCAGTGAACCCCTGCTGGTGGTTTACCAGGATGATCTTTATCAGTATGTAATTACCGCCTCTGATCCTAATTCCGTGGATCAATTGAGCATCACCGCCAGTAATTTACCGGATTGGTTAAATTTGACCGATCAGGGAGATGCTCAGGCTCTACTGGAAGGACAGCCCACCAATGATGATATAGGGATTTATCAGATTACTTTGCAAGTTGCTGATAGTGAAAATCTTAAGGTAGAACAACAATTTCAACTGGAGGTAATCAATGTGAATGATCCACCCCAATTTAGCAGTACACCCATCACACAGGTAAATGAAGGAGATCCATACCGTTATCTGATCCAGGTAACAGATCCTGATACCAATGAAAAATTAATAATTGAAGCGATATTAATTCCTGAGTGGCTGACCATCCAGGACCAGAATGCTGGTACAGCTGTATTAGAAGGAAATGTTCCAGCCGATGCAGGGGGAGACTACACCATTGAACTAAAAGTGGAAGATGATTCAGGGGCGGTGGATCAGCAAGATTTCATTTTGGAGGTACTGCCGGTAAATCAACCACCGGTATTCACCAGTACTCCGGAACTGACGGTGGAGGAAAATGCGGAATTTACCTATGAAATTGTGGGTGCTGATCCTGACACAGGTGACCAACTGAGCATTACCGCAGTAAATATACCCGAATGGCTGGAACTGGAAACAGAAAATAATAACACTATATTAACCGGAACGGCCCCGCCTTTGGCCGGCAACCAATACCAGGTCATCCTGAGGTTGGAAGACCAATCTGGGGCGTTTGTACTGCAGGAGTTTTTTATTGAAATCCTTCCGGGTCAGGATGAAATTTTCCAGTCTGCTATTACGCCAAATGGGGATGATATCAATGACACCTGGAAAATTGAAATAATTCAAAATTGTTCTGATTGCAAAGTGGAGGTGTTCAATCGATGGGGGAATAAGGTATTTTCCTCCATCGGTTACCTGCAGGAATGGGATGGAACCTGGCAGGGTGCTTTGCTGCCGGCCGGAACTTATTATTATGTAATAGATCTGGCCGATGGTCAGCCCCCAAAAACCGGTAGTATCTCTGTTTTGAGATAGGTTTTAGGGAATACTAAACCACATTAACTATGAAAAAAACTATACTGTTTATCCTGATCTTCTTTGTACCATTGACTTGGGTAAAAGCTCAGGAGCAATTACAATTTTCTCAGTTTGTCAACAATACACCTGCCCTGAATCCGGCTTTTACCGGAATGGAAGACAATATCACCATGATGTCCGGATTCAAACGGCAATGGAGCGGCATTGATCTGGCTCCCACTACTTATTATGCCGGTTTCAGTGGCACTCTAAATGCCCTGAAAACCACATTTTCTGATCAAAGGACTCTGAGACTCAGTATTCCACGGTTTTTTGACAAATTGCAAAATGAAGTAGGGGCCATTTCCCATGGGGTGGGCGTTATGTTTAATGGTGATCATATGGGGCCTTTTCATGGTTATGGTATGGTGGCCAATTACGCCCTGATCTATAACTTCAGTGCTACCTACAAAGTAGCCATAGGAACAGGTTTAAGTCTTAATTATCAACGTTTTGATCCATCTCAGGTGATGCTTTATACCCCGGGCCAGGACCAGATTTACCAGGATTACCTGGGCCGGAATCAGGACCAGTTAAATGGGCATTTAAACCTGGGTATCAGCCTGGTTGGGCACAGGCTTTTTTTAGGCTATGCCACACATCAACTGGTAGGATTGATAGATACCCGGATGAATAGGGGTGACAATGCAGGTATGGTTCACTTTTTGACCGGAGGAGTTAACATCAGATTTGGGAAAGAATACACCTGGCAACCAGCCTTTAATCTGATTGTAAATAACCAGGCCAACGCTACGACCTTTTCTTCCCGCCTGAAATTCAGGGAATTGTTCTGGGGTGGTTTAGGCTATCAACTTGATCAATCAGTGGCTTTTATGGCCGGTTTCAGGCTGAGTGAAGCCATTATGTTTGGCTACAATTATGATCTGCCCATCAGTGATATCGGCATTTATTCCGGCGGCAGTCATGAGCTGACCCTAAGGGTGACCTTTTACAGTGATCGTGTATCCAGAAATTTGTTATGGTGAGGAATTTTCTTAAAATTTTCATATTGGCTACAGTCATTAATAATAATGCCATAGCTCAGCAATTTGACAGTACCCAATATGAACGAATTAAATTGACTGATGTCATTAATTCACCCTGGGAAGAAAGCAAGCCCTTTTTTCTGGAGTCACTAAATATATTGTTTTTTGCCCGCTCCAATCATCCCCAAAACATGGGCAGTATATCAGCCGGCCAGGACACCTGGATTAGTAATCTGACCTACGAAAACTGGAGTGTTCCAACCAATCAGTTCATCCTTAATGACAGCCAAAGCAATATTGTAATTGGTATTTCAGATAATAACGGTCCGGAAATCTTCTTCATCAAATACCGGCATCAGGGATTAAAGCGGTACGTAACCTTTCATAAGGCCACCTTCCAACATCAACAGTGGCAATACCTGGATCAGATGGCTATTGACCCAATAGAAGTTATGGGTGGAAATCATGAATTTTTTATGCATCATTCCGGAGATATTTTACTGATGTCGTACCAGGGTTTGGAATCGTTAGGTCAGGAAGATCTCTATGTTTGTATCTGGGATACGGTTAAAGGTTGGTCTAAGCCGGTTCATCTGGGAAAAACGATCAATACGGCCGGATATGAAATTTCTCCCTTTCTTAATCATGAGGGAAATCGGTTATATTTTGCCAGTAACGGGCATCAGGGTTATGGAGGTGCAGATATATGGTATGTAGAAAAAAAATCAAAACACAATTGGCTTAATTGGAGTGAGCCTAAAAACCTGGGAAAGCTGGTCAATTCCAGTGGATTTGATGCCTATTTTTCTCTGACTCAGCACGGTGAAGCTTTTTGGGCCAGCAACCGGGATGGTGAAAGGACTGATATTTACTGGCTTCGACAAAAAATGCTTCAGAATTTGGAGAAAAAAACAAAAATGGTTGAAATAGTGAATCAGGATGACTTCACTCTGGTAATTAATCCTGAGAAGGTCATTTTTTATCCTTATGATATGGCAGGTCTGACCAACCAGGCCAGGAATGAACTTACCAGCTTTATAGCAAGTCTGGCAAAAGAGCATATTGAAAAAATTGAAATTGAAGCTTACACAGATGATCATGGTACGGAGCGGTATAACCAAAAACTTGCTTATCTGAGGGCTTTATCTGTAAAAGATGTCATAGCAAATTGTGGCATATCTCCTGAACTGATAAAATACCAGGGAAAAGGGGTTTGGCCTGAAACAGGCATTTCCCCCAATTTTATGAGACAGGCCAGAATCACAGTTTTCTATCTTTATCGGCGCGGTGCTGGATTATAAAAATAAGTAAATTCACCCTGAGCCCTAATTTTTAAGGCCAAGTTTTATAGGTTTGCATACCAGATAATTATCAATGAAACCTGAATATCATGAAATTTTGGCGTAATGCGGGGCTCTTTGCCGGAGCCTGGGTAGCAGCTATGTTAGCTTATACCCTTTTATACCAGGTAAAGCAACCTGTCTATATTTTGACTTATACCTTGATCCCTGCTTTATTTTTTATAGGGGTAGCTTTATTGGCTACTGCGGCAAATAAAAAAATCCAGCCTGCCGGACGGATACATATCTGGATATTATTGATATTACTGGGTCTGGATCAGGTTATCAAGATCTATCTATTTCAGCAAAACTGGCAAACTATTAATGTCCCCCTGGTAGAACCGGTTTTTTATTTTTCTCCTTCGCACAATCAATCGGGTTCCTATCTTTGGCATTTGCTGGGACTTCAACGGGAAATTATCTGGCCCCATGTGATATTTGTGTTTATAACATTATTTGTGATAATATCTTACTGGCATTTTTACCGGGAAAGAAGAAAGGTCAGTTTCTGGAGCAGTGGGGCTATTCATTTGATTTTAGCCGGCGTTCTGGCCAACCTGACAGATAATATTTTCCATGGAGGATCACTGGATTTTATTACCATCAACCCCTTTTATGTGTTTGATATAAAAGATGCCTATATCACTACCGCCATGCTTTTTGTAATCACAGAGTCTGTAGAGCAAAAAGGTCAAGATCATCAACCTTTGAAAGGCTTTAGTATTAAATATGTTATTCATGATATAAAGGGATGGTTTCGACGTAAAAAGTCTTAATTAAATTGTAATAGATAGAATATTAAACTTTCAGTACTTTGCTATAGAAAAGTATTGTTTATTATAACGATGAACTAAGCTTCGTAGGCTTGGCCTGTCAAATATCTATAAAAGTATCCTTTAGCACTACGATAGCCTTTTTGATGAATCCTGAATCAGCATCAAAGCAGTTCCTCCTTTAAAAACAAAATCTAACGCTTGCTTTGCTAAACCTCCAAGGAGAAGTAATGCCCGAATTACCTTTTCAACCAATATTTTATCTACCTTCCTGTTGGCTGCAGATACTTTAGTTATCCAATCTATATGTAGCGAATCCTTACTTATCATTTATTCAAATTATTGGCAACAAATCATTATTGCTGCCGATATTTAGATATTTTATTTAAATTTAATTAGTTAAGTTTGATAGTTAAAACAGATTTTCTTTTGTATAGAAATGTCCCCTTATCTGTTTGAGTCAATGTTCTTTACAACTGATGAACGAGGAAAAATGCTACAGGTTGTTGAAAAAATTCCGCTGTTTAGTGATTATTGATATCCGTTTCAGAAAATGTAAATCGCTGTAAAGCCCTTTATATGGCTATTTTTGCCATTTTATCCCGCTTTTTTCCGATAGTGACCCATTGTGGCATAGAAATTTCTACAGATAGATGTAACCAAATTACACATTTTTTGATATGGATAAATTTTTTAAATCTGATACAACAGATGAGGAGCGAATTCATCTGGCCCGAAATAATGGCACTTTTTTAACTATGAGGGTTGAATCCAATAGCTTGATTGAACTATATGCTGTTGGTAATTTTTTTGTAGAGATCTGGTACAATCAGGACCATTTTGAAGAAAAGATATCTGTGGTTGCTTTTAAAGGAACCAAATACCTCGATGTATATTTAAATCAGGACCGATGCTTTGCCCTGCTGAAAAAAGTATCGGTTAGCTTTTAGATATTTTTTTTGTATAAATTTAAATTTTATCTTCCTATGAAAGTATTCAGTTTGTTTTCAGAATCGGAGAGGGTACAAATTACCCGAAAACGAGGCATTTTTTTAACGATTAGAATGTACAAAGGCATTTACATTGAGCTCTATGCAATGGACAATTTTTTTGTGGAGATCTGGTACTACGAATCACCCATGAAAGTCTTCACCATTTCAAAAGTTTTTAAAAACATTCAATTTCTTAACCCTTACTTAGAGGATGAATTAAGTTTTGCCATTTTACAGAGCTAAAGGGGCCAGTTTGATTGAGTTTGAATGCTGTTCTTTTTGCCAATAAGCAGCAATAAATTGCAAAAACTGGCTATATAAATTTGAAAATCAAGGCAGTATTGCTATGTGTTTTAACTGAATACATTATTGCTTTTGTATTAAATGCCGGGATTTGGATGTGACTCTACGGGATCAATAAAAAATTTTATTAATATCTTCACCATTTTTCTAGAATAAATTGCGGCATAGCAGTTAATTAGTAGAATGAATTTTGAATTTTTTAAACTTAATGGTTGCTATGTTTCGGAAAGTATTGATAATTGATGATGATCTTTTGTCAGGTAATTTATACAAGCAGATCATTGTGAGTAAAGAAATATCTACCCAGGTAATCAATTTAAAATATGTAACCCAGGGCATTGATTATTTAAAGCAAAACCCAAAAGCATTTCCTGACCTTATTTTGGTGGATTTTGAGATGCCAGATTATAACGGCCTCGAGTTTATTGATTACTATGAAAAAAAATTTTGGCCCAATTTTCAGGATACCATGATGGTGGTTTCGTCCAATCTTAATCTTTCCAGGGTCAGGCAATTATTTAAAAATAATAAATGTGTGGACCTTTATTTGTCAAAACCAATTGACTTCAGGACCTGGAACAGGATCAAACCAAAAAACACACTGGATCATTCAGAATCTTAGAACAACCATTTCATTCTGGCGCATTATTCAGAGGTCTAACCTTCAGGGAAACTGAAGTTATTTGATATCGCATACCTTTATACCCACAAGTACTGATTACCCCTGGTTGATTTCACTGGTCAAATTCTATGGCTGGCAGTTAAAACACACTCAACAACAGTTTTCAGGATACCACAGGATATTTATTAACCTGGTATGAGTTAATTTTCAGAGAATGAAGTTTTCATTTAGTAAGTTTTAACGATCTTTTGGAATTATCAATTGATCACGTATCGTTTAGCTGTGGATCGAAATGTTGATTTTATGAATCGCAGAGAATATCTGAAAAGCATGGGTTTCCTTTCGGCAGGGTTGCTTTTGTATCGCTGTAAAACAGAAACAACATCAGATGCCCATTTTAAAGAAATTACCCTGTCCTATCGGTTACATCCTGAATTGTGGAGCCAGCCTTTTAATAGCATCGAAAAAGGATTACTGCAATATATTTCTGCCATCAACGAAATAGCCATGTTTGATGAATCCCTTAACCACCGAAGATTATTGTCATTGCATGATGTTGAACAAAGTGCTGCCTTGCTCAAACAGCGCATTGTCGATTTCAAAAATGCTGGCATACCCCAGGTGGGCATCAATGTGTATGATGATATTGGGGTGCGAAACTTCGACGGAGGCTACACCTTTGATTACAGACCCTTGGTGGGTCACGATGGTAAGCAATCAGGCTGGTGCCCCTGTCCCAATGATGAAAACCTGCATAATTATTTGCTGGAAAAGTTGAAAATGTATGCTGCTGCCAGCCCTGATTTTATCTGGATTGATGATGATTATCGCAATGCCAACCGGGCCGGGATCAGATACTCCTGCTTTTGCCCTGATTGTATGCAAAGGTTTGGCCAGTCTGATAATCAAGAATCATTGGTAAAACAGCTCAATCAACCGGAAAACCAGGCTTTACGCCAGCAATGGATGCAGTTTATGAACGATACCATGAACCAATTAGCCCTTAAAATCAAGCATGCCATCAAAGATATCGATCCCGATATCGAGATTGGTTTTATGACCGTGGGGTATGATTTAAGCACTTATGCTTACGATTTCCCCACCTGGATGCAAACTATGCAGGCAGTGAAAGCCCGTCCGGGCCATGGCTATTATCATGAAGATGAACCCCGTTTAATTAAAAATAAAATATTTGATGTAGCCCGTCAGGTAAGGGATTACCCGGCCATTACCACCGATATCCAATACGAATTGGAAGACTGGTCTTACACCACCCTGAATAAGTCAGTTCAAACAGAAATGAATGAATCGTTGCTGAGCCTGATGGCTGGTTGTACCGGTGTTGCCTATAATGCCATTTATGCCAATGAATGGGAGGAAAAAACCCGTATGCTTGATGCGATAGCTCTACAAAAACCTTTGTGGGACAAAGTTAATGACATGGCGGCTGAAATGCCCCTGGTAGGTTTCTGGCCGGTGGATCATCCCCAACTGATGAGTAAACTGGAAGTGGGAGAAAACGGATGGTTCAGGGAAAATTATGATATACAATTGCCCAATGAACTGGCTGAGATGGGTGTTCCGTTTTGTTTTACTCAGGAAAACAGTCAGGGCGCACTGCTTTCAGGCCGGCTAGTGGAAGGGTTTGATAATAATGAATTAAAAAATATGTTGTCTGCCAGTGTTTATTTAGATGCAGAGGCCCTGGATATCCTCTGGCACCGTGGCTTAGGTGCTTATACCGGAGTGAAACATCAACCTGAGCGATTTACCGGGGTAGAGGTACTGCTGGATCATCCTTTCAATGGGAATGAAGTGGGTGACGGTCGGCGGCCCGGGGCCTGGGGTAGTGGAAGTACTTTACAGTCTCTGGATAAGCAGGTTCAGCCGCTGTCCAAATTGCAAACTATGAAAGGTGAAGACAAGGGCAACTGTCTTACTGCCTATGAAAATGAACTGGGGGGAAGGGTGGCAGTAAGCAGCTATTTTGCCTGGAATGACTTTGGCCGGGCCGGGAAACGTAATCAGATGATGAATCTGATCAACTGGTTAAGTAAAGACCGGATACCACTAAAAATAAATTCATTGGTGCGGTTGTTGCCTTTAATCCGGATGTCAGCAGATCGATCTAAATTCCTGTTGGCTTTATTCAACAGTTCCTATGATCATTTAAACCAGGTGCCGGTGCAGGTTAGGTCAGAAGGCCGACAGGTAATGCAACTTACTCCGCAAAATGATAGGGAAATCAAGGCTGATCAGGCAAATGGTTGGCTTCAGTTTGAAATAAAAGAAATTAAACCCTGGCAGGTGATTATGATAGCCGGACTTTAATCTTTGTTTTATGAACCGCAGAGAAACCATCAAAGCTTTAGGATTGCTATCATCCGGTATATTCATGTACCAATGTGCTCCCTCGGTAGGGAAAGCAGGATCCAGTCATTTTACCCTGGCTTACCGGTTGCATCCTAATATGTTTACTACAGATAAGGAGTTTGCAGCTACCAGGGCTTTTTTTCACAAGCATCAAAAAGCTGTCAATGAGCTGGCCCTTTTTGATGAAACCTTGCCTTCAGCCCCTTGTGCGCCTCTCGATTTTGTGCGGGAAATGACTTCAGTACATCAAAAGAGAATAGTCCAGTTTAAACAGGATGGTATTCCCAGGGTGGGTATTAACGTTTTGAATAACCTGGGCCATGGCAACCGGGCCGGTATCTGGGAAATGCCTTATCAGCCCATGATTGGCCACGATGGCAAAGAATCACTGTGCCCCTGTCCCAATGATCCCGAATTTCGCAAATACCTGAATCAACGCTACCAGCTTACGGCCCAGGCTCAGCCCGATTTTATTTGGATGGATGACGATTTTCGTATGATTTCCCATGGTGTACAATACCCTTGTTTTTGTCCTATCTGTTTAGGGAAATTTGACCATGAAACTGCCAGAGAGGATCTGGTTAACCGATTGAGCCAACCGAAAAATAAAGATTTACGGCTGTCATGGTCTGAATTTTGTAACCAAACCCTTACCAGCCTGGCCCGGGAACTTACAGCCACCGTCAACTCAATAGATCCGCAGATCGAAATGGGGCTGATGACCATTGGCTATACTCATAGAACCTACGCTGGCAACGATGTGCATGGCTGGAGTAAGGCTTTTCAGGCCACTATGGGTAGACCTGGTCATGGGTTTTACCGGGATGATAATCCCCGCCAAATCACAAATAAGATTTTTGAAGTAGGCCGGCAGGTACGCGATTATGCTCCTGGTGTAAAAAGAATAGAATATGAGCAGGAAGAATGGCCTTATATTACCCTGAACAAATCTACTGCTACTAATTTGAATGAAAGTACTCTGGCCTTTATGGCTGGTTGCAACGGTATTGCCTATAATGTTTTTTACGAAAGAGATAATACGAACCTGCAGGAATATGATCCTTTACTTAAGCAAATCTCTCAATACCGGCCTTTTTGGGAGAAGCTTGTTCAGGTTAGTCAGAATACAAGGCTTTATGGCTTTTGGCCAATGGATCACCCGGATTTAATGGCCCGGCGGGAAGTGGGTCCGGGTGGTTGGTTTCAAAATTCAGATGCCTACGATATTCAGAAACCTAATCAGTTGTCAGAAATAGGTATACCATTTACCAATAGCTGGAAAAATAGTTGTGGCGTCTTGATGTCAGGGCGTATGGCTGAGGCTTTCACTGATGAACAATTGCTTGAAATGCTGTCTGGGGCAGTATATATGGATGCCCAGGCCCTGGATGTTTTGTGGCAGAGAGGTCTGGGTGAATTAGCCGGGGTGAAGCATGTAGATGAATCTGTCATTTCGGTGGAGGTATTTTCTTCTCATCCTCTTAACCAGGAATTAACTGGTACCATGCGACGGGCTGAGGGTTGGTCCAGGGGAAGTTTTTTGGAAAAGGTAGATGAGCAGGTGGAGGCAGTGAATGATCTATATGAAATGTCCAGCCATGATCACAGAGGCATCAGCTTGTCTTTGTATGAAAATGAACTGGGTGGCAGGATCGCTGTCTCCAGTTACCACCCCTGGCGGAATGTGGGTATGCTGGCCAAAGTTACTCAACTGAGCCGCTTGTTTCACTTTTTAAGCCGTAGTAAAATGCCGGTAAAAATCGATAAACCCTGTCGGATCATGCCCCTGTTCAGGAAAAATAGTCAGGGAGGATTTGTACTGTCACTATTCAATAGTTCATTTGATGTTTATGAAGATGTACCGGTGGTTGTAAAAAGCTACTCGGATCATTTGAAGCTCTTAACTGATGAAGGAGAGCAGAACATCATAGCAAAAAAACAGGATGATCAGTTAATTTTCAATGTTGACAGGATGGCACCCTGGAGCGTGGTTATATTGTATAGCGATGATTTGTGATGATTGAATTTATTTGTCTTTAGATTAGATGAGACAATCACAATCCGTTCTGTTAGTCCACATTAGCCAGACGATCCTGCAAATCCTTCAGAAATTCTAACTTATTAATTTGATGTTTACGAAGTCTTTTTAAACTTATAAATAGACCAGCAAGTAGCATGGGTGTGAAAATAATGATCCCCCACATATCTTCAGTTATAAATTTATCCGACTGAAATACTTCAGTAAAATACAAATCCGAATAGTAAATATGAATGGATAAAAAGGTAAGGACATATAATACCGGAATAAGATAAAAATTTATATTCCTGTACTTACCAGTCAGCCATTTGGCCAACAGGTTAATTTCTATCTCTATCCATTCCTTTACCGGCTTATCCTTTTTATTTCGTGTAAACCGGTTCCATTCACTGACCAGATAAAACAGAGCAAATAAAATAATTCCTCCCAGCAAAATATTATTAGCTACATATAATTTATCTTCTATTCGGTTTGCCGTAGAAACAATCAACCATAACATTACACCTATACAAATTGGAATGGCCATAAGATTAATGATAATAAATTCATTAAAAGCCTGTTTTGCTTTTGATGTCAATAAAAAATTCAACTCATCCCTGGATCTCTGATGAATATTAGCATCTGCGGATCTCCATATTTTTTGTAATTCATTATATTCCATGGCTTTTTTCTTTTATGTTTTGCTTTAACAGTGTTTTGGCTCGGTTGATCCTCACCCCAACATTTGTCTTCGAAATACCGATTATATTGGCAATTTCATCATAACTTTTTTCTTCCAGATAGAGAAGCATGATCGATTTGTCGATCTCTTCAAGATGGTAAATGGCATGCAGTAATAATTTGAACGATTCATTGGCAGATAGTTGGTCTAAAACATTGGATTTGTCAGGTATTTCCGGCACTGTTTCTCTGTATTCAATCCTTGATACTTTTTTGATCCTGGATAATGAGGTGTTGATGGCTATGGCATAGATCCAGGACCCGATGCTGTTGTGATTTTTCAAATTGGGATAGGATTTCCAGAGCTGATATATGATTTCCTGAAGATTATCTTCTCTGTCCGATGCATTTTTAAAGTAGACCAGACTCACTTTATGCAATATCCCTTGGTAATTTGAGAGTATCTCCAGAAATGCATCTTTATCGGGTTTCATTTATTCCTTTTTCTTATAAAGTAGGTTTTAAACAAATTTTATTACAAACAAAAGGAAGTAATTTTTGAAATTTTTTTGCAGCAAACAATCAAATTCCTCCTTTTAAAAAATTGTTTCATATCTGGAGCATACTGATATATGAAAAACATGCCCTTTTCCCAAATACTGCTTTTAAGAATTGCATTTCAGGATACGACAGGATATACGCTGGTGTGTTTTCTTCTAATTTAATCGTTCCGTATTTAGTAATGATCAATTATGATGAAAAGATTATTATACATGGTTTTCATATGCTTTTCATTAGGTTGTCAGCCAGAAAATCAGGAACAGCTGAAACCAAATATCGTTTTTATTATGGCAGATGACATGGGCTATGGTGACGTTGGGATTTATAATCCCAAATCAAAAATACCTACACCCAATATGGATATCCTGGCCAGAGGTGGTATCATGTTCACTGATGCACACTCACCCTCTTCTGTCTGTTCTCCCACCCGCTATGGCGTTTTGACTGGGCGTTATGCCTGGAGAACCTGGCTTCAACAGGGGGCTTTGGGTCCTTTTGATAAATTAATGGTAGACACTGCCCGGTACACTGTGGCGGATCTGCTTCAGGATCAGGGATATAATTCAGCTATGATAGGTAAATGGCATCTGGGACTTACCTATCTGGATTCCATCGATTATTATGGTCCCGCACTTAAACCAGGCCCGCTGGAATTGGGATTTGATTATTTTTTTGGCATCAATGCTTCCCTCAACATGTCACCTTTATGTTTTATAGAAAATTACCACACGGTGGGGATACCTGATGAGCCTGTTCCTCCTGATATATTCACCAATAATGGCAATATGAGGATGGTGCCGGGATGGCGGCATGAAGATGTAGGTCCCACCATAACAGCCCGGGCAGTGGATTTTATTAACCAGCAGGCTCAAAATAATAAGCCTTTCTACCTGCACCTGATGACTTCAGCCCCTCATCGCCCTTTATATCCCCCCAATTTCATAAAAGGAAGAAGTCAGGCCGGTAAGCGAGGAGACATGGTAGCTGAAGTAGACTGGACAGTAGGAGAGGTGGTGAGAACATTAAAAGAAAAAGGTATCTATGAAAATACCTTGATTGTGATTACCAGTGATAATGGAGCTATTGGTGGTCAACAATCTCTGGATGAAGATTCAGTAACAGGTGAACCGATCCAATATGATCACCAGGGTAACTATGTTTGGCGCGGCCGAAAAACTCAAATTTGGGAAGGGGGTCACCGGGTGCCCCTGATTGCCCATTGGCCCGGAAAAATTAAAGCAGGAAGTCAATCCAATGCATTAATCTGCCTCACCGACTGGATAGCCACATTAGCCGATTATTTTGAAGTGGATCTGCCGGATAATGCAGGGGAAGACAGCTATAGTTTTTTGCCTTTATTAATTAATGAAAATGATGAAAAACCTGTTCGGGAAGCGCTGGTGAGCCATTCAGCTTATGGTATGTTTGCTATTCGAAAAGACAACTGGAAGCTGATTTTGGCCAAGGGTTCTGGTGGTTGGGGAGATTCAAGAACTTTTGACTATCCTCCCGGTCAGTTGTATCATTTTGATTCTGATTCATTGGAGGATCAAAATTTATATGATCTGTACCCGGAAACGGTGGAAAATCTGGAAAAGCTATTGATCAAATATCAGCAAAGTGGCAGGAGTAATTAATTTTATTTAAGGGCTGACTTTGGAATTTTTAGCGGCTTCTGAGGAATGGTGATCAATGAAAAATTTTTTACAGACTACATTTTTAAAAACATTCTGCTATACGCACAAATAATTATCGAAACAGCATAAGTTATGTTTGCAGGCTGCAACTGTAATGCGATGGGACGGACAGTAGGAACGCATAAAGCTTCTTAACTCAAAATTTGAAAATAGAATACAGTATAATATTACTCATCCGGACCTAACGCCCTGTACGGGTTGAGAAACCTCATTTTCCAGTTGTTTTTTTGCCCGGAAAATGAAATTATGGTAACATTCTTATCAATGTATTATGTGGTTATGGGGAAAGAATAATATAATTTCTCCAATATTGAATTTATAATAATACTGGATGATTTTCCAGAATAACTGCTTAAAACTATTGAGATTTAAACCTTTTTTATATATTTATCATGTAAACCAAATTGTTATACTTTTTTAAGAACTCAAACTAAAATGAAAGCATCAGATAAAAAAGTTTTCTTTTTTGCTGCCAATGAGGCAGAAGGAAATGCCAATATGAAATACCTATTAGGTGGTAAAGGCGCCAATTTAGCAGAAATGTGTAATTTAGGTATTCCCGTACCTCCGGGTTATACTATTACTACCGAGGTTTGTAATGCATTTTATGATAATGACAGAAGCTATCCTGAAGGGCTGAGGGAAGAAGTTGATGCCGCCCTGGAAAGGGTGGAAAAAGTGATGGATAAAAAATTTGGAGATCCATCTAATCCACTACTTTTATCGGTCAGGTCTGGCGCTCCGGCCTCTATGCCTGGTATGATGGATACTGTGCTTAACCTGGGAATCAATGATGAAATCGCTGAAGGTTTGGCTAAACAGACCAATAATCCACGGTTCGTTTGGGATTCATACCGACGATTCATCCAGATGTATGGCGATGTGGTGATGGGATTAAAACCGGAGCATAAAGATGAATTGGATGTGTTCGAGGAGATCATTGAAATCAGAAAGAAAGAAACTGGAAAAGAACTCGATACAGACCTGTCTGTGGAGGATCTGAAACAAATTGTAGCCGACTTTAAAAAGGCCATTTATAAAAGGTTTGCCAAAAACTTTCCCGAAGATCCTAAAGAACAACTTTGGGGGGCTATATCAGCAGTATTCAACAGCTGGCAAAACTCCCGGGCTATTACTTATCGCCGTTTGAATAACATTCCCGGTGACTGGGGAACGGCAGTAAACGTACAGGCTATGGTTTATGGTAATATGGGCAATGATTCAGGCACAGGAGTTGCTTTTACCCGCGATCCTTCCACCGGGGTTAACCAGTTTTATGGAGAATACCTGATCAATGTCCAGGGCGAGGATATTGTAGCCGGTACCCGAACACCACAGCCCATCAATAAAGTGAGCCGGAAGGCAAAAGAAGATGTCCTGCTGGAAACCCTGATGCCAGCTATATACCGGCAGTTGATGGATATAAGGAATAAGCTGGAGCATCATTACCGGGAGATGCAGGATGTGGAATTTACCATTGAAAGGGGCAGGCTATGGATGTTGCAGACCAGGACCGGAAAGCGTACTTCGGCTGCTTCCCTGCGAATTGCAGTGGAGATGGTGGAAGAAGGTTTAATTACCCAGGAAGAAGCAATTCTGCGTATTGATCCTGAACAGATTAATCACCTGCTCCATCCGACTTTTGATCCTAAAGTGGAAATTCATCCCATTGCCAAGGGCTTACCTGCCTCACCCGGAGCAGCCGTAGGAAAAGTGGTTTTCAATGCCAATGATGCGGAAGAATGGTCATCTCGGGGTGAACAGGTTATCCTGGTCAGGATGGAAACTTCACCGGAGGATATTGGTGGAATGCATGCTGCCAATGGGATCCTGACTTCAAGGGGAGGTATGACCTCTCATGCTGCGGTAGTGGCCCGTGGAATGGGCAAATGCTGTGTAACCGGATGCAAGGATATTATAGTAATGTACAATTCCCGCCAGTTTAAAGCCGGTTCTAAAGTAATCAAGGAAGGTGATTTTATTTCTATCAATGGCAGTACCGGGGAGATTATGGAAGGTAAGATACCAACTATCGAGCCTGAATTGTCCGGGAATTTTGAAAAACTGATGCTGTGGACTGATTCATTTAAAAGTATGAAAGTGAGAACCAATGCCGACACGCCTCACGACAGCAGAATTGCCAGGAAATTTGGGGCAGAAGGTATTGGATTGTGCCGTACGGAACACATGTTCTTTGAAGGCAATCGAATCGAAGCCATACGTGAAATGATCCTGGCCGAGAATGAAATAGGTCGCCGTACTGCTCTGGCCAAAATACTACCAATGCAGATCGAAGATTTTATTGCCATTTTCGAAGTAATGGATGGTTTCCCGGTAAATATCAGAACATTTGATCCACCACTGCATGAATTTTTACCGGACCGCGAATCACTTTTCTTCGATATCATGGATTTGAAGATGAATCTGAAGGAAGCTAAAGGTTTAAATGAAATTAATGAGATCCTGAAATTTATCAGAGAAAAAGAAACCTTACTGACCAAAGTGGATCTTTTAAAAGAAAGTAATCCGATGCTGGGATTAAGGGGTTGCCGGTTAGGTATTGTTTTCCCTGAATTGACTGAAATGCAAGCTAAGGCCATTTTTGAAGCAGCTTGTGAAGTTAAAAAACATGGGAAGAAGGTTAAGCCTGAGATCATGATACCACTGGTTTCAACCAGGAAAGAGCTTAATTTGCAAAAAGAGATTATCAATAAGGTGGCCAGTGAGATCATGAACCGCTATCAGATCACTGTTGAGTACGAGATAGGTACTATGATTGAGCTGCCCCGGGCAGCGTTAATTGCTGATAAGATTGCCGAAAGCGCCAGTTTTTTCAGCTTTGGTACCAATGATTTAACACAAACCACTTTGGGGCTGTCTAGGGATGATTCAGCGGTATTTTTACCTAAGTATATTGAAGAGAATATTTATAAAAAGGATCCTTTTCAGCACCTGGATATCAATGGGGTGGGTCAACTGATCAAGATTGGAGCTGAAAGAGGAAGGCAGACCAAACCCGGTCTGAAGCTGGGTATTTGTGGCGAACATGGGGGCGATCCTTATTCTGTAGAGTTCCTGCATGAAGTAGGCGTAGATTATGTCAGCTGTTCCCCCTACCGGGTACCAGTTGCCCGATTAGCCGCAGCCCAATCGGCCTTAAGACATTCCAAAAAAGAGCAAAAATCAGATAAATGATATCAGAATCATCTGATTCATTCCAGAAGGATTCAACTGACTCCTTCTGATCTGTAAAAAAAATACCTGACAGGAACCTTTCCTGTCAGGCTATTATTTCAATGGCACTATATTTAGGTTTTAATCTGAAAACTACCAGATTTATTTATTAATCCTCCGGATCAATTACCATCAAAATATCACCTTTGGCCACAGAATCACCGGAATTAAACTTTATTTCCTTTACTGTACCTGTAACATTTGATTCCAGGTTGTTCATCATTTTCATGGCCTCCAGAACCACTACGGTTTCACCTGATTGCACCTTATCCCCAATGTTTTTTTTCACTTCCACTACCATGCCAGGTATGGTAGCTATCAGAATGCCGGTATATTCCAGTTCATTTTTATCCGCTTTCTTTCTTTTACGACTGATAAATTTGGGTATAGCTGCTGCATTGGGGTCGCTGATCTCCACCGTAAATGTTTCACCTTCAACTGTAACCTCCAGCTCCCGGCCGGTTCCTTTACTTTTGGAAGTAAGTTCTCCTGACAATGCTTTTTTGACCAATTCCTGCTCTTTCTTGACTTGCTCCATGGTTTTAGGCTTGACATCCTCGGGCATTTCTTCCTTACCATATTTCCATTTTAAGAATCGCCTTCCGGTCACTGGATACATTGCACATAAAATGAGATCATCTTCCTCTTTTGCAATATCTTTAAACTTTTCTTTCACCTCATCCATTTCCGGCTCCAGGATGCTTCCTGGCCTGATATCCACTGGTTGTTCACCCCGGAGATAATTTTTCAGCGCTTTTTTACGCACTGCTGGGTTGATCTCCCTGGTAGTTTTTCCGTACAAGCCAAAGCACAGGTCTTTTACTTCTTTGGTGATTTGGGTGTATTCTCCTTCTTTCTTATCAAACAATACATTGTTTACTGTTTGTACCCCTACAATTTGGGAAGTGGGAGTGACCAGCGGAATGCTTCCCAGGTCTTGACGAACCTTCGGGAGCATTCGGAATACCTCATCCAATTTGTCTAAAGCATCCATGGCAATCAGTTGATTGACCAGGTTGGAAATCATACCACCTGGGGTTTGATGCAAAAGAACATTTATGTCTATGATGGAATACCTGGGATTTTTATCCAGATGGCGGTATTTAGGAATATATTTTTCCATTTCATCAGCAATGGCAGTAATTTTGTTTATATCCAGTCCGGAGTCACGATTGGTACCCAACAATGACATCACCAGGGGTTCTACTGCAGGGTGTGAAGTTCGGTATGCATAGGGGCCAATACAGGTGTCAACTATATCTACACCTGCTTCTATAGCTTTAAAAATAGATAGATCACCCATACCTGAAGTAAAATGGGTATGCAGGTTCAAAGGAATATCCGTGAATTTTTTAATTTCCCGGATCATGTTGTAAATGTCGTAAGGAGCAATCAAACCAGCCATATCTTTGATACAGACAGAATCCACACCGAACGCGATCAGCTCTTTTACCTTGTTCAGGTAATAATCCATGTTATATACTTCACCCCCTAATCTTGGCTCATTCAATGTGTAGCAGACTACGCCCTGAAAATGCTTTCCATTGTCTTTTATTACCTGAGCAGCCGTTTCGAAATTGCGAAAATCATTCAAGGCATCAAAGCAGCGAAAGATATCCACTCCATTATCAATAGCCCTCTGAACAAAAGCAATCACCACATCATCGGCATAATTTCGGTAACCCACCAAATTTTGTCCCCGTAAGAGCATGGAGAAGGGAGTTTTAGTCATGTACTTCTTTAAAGTACGTAACCGTTCCCATGGGTCTTCACCCAGATAACGATGCATGGCATCAAAGCTGGCTCCTCCCCAGGTTTCTACTGCATTGTATCCAACATTGTCTATCATCTCAGCTACAGGGACCATATCTTCGGTTCTGCCCCGGGTAGCGAACAATGATTGATGACCATCCCGCAAGGTTACGTCATTAATTTTTATGGGGTTTTCTGCTTTGGGGCGATCCGCATTGTAATGCATACGGGCCATTTCTAACACCCCATGCTTATCATATGTCATACGAAATTTCTTATTAAATTTTTACCTTTTTATACAGTGAATTAACTAAAAATCTATTGTCTGATATTTTGTTATATCAGAATGTTTGCTTCCTGATTATTTTAATTCAATACCAGGGACTCTTCCCGATTGTACAATGACCTGGGCCTGGCAATACTGGCACGCTGATGGATCATTTGTTGCATATTCATTTGAATGGTTTTACTGGCCTGCATCCAGTTATTTTGAGTTCTATTTGCTTTTTCTGCCCATAAAGTGGCTTTTTCCTGCTCCACAAAGTAAGCTACTGCTATGGCTACTGCTTTTTTTATTTTTTCTTCTCTAGACATATTTGTATTATTTATTGATATAGTTAATTTCATGTTATAAAGGAATATTGCCATGTTTGCGGGGTGTCAGTACTTCGGATTTGGAATTCAAAGCATCCAAAGCATCTATCAGCCTCATTCTGGTTTCCTGAGGGATGATCACTGCATCAATATACCCCCTTTGAGCTGCCAGATAGGGAACATTAAAAAGCTTTTCATACTCTTCAATTTTTTCCTGCTTTTTACCGGCAGGATCCTGGGCCTGCTTGATTTCCTTCCGGTAAGATGAAATCACTTCTACTGCCCCTTTGGCTCCCATGACGGCAATTTCGGCAGTAGGCCAGGCAAATACCATATCAGCGCCTAATGGCTTGGCACACATAGCCAGATAGGCCCCGCCGTAGTCCTTTCTGGTAATTACTGTAAATTTGGGTATGGTAGCTTCGGCATAACTCCACAACAACTTGGCCCCATGGCGAATAATGCCGTTCAATTCCTGTTGAACTCCCGGTAAGTAGCCAGGTACATCTACAAAAGTGATCAGGGGGATGTTAAAGGCATCGCAGGTACGTATAAAACGGCTGATCTTATCGGAGGCATCTATATCCAGGCATCCGGCCTGTACCAGCGGTTGATTACCGATAATTCCTACAGATTTGTTATTCAAACGGCCAAAACCAACAATGGCATTGGTAGCATAATATTCGTGTACTTCATAAAATATTCCCTGATCCAAAATTGATTCGATAACCACCTTCATGTCATAAGGCACTTTGGAGTCATCAGGGATAATGTTGTCTAACTCCGGACAGGTTCTTTGAGGATCATCGTTCATGGGCATTTCCGGGGCCTGATCAATATTATTTCCCGGTAAATACTGGAGCAACTCCCGAATTCCTTCCAGCGTTTCTTCATCGTTATCATAGGCAAAATGCGCATTTCCGCTTTTGGTATTGTGTGACATAGCTCCACCCAGATCTTCAAACGTAGTTTCTTCTCCGGTTACTGTTTTAATGATGTAAGGACTGGTGATAAACATATGACTTCTTCCTTTCACCATAAACACAAAATCTGTCATAGCCGGGGAATATACTGCGCCGCCCGCACAAGGACCCATTATGGCTGAAATCTGAGGAATCACTCCCGATGCCCTGGAATTGCGCATAAAAATATCTCCGTAGCCATGCAAAGCATCCACGCCTTCCTCAACTCTGGCCCCTCCGGAATCATTTAGTCCGACTACCGGTGCTCCGGCTTTTATAGCTAAATCCATAATCTTGCAGATTTTTGCCGCATGCATCTCTCCCAATGACCCTCCCCTGGAAGTAAAATCCTGAGAAAAGGCAAAAACGGTGCGACCATAAATTTTACCATGTCCCACTATGACACCATCTGATGGAATCTCTTCGTTTTCCAGGCCGAAATTTATTGAGCGGTGTTTTACCAACATATCTATCTCACGAAAGGTACCTTCATCAAATAACAGATCAACACGTTCGCGGGCGGATAGCTTGCCTTTTTCATGCTGTTTAGCTATTCTGGCTGTTCCCCCCATCTGATTTACTTCTTCTATTTTTCTTTTTAGGAGTTCAATTTTTTCTGATACTGTCATGCTAAAATCAAATCAATTAATAAAGCCAGTAATTTCATCATATAATGCTATTGTATATGATAGTAAAGCATTAATATATAATAGCAATACAAATAAATTAATTTTATTAGTAATAAAATATGTCATTTGTCATGTTTTTAAAAATAATTAGCAAAAACTGATTAAAATCATATCAAATTGTGATTTCACTTATCCATTTCGTAACCAAAGCTCTGAAAAAATAATGTTGAGCCTGTTTTAGCCCAGAAAAATTTCGGATAGAAAAGTAAGGTTGCTTGTCTGTATCAGGAGTTTAATAAATTATCTTCTGCACGAACAAATCTATTGGTCTGGCAGATAGTCTGTGGTTGGATTTTAGTTTGTTTAGCACCTCGTTTCAGATTCAGTGACTGACTGATGATTTTTTAATCAGCGAGATGGTTATTGAAGTTTCTTGTAATAAAATAGTGTATTTATTAAATACTTGATATCAATCGGAGGTTTTTAGATATCCGGATGAGGAGGAGATTAGAAATTGTTAAAAAAGAGGTAAAATCTTACATTTAACCAGCGGGCATTTTTATAAAATATGAATATAAAAAATGCTGTTATGCGATATGTTTTAAACTTTTCTTCTTATTTCTGATATTTTTATTTTAGAGTTATGAATCCCAAGAAAGCAAATCCGCATTTTTGGGTACATAAAATTGCACATTTAAAGCTTTACTGATCTTACAATGCAAAATAGGATTCATATTTTGATATATCCTTTATATACTAATGAATTTTAGGTTAAAGTCCCTCTGCAGGCATAATTAGATGTTTTAATGAACATTTATTGGTTGTGCACGAACAAAAATATTATTTTAAAAATATTGATAAATAATAAGTAATATTTTGTATGGCAAAAAGTATTTGGGTTATTCAAATTGGATTAAATTGATTTTGGGGCTTTTTTTAGCAAAAATCAAATATTATTACCTCATGAAAATTTTGTTCTATTTTAATTGTAAACTTACATGTTAATTCTAATCATTAATCAATATTAAAACCATAACCCTTAATTATGAAAAAATTGATACTCCTAGTTTTAATTTTTCTGGTGCTGCAGCAGGTGCTGCTGGCGCAGAAAAGAAATATTTCAGGTCTGGTGAAATCCATGGAAGATGATCAGGCATTACCTGGGGTAAACGTTGTTATAAAAGGTACTACACAAGGAACAGTAACAAACCTGGAAGGTCAATATCAGATTGAAGCTGGTACTGATGATATCCTGGTTTTTAGTTCGGTAGGATATACCTCAGAGGAAATTGAAGTAGGCAACCGATCTGTGATTGATCTGGTTTTAATGCCTGATATTCAGCAGCTACAGGAACTAGTAGTGGTAGGATATGGCTCCCAGGAGAAAAAAGATATTACTGGGGCCATGTCTTCAGTATCGGCTAAAGAGATTATGGAAGTTCCAGTCATGAATGCACAACAAGCCCTTCAGGGACGTGCTCCCGGGGTGGATGTAGTCAATTTGGGTAACCGGCCCGGGCAAGGTGTACAGGTCCGTATCAGAGGCCGTAGATCATTTGTGGCTGGTAATGAGCCATTATTTGTGGTGGATGGAATTCCCTTTGCCGGCAGTATCAATGATATCAACCCGGCCGATATTGAATCCATGGAGATCCTGAAAGATGCCAGTGCCACTGCCATTTATGGTTCAAGGGGTGCCAACGGGGTGGTTTTAATCACTACCAAAAGAGGAACAAAAGGAAAGACTGTGGTATCTTATGACGGCTATTATGGCCCATCATCTGCATATGGAAAAGTAGATATGATGAATGGAGAAGAATTTGCGGAGCTTAAAAGAGAATCAAGGCGTACTACCGGTCAGTATCCCAGTGACGGTATAGATCCGATCCTGGATGAAAACTTGTTTGAAGCTGTAGAGTGGGAAAATATCCAAAAAGGCTACTCCTCGACTGATTATCAGGAATTGATCCTCCAGTCAGGTCACCAACAGAGCCACCAATTAGGGATCAGCGGCGGTAGTGATAAAACCGTATTCAATGTGTCCCTCAGTATGTTCAATGAAGAGGGAATTACCCCCGGTCAGGATTTTACCCGTTTTAATGCCCGAATTAACCTGGATCATGAAATTTCTCCTAAATTTAAAGTAGGCACTTCTACCTTATTAGGATATTCCATTCAAAACTGGGGATCCAATCCTTGGGGTGGAGCCCTGGCTGAAAACCCGCTGGGCAAACCATTTAATGATGATGGAACCTTGCGTTTCAGGCCTACTACTGATGGTTTAAGAACTAATCCCCTGTCAGATTTGGTAGAAGGTGCTTTCGTGGATGATCGTCGCAGGTACAGATTATTTACCAGCTTATATGGTCGTTATCAAGTAACAAAAGACCTTAATTTCCAGGTAAATTTCGGACCCGATGTGAGGATCTATCGAAGGGGGCTGTTCCAGGGCCGATATACCGGAGCCCGGGCCGAAGGCGCTCCTCTGGCCCGTAATGAACATGAGTATATTTTCAATTATACCCTGGAAAACATCCTCAATTATAACAAGAAGTTTGACATTCATTCATTGGATGCCACTGCCTTGTTTAGTGTACAGCAACAAAAGGAAGAAGATTATAATGCTCAGGCCCTGGATCAACCCTATGAATCATCGTCTTTTTATAATCTGAGCAATTCCCCGCTGATCGATGGATATGACAGTGACCTGAGGGAATGGGGATTATTATCTTACATGGGCCGATTACAGTATGGCCTTCTGGATAAATACTTGTTCACTTTCACTGTAAGAGCCGACGGAAATTCCCGGCTGGCTGAAGGAAATAAATGGGGGGTATTTCCATCCGGAGCCTTTGCCTGGCGCATAATTGATGAACCGTTTATGCAGCGCCTGAAATTTGTGCAAGAGTTAAAATTCCGGGCCAGCTATGGCCAGGTAGGTAATACTGATAACCTTCGACCTTATCTGACCCAGGGTGGATTAGCTGGCACGAAATATGCATTTTTGAATGCCCCTGCTTTTGGCTTCAGGCCTAATGACATACCCAATCCTGATCTCAGATGGGAAAGTACTACCACTTTTAACCTTGGATTAGACTTTGGGTTATTCGACGGCAGGTTAAGTGGCAGTGCCGAATTCTATATTGCCAACACCAACGACCTGATCATGAACCGGCAGCTTCCCTGGACTTCCGGATTTGGAGATATTCAGGAAAATGTAGGCAAAACCCGAAATACCGGATTTGAAATTTCCTTATCTACCGTGAACCTGAATACTCCCAGTGGCTTCCGATGGAGTACGGATTTTATCTGGAATACCAATAAAGAGGAAATCGTGGAATTATATGGAGGAACTGTGGATGATATTGGTAACAGCTGGTTCATAGGACATCCCATGACCGTATATTTTGATTATGAAAAAGTTGGTATCTGGCAATTGGAGGAAGAAGAAAGGGCAAAAGTATATGCCCAACTTCCTGGTCAGATCAAATTGCGGGATCAGGATGACAATGATAAAATAGATGGAGATGACCGGATCATACTGGGCAATGACCAGCCAGATTGGGTAGGTAGCATTAATAACCGGATTGAATACAAAGGGATCGATTTCAGTATGTTGGTTTTTGCCCGATGGGGTCAGATGGTGTTTAACAACTTCTATACTGGAAACAACTCTTTGTTTGGTCGTTATAATAACCTGGATGTGGATTATTGGACTCCTTCCAATCCTACCAATGCCAATCCCCGGCCTAATGAAGATCAGGAGTTTCCTATATATGGTGGTACCCGCGGGTATATGGATGGATCTTTTCTCAAGGTTCGTAACATGACCCTGGGCTATTTATTACCGGATAAAATACTGGAAAAAACGCCATTTAGTCGTGTGAGGGTTTATGCCAATGCGCTCCAGCCCTGGATCTATTCCCCGGTGGCAGAAATGAAAAATATTGATCCTGAAATAACCAGGACCCCTGAAGGGTCGGGTGCCCGGGAAGGTGCAGAAAGAACCGCCCGGCTGGAAGCAGATGTGCCCAGCTCCCGTATGTTCATCTTTGGTTTAAATGTTAATTTTTAAAAGGATTAAAAACATTATGAAAAAACTGATTATATTATTTATATTTTTCTTTCCCCTGTCCTGTAACAGTGTATTGGAAGAAGAGATTGTTTCAGGAATTACTGCTGACTCCCACTATACCAATGCAACTGGTTGGGAGGATGGTGCGAAAGCAGCTTATTTCAGGCTGAGAAACTTCTATGGACGTGAGGAAGGTTTTACTGTCTCTGTATTTGGTACCGATATCTTTACCAAGGGAGCTGATGGTTCTCATAAATACATCAATGATTATACAGCTGAACTGAATCCGGATGCTGCTTTCTTCCGCAACATCTGGAACTGGTTTTATGAAGCCATCAATACCTGCAACACTGTAATTGACTACGCTGAAAATGATTTAGTTACAGGTTTGAATGAGGATGTGAAAAAGGTCAGGTTAGGGGAAGTTCGATTCCTGCGGGCATTATATTATTTTAACCTGGTGCAAATGTACGGGGATGTTCATCTGACGCTGGAAGGAACCAAGGGTGTGGAAACAGAAGCCAACCGTACTCCGGCCAACCAGGTATATGAACAGGCCATTATTCCGGACCTGGAGTATGCTATAGCTAATTTACCTGCCAAGGCTTCGGATTATGGCAGGATTACCAAACCTGCAGCTGAGGCTATCTTGGCCAGAGTGCATTTGGTCAGACAAAATTGGCCCCAGGCAGCACTATTAGCCAAAAATGTGATCAACAACTATGATTTTGAGCTGGTTCCCAAATGGGGCGAGATCTGGAATCAGGATAATGAGCTGAACCCGGAAGTAGTATGGTCTGTACAATACACTGCTGATCCGTTAACCAATGACGGTGGAAGCAGGGGACATTTGTATTTCCTGCAGGAATATGATAAAACTGCTGGTTTGCAAAGAGATATTACCAATGGCCGTCCCTGGAAACGCTTTCAGCCTACCCGATATCTGTTGGATCTGTATGATGTAAGCAAAGACCGGCGTTATTATGAAGGTTTTAAAGAAGTATGGTATGCAAATAACCCTGCTACCCTGCCGGAAGGCATGCAATTAGGAGATACCGCCTTCTACGTGGTGACCTATGCCGTTCCGGACGAAATACAAAAGAGTAAACCCTATTTCTTTGTAGATTATGACCCCAACTCTCAGGATCCGGTGATGCAACTGCGTCAGATCAACAAAAGATGGTTTCCTTCTTTGAATAAATTCATTGATCCGAAACGTATAACAGTGCAGCAGGAGCAGGGTTCCCGTGACTTTATGGTGGTCAGACTGGCTGAAATGTACCTGTTAGCTGCAGAGGCCCTCATGAATGATGATAAGAAGGGTGAAGCAGTGGAATATATGAACGTATTAAGAAGAAGAGCAGCCTGGCCCGGCAAAGAAAAAGAAATGGAAATAACAGAAGCTCAGCTGGATTTGAACTTTATTCTGGATGAAAGGGCACGCGAATTGGCTGGAGAAAAATTCAGGTGGTTCGACCTGAAAAGAACCGGCACTTTGCTTAGCCGGGTCAAGCAGTATAATGAAGATGCTGCACCCAATATCAAGGACTTCCATGTGCTACGACCCATTCCCAGAGATCAGATCGATCGTACCACTGTCCCATATGCGCAGAATACAGGATATTAAAGATTGAAATACATTTTAATTATAAAAAGAGGGTTCATTGGATCCTCTTTTTATTTGTTTAAAAAAGCAAAAATTTGTGATTTTTTGTAAATTGAGCTGAAATCAAAATGAAGGCCAAATGAATAATTTTAAAAACCTGTTTTTCTTATTTTTATTAATGATTTGCTTCCGGGCACAGGCTCAAAATGCCTATCAACAAAGGCAGGAGAGAACCGAATGGTTCAGGCAAGCCAGATTCGGCATGTTTATTCACTGGGGCGTTTATGCCATTCCTGCCCGGGGGGAATGGGTTCAGACCCATGAAAAAATCGATGCCAAATTATACAAAGAAGCTTATGTGGATCAGTTTAATCCCACCAAATATGATCCGGCTGAATGGGCCCGGCTGGCTAAGCAAGCTGGAATGAAGTACGCAGTGATAACAGCCAAACACCATGATGGGTTCTGCCTGTTTGATAGTGAATACACTGATTATAAAGCGACCAACACCCCTGCCGGCAGGGATCTGATCCGGGAATTTGTAGAAGCATTCAGAAATGAAGGTATCAGGATCGGATTTTACTATTCCTTAATAGACTGGAATCATCCGGATTATCCCAACGTGGGCAACCATCCTAAAGCCGGAGATCCGGAATGGAAAATTGAATATAACTGGGATAATTACCTGACCTACATGCACAACCAGGTAGAAGAATTGGTCACCAATTATGGAAAAATTGATATAATGTGGTTTGATTATTCCTTTGGAGATTATAAAGGAGAAAAATGGAAGGCTTCTGAATTGGTTGAAATGGTACGAAAACATCAGCCGGGAATCATCATCGACAATCGACTGGGTGGTGAGATGACCCTGGAAAAGCCTGAAGTATATGCCGGTGATTTTGAAGGACCGGAACAGGTGATCCCTTATGATGTGGTCCGGGATGAAAAGGGTCGGCCTATTCCCTGGGAAGCCTGCATTACTTTGAACAACAACTGGGGCTATAGTCGTGGAGGACATTATAAAACTGCCGGAGATGTAGTCAGAACCCTGGTCAATTGTGTCAGTAAAAATGGCAACCTGCTGCTAAACGTAGGACCGGATGCCAGGGGCAATATTCCGGCTGAGTCAGTGGAAGTTTTACAGGAGGTGGGTGCCTGGATGAGACTGAATCAGGAAAGTATTTACGGCTGTGGTCCGGCAGATCTGCCCAAGCCACAATGGGGTTATTATACTCAAAATGGAAACACCTTGTATGCTCATGTATTGCAAAAAAATATCGGACAGTATTACCTGAGACATCTGGCGGATAAAATTCAGTTTGCCCGGCTATTAAGGGATGGTTCAGAGGTGTTTGTGTCCGGGTTTTGGCTGGGCGGTGAAAAACCTTTCGTAGAAGAGGAAGATGCTTTTATGAATTTTGGTCGCCCCATTCAGCATACTTATCCTTTGCCCGATTCCCTGAACACTGTGGTAAAGATTCAATTGAGATAGGTATGAGATGCTGTTAATACCTGTGATCAAAAGGTTGGCGATAAAAGCGGTTATTATATTGCTGGTTTATACCTGCCAACCTGTTCTTCATAACTCATCTGCCCAGGTCATAGATTCTTTATGGGTTGGAAAAGTATGGTCGGGTCACCCGGTCAGGTTTTCTTTACTTACTGCTCCTCCTCATCAGTTTTTGGCCTATTATGATAGCAATAGGGTAATGAAGATATCACATAGAAAAATGAAAGAAAGGGATTGGTTTAATATTCAGCTGGATGAGGTGGTTGGATGGGATTCCCACAATTATATTTCCATGGCCCTGGACAATAAAGGTCATCTCCATGTTTCAGGAAATATGCATGGTGATCCCCTGGTCTATTTTAAGTCGGATGCTCCATATGATATCCAAAGCTTAAAAAGAAAGATGAGCCTGATTGGAAAAGACGAAACCAATGTAACTTACCCTGAATTCTTCAAAGATCAGCAGGGAAACTTGATCTTTACCTACAGGACAGGAGGAAGTGGTAATGGGAGTCAGATCTATAATAAATATAATTCAACCGAACAATCATGGGACCGCTTACTGGATCAACCCATTATTGATGGAAAGGGAAAGATGAATGCCTATATTCATGGACCTGTAACCGGACCGGATGGTTATTTTCACATGGTTTGGGTCTGGCGCGATACACCTGATGCTGCAACGAATCATGATCTTTCCTATGCCAAAAGTAAGGACCTGGTCAATTGGTATCAAAGTGATGGTACGAAACAGGTTATTCCGATTACTATTGATAACTGTGATATCATTGATCCTGTACCCACCGGCCAGGGTATGATCAATGGCAATACAGTAATAGGATTTGATCGGGAAGATAATTGTATCGTTTCTTACCATAAATTTGATTCGGCCGGGAATACGCAGATATATCAGGCCCGTCTGGAAGATAAGGATTGGAAAATTTATAAATCTACCAACTTTAATTTCAAGTGGGATTTCAAGGGGAGAGGATCATTGAATAGCAGGATAAAAATTTATCCGGTTCAACCTGACAAAAAGCAGCTTTATCAGAAAATCTGGTTAGATACGGCCGGGTATAAGCAACTAACTTTGAAACATTACAGCCTGAAAGCCCTTCAATTAACAAAATTAGAGGAATTTCCTCATGAACTGGACAAGCCCAGACAGAAAGGCAATCAGGTAAATATGGTAAGCAACAGGATTAGGAATAAACTATATCTTCTGCGTTGGGAAACCTTGCCCCGTAACCGGGATCAACCTGGTGTGGGACCCATTCCTGCTCCTACAGATCTTGTTTTGTATATAATAAAAAAATAATATTTTTCAGCAAAGCCACATACTGTGGGACAATTGGCAGAAATGACCGTAGACCAAGAAACATCAGATCATTTATTGCTGATATTAAGGATCCTATACAAATTTTTACTGTAACTGCTTCTTTTTACCCTTACAATACCCCTTGAATACCCAATAGCTGTATCCCGATCAAACCCAATAATCCCACCATCACCAGATAATAAACAGTTGGAATGATGGTCTTGCGCAGCACCAGACCTTCCTTTCCCAGCAGTCCCACCACTGAGGCAGCTGCCACCACATTGTGTACAGCAATCATGTTGCCTGCTGCTGCACCAACTGCCTGCAGCGCCACAATAAAGGAGGGCACCATGGCCAGGTTTTCTGCCACCCCAAACTGGAACAAACTGAACATCAGGTTGCTGACTGTATTGCTGCCGGCAATAAAAGCGCCTAAAGCCCCTACGGAAGGAGCAAAGAAGGGATAAATATGCCCTACATTGGTAGCCACCCATTCAGCCATAATGATGGGCATGGCCTCCAGACCAATGGGATTAATGCCTGAATTAATGTAAATCCTCACCATTGGGACAGTAAAAAACAACACAAATCCCGCTCCCAGGATCATTTTTGCACTTTCAGATAATGCCATTTTCACTTCATGTCCCTTCATCCCATGCATAAATACAGTAATAAATCCAACAACCAGCAAAATGGTGCCGGGCAGATACAGTGGAGCGCTGGAAGCTGAAAGTGTTGTGCCCAGGATATTGTCTGCTCCGATGGTGATCCCGGTCAGCCATTCCTGCAATGGCAACTGGGGCAGACGACTCAGCACCAGCAGTCCCGCGACTAAAATATAGGGTAACCAGGCTTTGAACAGGGAAATGTTTTTTCCAGGCTCATCATTCATTTTAATATCCAGGCTACCAAACCAGGCCTGGGGCCATTGAGATTTATCTTCAAAATCCCAGGTGGTTTTAGGTGTCAGGAACTTGTTTTTTATAGCGGTCACCATAATTATTATCCCGATCAAAGATCCTAACAGGGCTGGAAATTCAGGTCCCAGAAAAATACCGGTCAGCACATAAGGAATGGTGAATGCCAATCCGCCCAACAAAGTAAATGGAAATATTTCCAGTCCTTCCCGCCAGGATTTGTTTTTGCCGAAATACCGGGTCATCATCATCACCATCAAGGTAGGAATAATGGTGCCGGTGATGGCATGCAATATGGCCACATCGGCCGTGATCACCTGTACATAATCCATAAAGTCCATATTGATGGCAGCTAACCGGCTGTCCAGCTCAGGATGTTGTAATCCACCCCTGATTCCCACCAATACAGGAGTTCCGGCCCCTCCAAAAGTGACAGCAGTGCTTTGTACCATCATACCCAACATGACCGCCGATAAGGCCGGAAAGCCCAACGCCACTAACAAGGGTGCCACGATGGCGGCCGGTGTACCAAATCCAGCTGCTCCTTCTATGAATGAACCAAATAACCAAACGATGATCACAACCTGCACCCGGCGATCCGGACTGATATCGGAAAACCCCCGGCGGATTGTTGTTACCCCTCCGGAATATTTCAGCAGGCTGAGCAACAATATCGCACCAAAAATGATGTACAGGATATCCAAAGTAATGAACATACCCTGCAAACTAGATGCAATGATGTCGGTTAGACTCAATTCCCACACCAGGTAAGCTATAATAGCAGTCAAGACATAGGCAATTGGCATGGTAGTCTTAGCCGGTATCTTAAATCCTACCAGCATGATACCGGTGACTAATATTGGTGAGAGGGCCAGAAAAAACAGCAGTGTCAGTGACATTTATATTAGATTATAAGCTTGTAAAGTCAGGAATTCATCAAATTGATCATCTTTGACCAGACGGTCAAACAAATTGATCGCCTGGTCAAGTTTACTGGTGGCCACTCTTTCAGGACCCAGCAATGCTTTGATCTTGATGATTTCCTCTGCCACCAATTGATCATAAAGATCCGGGGTCAGGATAGCCCCTTCGGATAATTGAACCTGGTTTTTCATCCATTGCCATACCTGAGCCCGGGATATTTCAGCTGTGGCAGCATCTTCCATCAGGTTGTAAATGGCTGCTGCTCCAACCCCCTGTAGCCAGGATTCCAGATAAAGGATGCCTACATTTATGTTCAACCTTACGCCTTCCTGGCTGATTTTCCCTCCGGGAATGGTTACGTTGAGCAGATCGTCTGACTGAATTTTAAGGTCATCCCTCTTCACTTCTTTTTGATGGGGTCTTCCTTGCAATACCTTATCAAACTCTTCCCGGGCCAAAGGTACCAGGAAAGGATGTGCCACCCAGGTGCCATCATAACCCTGGCTGGCTTCATTTCTTTTATCTTCCTGCACTTTGGCAAAAGCCATTTTGTTGATGGCTTCATCTTTGGATGGTATAAAGGCTGACATTCCTCCAATGGCGTGGGCTCCTCTTTTGTGACAGATTTTGACCAGCATTTCTGCGTAAGCTTTCATAAAAGGCACTTTCATGGTTACCTGGCTGCGGTCAGGCAGGATAAAATCAGGGTGATTTTTGAATTTTTTAATTACGCTGAAGATATAATCCCATCGGCCTGCATTCATTCCGGCAATATGTTTGCGCAACTCATACAAGATTTCTTCTATTTCAAAACTGGCCAGAATGGTTTCTAATAGTACAGTTGCTTTGATGGATGCCTGAGGTATTTCCAGAAGCTCCTGGGCCATAATGAATACATCATTCCAGAGCCGGGCTTCCAGGTGGTTTTCCAGTTTTGGCAGATAGAAATAGGGGCCGGAGCCTTTGTTTAATAAGGTTTGGGCATTGTGGAAAAAGTAAAGGCCAAAATCAAACAGGGATGCAGATATGGGGGCCTCATCTATCCAAAGGTTCTTTTCAGTAAGGTGCCACCCCCTGGGCCTTACAACTAAAACTGCATGTTCCTGGTTAAGGGAATAGGTTTTTTGGTTGGTGTCCTTAAAATCAATTTGATTCCGGATGGCATCATACAGATTCATTTGCCCTTGCATACAATTATCCCAGGAGGGAGCATTGGCATCTTCAAAATCTGCCATAAACACATTAGCCCCTGAATTGAGGGCGTTGATTACCATTTTGCGATTTACCGGACCGGTAATCTCTACCCGGCGATCCTGCAGATCATCAGGAATAGGGGCTACCTGCCAGTCTACCTGTCTGATTGATTGGGTTTGAGAAGGAAAATGAGGTAACCTCCCCTGGTCTAATTCAATTTGACGCTTTGCCCTTAATTGGAGTAGTTCTTCTCGCCTTGGGTTAAATTTTCTGTGCAGGGTACTGATAAAATTAAGGGCTTCACTGGATAAAAAGTCTTCATATCGGGCAGCCAGCCGGCCTTTTACTTGTACCTGATCAGGTTCTTGGAGTTTATTCATTTTAAGGTGATTGTTTTTTCAGGTTAATTTTATTTGAATTTTATATAAGCTACTTTATGTTCTGTAAAGAATTCAATCCCTGTTTTTCCGGCTTCAGGAATTCCTACCCCTGAATTTTTGATGCCACCGAAAGTATATTGGGGCTCTTTCAGGGCCGTGATCAGATTCACATGGGTTAATCCAACTTCTGATCTTTCCATAAACTGGAAGGCTTTTTCAATATTTTTGGTATAAATGGAAGAGCATAAACCATATTCTACCTCATTGGCCACTCTTATTCCTTCTTCAAAATCATCAACTTCTAAAATACTAAGCACAGGACCGAAAATTTCTTCCTGGGCAATCCGCATCGGGGGTTTGACCCCGGTAAAAACAGTTGGGACAATGTAACATCCCTGGTCATATTCCGATCCTTTTAACTGATATCCTCCGGTCAGCAACAGGCCACCTTCAGCTTTACCTATTTCTATGTATTCCAGGATATTATTTAGCTGGGCAGTACCACAAACCGGTCCCATCTGGATATCCCCCTGTAAGCCATCACCCACCTTTATTTTTTCAGTCAGGTCTTTTATTAATTGGGTAAATTCAGCTGCAACTTCTTTTACTACAATTGCCCGGCTGGTAGAGGTACACCATTGGCCGGCACAGGCAAAAGCAGCAGTTACAGCATCCCGGGCAGCCTGTTCCAGGTCGCAGTCAGCCAATACTATAATCGGGTTTTTACCTCCCATTTCCAGTTGGGTACGGGCCAGGGTACGGGCTGCTTTTTGATGAATTCCCACACCTACAGCAGTGGACCCGGTAAAGGAAATGGCTTTGATCCTGTGGTCTGTAACCATTTGATCGCCTACAGAGGATCCTGAACCGGTAACAAAATTTATTACGCCGGCAGGTAGTCCTGCCTTCACAAAAAGTTCCACGAATTTGAGTCCGGTTTGGGGGGTGAGGCTGGCTGGTTTGAAAACCACGGTATTGCCTGCCATTAAAGCTGGTGTGATTTTTCGACCCGGCACATTAAAAGGAAAATTCCAGGGGCTGATGATACTCACCGGCCCCAGGGGTTGATAAGTACTGTAACAAAAGATGTCTTTTCGGGAGGAAGGCAACGTTTCTCCACACAACCTGATACCTTCATGGATCTGAAATTCCATTTCCCTGATGGCTGAGGCGATTTCCGTTTTGGATTCGGCCAGGGTTTTACCATTTTCTATAGTTAAAACATGGGCAATTTCCTCTTCCTGCTCGATCATATATTGCAAAGCCTTTTTTAAATACTCAGCCCTTTGATATACTGATAAGCTACTCCAGGCTGGAAAGGCTTTTTCTGCAGCTGAAATGGCTTCAACTGTCTCCTCCCGGCTTAAAGCTGGCCACTCTCCTGTGATCTGGTCCAGGTGAGCCGGATTTTTTTGGGTAAAGGTCTGACCTGATTTACTGGTGATCCATTCACCTTGGATATAATTTTTAAATAATTTTACCATTTCTACTACTTGTTTTAAAATGCATTTTGATAAATTTTTCTGGCATCATCCAGGCTTACCGGCTTCGGGTTATTATTCAGCAACCTGGTGACTTTCATAGCAGCAGTCGCCATTTTATCAATAGTATTTTCCGGTACTTCCAGCTGACTGATCTTTTGAATAATGCCGGCCTGCTGGCAAAGATCCTGCACAGCTCCTATACAGGCTTTGGCGGAGTATTCCTTATCCATTCCTGTTGTATCTACTCCCATGGCTTCAGCAATTTTGCCATACCTTTCAGCACAATGACTGCTGTTGAATTCAATCACATAGGGCAATAAAAGAGAATTAGCCACGCCGTGTGGTACATCAAACATACCACCAAGCGGATAGGCCAGGGCATGTACAGCTGCTGTGTTCACTGAGCCCAGGCACAAACCCCCATACAAACTGGCCAATGCCATATTATAGCGGGCGTTTAAGTTCTGACCATCATTTACAGCCGTTATCAGGTTGGCTGCAATCAGCTCTATGGCTTTTAAAGCAAAAGTATCAACAAATGGATGAGCAAATTTATTGGTATATGCTTCAACAGCATGGGTCAGGGCATCAATACCAGTGTAGGCTGTTACGTAGGGAGGCAGGGTCAGGGCCAGACTGGGGTCAATCAGGGCCACAGTGGGGTAAAGATAATCACTTACAACTCCTTTTTTTAGCTGCTCCTTTTTATCAGACAATACTACGATAGGTGTGACTTCACTGCCTGTACCGGCGGTAGTAGGTATCATAATGGTGGGTATTCCAGGACCAGGTATATTTCCTATACCAATATATTGATCCAAAGGATCATGATTATGCACCATAATGGCCACAATCTTGGCTATATCCAGGGAGCTTCCCCCACCCAACCCTATCACCAGGTCACAGGAAGACTCACGGGCCAGTTCAAGGGCTTCATAAACAATTTCAATACGGGGATCAGCTTCTACCTGGCTGAATGATATAAAATCAATATCATGTTTTGCCAAAAGGTGCTGGACTTTTTGTAGCAAGCCGGCTTTGACCAATCCCGGATCAGTCACAATAAATGGTTTCCGGGCCTTAGTTTCCCTTATCAGGGTGGGTAATAATGACACTGCCCCGTTTTCCATGATTAGCTTGTCGCTCATTTTAAAACTGAAAACTTTTTCCATACTTTATCTGATCAAATATTAAAAACAACCCTGGTGGAACGGACCAAATCTACTTATTATTAATAAAAAACCACAATTTATTTTATTATTAATACGATGTTTTCTTTGTAAATTTGTTTACCATTGTAAATTATTAAAAAAAATTGAATATTTAAATTATTAATAATAGGTAAATGAAGGAGAAGTTGGTAAGACTTGATTTAATCAATTTTCTGCCATTTATTTTACTGGAACTCATTCTGGTATTTTTAATCGGATCCGGATGCAAGTCAGACCGCCAAATATCTGATAGCCAGAATAATATAAATTCAGTTTATCCCCATGCTGAATGGGATGTTCAGTCACCTGAGCAGGCTGGCCTGGACCAGACTAAATTTCAGCATGCTTTGAATTATCTTAAAAAAGCCTCCCTTGAGGATGGTATAGAAGAACTAATGATCATCAAAGATGGATATCTTTTATATGAAGGAGACAGTGTAGATAAAGTGCATGGAGTTTGGTCGGTGACAAAAACTGTTACAAGTAGCTTGTTTGGCTTGCTGGCAGGTCAGCAAAAAGTTCGAATAAATGAACCGGTAAAGCATCAGTTACCCTATTTGGAAGGGCAATATGATGCGGTACAATACCGACATTTTCTTACCCTGACCTCAGGTTATGATGCGGAGGGGGCCAATAATCCAAAACATCTGGAGCAATACGGTTTTGGAGATGCCTCCATACAACCCTGGATACCAGCTGAGCCTTTGTTTGAGCCTGGCAGCCAGTTTTGCTATTGGGATGAATCTATGAATGTTTTAGCTCATGCTCTGACCAGGATCGCTGGTCAGCCTCTGGACCAGTTTTTTAAAACGCACCTGGCTGATCCAATTGGGATTGATCCGGAGGGATGGTTCTGGCAAAAATGGCCAGATGCCAGGGGTGACACCTTATGTGGTGGCTCCGGATGCTGTCATAAACAACTGAATATATCGGCCCGGCAACTAACCCGGTTAGGCTACCTGTTTTTAAGACAGGGGAAGTGGCAGGATAAGCAGGTGATTCCTGCGGAATGGGTAAAGCAAGCTACTCAAAATCAGGTGGATACATCATTGGCGTTGTTGGAAAGTCCCAGGCAGCACATAGACGCAAGGGGCTGCTATGGCTATAACTGGTGGATCAATGGCATCAAACCTGATGGTACTTACCTGATGCCGGATACACCTGTGGATACCTATTTTGCCAGTGGGTTTAATAACAATATGCTATACATCATTCCGTCCTGGGACCTTGTACTGGTAAGAACCGGTATAGATGGAAACCCCGAAAATAAATATGGTGTATATAATCAATTCTTTAAATTATTTGCTGAATCATTAAAAGAACCTCAGGATTATGAGATTTAGAGTTTTTATCCTTTTAATTTTCCTTATAAACAGTGACTTTCTTTTTGGGCAGGAGGTTAAAGAGCTTCAATATAAGGCTGTTGATGATTTTTTCCGGCTTCCGCAGGGGTGGTTGTTTGGGGAAGCAACAGCCATAGAAGTAAATTCAAAAGGGCATATTTTTGTGTTTAACCGGGGTGATCATAAGCTGATCGAATTTGATGAGCAGGGCAATTTCATCAAAGAGATCGGGGCTGGAAATGAAACTTTTGCCGTTCCCCATGGCTTGAAAATAGATCATGAAGATAATATCTGGACCACGGATATCCGCAATCACATTATTATTAAGTTCAGCCCGGCTGGAGAAGTGCTGATGGTGCTGGGGAGAAAAGGCATTGCGGGGGAGTTTATGGGCAAGTGGAATTATAGTACCTTTAATGAACCAACAGATGTGGCCATTGCTCCCAACGGAGATATTTTTGTTTCGGATGGATATAAAAACAGCCGGGTGGTAAAATTTAATCACAAAGGTGAATTGTTGAAAACCTGGGGAGAAGCCGGAGACCAGCCTGGCCAGTTTAAAATTCCACATACCATAACAGTACATAATGATAAAGTGTATGTAGGAGATCGTGAAAATAAACGCATACAGATATTCGACACCGAAGGAAATTTTCTGGACCAATGGACCAATACCGGTTATCCCTATTCCATCAAAATATCGGATAATCAGCTATATACTATTGATGGAGTGGATTGTAAATTGTATAAATTTGATCTGGAAGGTAATAAGCTGGGAGAATTTGGAGTAAGAGGCTTTGCCAGTGGTGAGATGAGTTTACCTCATTGGATAGATATCACTGACAATAATGAACTATTTGTGGCAGAAGTATTATCCTGGCGCTTTCAGAAATTTGTAGAAACTCAAAGCAGGTTGAAACAATAAAGCCGGAACATTAAAACATGCTGATAGTACTGGCAGATGATTTTTCAGGAGCAGCTGAAATGGGTGGGATTGGGAGGCAGAATGGTCTTTCTACATCCATTGGTTTTTCCTATGATCCTGAATGCCGGACTGATATTTTGGTTATAGACACAAATACCCGTGGGTTGAATAAGACGCAGGCCCGGGAAAAGATCAAACATCTGGCCTTATCCATCAATACCGGGGAAAAAGAGGTATGGTTGTTTAAAAAAGTTGATTCTGTCTTCAGAGGCCATATTATCACGGAACTGAATGTTTTACAACAAGTTTTTGGATTTAATAGGATATTCTTAATGCCCGCCAACCCTTCCAGGCAGAGGCAGATTGAAAAAGGATATTATTTGATCCGGGGAAAGCCTTTACACCAGACAATTTTTGCCAAAGATCCCATGTACCCGGTACAAACTTCTTTGGTATCAGCCCTGCAACCTTTTTCCGAATCAAATTTACCACATCAGCATCTGGATCAAATTTCACCATTGCCGCAGCGGGCTTTGATCACTGCAGATGTTTCAGGTGAAAAGGATATGAAAAAATATTTGGATCAGGTTGATCCACAGGATTTCTGCAGTGGTGCCGCCGATTTTTTCCACTTGTTTTTACAAAAGTATTTTAAACCTTCCCATCAGGCAATTGAGCAAAAAACTGTAATGGATCAATTTCATTATCACATCATTATCAACGGCAGTACGGTCACCGATCAGGAAGCAACACAGGCGTTTAAGCAGCATGAAATTCCGGTTTTATCAATCCCGGGATCCTGGCAGGATACCACTTTTGTACTGGGGAAAAAAGAAGAATCGGATTGGCAACAACAAGTTTTGGAACAACTTAAACAAAGGCATTTGGTTAGTATTCAGATTGATCATCCTGTGGTATTCAGCCGGGAAATTTCTGATAGATTCCTCCAATACTTAACCCGTTTGTCTTTATTTTTAAGGGAAAGAATTACTGAAAAAACACGGTTTTGGCTTACCGGGGGAGAAACAGCAGCAGCCATTTTAAACAGCTGGCAGGTTCCCGGACTGGAAATTGACCAGCAGGATACCTCGGGAAATGTCAACCTTAAAATTCCGAAACAGACACAATACCTGTTCACGGTAAAGCCAGGCAGCTATCCCTGGACCGGACAATTATATGAAATCATTAAACAGGTCAGCTATGACAAATGAAAAAAGGCCCATATTGGGTATTAGTGCAGGAGACCCGGCAGGTATCGGACCTGAAATTTCAGTAAAAGCACTTAATCAGCCGGGAATATATGAAATATGTAAACCATTACTGGTTTGTGATGGATGGATCGTGGAACAAATACTTGATATTTGCCATTTGCCTTTAAAAGTTAACCGGGTAAAAAGCCCTGGGGAAGGGCGGTATCAATTGGGCCAGGTGGATGTACTGGATCTGCAAAATATTGATCCCGGTTCATTTCAATTTAATCAAATTCAGGCTGTGACCGGGCGTGCCTCTTATGAATATGTTGCCAAAGTGATTGAACTGGCTCTGGCTGGTGAAATTGATGCTACCATTACCGGGCCTATCCATAAAGAGGCTTTGTTCCAGGCTGGCTACCACTATGCTGGCCATACGGAGATTTTTGCTGAACTTACTAACACATCCAGCTATACCATGATGTTGGCAGATGGTCCGTTCCGGGTTGTGCACGTATCTACTCATGTTTCATTATTGGAAGCAATTTCCCGGGTGAAGCAACAAAGGGTTCAGGATGTGATTCAGTTAGGGTACCAGGCCCTGCAGCAGATGGCGGTGGAATCTCCCCGCATTGCGGTGGCGGGTTTAAATCCTCATGCCGGAGAAAACGGTTTGTTTGGACATGAAGAAATTGAAGAAATTATTCCGGCAGTGAAAGCCATGGGCCAACAAGGGATTCCGGTAGAGGGGCCATTTCCTCCCGATACCATTTTTACCAAGATGAAAGGGGGGCAATATGATCTGGTGGTTTGCATGTACCATGACCAGGGGCACATTCCCACCAAGTTATTAGGATTCAATTATGATCATTCCAAAGATGAATGGGCCGGACTCTCCGGGGTCAATATTACATTGGGATTGCCTATCATCAGGGTATCAGTAGATCATGGAGTAGCCTTTGATAAAGGTGGAAAAAATCAGGCCAACCCGGAAAGTATGCTTCAGGCGCTGCGCTATGGGGTGCAATTCTGCCATCAGAAGCTTAAGGGCCAGTCATGAAGATCAAAGCAGCGATAGAGAAAGTTCCGGGGGGGATGATGATCATTCCCCTTTTATCAGGCGTATTGATCAATACTTTTTGGCCTCAGCTTTTGGCCATTGGAGGGCTTACTACTGCCCTGGCCAATGGGTCAGCTGTTTTAATTGGCGCATTCCTGGTTTGCATGGGAGCAGGCATCAACCTGAAAAGCGCCTCCTCTTCTTTAAAAAAAGGCGTTTCCATTACCTTCGCCAAATTTCTGATAGGCACTCTGTTAGGCATACTGGTAGCCCGGTTTTTTGGGCCTGAAGGTTTATTTGGATTATCAGCTGTGGCCATCATAGCCGGTATGACCAATACCAATGGGGGTTTGTTTGCTGCTTTAGCTGGAGAATTTGGCGATGAAACAGATGTGGGGGCCATTGCTATTATATCCCTAAATGACGGACCTTTCCTGACTATGGTAGCCCTTGGAACAGCCGGATTGGCCAGCTTTCCATTCTTATCCTTCCTGGGGGTGATATTACCTTTACTGTTTGGTATGGTGTTAGGTAACCTGGATGAGGAAATGAAAAAATTCCTGCTGCAGGGTGGTTTTGTTTTAATCCCCTTTTTTGCTTTTAGCCTGGGAGCAGGACTGGATCTGGCCACCATTTTAGAGGCAGGCATTCCGGGAATTATCCTGGGGCTGTTCACTACCTTTTTGGGAGGGTTTTTCAATGTGCTGGCTGATCGGCTGGTGGGTGGAACCGGTATCAGTGGGGCAGCTGCTTCAAGCACAGCTGGCAATGCAGTAGCTACACCGGCCGCCATTGCTTTAGCCGATCCTGCACTGCAGCCCCTGGTAGACTTGGCCACTTCTCAGGTAGCTGCTGCGGTTATTACTACCATCATTTGTACGCCAATTCTGACAAATTTCGTTGCTAAACTAAACAACAAGCCCAATTATGCGTCTAAAAAAAGTTAAATTCCTGTTTTTTATTTTATGGGCCGGAGCACCCTTTTTTTATTGCACCGATGTAATGGGGCAATATCCCGGAAAAAATCAATACCAGCATTTGCTGGATGGGGCCGTTGACATGCATATTCATTCGTCGCCGGATGCCTTTGACCGCAGTTTGAATGACCTGGAACTGGCTGCCCTGGCCCAAAGACAGGGGTTGAAGGCCATTGTGATTAAAAACCATGTCAGTAGTACAGCTGGCCGGGCTGAATTAGTCAATAGCCAGTTTGATAAGATACAGGTGTTTGGTGGTATAGCCCTGAATAAGGCTGTAGGTGGTATCAACCCCCAGGCTGTCCATTGGATGAGCCGAATTTCGCCAGATTATGGAAAAATAGTTTGGTTCCCTACTTTTGATGCTTCCCATCATATGGCCGAATTTAATATCCAGGGGGAAGGCATAGCTATTTTGTCTGATGGTAAACTTACAAGTGCTACCCTGCAGGTATTAGACATAATTGCAGAACAGGACCTGGTACTGGCCACCGGGCATTTATCTCCTGCTGAAGTGATAGCACTGGTAAAAGAAGCGAAAACCCGGAGCATAGAGAAAATCGTGATAACTCATCCCCTGGCCGATGCTCCCGGAATGGGTACAGACCAGTTAAAGGAAATGGTACAGATGGGGGCCTTGCTGGAATTGACCTATTTAAGTTTTTTATCCGGCCCCAATGCTCCATTGGGGTTTTTGCAGGGTTCTAAACATGTTTCCATTGAGCAAATGGTGGCAGCAATAAAAGAGATAGGAGCGGATCATTTTATTCTCAGTACTGACCTGGGGCAATCAGGCAACGCCACCCCTCCGGATGGATTAAAAAACTTTATAGAACTTATGATTAAGGGGGGAATCTCAGAAGCGGCCTTGGAAAAAATGATCAAGCTGAATCCGTCCCGGTTACTGGACCTTTAATTTTTCCAGATCCGATTTTTGCTTTTCCAGGGAAAGCTCGTTGGCTAAAAAGAAAAAACGTTTGGATTCCTTGAAGTGCTTTTTTAAGGCAGTTACTGATTTTTTATAATCTAATTCCAGGATCGACTGAATTACATCTAGATGCTCAGCTAAAACAGACCTGAAACGGGTTTGGGTCATATTATGCTGCCCCAGGTGATACCGGATCACAAAAAACAATGATTCATAATTGTCCTCTATGAACTTGTTTTCTGTATGTGCCACCAGGCCTTTGTGGAAATCACTTTCAAGTGCCACAATCCTGAGTCGATCAATGTTTTTGTCTCTGGCCAGTTCCTGATGCTTTTTCAAAAGGGGCTGGTAGATCTGGTTGATATGATCCTGATCAGGATGGAATTTAAGTAAATGTTTAAGTCCTTCCAGTTCCAGTAATTGTCTGTATTCAGTAATTTGATCTACCGTTTGTCCGGTAATAGAGATCACTTCCCATTGTTTGCGGGGTTTTTTCTTGATCAGACCGGTACTGCTGATCTTTAGCAGCACTTCTCTTACTGTGACGGTATTGGCATCAATCTCACGGGCAATTTGTAGTTCAGAAAACCGATCTCCCGGTTTTAATTCCCGTTTTGAAAATTTCTCCAAAATGAAATTCTCTACATTTTCCGTTTTGGTACTGACCTTACTGACTTGATTATAATAATCTTTTTGATTGGGATATCGAAGTACCAGTCTGGACCGGCTCTCCTGCCGTACTATTTTTTTTTGCTCCAGATCGTTAAAAGCTTGTATGAGAGTAGATCGGCTGACTTCAAATTTTCCTGACAATACCCTCTCAGCCGGCAAAATCATAGGGATTTCAGAGGATTGGCTAATAAAGTCAAGTAAATTGTTTACTGTTTTCTTTATTAAATCACTTGAAGATTTAGGCATATTTTCAGCTTTGGTCGATAATTTGAACAACTAAAATAAGCAATTTTTTTAATCCTGCTAATCATATAGCTTTTTTTATTGTACTGGTAGAATTGATATTTTATAGTTACTGAAGATTAGGTCAAATAATTAATAATGTTGTTATCTTTCTTCCAATATTCAATTAGCCATTGTTTTATCATGAGAAAATTGATCCTGCTTTTTCATTTTTACATATTGTGTTTTCAGCTTACAGGTTTAGGACAGACAATAAACCCGGCAGATTCAGCCCAAGAAATACAGGTTATTAAACCAGCTTTACAGGATATCATAGATGCTGCTGGTGTATCAGGATCTGTGCTTATTTATCATTATGATCGTAATATTTATTATTCAAATAATTTTGAATGGACCCAAAAAGGGCATTTGCCTGCTTCAACTTTCAAAATAGCAAATTCTATCATTGCCCTGGAAACCGGCATAGTGGAAGATCAGAGTACCCTTTTCCCCTGGGATGGAAAAAAAAGGCCAATGGCAGTATGGGAAAGGAATATGACCTTTAAAGAAGCTTTTCAGCTTTCCTGCGTTCCATGTTATCAGCAGGTGGCCCTGTCAATTGGAGCTGATCGCATGAGGCAATACCTGTCCCTGTTGAATTATGGTAAAATGGAAGTCAATGATTCCAACATTGATCTATTTTGGCTGGAAGGCCAATCAAGTATTAATCAGGTGGAACAAATTAATTTTCTGGTCAGATTATATGAATCAGCTTTACCTGTTTCGGAAAGAACCATGAAGATCATAAAGCGAATAATGGTTATAGAGGAAAATGATAAATATATTCTTCGGGGAAAAACTGGCTGGTCTATCAGGAATGGTAATAATAATGGCTGGTTTGTGGGGTATTTGGAACAAAATGATCAGGTTTATTTTTTTGCTACCAATATCATACCTGGTGAGGCTTTTAACCTGAACATGTTTGGCCTGATCAGGAAAACCATTACAGAAAAAGGATTAAAAGTATTGGGTGTGCTGTAACTACTATTAATCCAAGTAGATTTTAGCGGAAATTGGCTGATGGTCAGAAGCATCAGGAAAAGCCTGCCAGATCCACTGCTGATTGATTTTTTTATGTATCCAGGCATCGCCTACCCAATTGTCGGCATTTTTACTGTAAAGGATGTGATCTATCCAAACATAATGATAACCCTGGTTAAAAATAGGATCCCGAAACCGGGTGGTGGAAAGCTGATCAAATTGAAGATTCATCTTTTTATCCTGGTCCAGGGTATCAAACAGGGCATTACCCAGACAAATATGGGGATGCCAAACTGATCCGGTCAGACGTTCAACGGCACTGCCCAAAAGGCGCCTTTCCTGCACATCAAATCCTGGTCCATCATTGATATCTCCGCAGACCAGCAGGGGGATGTCTTTGGTTTCGGGCTGGATAAGATAATGGTTTAAAAAAGTATTTCTCAGGTGGGAAGCCTGAGCCAGTATTTTCTTTCGGTTGGCCAGGGATTTATCCCACCAGGCACCCCATTCCAGGGCTTGAAAGATGCCCTTGCTTTTTAAATGCAATCCCAAAATACGGAAGGAACGACCGTTCCTGAGATTCACCTGAACATATAGGGGAAGCCTTTCAAATTTATATTTCTCGATGATCCCATCATTTTCTGTGTCAAATTCAAAGGGCTGGAATTCAGGTATGGACACTGTATCAAAAGCATCCAAAGAGTCATGGGCAAATTTGGAGCTGTCATATTTTAATGCAAATGCCACACACTGAGAACTTCCTTTGGTGGGTTGTAACCAGACATGCCAGTCACCTTCCAGGTCAGTATGTACAAAGCTGGCCCATTCGTCCAGGTGATTGGGACCTTCTACAGCCACCAGAATATCTGGAGCCAGCTGGTTTATTACACCACTCAGGTCTTTTCTGCGCGATTTTACACTGGCCCGTGGATGATGATAGGGAACAGCTTGATCAGGCTTAAAAGAATGATCACTGGTGAACAAATCATTCATCCATTCCATGTTCCAGCAAAGTAATTTTATTTCGCTCATGCCACTTCTTTTTTATTTTGGTTTTTGTCTGATTCTGATCTTTTTTGCACAAAGAATGATACTAAAAGGCCTACCAGGAAAATGGTGGTAGTACCAAATACAATGGTGAGGTAGGGGTGAAAGCTACCGGAATCATTTCCTGTTTTAGTCAACTGATCGAAGCTAAGCCAGCCAATCACCAGTAAGCCACTGATCACCCCTGCAATAGCTCCTGAATTGTTTTTAGTTCTGGTAAAAACTGCCAGTAAAAACAATCCTAACATCCCGCCGCTGAATATTGAAGCCAGTTTCCACCAGGCATCCAGGGCGCTTTTTACGTTGATCATGAGTAAGGCAATGGCTATACCCACTACTGAAATCATTAAGGAAGCAATATAAAGTATTTTCAATGCTTGTTGATCAGAAGGCTTTTTACCGGCAAATCTTTGGTAATAATCCGTTAAAAAAACAGTGGCAGAACTGTTATAGCTGGTGGAAATGGTACTCATTCCAGCTGCAAAGATGGAGGCAATCAATAAACCAGTTAAACCAGTTGGTAATTCATTGACAATAAAATAAGGAAATATGCCATCACTTTTGGTGGGATCCTGCAGGTCTGCCGGCAAACTGGCCGCTCCGGACTGGTAAAAGACAAATAAGGCAGTGCCAATAAACAGGAATAATAAAGAAACAGGTATGTACAGTAAACCGCCAGATAAAGCGGATCGTTTGGCTTCCTGATCAGAACCCGAAGCCATGTATCGTTGCACATAATTTTGGTCAATGCCAAAGTTTTGCAAATTGATAAACAAACCATAAATCAATACTACCCAAAAAGTTGACTGAGATAAGTCCATAGCAAAGCTGCCCAGGCTGAATTTTTGATGAGCCTGGCCCATATCAAAGATCTGAGAAGGTCCTTCAGGCAGGTTTATTAAAATATAAGCGGCACAAATCAATGCTCCGGATATTAGAACTATGGCTTGTATGGCATCTGTCCATACCACCGCCTGGAATCCACCCAGTAAGGAATAGACCATCACCAAAAGTCCGGTGAGAATGATGATCAAACTTAAACTCCAGCCAAATATGGTATGCAAGGTGAGCCCCATCAGGTAAAGAATGGTGCCGATCCGCATCAGTTGGGTAAGCAGATACATGGTCGAGGCATAAATTCGGGCCCAGGGTCCAAATCTTTGTTCCAGGTAAGTGTAGGCAGAAGGACTGTTGATGCGTCGGTATAAGGGAACAAAAACAAAAACTGCCACCAGCCCGGCCAGGGGCAGGGAAAGGCTGAATACAAAGGCATTCCAATCGGATAAGTAGGCATTGCCAGGCAGGGCCAGGTAACTGATACTGCTGACAAAAGTGGCAAAAATGGATAAAGAAACCACCCAGGCCGGAATTTTAGCATTACCTAATGTAAAAGCTGCAGATGAACGATTTTTTCGATAGAAGGAGCCCCCCAATACCGTTACACCAATCATATAAAACAGAAAAATCAGGGTGTCAATGGAATTCATATTGTCTTCAAATTATCAGTGGAAAAGCTAAATTTCGGGCATAGTCTTCCAGTAAATATTTCAAGGCCTTTAGTTTCAAATAAAATTGTTTCTCCGGACTTGACACAGGTGTGCGGGTAACCTGTTGTAATTTAAGTCCTCTGTTTTGCAGGAAGTATTTGGCTGACCAGGGGTAATGCTGATGAATAACGTCGTCCATAAGTGTTAACTGGGCATTAATTACCTCTGATTTTTCAGTTTGATTCATATGATCCAGCTGAAAGCGGAATAATTCCGGATAAAAGTTGGCCCCAATGGGTGAAATGCCCCGGGCTCCAGCCTGCAATGAACTTACTCCAGTGGGAGTATTGGCATTGTACAAGCCCAGAGGAGAATTTTCAGAGGCAGATAGTTTGGCTTTTATCTGATCCAGGTTGCAGGATGTGTCTTTTAAATAGTAGAAACGTGTGGTTTGAGCCAGCCATTGCACCATGGATGGACTTAATAAACGCTTATAAGGTACGGGACATTCATACAAACCAAGGGGAATGCTTTCTGTATGCCTCAATAATAGTTCGATTTTCCCTTTCAAATCTTCTTCAGATGCTGATGAATCAACAAGTTGATTGGTATTGACCACTACCGCTTTTACTCCCGTATCATATAATTGCTTAATAAAATCTGCATTTTCTTTCAGATCCGAAGTGAAGGTTCCGGTAGCTATCACAGGTATCTGTTGGTTAACTTTTTTTAGTACAGTTTGGGTAATCAGTATTCGTTCCTGGGCTGTTAGTTGAAACATTTCACTTGATAAGCAATTGGCAAACAAGCCATTGGCTCCGGCATTCTGGTAGAAATCAGTCAGACGGGCCAGGGCATCATAATCCACTGTGGAATCAGTTTTAAAGGGAGTTAGCATGACTGGCCATAAGCCTGAAGGAAGCTTGTCCATGATGTTTTTGAGTAAATATAAAAATTTTTAGTAAAATAAGGTGGTAATATGCAGGTTTTAAATGGGTTATTTCTTTGAGCTGCTGTGGTAATAAATGAAATCTGTCATTTAAGGTAAATTTGAATAAGCTAAGGAAATGTAATACCTTTTACTTGCTTTAGTCGCTGTATGGCTTCCTCCCAGTCTGGTAACGCATCTGCTTCATAAGTCAAAGCCTTAATGCTTTTGGCAATTTTCCGGCTGTTTTGCATACTCTCAAGGTGTGCTCCACTTCGGGCAAACTGGTTGAGCGCTTCCTCATTACTCCAAAGGGTCATTGTGTAATGGGTAGTCCAGAAACCTTTCTTTTTAAAGGCTACACAGGGCGTATGTTGAAGCTGCCTGATGATTTTCAGGGCCTGGCCGGAAAGCGCAAAAAACTTAAGAGGATTTTTTAACTCGATGGAAGTAATAGTAACTTTCATTTATTGAAACTTCAAAATTTAAAATATGCTATCAAAATTGCGAAAATTTAATTAAATCCCTTAGCCGCAGCAAATTTTTCAATACAATATTTCGAAAGTACTGGAGTCATATAGCAAGAAAGAAGTATAAAAGGATAATGAATGCTGTATTTTAAGTTAGCAGAAACCGCTAATTCTGTTTGGAGGTGTTCCACCGGGATTTTATCCGAAGGGTTGATTAGCGTATTTTTATTTATGAGATTTTAACCAAATCTTTTGGCTTGCTCCGGATCCAATGACTTTAATAAAGCTATACCTTCCTGAAGCCTTTTTTTACAGGCACCGATTACCTCTTTATCGTCATCAATTTCAAGCATCAAAATTAAAATTTCAAGGCTGCTGATTACCTCCCTCACTTCTGAACCAAAATCAATGGCATTAATATCATTGATCTTTTTTTGTTTAATGGATTCTTCCATTATTTAAATAATTTGTGAATGACCTTGATGGCATCTTGTTGTTCTTTCCCTTCCAACAGAGATTTAAATTGTGTTTGTTCTTGGCTGGACATTTCAGTTAAAAAAGAAAAAGATTGGGTATCGATGGCCTTAGATCCCATTTGCCAACTGGGGAAATAACGTTGCGTAATGGGTTTTAGAGATATCATCATCACATTCTTATGTCGTTCATCCAATTTTATGTGATCATATAAAGCAAGAATGTCGCTTTTTTCACCTTCTAAAACCTGCAAAAATTTTGTATCGGAAAATAACAATACACCGGTAATGTCTTTTTTACCATTGTTTTTATTACTTGAAGCAAGAATATTTTCAATCTCCTGGTCCGTGCAATTATTTTTTCTGACACTTACATAAATCAACTGAGATAGCATAATGTTGTCTTTGGTAGGAGAACTGCCTGGCAGTATTTTTGTTAGATTCTCAGCATATTTAGGAAGGTAGTTAAATACAGCGGTTTTGGTGCCAAAAAGTACCTCAATTACCTTGTTATGCTTCTTTTAAGGAAATTACTACATTTCCTATTTTCTGTCCTGAAGCTACATAATAATAAGCTTCCCTGATTTGTTCGATGGGATAGATCCGGTCAATCAGAGGGTTGAACTTACCTTCCCTGATCAGTTTCTCTATAAAATATAGGCTTCTTTTAATATTTGTAGGTGCCGGAAAGATTACTTTTTTTCCTCCCATCAGATGGGTGATCAGGGCCAGTAAGGGATTCTGAAGGTAGGAACCCAATTCTGAAGAAATATAAGTTCCGCCCGATTTTAATAAAGGTTTACACTTAGAAAAGGTGCTTTTGCCCACTGCATCAAAAACAAAATCGTATTTCTCCTGACCCCTGGTAAAATCCTGTTGCGTGTAATCAATGACTTTATCGGCGCCCAGTGTTTTGATTAAATCCAGATGTTCTGTTCTGCCAGTGGCTGTTACCTTAATATCCATATATTTTAAGATCTGTACCATAGCTGAACCTATGGCACCGGTGGCACCATTTACCAATACACTCTGGCCGGGCAATAGTTTTATTTTGTTGATAAAATTATAAGCATAGTGAGCCCCTTCCGAACTGGCTGCAGCTTGTTCATAGCTGAACTTTTCTGGAATAATTGCGATGGGTTGATCTTCAGCCAGGGTAAAATATTGTGCCTGGGAACCACATCCTTCATCATTAAATCCCCAAACCCTGTCGCCTTTTTTAAACCGGGTTACATTTTTACCTACGGCTTCCACCATTCCTGAGAAATCTGTACCTGTAACCGGGTTTTGGGGTCTGATCAATCCAGTGAAAATCCGGATTACGAATGGCTTGGCTGACAATATACCGTAATCAGTCCGGTTCACTGTCGTGGCATGTACCCGGATCAAAATTTCATGCTTTTTGGGGGTCGGTTTGGTAACTTCCCTGATGGACAAAACTTCAGGTAGACCGTATTTTGCTCTAAAGGCTGCTAGCATTTCGCTGAAATGGATTTAAAGTAAAATTATTATTTTTTAGGAAATTTTTTGCCTGAACTATGATTTAAATGAATGATGTGATTAGCATGTTTACATTTTAATATTTCATATTCAATCATATTACTTGATTAAACCAAGGTTACATTTCATTCACTCTTCAATGAATCAATGGGATTAGCAATGGCCGCCTTCACTGATTGTAAACTTATTGTTAGCATGGCAATCAATGTCGCGGTCACACCAGCAAGTATAAATGCCCACCAGGGTATAGTGGTACGATACGCAAATTCAGCTAGCCATTGCTGCAGTGAATACCATGCGACAGGAGAAGCTACAAAAAAGGCAATTAAAACCAGGACTAAAAAGTCTTTTGATAGCATCTTAACAATACTAGCTTCGGAAGCTCCCAAAACTTTTCGGATACCAATTTCTTTTGTACGCTGTACCACCGTAAAGGAAATAAGTCCCAGCAAGCCTAAGCAGGCTATGAATATAGCCAAGCTGGAAAAGTAGATAAATAACTGGCCAAAACGTACCTCAGCACGGTACTGTTGGTCAAAGGCATCATCCATAAAAAAGAAATTGAATGGACGCTGTGGCGCCAGGTTTTTCCATATTCCCTCCAATTCTGAAATGGCGCTGCTGATTTGATCCGACTGGATGTTGAGACTTATATAACGGCTGAATGAAGGAGCCAGACGAATGGTTAAAGGGGCTATTTTTTCTTTCAATGAACGGAAATGATAATTTTCAACCACTCCGATTATTTCACCTTCCACTCCCCATTGGGAATACTTTTTACCGATAATATCCTCCGCCGAAGCATAACCATAGCTTTCTACAAGGGCTTGATTTACTATTAACGCAGTAGAATCGGTAATGAATTCTTCTGAAAAAAACCTTCCTGCAGATAGTTGCATCTGATATGATTCCAAAAAATTATAATCTACAAAAAACAGGTTGATATTGCTTGCTTGCATTAGGCCGTCCGGATTTTCTATTTCTGTATAGGCATTGCTATTACCTCGTCCCGGAACACTTGATGATACAGTTACAGACTTTACCTGCGGGTGATTGCCCAACTGTTGTCTGAAGATATCTGTCTTTTCCTGAACCTGGTCATCTCCCCGGAAATCAATTACCAGCACCTGGTCCTTTTTAAATCCCAGGGATTGATTTCGCATGAAGGACAGTTGCAAATAGACTACTAATGTTCCGATAATTAGAATAATCGATAAAGCAAATTGGATGACTACCAGGCTTTTTCTAAGTAAAACACCTCGCTGGCTACTACTAAAACGTCCTTTCAATATAACTGAAGATTTAAATCGGGAAAGTACCAGGGCAGGATAAATACCAGCCAAAAAGCCTATCAACAAAGCTATTCCCATAAAACCTGTTAGAAAGGAAGTATTTCTAAATATTGTATCGGCTACCTGGTTTCCAGCAATCTGATTGAAAGTAGGTAGTAATAATTCACTCAGGACAACAGACAAAAATGCAGCAACCAGGCTCATTAATATTGATTCAAATAAAAACTGGGTGGTAAGTTGATGCCGGACAGCCCCAATAACTTTTCTCACTCCCACCTCTTTAGCCCGCTCACTGGCCCTAGCAGTGGCTAAATTCATGAAATTGATACAAGCTATTAATAAAATAAATATGGCAATAACAGAGAAGATTCTGACATTATTTATGTTCCCTGTTATAAAGCCACCCCGCTGGGAGTAATACACATCTGACAATGGCTCCAGCAGTAGCCTATAATTCATACCGGAAGAAACATCATTTTCACTAATATATTTGTTGAGAAAACCAGGTAGTTTACTTTCTAAGTTTTTGGGGTCAGCCTGTTCGACCAATAACACATAAGAAATGTTTGAAAAATTTCCCCAATGCTCATTTATTTCAGGATCAAATACTTCCAATCGGCTTGACATGGACAGGAGTACTTCAAAGTCAAAGCTTGAATTATTTGGAACGTTTTTCATGACCCCGGTAACTGTTGCATCATACTCATTTTCAAGAAGTAATCGTTGACCCATGGGGTCTTCGTTACTAAAATATTTTTTGGCAGCATCTTCAGTTAGAACGATGCTCAAGGGCGCTTTCAGGGCACTTTTGGGATTTCCCTGAAGTAGGGTAAAATCAAAGATCTGAAAGAAAGAGGCGTCTGCAAGCATAACCTGATCTTCCTGAAATGTTTGTTCATCTTTTTGCAAAAGAAACCGGGCGTCATCAATCCGTACCACATTTTCAACTTCAGGAAAATCTGATTTCATAAAAGCGGCCATAGGTGTCGATGTGGCTTCTATTTTCAACATTTCTGTCGGGGTTTCTATGTCAGTGACGAGACGGTATATACGATCGGATTTAGTATGAAAATTGTCAAAGCTTAGCTCATATTTAACATATAAAATAATCAGGAGGAAGCAGGTCATGCCTATACTCAGGCCCAGGATATTTAGTAAAGCATAAAATTTATGCTTTATGGCATTACGTATGGTAACTTTCAGATAGTTGCTAAACATGTCAGTATGGTTTGATGGATAATTGTTTTTTTTACGGATATAATTAGGATGTAGGAACATCAATACATTAAGCCAGTAGCGTAACTGTGCCTTTCTGAGCCCCTGTTCCTTCACTCTTCTTTCAAAAAGTTCAAATAGATCACCCTCCACCTCATCCAGCAGTTCAGGACGGCAGTACCACTTCAGAAAACGACTTGCCAGGTGAGGAGGTGACTTGTGTTTGCTATTCTCTTTCAATTACTGATTAACTTAAGGTCCCAGACAACTTTTGGTATAGCTTGCCAGAATGTTTCACGGATTCTTTTTGCTTCATAAAGCGCTTTCTTCCCTGTACTGGTTAGGTTGAACAAGCGTTTTTTTCTTCCCCCTCTTGCTTCTGTTGCACCACCCATACGGGACCTGAGCATTCCTCTATGCTCAAGGCGCATAAGTGCTTTATGGACCGAACTAATGGTGTAGGTACGACCGGAACGAATTTCCAACTCGTCGGTTATAGCCAAGCCATAGGCATCATCATAAAGCACGCCAACGGTTAGGAGTACCATTTCTTCAAAATCACTAAGGGTATAATTCATATTTGTTTTCCTAAAGTAAAAGAAATAGCAAACCCTGTGCCATAGCAGGAACGGAGCCAATGTGCTATTTTTTGTGTAGTTTCTGTTCGGGTGTGGTCAATGATTGTGCGGTGACGGACATTTCAATAAAATATATGTCCATCATTAGATCAAATAAATCATAGTTCCCGATAGGATTATTAATCTACTCATCCCGTAAAGCATCTACCGGATTAGCCATAGCTGCATTTATCGTCTGGAAACTTACGGTTCCCAAAGCAATGATCAAGGTCAGGCAGGCTGCCAGAGCAAAAATCCACCAGCTTATGGTTGTTCTGAAGGCGAAATGCTGTAACCACCGGTGTAACAAATACCATGATACAGGAGTGGCTAAAACAAAAGAAAAAAAGATCCATTTCATATAGTTTTGGATCAGCAAATTGAGAATATTTCCCAGGGTGGCCCCATTGATCTTCCTGATCCCTATTTCTTTGGTTTTATTAATCAAAACCTGTTTCATAAAGCTGAATAAACCTATGGCAGAGATCAGAATGGCTAAAAAAGCAAACACCACATATATTTTTCTTAATTGGATATAACTGGTGAATTGTTGCTGGTAATATTCATCAATGAAAAAATAATCGAAAGGATTGCCTGCATGTACATTATTCCAAACATTCTCAATCATGCTCACAGTTTTTTGCATGTTTGATGATGAAATACTGATGGAGTAATATCCGGTGGCATTGTCAGAGAGGTGAATCATCAGAGGTTCTACTTTTTTACCGGCCGATTCATGATTGAAATTTTCTATTACCCCGATTATTGTCTTGGTTTTATTTCTGGGTATCCAAACTACCTGTTTTCCAATCAGATCATCCGGGTTTTGATACCCATAGGTCTCGGCTAATTGCCTGTTGATCACTACTGCCTGCCGGTCGGTTGCATGATCTTCGGAGAAATTTCTTCCTGCAACCATTTGATTTACATATACCTTCAGATAGTCATAGCCTACAAAATTCATTCTGGTAGGAAATCCATTTTCAGAAGAAATAGTTTTCAATCGGGTGTCCATCTGACTGGCAATATACATTCCAGGGATATACACCGAGGAAGATACATGTTCAATACCAGTTATCCTGGCGGCTTCCTTTTCAAAGACTTTTTTAGCCTCTGATAATTGGTGATTTTCAGATACCCGTGGGGATCGAACCGCCAACACCTGATCTACCTTAATACCGGGATCTTTATCCAATAAATGGTATATTTGTTTGTTGACACCTAAAGTAACAGTGATTAGCAGCATACTAATGGAAAACTGAAACACAGTCATCCTCTTAATAAATGAAGCGTAACTGAGGTTATGGACTTTTTTATGTAGCAGAGATAAAACAGAAAACTTGGCCAGAAACAGTGATGGGAACAATGCAGCTAAAAATAATCCTAAAAAGAAAAATGACAGAATAAAAACCCAGAATGAAAGGGTCATAGTCGGGGGTAATTCAAAATGAATGCCTGAGTAGTTTTGAAATAAAGGCTTAATGATTTTCAGAGCAAATAAGGCTACCAGTGAGGCTGAAGTAAATAAGATAAGGGAACCGGCCAAGTTTTGCCCTACCACCTGATGCGTTTTTGCTCCCAAAATCTTATGAATGGCTGTTTTATTGAACTTTTCAAGATTTTTCAGAAATGAAAGACTGGCAAAATTGATCCAGGAAACCAACAACACCAGAATGCCCGCTAAAAACATAAAATAAAAGGTGTTTTGATCTGTTCCTTTTAAATAACTGTTGGATTGTCCGTTCAGGTGAATGTCGGCAAGTGAAGTGGCATAAAAATCAATTCGGTCATGGTTGGTTTGTTCAGCTATTTGGTATGCTTTATTAAGTTTGGCCAGTTCGGCGGTTAAATCAGCCTGGGAAGCACCATCTTTTAATTTTGCATACAACCAGAAATTACTCCACTTCCAGGGATTCTCATCAGCATAAATGCGATGCTTCAAAACATTTTTAATGGAAAATAAAAGATTGAATTGAAGATGAGAATTCTGGGGGAGGTCTTTAAAGACCAGGGCTACCACATATTCATTTTCTCCGCCATACCGGTCATATAGGCTGATCCGTTTACCCAGGGCTTCCTCACGGCCAAAGTATTTGTTTGCTGTGGAGGCAGACACAGCTACAGTATTGATTTGATCCAATCCCTTTTGATCCAACTGATCAATTACCGGAAAATCAAACAGGTCAAAAATAGCATGTTCGGCATAGAAAATGGCGTCTTCGTTAAATGAAATATTATGGTATTTCACTGTGGCATCCCCATAAATTGGATGCAATCGCACAAATTCCTCAATGCTGGTATACTCATTTTTTAATACAGGCCCTAATAGCTGGGAACAGGTATATACCTGATTGTAGTTGATGGCGTCAGTCTCTGAAGTTCTGGAAATCCGGTAAATTTTTTTATAATCCTGATGGAACCTGTCAAAGCTGTACTCAAAAAAAGTATATTGAAATATAAGAATTGCTGCAATCAGGCTGATAGTAAGCCCTGAAAAATTGATCAAAAAATACCTTTGATTTTTCAGGATATTTCTAAAGGCAAGCTTTAAAAGGTAGAATAGCATAGTCT
>JBPRGG010000047.1:0-37181 GCA_051418075.1 Candidatus Cyclobacteriaceae bacterium M3_2C_046 | reverse complement strand
GCGATAGTTTCCGGGAGGAACAAATTCCGAAGTGTTCGACGGCTCATTAAAACCCTCCATCTTTTCGCCATGCAGGTTGGCATCGTTTTTATCATATTCAATTCCGAAGCGCTGCAGATAGCCTGCATTCAGGTGCCATTTGCCAATAAAGCCGGTTTGATAACCATTGTCACTGAATAATTCTGCCAGGTAGGTTTGGGTGGTATCAGGATCTACCCAATTGATCAGCAATCCGGAATTGGTGGCGTACCGGCCCGATTGCAACATGCCCCGGTAAGGTCCGCAAATAGGACAGGTAGACAAGGCGCTGTTAAATACTACACCCTGATTGGCCAGTTTATCAATATTGGGGGTGGTAATGTTGGTTTCTCCATTGTAGCCCAGTGACTGATTGCGCAATTGATCGGCAAAAAAGAATATGATGTTGGGCTTTGTGTCAGTTTCAGTAGTCTTTTCTGATTCACATCCTGCAATCAGTAAAATGACCAGAACATAAAGTCCCGCATTGGAGATGATTTTTACCAGGTAATGTAATTGGTGTTTCATACTACTAAATTTTTTTGTGTTTAATATTCTTTCTTATTGGGGCAAAGCCATCATCAATGGTTGAATATAAGTGTTGGAGAAAGTTTCTGGATCCATTTGAATTTTCAGAAAAGCGTGATCCTTATCGGTTGAAGTGATCCATTGATTGGTTCCGGCACAATCCATTTGGCAATAGCCTGTAGTGTCCATCTCAAACCAATCTTGTACACCTCTTACAGCGGTATGCACCGTTACCTGGTCCCAATGATGATGGTTGCGGATGCTGTCGGCTGGTGGATTCCAGTACCAGCTCACCGGATGTTGGAACCAGTATTCATAACAGGCTTTCACCGGGTTGTCATCAGGCAATTGATTTAATTTACTGCCGGTAACAAATCCGTAATCCATTTTCCCGATTTTTTCACCACTGAAAACAATGGGACGGGGACTGTTTTCAATCACGGATTTCGTTACGCATTCACCGGCATATTTAAAATTAACCGTGGTGGCACCATCAGGAAAACTACCGCCCATCAAATACAGGGTATCTACTTTTTTCCCGAATAACTCCACCCCGCTAAGTTCCGAATATTCATCAGCACCTGATTTAAACAAGTTGTGCAGGTTGCCGGGGTGGCCTACCACAGCAATGTTTACACTATTATCTTCGGCACCGGCCAGTACTTTCCGGTATAGTTTTGTTGCAGCAAGTGATTCTTCCGGTACGATATCATTTTGAAAATTGGCGGCCACGTGATAGGCAAAACTGGTATCCTGGTAAATCAATTCACCGTCGGTGTTAGCTACCGGAATATCTCCACGACCGAAATAAGTATTTACCGCATCTACCGCCTGCATGGCATGGCCATTGTTGATGCAGAGCATAACTGCCAGCAGGTCACACTCATCATTATTCATCAGTCCATGGGCCAGTGCCAATGCGCCCATATCATCAATGTCGCCATTTACACTGCCGAAATCAGTATCCAAAATCAGTTGCACCCGTTCTGATTCTTCATTAGGGGACTGACAATTGGTAAAAGTAAGGCTTAGCATAATGGCTAAAATGAAAAATTGATAATGTTTCATCCTAAGAATTTTTGATTGTTATTATTTGTTAATTATTTTAGAAAAGTAGTTTTGATTACAACTTCAGAACAGCCGGCCAGCCAATTCCAAATTTTCTTCTGTATCTTTTAATCTATAAAGTTGCATCCGTTCATCCGGACTTGTATTAGGCTGATGTAAAGTAAGGACCAGTTGATCGTCAAATGTCCTGAAGATCATTCCATGACCACCATCTTTAATAAAAAGTCGCTCAGAGTTATGCCGCCAGGGACCTTTTATGCTGCCACTTTCAGAAAATGCGGTGCCTATCGCATAACCATCTTCCCCAAAACTCGACCAAATCATCAGTAACTTATCAGTTTTACTTCGATACAAAAAACAGCCGTCCGTTACGTATCCGGTTTCCTGCCGGATGGGTCGTGTCCATTGTGCATCAGAAGCCTTAAAGAGCACCCGATTCTGCCCTGTAACTGCAGAAAGGTCATCTTTCAACCCTATTAAATTAATCGTACCATCCTTGACTTGAACCCATTCGTGACAATAAATCAAATAGGGCTGGTTGTCTTCAGTCCAAAAGGTTCCATCAAGGGTCATCCAGTCGATATTGATATGCGGGTTATTGCTGAAAGGCTCAAAAGGTCCGGTGGGAGCAACAGATACAAGAATCTGAGTGCCTCTACGATGAAAGGGCGGCCAATCTTTTTCGGATACATCAGCGGGAGAATGCTTTAAAGTATCATAGGAGGTGAAAGTAGTAAACAAGTAATATTTGTCTTTGTATGAATGCACCTCAGGTGCCCATACCCACTTAGTGGCCCATAAATCTGGTGGAACCTGGAAAACCACCTGTGGTTTTGTCCAGTTTTGTAAATCTTTGCTTGTATAAACCTCTACACCTGGTCCTTCATCGTCTGCACGGTTGCTGATAGAGGCGTACAAATAATAGGTTTTGGATTGCTCATCGGCCAAAATGAACGGGTCTCTTACCCTAATCTCAGATGTTTTTATTAGTTCTTTCTCATGCCAAGATCCATTTGTATTGCTTTTTGTATGGCAAGAAAAAAAGATAAATAAGATTATAAATGACAAGTAACTTCTTTTCATTAATGCTCAGCTATAAATTTTTTTGTGTAAAATTTACAATGCCAGTCCCAAACACCCAATAGAAAGTTATCAAATTCAAATTAGCAGACCGGACTTGTATGATTTACCTTTTATTCTAATTTTAAAATTTCAATATTTTTGAATTCAACTGGTTGACTTTCAGCCTGCAGGGCAATATATCCTTCCTTTAGGGGAGCTCCATCTTTTGCCTGCCTCAGATTAGTATAGGTTAGCACTGTATCTCCTTCGACAATATGATGGACTATTGAATCAGCCAAAACAACAATTTCCAGTTGCACCCATTCTTCTGGAGAGTAACTGGGTGAATTTGAATTTATATTGCGTTCTTTTGCCTGCTCTCCATTGATGTCAATAAATGAATGTATCTGGCAGGCATTGGCAGTAACCGCATCTCCCAATAACTGACATTCAATGGATACCGGAAAATGTTCCAGGAAATCAACATTTTCATCCATCGGATTCGGTATCAGGGGCATGGTTTCCGGTGCCTGGCTATGGATCATCACACCACTATTATTTTCTGTCCACCAGGGACTGTCCGCAAGTTTTTCACCTACAAACCGGTATTGCAATTGTAACCTGTAACTGCTGAAAGGTTTTTCGTAGAAAAGATGCCCGTACCGATTGTTAAACGCATCATAGTTTTCATAACTGACCTTTAAAATACTATCCTCCACACGAAAAGTGTTTAAATAGTTTTCGTTTAATTCACTGCCACTAAATTTCATGACCCACCCATCCAGGTTGGTACCGTTAAACAGCGGTACCCATTCTTCCTTTTCAGGTTGTTGAGTACATGAAACAATAGCGAAAAGGATGAAAACCATTGCTACTAAACGGGATACTAAAAACTTTACCATTTTCAGTCTACATTTTATTATCAGGATTCTATTTTCTAATCAACCATTGGAAATATCTTGCCAATAAGGCTCATATATTAGATATAAAATACTATTTAACTGGTTTCACACACCTAAATCCATCTGATGGATGCGCGCTATAGGGGTATGTCCAGCCGCGGGTGGCCGAGGTAACCATGTCCTCGTACCTGTTATCATGGGATTTATAGGAACCGCCCCGCAAAACCCTTTCGATGCCGCAGGATTCGGGTCCCCTAGGATTTTTTACCGTTTTTTCTGGATAAATATCAAACCAATCATGCGTCCATTCCCATACACTGCCCACCATATCGTATAGTCCCCATGGATTGGGTTTTTTGGTGGCCACTGGATGGGTGGAATTTTCACTGTTTCGGTCCCACCAAAGGTAATCACCAACTACTTCCTCGCCCCAAAAATAGGTTGTTTGCGTACCTGCCCGGCAGGCATATTCCCATTGGGCTTCGGTTGGTAAACGATAACCATTTTTAGAGGGATCGAATTGTAAGTCATGAAGCATGCGGGTGCGTCCTTCAACTTCCCGGTCCATTTCAATCCATGAATAACTGTACGCTGGCTCTAATCCGTCTCGTTCACTTCTGGCATTACAAAACAACACGGCATCAAACCAGGTAACTGTTTCTACCGGCTTTTGCAGGTTATCGTTGTGAAAGGCCGGATTACGACCCATCAGGGCTTTAAATTCCTGTTGGGTAACTTCGGTAGCATCCATGTAAAATGCGTCCAGGATTACTTTATGCCTGGGCTTTTCATAGTGCTGTTGATCTTCTGCTCCCATATAAAATTCGCCAGCCGGTACCAGGATCATCTTATGTTCCGTGTTTTCACTGTTTTTTTTGGTTTGCCCGTTCACGATAATGTGGAGGCATAAAAAACTTAAAATTAAAATAATGTGTTTCATATTTATTGATTTATGTTTAAAAATAGTATTTATGCACTTTTATAACTTCTAATACATTCAGTTTTACCAAACAATGTGAGGTAGCATGGAATTACTATTTATATTGTGCTACTCACTATTTACTATTACCTTAGTTGAAGTGCTTCTTTATAATAATCAGATGGTGTGCAATTTTCGAATTTGATGTTTTTAAGAAATTCTTCCAATGCAGGCCCTGTAATCTCCCAACCCGGATGAGCAATGATTTTTGCTTCCCGTTCCTTATAAAACCCATTGGTAAATGTAGTTATTTTATCCCAGTCAGCAGGTTTCTCGATTTTTAAAAGGCAATGGTCATTGTTGAGCTTTTTGAGTGGCCATGCACACCATCCTATATTATTTTGTTCACAAAGGGTACGGATAGAATCGACCAGCGTTTTATCTTTTTCTCCAAATTCACCCAACCAAACCGGCACGTTGTGCTTTTTACTGAAATCCGCGTAATAGTCTACCGAACAATAATCCTGTGTTAGTGAATATAGATGAGTTGTGTAAACTGCTTTTGAATCAAAGGGCTCCGTGAATACATCGAAATTTCTGCTCCAGAATGCCCCGGCCAGGAAAACAATATGGTTTTTGTCCACTTTTCTGATTTCGCCTACCAGCCGCTTGTAGAAAGGTTCCAGACGTTGATTAAACCTGGCGGTGTCTATGTATTGATGAATGGGTTCTCCCAGAAGGTCATATCCAACCACACAAGTATCATTGGCATAACGTTTGGCCAGGCTTGTCCAGATATCAATGGTTTTTTGCCTGCTTTCCTCACCATTATCTTCAAATAACCAGGGGTATACGTATCCGTCGTCAGTAGTCCAGCCTGCCTGACCTCCGGGGGCCGCATGCATATCAAGTATTACGTAAATACCTTCTTCCCGGCACCACTCAATGGCCCTGTCAAGCAGCTCGTATCCCCGGGGTTCATCAGCTCCCATAAAATATTCATCCACCATAATCCGATAGTCAAAAGGTATTCTTACTGAATTTAAATCCAGACTTTTGATGTAAGCAATGTCTTTTTGGGTGATGAAATTATCCTGATAAGCTTTCCAGAATTTACGGGCATCGTCAGGGCCAATCAAATCAGCTATAATATCATAAAATCTCCGGATGGGGAACCTGTGGTCAAATTCAAATGGATATCCCTCAGGTTCCAGCCAGAAACCAAGGTTTACACCTCTTAAAAGTATCGGTTTACCATCAGGTGTGATTATATCCCGTCCTTTGGTGGTCACAAATTTTTGGGAAAATGTTGTAAATCCTGCTAGTAGTAAAATGAATGTGATGATAATCCTCATATTTTATCAATTTATGTTTCAATTAAATATACATTAAAACTGCCCAAGGCTCATAGCAGGGCCTGGGCAGTTAATTACACTATTAAATTTAATTTTTATTTAACCATAAACTTTTCCACTTTTTCATTGATCTTAAAAACATATATACCTTTACCTAAATCTTTTGTCGGTATATTGATGATTTGTTCATTTTGATGTATCTGGGAATAAACAAGTTTACCTTGCAGATCCATAATGGTAATTTTCACCGGATCAGTAAATCCATGCCGCAGCATCAGGTTTTTTGATCCTTCAACAGGGTTAGGATACAATTCAAATACGGAAATTTCAGCCTGATCCTTTAGAGGTTCCCTCAGCCTGCCATTGGCCGAGGATATAATTTCTATATAATCTACATGCATCCAACCCCAGTAAGCTTTCAGTTTTATAGTATTATTGGCATTGAGTCTATAGGTTCCTGCCTCTACAGTTGACCATTGGTCGATATTATTAAAATTAACATAACCCATCGAATTTCCGTTGATGATAAGTTCCTGTTGTTTGGCCCCCATATTTCCGTTATATCCAATAACCAGGTTGTAATCACCTGCCTGAATGCCATTAATGGTCCAGGAAATTTCATCAGGATTTGTAAAAGTTGAACCATTTACATAGCCGGTTCCGGAAAAACCGGAAATGGAAGAAGCTACTGAACAACCGCTAAGAGAGGCATCTTCTGCCTCAAAGAGTGTATTAGAAGATGTGGTTCCTGTAACGGAGACCGTACTTGAACTGATGTATCCGCCGTCAGAAGTTGTAGCTGTGATAACTGCAGTTCCTGCCGCTACAGCGTTTACTGACCCCGAAGCGTTAACGGTTGCCACAGCGGTATTATCGGAACTCCAGCTTATATTTTTATTGGTTGCATCAGTGGGAGCAATGGCTGCCGAAAGTATGGAAACATCTCCCGGGGATAAAGAAAAGGAAGAAGGGCTTACTGAGATACCCGTGACAGGTACTTCAACGGGTTCATCACTACTGCCTCTACATATAGATACATTCTTCAGGTAGTAGGCCGTCACCTTATTAGGTTGACCACTCAGGCTGATCTGCAGGGTGAGCATTCCGGAACCGTTTTCATTGGCCAGCAATGTGATCTCTTTACTGGTAAATGAACTATTGGAGATACTGCCGCCGGCAGAATTCAGATCAATGGCATAACCTGTGGGACCAGACCAGGAGTATCCATCGGAAAACCCAACACTGACCCCAGTAATACTGGCCACCGAACTTCCTTTGATCTCAAATGAAACAGCATATTCCTGGCCGGCAGTTATGGAAGTATTTACTCCCTGCTGGATCAGGTAAAATTCATTTTTACCCCATTGCGGATAACTTATTTTCAGGGTATTGCTTTCATTGGATAAATTACTGCCATTCTGATTGGACCAGTTGTTTCTCAGGATCCAGTTAGAAGGAGAGGGAACGGTAGAGTTATTGCAGCTCGTGGTAGTGCTGGAATAACTGGCTGAAATTGATACATTACTATTGGGCATGGTCATGATAGTGTTGGCTGCAGATGGATCGGACAAATACTGGGTGTCACCAGTCCAACCGGTAAATTCTTGTCCGGATGGAGCTGCATTGGCAGTTACAGTTACCTGCGCACCTTGTTCATAGCTGCCATCCCCCGTTCCATTGTTTACAGTTAAGGTATAAGTGGGCTGGCTGGTATTCTCACTGAAATCCATCCAGTTAAGATTCCATCCAGATCCTGTGGCTACAATTCGCAGGGTTTGGGAGCCTGCCTGCAGGTTGACGGTTTTGGTTACTGAAGTCCAGTTTTGCCAGCCGCTTGTAGCCGGTTCATCTACACTGGTTAATGTGGCACTACCAATTTTCAGGTCAAATTTGGCACCATTACTTAAAGAAGCAAGCCTGAAAGTCACATTATATTCCCCGGCAGCTGGAATTTCAACATTGTAATCCAGCCAGTCGCCAGTATCGACCCATCCGATATTTTCGCCACCACCGGTGTCTGTAGTCGGCTGGGTTTGGATACCATTCATTGCCGAATAATTTTCCGCTTCAATGATTCCAGGTATAGATAATCCCGGAGATAAGATAGTTTCATAATTGGCCGTGACAGTAATATTTGCAGCCGGCATGGTAAGGGTTGTAGAGACATCATTTATATCCGCAATATTTGCGGTGGCTCCCGTCCAGTTTGAAAATTGTTGTCCAGTTGGTGCAGTGTCGGCACTAATATTAACTACAGTGCCAGATTGATAAGTACCGTCTCCGGAACCATTGTTTACTGTAAGGGTATAAGTAGCAGGTGTACTTGTTGTGCCTGGTTTCCAGTAATTCCCGGTGAGGGTTAAAGCGTATAAAATTCGTAATTCAAGATTGTAATAACCTAAAATAACATTATCAGTTTCAAAAAAATCAGCCCAGCTATCGGTTCTGGATTGGCTGTGGCTCATGGCACCCACTGCGAAAGCACCAGTGACAAAGGCTGCACGCCAGCTTACCAGGGGAGTGCCATTGATATTATATTCTCCCACAATGTTTTGAATGCCGATACCATTACCCCAGTTGGTCATGTCATCGCTTAAATTCTTAGCCTGAGATTCACCATACCAGAGATAATCACGAGTTACCCGCCATAACAGCCGGCATGATCCTGCACCAAAAGTGGTCTTTGTAACGGGAGTTCCGTTGATATCACACATTTCTGGTATCAGGCCGGTGGATGAGTGGGCAGCTCTGTTCATAACCACATAAGCATCATTGGCCATGTCGGCCCAGAAATTGTCTCCGGTGGCTTCATAAAACACCCGGTAGTATCCCGGGTCAAAATAGTCGACGTGCATTTCATTACAGCCACCCCATTCACCTGGTTTCAGGATCGACAGGTCGCCGCATGTGGCTGTTTCATATTGTTTTATGGCATCGATCAGTGTGATTGATTCATTTTTGTAATTGCCGCCCCATTGGTCATGAGCCACCAGCAGAGCATAAGCTGCATCAATCTCTGCATCGGAAGCTGCCGTCTCACTATACTGTTCGGGATAGGCGCCACTACAGGTGGTGTGCCACATCATCAGGCCATTTTCATTCATCATACGTTTGTAGTAGGCCCAAAGGTTGTCAAATTTTTCACGATTACCGAAATAGGCTGTGATGAGCATTCCATAAGCAATGCCCTCAGATACAGCCTCGTTGGAATTTTCGTAGCCAAACTTGATCAGTTCATCCTGACCACATCTGGCAAAAGCATTGGCAAGCCAGTAGTCGTACCAACCTTGTAAAGTGGAATTTGATATGGCATTGGAGGTAAATCCATGATCGTATTCCACATTTTGTGGAAAGGGTTTGCTTTGAGCATAGACCAGGGCCGGTATGGCCATCCATAAAATAATTTGTAGCGATAGTTTTTTCATAATGCACCAGTTTATGTGATTAAGAAATTTCAGGTAGTGCAACAAATCTATTTAGAACCTAAGAGAAGAAGGGGTAATTTTCATTCATAAAGGTAGGCCTCTGCATTCACCAATGAAATCAATGCAATAAATTGCCGGTTGAGTGGTATTTTTTTATAAATTATTTAAGATATGATTTTATTTTTAGAATATTTGAATTTGGTAGGTGTTTCACCAAAGAGGGCCTTAAAGCATTTTGAAAAATATTTAGGATCACTGAAGCCTACTGCATAGGCAATCTGAGAGATGTTATCATAATCATGCCTGATCAATTGGGCAGCTTTCTTTAACCGCAGTACCCTCATAAATTCAAATGGAGAGTAACCGGTAAGGCTTTTAATTTTCCGGTATAACTGGGGCTGGCTTAAGTTAAGGCTTTCACATAATTGCTCTACATTAAACCCAAAGTTTTCCAGGTTTTGTTCACATACCTCCATTACTTGTTTCAAGAATTTATCTTCAATGGAGTCAATTGGCTGATTACTTTCTATTAATTCTTTCCGGATTTTTTCCTGGACTATCTTACGGTTTTTAAGAATTGTACCTATTCTGGCCAACAAAACTTCCTTATAAAAGGGTTTTGTAATATAGTCATCCGCTCCTGTATGTAATCCCTCCAGTTCATCGTCTTTGCCTGACCTGGCGGTGAGCAGAATCACAGGAATATGATTGAGGGTGATATCCTGCTTTACTTTTTTGGCAAATTCATACCCATCTGTCACCGGCATCATGATATCAGAAACAATCAAATCCGGTATGTGTTTTTTGGCTTCCTGATAGCCTGATTTGCCATTTTCAGCTTCTATTATATTATATAGGTTCATTAAACAATCGCGAATATAGCTTCTCACTTCAGGATTATCATCAACTATCATAATTAAAGGCTCTTCTTTGAATGATTCCTTTTCATGAGGCTCAGAAATAGGGGCATCATAGGCTATTATGGGAGGAATATCTGACAGAACCTGTCTGACTTCCCTGGTTAATTCATTTTCAGAAAAGACTTGTTTTGAAACCGGCAGAATAATGGTAAAAATTGTTCCCTTATTTTTCCTGCTGTGTACCTTTACCGTTCCTTTATGTAGCTGGATCAGTTCTTTGGTTAAGGATAATCCAATACCAGCACCTTTGGGGTATTTATGAACAGTCTGATCGCCCACATAAAAACGGTCAAAAATAAAAGGCAAATTATCCTGATCGATCCCATCCCCATTGTCTTTTATACTTATTTTGACAAATTTTCCTGAAATGGTTGCCCCAAATGTCATGTCTGTTTCCGATAATTCATTATCGGTCAGGCTTTCAAGTTCAAGGATTATTGAACCATGATCATTGACATACTTAAAAGCGTTGGACAACATGTTATAAATTACTTTTTCAACAATGTCATGGTCAAAATAACAATGATAATCGTTTTCTTTGGCCTTGAATTGGTAATCGATAGCATGCCTGTCGGCCATGTAGTCAAAATAATCAAAAATTTCCTCTGTAAAAGCTTTTATATTTCCTTCTGAAACTTTCAGTTTTATGGTGTTGGTTTCCAGTTTTCTTAAATCAAGAAGCTGATTGACCAAACGCAGCAAACGTTTGGCATTTTGTTCAATCAAATGAACGGGTGCTACATTTTGTTTCAGTAGTTTAAGTGACTCCTTCAGATTTTCCAAAGGGCCCAGTATAAGGGTCAAAGGTGTTCTGAATTCGTGAGAAACATTCATAAAAAATCGTATCTTCATTTGATCTGCTTCGTGCAATTCCTGGGCAATCCGCTCGATTTCATCTTTCTGCTGAATGATTTCCTTGTTTTTTTGAGAAAGCAGATCATTGGCTTTTTTTAATTCTGTGGTCCGATAGATGACTTTTTCTTCCAGCTTACGTTTTTGATTCTTTAAAATATTAATGCGAATCAGAAAAAGCAGATACACTATGAAACTTATAAATCCCACGGCTAATATTCTGAACCAGTTTTTTTGCCAGAAAGGTTTTTTGATTATTACTACCAGGTTTTTGCTGCTTTGCTCCTGGTTTTGATTCAGTACAGATGCTTTAACCTTGAAAGTGTATGTCCGGGGACTCAAATTCCCATAGGTTATTTTGGGGTTGTCATAAGTGAAGTTCCAATTATTTTCCAGACCATCCAGCTTATAAGCGTAAGCTATTTTGCCAGGAGAAACATAATGTAACCCTACAAAATTGAAGGTTAACATATTTTGATTGTGGCGAAGTATAACAGTATCTGCCAGGCTTATATGTCTGTTCAGGTTTTCCCCGGATCTACCTGTTGTACGCTTTAAAGATTCATTAAAAACCTGAATATCTGTAATGTATAGTGGAATTTTAAGGGTTTTGTTCAGGGTTTTATTGGGGTCAAATGTAAATATCCCTTTACTGCCTCCTATATAGATCTCTCCAGGATGTTTATACAATATTGCTCCAGGGAAAAACTCATTGAATCCTGAAAATGCACTTAAATCATAATTAATAATGCTGATCTGGTTTGAAGTTGGATTATTGAAGTTGTCAGGAAATTGAATGCGGGAAATACCCATTCTGGAACTGGCCCAAAGTGTTCCAGATGAATCCTGGGTTATGCCACGGATATCCGGATACTCCAGTCCATTATTATCATCAATGGTGAAAAAAATATCTTTCTTCCGGTTATAGATACTTAAGCCTCTGTTGGTGGCAATCCAAAGACGCTTATGATTATCTAAAAACATTGTTGAAGCATTATTGCCAGCGATACTTGTGGAATTAAAATCATCATAATAATATTTTTTTACCTGAAGTGTTTTGTAATCAATGCGGTTTAATCCATAACTCGTTGACATCCAAACATAACCGTTACCGTCATACAAGATATCGAATCCATAAATATTTGAAATGCTTTTATCAACAGGGCCTGAGTCAATAAAAAAATAAATCTGCTCGTCTTTTAATATATCATACTTACATAACCCTTTACCATGTACTACTATCCAATACATGCCATCAGGATCTTGACAAACAGATCGTATATCGTTTGCTTGTATTATTTGATTATTATTTTCAATTCTGAGCCGGTAAGGTTGAAATTGACCCTTTTTAGGATGATATACTTTAAGTCCGTGACTTGAAGTGCAGGCCCATAATCTGTCATCTTTATCTTTGAATAAGTTAAAAACTGTACCACTACCCTCTGCCATTCCTAAAGCCTCTTTGCCATAGTTTGGATACAACTTACTGGTATCCAAAGTGAATCGATCAATTTCACCGGAAAAATATCCCACCCATAGTTTCCTCCCGCTATCATCAAATAGAAATGACGAGACTTTTTCAGTAGACAAATTGAGATTACTGTTTTCATTGGGTATATAACGTTTGAAGCCCGAACTATTCCGAAGCAGGTTTACGCCTCCCATTGTTCCACCAATCCAGATATTCCCCTGGTCATCTTTAAAGATTGTTTTGGCATCAGAATGTAGTCCATAAGGATTAGTAGAGTGGGTTGATATTTTTTTTACTTCTCCCGTTTTTGACCGGATATAAAAACCGTCACGGGCTCCAATCCAGAGTTCATCATCAATTTCGTTTATTATCAATGGGGAAACCAATCCGGTGACTTTTTCTTGTTTGAACGTCAGTGTTTTCAGATCACAAGAAAAAATGCCACCTGCTTCTATAGCCAGATATAACAGACTGTCTTTTTTATATATGTCAATTATAGAAGTATTATTTCCGACTTTACTAAAGCTTGAAGATCCAAAATGTGTGATGACAGAATCTTCCAGATCAAAACGAAAAAGACCAGTATTTCCACTGGAAATCCATAACTGGCGGTTATTCAGTATCAGGTCTGTAATTTTAGAACCGAACCTATTTGGATGAATTAACTTTAATTCCGTTTCATGGGCTTTTAAGGAGAAGATAAGTCCCCACCCCGTGGAAAAATAGAGGGTACCATCTGTGTCTTCACAAATGCCAGTAATGGTATTATACCCCGGCTCATTCATTTTGGTATCATCAGGATAATAATTTTTAAAATTGTCTGATTCAGGTAAATACCGGCTGATACCATTAGCAGTACCTATCCATAATCTTTTTTTTAAATCAATAAAAAGGGCATTTTTACTATTGAGTGAATTATCAGCCAGGCTGGACGAGTCTTTATAATTGTGTTTATAAAGGGTGAAATCGTATCCATTATACCTATTCAATCCATCAGAGGTGGCAATCCAAATGAAGCCATAAGCATCCTGAATTATTGAAAATACATTATCATTTGATAATCCCTGAGTGGTATTTAAATGATCAAAGAGAAATTGTTGGTTATCCCCGGCCCATAGATTCAGGTGCATCAGAATAAGACAAACAATAATTCTACTTTTACTCATATTCAATTCCTTCTGAAATATTGTGAATATAAACAATATTTTCCGGAAGTATTACCCAGATTTGTCCCTGCTATGATTTTCTGGCATTTCTGGCCATATGACTTACTTCCTGGCCAGCGCATCCTGCCCTTCCCGCTGCTGAAAGCGCTCCAAACCGGTTTCCAGGAAATCTACAAAATTTTGTACATTCAAATCATAAGCTTTGGGCTTCATCAGCAACTCTTCCTGGTTGTCCAGCAACACATAATAGGGTTGGGCATTATTATTAAACCTGACAATCTGGAAATCAGCATTTTGCTTACCCATTGTCTTTTTTAATTTCCCATCATATTCTGATTCATACCAATCCGCTTCAGGTAATTTGGTCTTTTCATCCACATATAAAGCCACCACCACATAATCATTTTTCAGGATCTCCAATACATCAGGATCCGACCAGACCCGGGCTTCCATTTCACGGCAATTCACACAACCATGCCCGGTAAAGTCGATAAACAAAGGCTTATTCAGCTCCCGGGCACATTCCAGGGCTTGTTCATAGTCAAAATACCCCTGGATCCCATGGGGGAAGTGCAGCATATCACTATATTTGGGCTTTTCACAAATGGTTTCCTGCTGAGGTGATGATTGAGCCATATAGAAATTGCCTGAAGTTTGATACAGGTTGAAATCCTGGGTGGTTGTTGGAGGCAGATATCCGGCCAGTATTTTTAAAGGAGCACCAAACAACCCCGGAATCAGATACACCACAAAAGAGAAGGTAATAATTGCCAGGATTAGCCGGGGAACTCCAATATATTCCATTTTGCTGTCGTGAGGCAACCTGATCTTACCCAACAGGTAAAAACCCATCAGGGCGAAAATCACGATCCATAAGGTGAGGTATACATCCCGGTCTAGTAGACCCCAATGATACACCTGGTCTGCCACACTTAGAAACTTTAGACCTAAAGCCAGTTCCAGGAAGCCTAGAACTACTTTCACAGAATTTAACCAACCACCTGATTTGGGCAAATTACTTAGCCATTCAGGAAAGATAGCAAACAGGGTAAAAGGTATGGCAAAAGCCAGGGAAAAGGCAAACATGCCCAGTACCGGCTTAATGATCTGTCCGCCGAATGATTCCACCAGAATACTACCTACTATAGGGCCGGTACATGAAAAAGAAACCAGCACCAGGGTAAATGCCATAAAAAAGACACCCAGTAAACCTCCTTTATCAGCATTCTTATCTACTTTATTGACAAATGAAGTGGGTAGAGTAATCTCAAACAAACCCAGAAAGGACAGGGCAAAAATGAAAAAGATGAGAAAAAATATCACATTGGGTATCCAATGGGTACTGAGCCAGTTGGCAAATTCTGGTCCGTTGAACATGGCTACCACCGTTCCTGCAATAATATAAATACCAATAATGGAAAATCCATAGAATAAGGCTTTTCTGGTGGCATCTTTATGGTTGCTGCTTTTGCCTGTAAAAAATGTTACCGTCATGGGGATCATAGGAAATACACAAGGCGTAAGTAAAGCCGCCAGGCCGCCCAAAAAAGCAATCAGCATGAAAGCCATTAAAGAATAGGGATCATTGGGATCCCGGTTTAGCAAGCCTTCATTATCAGCAGCCACCTGCTCTTGTTCGGTGATTTCCTCAGTTCCATCTTTTTCCTGGTCAAAATTGAATTCCTGTATCTGAATTTTTTCTTCAGCTTCAGATTGAGCACTACTGGAAGCAGATTCCTGGTCGGGCTGACTTACTACAGCCTGACCGGAAAAGTCGAATGTAAACTCATCATCAAACGGAATACACTGGCCATTGATTTCAGAACATACCTGGTATTCATAGCTGCCCTGAATCACAGGATTTTCCTTCAAAACCTTGACAGTTTGCCTGAATTCAGCTGTATTTTTGAAATAGGTATAATCCCCTTCAAATATTTCATCGTATTTTTCCTTGGCTCCAATGGGTTCTACATCTCCCACCAATTCATAAGTATCATTGGGTTCAAATACAAAGGTGGTAACCATTGGGCCCAGATCCGGATCAAAATCAGAAGAATAAAGATACCAGTCACTGTCAATATTAACCTTAAAGATCAGATCCAACTGGTCACCGGCAGTTACATCTTCTTGAGAAACATCATAAGACCAGGTAGCTGGTTCTATGATTTGACCCATGGATGACCCAAAAATGATTATTAGGAAAAATAAAATGAAAAATCGTTTCATGATAAATTTTTAATCTAATTATATTTATATATTAACTTCCTGATTCAAAAATAATGATAATAATGGATAAAAAATTTTCAATTTTAGTCTTAATTGCACTTCTTTTACTTGGTTGTAAACAAAAAAAAGAAAACCCCGGTTCATCCTACAGTTTACTGGCCGAAGAGTTTGAATACCAGCTGACTGACCAGCTATTGTACAAATGGTACCCTTTAACTGTAGATAGCGTACATGGAGGATTTCTCAGCAGCTTTAATTATAAATGGGAACCGGTAGAGCCTCAGGTGAAATTCATAGTGTCGCAGGCCCGTCATACCTGGTCACCGGCCCAGGCTGGTTTATTTTTTGAAGGAAAAAATGAGATGTTTGCCCAGGTGGCCCGTCATGGGTTTGAAAACCTGAAGAACACCATGTGGGACCAGGAATACGGTGGTTTTTATGATATGTTGACCCGGGAAGGAGATCTAACTGAAATCGCAGGAGAAAAACGGGCCTATGGTAATTCCTTTGGCATATATGCCCTGGCCACTTATTACAAACTGACCCAGGATACAGCCGCTTTGAACCTGGCCAAAAAAACTTTCCTATGGCTGGAGGAAAATAGTCATGACAAAACATATGGTGGCTATTTTCAGCACCTTGAGCGAAATGGTGATCCTAAGGATCCGGCTGAACGGGTGAGTGGGGGCAGTGAAGACCAATCCACTATAGGTTATAAAGACTATAATTCCTCTATACATCTGCTGGAAGCTTTCACCGAGCTTTACCATGTGTGGCCGGATGAACTGGTGCGTGAGCGGCTGGAGGAAATGTTCTACATTGTAAGAGATACGATGACTACCGAAAAAGGCTTCCTTAAGCTGTTTTTTGAACCGGACTGGACCCATGTTTCCTATGCTGACTCTGCTCGAGAAGTGCGGGAAGCCAATTACAGGCTGGATCACGTGACCTTTGGCCATGATGTGGAAACGGCTTATTTGTTACTGGAAGCCTCTCACTCCTTAGGATTTGAGCATGACCAGGAGACCCTGGATCTGGCTAAGAAAATGGTGGATCATTCCCTGGAAAAAGGCTGGGATGAGGATTTGGGTGGATTTTATTATGAAGGATACTATTTTGGTGATTCGGTAGCTATCATCAATCCCAACAAATCCTGGTGGGTCGAGGCAGAGGGGTTAAATGCCCTGTTGCTGATGTATAGCCTTTTCCCTGATGAAACCCGCTATTTTGAAGCTTTCCTTAAACTGTGGGAATATACCAAAACCTATATGATCGATGAAGAATACGGCGGATGGTACGCCAGTGGCCTGGATGTGAATCCTGAAAGCGCCACTGGATTAAAGGCCCAGCCCTGGAAAACCAGTTATCATAATGCCCGGGCTTTGATAAATATCATCAGAATGCTAAAAGAATTGGATCAGAAGGAGGGACAGGGAAGGGAGACCGCTTTAAAGTAGGTGAGTTAAGCCCCTGCATGTAGCAGAAATCAAAAAACTATCCGTCATTTCGATGAAACAGGGCGGACAAGCGGTATGGCTGAAGAGAAATCCGTCGGTTAAATGCAGCTAACCTCCGGAATCTCAGAAATGTAATCTTATTCTTTGGCTTTTCTGATTTTAGCTACTGACTACCGTAAAACAAACAGATTTCTCCTGGCGTCGAAATGACGGGGTGAGTTAGGCATCTGCAGAATGCAGAAATCAAAAAACAAACCGTCATTTCGATGAAACAGGGCGGACAAGTGGTATGGCTGAAGAGAAATCCGTCGGTTAAATGCAGCTAACCTCCGGAATCTCAGAAATACAATCTTGTTCCTAGGCTTTTCTGCTTTTAGCTACTGACTACCGTAACAAAAACAGATTTGTCCTGGCGTCGAAATGACGGGTATATCAGGCGTTTGCAGATTGCAGAATTCAAAAAACCATCCGTCATTTCGATGAAAAAGGGCAGGCAAGCGGTATGGCTGAAGAGAAATCCGTCAGTCATATGCAGCTAACCTCCGGAATCTCAGAAATACAATCTTGTTCTTTGGCTTTTCTGCCTTTAGCTACTGACTACCTTTACTCCAACAGATTTCTCCTGGCATCAAAATGACGGGATATTTTCAATATCCTACTATTACCCTTCCTGATTCAAGCGGGCAAAATGCTGATGGAACAACACGGCTGTTTCTATGCCTTTGATAAAATTATCAATGCCAAAACTTTCATTTGGTGAGTGTATGGCATCAGCATCCAAACCTACGCCCATCAGTATTGAATTTAACCCCAACTCCTTCTGAAATAATGCCACAATGGGAATACTGCCTCCTTCACGGGCAGGGATGGGCTTTTTACCCCAGGCATCCTCAAAAGCAGCCGAGGCAGCAGCATAGGCTACAGAATCTGTCGGTGTCACTGCTGGTTCACCCCCATGATGAGGCCTGACCTTCACCTTCACGCTTTTGGGGGCTATCGATTTAAAATGATCGGTAAAAAGTTCAGTGATTTCCTTCTGACTTTGATTGGGTACCAGGCGCATGGAAATTTTAGCCTGGGCTTTAGAAGGCAATACGGTTTTGGAACCTTCCCCTATATAACCTCCCCAGATGCCATTAACGTCAAGGGTGGGACGAATGCCAGTTCTTTCAATGGTGGAATAACCAGCTTCCCCTTCTTCCTCTTCAATATCCAGGTCTTTCTTGAAAACCTCCAGATTGAAAGGTCTTTTAGCCATTTCCTTTCTTTCCTGCTCAGAAAGATCAACCACTTTATCATAAAAGCCGGGGATGATTATCCGGTTATTTTCATCTTTAAGGGAGGCGATCATTTGACAAAGGATATTGATCGGATTGGCTACTGCACCACCATAGACTCCCGAATGTAAATCACGGTTAGGACCTACCACCTCTACCTCCAGATAGCTTAATCCTTTTAATCCGACTGTGATGGAAGGATTTTCATTGGAAATAATGGAAGTATCGGAGATCAGGATAACATCGGCACTCAGCATTTCACGGTTTTTCTTGACAAAAACCTCCAGGTTGCCGGAGCCCACTTCTTCTTCTCCTTCCAGCATATATTTTACATTGCAAGCCAGGGTCCCGGTTTTCACCATTGTCTCCAAAGCCTTTATATGTACATACATTTGTCCTTTATCATCGGATGATCCCCGGGCAAAGATCTTGTTGTTTCGAACAGTAGGTTCAAATGGTGGGGTTTCCCACAATTCATAGGGATCAGCAGGTTGCACATCATAATGTCCGTATATCAGAACAGTAGGCAGACTTTTATCTACCATTTTTTCTCCATAAACAATAGGATACCCCTCTGTTGGATGAATTTCAGCTTTATCAGCCCCGGCATCCAGCAGTTTGTGCTTTAAGAAGTCAGCTGCCTTTAAAACATCTTCTTTAAACTTTGGATCAGCGCTTACAGATTGAATGCGCAATAAATTAAAAAGTTCATCCAGGAACTGGTCTTTATGGGTAGTTATAAATTCTTTGATTTTGGTTTTTTCCACTGGCTTAAAAAGTTTTGAATACCATGAATAATTCCTAAAATTAGTATAATATTGGATTCTATTAAATTAATTTTTCTATAATTGTAAGTAACACCGGAATGAATTTGTTTTATCTGGTGTCGAAAATCAGCCAAGGTATCTGTTTTTTTTATGAAGAATGCCCCTCAAGAAGTTTTTAAAAACAATGTAGTCCAATTCCGTCAGCGGGAAGATTATTATACTTCCAAAAGTTCTCTCTATTCTACCATCCGCACCATCTTATTTATTGTATTTTTAATTGGGCTGATCTTTTTTGCCAATGAGAAAATTCTCTCCATGGTCCTGGTCTTGTTGCTGATATTTCCCCTGATATTTGGTTTATTGATCAGGTTTCACAACCAGATCAATTTCAAAAGAGATCATGCCAGGTATCTTAAGGAAATAAATCAGGAAGAACTGGACCGGCTGGAAATGAAGTTAAAGCTATTCGACCAGGGACTGGATTTCCAGGATCATTTGCATCCTTACAGTGGCGACCTGGATATTTTCGGCAGTCATTCCTTATTTCAATTGATCAATCACACCAATACTTCTTCCGGCAGGAAAGCTTTGGCTAATTACTTATTAAACCCCGGTCAATTTAAATTTATCAAGGATCAACAGCAGGCTGTATTGGAACTGGGCCAGGATTTTAGCTGGTTGCAGGAATTTCAGGCCCTGGGACGGCATCATAAGCATGAAAAAAGTCATATAGACATCCTGAAAAAATGGATCCTGGAACGAAATCAGATTCATAAACGATGGATGTACCAGATTTTACAACTGGTTATGCCGCTGATAATTATAGTCATGCTGGTCTTGTTTTTTATAGGGGGACTTTCCCTGACCTTGTTATTACCCCCCTTTATATTTAATTTCTATCTGCTTTACCGGGTCAGTCCTTATGCCAAATCTACATATGATCAAACCTACAATAGCATCAGGGAATTGAAGGTATTTGAAGCTTTGATAAAAGCCATTGAACAGCGGGAGTTTAAAGCAGAGCGCCTGAAACATCAAAAAAGCTTTTTTCAGAATCCTGATATCATGGCTTCGCAGTCCATTAAAAAGCTGAAAAATATACTGGACGGTTTGGAATCCCGGCATAATCTGTTTTATCAATCATTAAATATTGTTTTTTTGCTGGACTATTTCTGGCTGATAAGAGCCGAGAGATGGAAAGAAAAAAATAAAGAATATGCTTTAAACTGGTTTTCCGCCATCGGTGAGGTGGAAGTGATCAACAGCCTGGCCGGTTTTGGTTTTGCCCATCCCGAATATGTAATGCCCACCATCACTCAAGCTTCCCATGTACTGCAATCCACTTCACTGGGACATCCCTTAATTCATTCAGAGGCCAGGGTAAACAATGATTTTCAATATACCAAGGAAAAACAGATCACCATTGTGACCGGCTCCAATATGTCGGGTAAAAGCACCTTCCTGCGAACAGTGGGCATCAATACCGTTCTGGCCCTGATGGGCGCACCGGTTTGCGCTTCTTCAATGGAAGTGTCTGTATGTCAGATTTTTACCAGTATGCGCAACCAGGATAACCTGGAGGAGAACATATCTTCATTTTATGCCGAACTGAAAAGGATCAGGCAGTTACTGGACCTGATTCAATCTTCTCCGCTCCCGGTCTTATTTATGCTGGATGAAATCCTTAAAGGAACGAACTCCAAAGACCGTCACCAGGGGGCCACTGCCTTGATCAAGCAACTGGCCGGGTTGCCGGCAGCAGGTTTTGTCTCTACCCATGACCTGGAGTTGGGCGAATTAGTGAAGGAAATGGCCAGTGTAAAAAATTACAGCTTTGAAAGCAGCATAGATCAGGGAGAATTGTTTTTTGATTATAAAATACATGAAGGTATCACGGAGAGCTTCAATGCCAGCATATTGATGGCTAAAATTGGAATTGATATGAATAAAGCGTAAAAACAAGCGCATTTTAACAACCTGTATCCCGGAAATAATGTTGAATCAGAAAGATGTAGACCATGAAATTTAATTTTTATCAGAATTTTCGATTAGGCGTGGTAGGAGGAGGCCAGTTGGGACGAATGCTGATCCAATCTGCCATAGATTTTAATATAGATGTATCCGTACTGGATCCGGATGAAAATGCCCCGTGTAAATCCATTGCCACAGATTTTAAGGTGGGTTCTTTGACTGATCATGAAACGGTATATCAATTTGGCCAAAAATGCGACCTGATTACCATCGAGATTGAAAATGTGAGCACTTCAGCCCTCAAACAGCTGGCTGCCGAGGGAAAGAAGGTCTTTCCCCAGCCGGAAATCATAGAATTGATCCAGGATAAAAGGAAGCAAAAACAGTTTTACCAGGATCACAAGATCCCTACTGCTCCGTTTGTACTGACTGAAAACAGAGCTGAAGTGGAAACCCTTCAAGGATTCCTGCCGGCTGTACATAAATTAGGTCAGGCCGGGTATGATGGACGTGGTGTGCAAAAGTTGTATTCCGAACTGGACCTGGAAAAGGCTTTTGATGAACCAGGCCTGTTGGAAAAAATGATCGATTTTGAAAAAGAGCTGTCGGTGATTGTAGCCAGGAATCAACGGGGAGAAATGAAAGCCTTTCCCCTGGTGGAATTGGTGTTTCACCCGGAACACAACCTGGTGGAGTATTTGTTTTCTCCGGCTGATGTGTCATCTGAATCAGCATCCAGAGCCCTTAATCTGGCCAAAGAAGTGATTGAAAAACTGGATATGATCGGTTTACTGGCGGTGGAAATGTTCCTGGAAAAGGATGGGACCTTGCTGGTCAATGAAATAGCCCCCCGCACCCATAACAGTGGTCACCATACCATAGAATCTAACTTTACTTCCCAATTCGAGCAGCATTTGAGGGCCATTCTGAATATGCCTTTAGGTGATGTCAGGGAAAAAATTCCGGCCGCTATGGTGAATCTGCTGGGAGAGCCGGGACATACGGGGCTGGCCCGGTATCAAGGGCTGGATCAAGTACTGGCACTATCCGGAGCTCATGTACATCTTTACGGCAAAAAACTGACCAAACCATTCAGAAAGATGGGACATGTGACCATCATTGATAAAGATATGGCCGGTCTCAAAGAAAAAGCTATTTTTGTAAAAGAAAACCTAAAAGTAATGACATGAGCAAACCACAGGTAGGCATCATTATGGGCAGCCAGTCAGACTTGACTATCATGTCTGAAGCAGCCCAAATCCTGGAAGAGCTAAAGGTGGATTTTGAAGTGACCATAGTTTCGGCCCATCGTACTCCTTTAAGAATGGTCGCATATGCCCAAGAGGCCAGAGACAGAGGCCTCAGGGTTATCATTGCCGGTGCTGGTGGCGCGGCACATTTACCAGGAATGGTAGCATCCATCACCACCCTTCCGGTAATCGGGGTACCGGTAAAATCCAGAAATTCCATTGATGGCTGGGATTCTCTTTTGTCGATTTTGCAGATGCCGGGCGGAGTTCCGGTGGCCACAGTGGCTTTGGATGGAGCTAAAAATGCCGGCATACTAGCAGCCCAGATCATTGGTACCTTTGATCAGGCTGTAGCGGAAAAACTTCAGAAATACAAGAATGAACTGCAGGATAAAGTAATTACTTCGGCTGAAAAACTGGAAAAAGAAGGCTATAGAGGGAAGAAGATTGGTTTTTAATCTAAATTTTCAACTTTATCTGTTTGGTTGATAAACTCTACAACTTTTCTGGGCAACAATCTCCTGATCTGCTTTTCCATTTCCCTGTTTTCATGTTTTAATATGAATTGATATTTAAGCAGCAGGCTGTCTTTGTTAATCCTGGCCACTTTTAAAACATAGCTGTTAGAAACTATATTGGAGGAAAAGTTAGCCAGCGTTTTTTTAAGGTATTCCTCTAAAACATCCATGCCGGCATATTTGACAGGTAATTCAAAATCGATGGATAATTTATTAACCGGCTGCTTAGTAAAATTAACAACTTCAGTAGAAAAGACCGTCGTATTGGGAATATACACCAGATCTTCATCTTCATTGACCAATTGAATATTTAGAAAAGTAATGTCCACTATCTTGCCTTTGTGCTGACCGATTTGCACATAATCATCCAGAGAAAGCTGATCGGAAAACATGATGATCAGACCATTGATCAGGTTTGAGATATAATCTTTGGACAAAATAGCAATAGCAGCAGCCACAATACTGATACCGGTAAAAAATTCCCAGACAGATATCCTGAAAAGAGTCAGAATAGCTATAAACAGGAATATGGCAGATAACATATCGGCCAGCCGGTTTATGCCTAATACAAAATTATTTTTTACATTATCCTTAATGCTGTTCCGCCTGATGTACAGGTTAACCAGGAGTAACCGGCTAAAAGAAATAACCAGATGGGCAGTGATAAAGAACAAAAAAGCTTCCACTGCCTTCACCGCTATTTCCAGGTAAAGCGCTACAAACCTGATAAACTCTTCTTTGAAGATCATTATAAACAGGAAAATCAATAGCTTTAAAAAGAATACTATGCGTTTCCTTTTTTCCTGGTTAGATAATTTTTCCCTTTTCACCCCTAAAATTGAACCCTGGCTCATATATGTCAAATATCAGGGGGCAAAATTATACATTATCTGATAACAATAACTGTCAGGAGCAGGAAATAAAAAAGGGAAGGCCGGGCAAAATTAAAAGGAAAAAGAAATAACGATATTCTTTGACCGACGACCACCATTGCATTTGGCTGAACCATATTTTTATGATTACATGAGGACTATGATTATAAAAAATCAACAAGCAGCCGGGCCTGACAGAAAATGCAGGTTTTGTATCAAGTCAAAAAGCCCCCCCCTTAGCCAGCTGGGTGACAAAAAATATAGTAAGACATCATGTTTTATGTCATTTTTGACAGATAACCTCGATCACTCAAACCTTAAAAAGCCTTTTGCTGACAGTCTGTCACTTCCATCTGAAAAAACCTTGTTGTGGAATAATCTTTGTGTATTGATCGACAAATTTGATCATGGTGTAATTAAAAAATAAAAAATAATGGAAGAGAAAGGGAATATTTCAATACATACCGAGAATATTTTTCCCATCATTAAGAAGTTTTTGTATTCAGATCACGAAATCTTTTTGAGAGAGATCGTTTCAAACGCGGTAGATGCCACCCAAAAGCTAAAAAGGCTGTCTTCTATGGGGGAATTCTCGGGGGAATTAGGAGACCTGAGTATTAAAATCAGTGTCAATAAAAAGCTGAAAACCATTACGGTCAGTGACCGGGGAATTGGTATGACAGCGGAAGAAATAAAAAAATATATCAACCAGATTGCTTTTTCCGGAGCTACTGAGTTCATTGAAAAATATAAAGACAAGGCGGATGAAAACCAGATCATCGGTTTCTTTGGCTTAGGTTTCTATTCCTCTTTTATGGTATCCAAAAAGGTAGAGATCATCACTTCTTCATATCAGGAAGGAGCTGAGCCAACCCGATGGTCCTGTAAAGGAAATACAGAATTTGAACTGACCAAAGCAGTGAAAAAAGACCGGGGAACCGACATTGTGCTGCACCTGGCCGATGATTCCACTGAATTTCTGGAAGATTACCGTATCAGGGAAATCCTGAACAAGTACTGCAAATTCCTGCCAGTGCCCATCATTTTCGGCACCAAAGAAGAAAAAATTACTGATGATAAGGGTAAGGAAAAGACCATCAAAAAAGATGATGTGATCAACGATACCCATCCGATCTGGACCAAAGCTCCTACTGAACTAAAGGACGAAGATTACCTTCAGTTTTATAAGGAACTGTATCCTTTTTCGGAGGATCCCTTGTTCTGGATCCATCTGAATGTGGATTATCCTTTCAACCTGACAGGTATCCTGTATTTCCCCAAAATCAAGAATGATTTTGAAATGCAGAAAAACAAGATCCAGCTCTATTCCAAGCAGGTATTCATTACGGATGAAGTGAAAGATATTGTTCCTGAATTCCTGATGCTGCTGCACGGAGTGATCGATTCACCCGATATTCCGCTGAACGTTTCCCGTAGCTACCTGCAGTCGGACAGTAATGTGAAGAAAATCAACAGCCATATTACCAAGAAAGTGGCAGACAAATTGGGTGAATTATTTAAGAAAGACCGCCAGGGTTATGAAGCCAAATGGGATGACATTGGTATTTTCGTAAAATATGGGATGATCACTGAAGAGAAATTCTATGAAAAAGCCAAGGATTTTGTGTTGCTGAAAGATGTGGACAATAAATGTTTCACTATTGATGAATACAAGGAGCAGGTAAAAGTCAATCAGACGGATAAAAGCAAAAATATCATCTTCCTGTATACCAATGATCCGGCCAAGCAGGATGCCTTTATTCAAAATGCCAAAGACAGATCCTACAATGTACTGCAGATGGGAGGAGTATTGGACAGCCACTTCATCAACAACCTGGAAATGAAGCTGCAAAATGTAAGCTGGAAGAGGGTGGATGCTGAGATCATTGACAAACTGATTGATAAGGATGAAAAGAAAGAAAGTATTCTGACCGAAGATGAAAAGAAATCAGTGAAAGAATTGTTTGAAAAAGCCATCAACAACAAAAGCATGACTGTGGAGGTAGAATCTCTTTCAGTGGATGAACTGCCGGTGGTGATTACATTGCCCGAATTTATGCGACGTATGAAAGACATGGCAGCTACCGGTGGTGGCGGCATGGCCATGATGGGCAATATGCCGGATCAATATAATGTAGCGGTGAATGCCAATCACCCGTTGATCGGCAAAATGCTGAAAGCAGAAACTGAAGAAAACAAAGTACAATTGGCCAAGCAGGCTTTTGACCTGGGCTTATTGTCACAAAATATGTTGACCGGAGCTGACATGACCCGGTTTATCAAGCGGTCAGTGGAACTGGCATCTATTTAAACAAGGACAACAAAGACCAGCCTGACGGATAGCTTACACTGACGGGCTGGTCTTATTCTATATGTTTAATCTGGAGTTGTTTTCTGAATCAGGTTCATTAGCTTAGTTAAAAAAAATGCTTTTATATTAAAAATCCTGAGTTCTTAGCTCCTGATAAATACTCATTAGAAAATTTTTTTAGGCAAAAATCCTTCTCGGTCATTCCCTCAGTGATTGACTGATCATTTGTAAAATCTTTCTCTGAAAGGCAAATTACATTTATTTTACATATTGGAAATAGCTTACCATATTCAATAATTAAATTTCAACTGAAAAACTTGCTCATTTCCTGATTTTTATCCTGTTTTTCACCAGTATCTTTCGTTATGTTCGTAATACCTGTTGTTAAAATGATCGTATTACTATGGATCGACGAAATTTTCTCAGAAACTCAATATTGGGCGGTTTTGCTACTGCTGCCAGTTTTTCAGGAGCTTATGGCTTTTCAAGTATCTTGAAACCAGAAAAAACCAGTACCGTAGCCCTCACCCAGGGCAACCACCGGTCGGATCTGGCTTTCCGGGCCCTGGAACCGTTTTCTCAACAGATCAAACAAGCTATCGGGGCTAAAAAAGTAGTGGTGAAACCCAACAATGTGATGATTGATCGTCAGCTTACCGCTACCCATGTGGATACACTGGAAGGGATCCTGGAATTTCTTTCTTCCATTGGTAAGACCCAAAATGTAGTAATTGCCGAATCGGCTGCCGGAGGCGCTACTTTTGATGGTTTTGAAAATTATGGTTACATGCGCCTGATGCAAAAATACAAGGTGAAGCTGATGGACCTTGACCAGGAGGGACATCAGATCATGCATGTGGTGAATGAAAAGGATTGGCAGCCCCATCCGGTGAGGATGTCTAATATGATGCTGGATCCCAACAACTATATCATTTCCTCGGCCCGAATGAAAACCCATGACCGGGTGGTGGCTACTTTGTCTCTGAAAAACATTGTATTTGGGGCGCCCATCAAGGATAAAGGCTTCAGCTGGGGACCCAACCGTAAAGAGGGAGCTAAGAATGACAAACCCATTGCCCATGGAGGAGGCTATCGGGGAATCAATTACAATACTTTTAACCTGGCCAAATACCTGCACCCGCACCTGGCCCTGATCGATGGATTTGAAGGAATGGAAGGAGACGGGCCCAACAATGGTACACCAGTCGATCACCGGGTATGTGTGGCCAGTCCGGATTGGCTGGCGGCAGATCGGGTGGCACTGGCATTGATGGGAATAGATTTTGGAGATGTGGGCTACCTCAATTACTGCTACAAAGCCGGGATGGGTGAAGCAGACCTTGATAAGATTGAAATCGTAGGAGAAAGATTAGCCGACCATGTGCGGAATTATAAACTAAATGATAATTTTGCCAAACAAATGGTTTGGAAGCAACAACTATAAAAAAATGACTAAGGATCAGACCTTAAATTTGTCCGATCAATTATATCTCCGGCCCCTTGAGCTAAAAGACGGGCCGGATTTTTTTTCGGTGGTGGATGCCGAAAGGGAAGAGCTGGGAAGATACTTACCATTTGTGTCGAAAATAAATACCCCGGAGCAAACCCATGATTTTCTGAAGTCACTGTTAGAAAAACCCAACCGGGAATACAGGTTCTTAATTATTTATGAGGAAAAGCTGGTGGGAGGACTGGGTACCCGGGAAACGGACTGGGAGAGCCAGGCCAGCGAAATATATTACTGGTTATCCAAACATTACCGGGGAAAAGGTCTGGTGACACGGTCACTGCAATTATTTATCTCTTATTTATTTGAACAGGGGCTGAACCGGTTGATGATCCGGGCTGAACCTTCTAACCTGAACAGCCTGAAACTGGCTGAAAAACTGAGTTTTACCTATGAAGGATTGCAAAGGGAAGTGATTAAGTCGCCAATAGGTTTTGCTGACCTGAAAATGTACAGCCTGCTGGCCCGGGAATGGAACAATTAACTGGCCTTGTAAAATATCTGTTGATCTATAATGACCTGCCCAATCTGGAAGATCATAAATAACTTAAACTGATCGTTAACTCCCAATCCGATATTACAAAATTCTTAAAACCCGATTATCACGCTTAAAATTTTATTTATACACAGTCGGTGATGAGTCATTCAATCATCTTTAGGTATTGAGTCAGGCAAACAAGGCGATGCGAAAGACCGAAATGGCAAAGCGGGAAGCAGGCTTTCGCCGCCGCGAGGTGGTTTGGTGGGATAGCTTGAGCGGCAGGCAGTGTGACTTCAAAAAAAATTCATAATTATCGGATAAATTCAATTTTTCCAAAACAATCAACAACCCTTAAAGGGTTTACTATTTGAACTTTTATAAACCTGAGTATATGAAACGGAGAAAATTTATAAAAATATCAGCATTGGGCACAGCAGGAGCAAGTTTTTCCCTGCCATTGTTTTCCCAACCCCTGAAAGGACAAAGTGATAAATGGGGGGAACTGTTGCCTTTGAATGATTTTGGATCTACCGGGCAAAAAGTGACTATGTTGGGTGTAGGAGGATTTCATGTAGGACGCATGACTGATCTGGAGGCCCAGAAGACCATAGAAACAGCCATAGAAGGTGGTATCAGGTTTTTTGATGCAGCAGAATCTTATGTAGATGGGGAAAATGAGCGAAAATATGGTCGTTTACTTACACCAAAATACAGGGAGGATATTTTTCTGCTGTCCAAGACCAAGGCCAGGGACGGAGCCACTGCCCAAAAGCATCTGGAAGGATCTTTGAGACGGATGAATACAGATTACCTGGATCTGTGGCTGATGCACCAGGTGGATAGTGCGGAGGAGTTTGAACAGATAAGGAATCAGGGGATGCTTGATGTATTCATTAAAGCCAAAGAAAGCGGCAAGGTAAAGCATATCGGATTTTCCGGACATCACCAGCCGGCGGCTAACCTGTATGTATTTGAGCAAATCGGTAATACCATTGAGGCCAACATGCTGCCTGTCAATGTATTGGATCCCAGCTACAGCAGCTTTATCCGTAATGTGGTGCCTGAACTGTTGCAACGAAAAAGAGGTATCATTGCAATGAAAACCCTGGCCGGTGGCGCTTTTTGGGGTGGAGGTTTTGAGGGACGCCATAATCAGGCTAACAAGGTGATGGACCTGATTACTGTGGAGGAAGCATTTAATTTTGCCTTGTCTATGCCTCAGGATGTGCTGGTAACAGGGGCAAAAGATGCCACTATGCTTCAGGAAAAGATCAACCTGGCTAAAAATTTTAACAAGATGCCTGAAGAGCAGCAGGAGCAATTGATCAGTAAAGTGGCCAGGTTTGCCGGTAGTGAAGTGGAATATTATAAAGCGTAATACTAAGGGCAACCACTCAATACTTGTCCTCAACAGCCTGTCCAGACTATTCAGATTTTTGTTGAAAATAGGTATTGAAATTATAGCTGGAATAAGGTGACAGTGGAGCCCAGTGGTCCGGAATATGCTTTTGCAGATGTTCGATGGTGGACTGAAACTCTTCCTGATAAGCCAGATTGACCCATTCATTGGGATCTTTTTGCATATCGTATAATTCCTGCGACCCATCTTCATACTGAATAAGGCGAAACTGCTGATCCCGTACAGCAATATTGTCTACACCATAAAATGAAAGAGCCGGATGGGGCCAGGCATAAGATGGATTATCTAAAAGTGGCTTCAGAGAGTGTCCCTGAGCCATTGGGTAATCAGGCAGTCCGGCCAGGTTGGTAAGGGTGGGATAAATATCCACCAATTGGACCGGGGCATTGGTGTCTTGACCCTGATCTTGTCCGGGTTTTTTGAAGATCAGAACCGTTCTGGTATCACGTTCCCAAATAGCCTGTTTGGCAAACCGGTTCTTTTCACCTAAATGATAGCCATGATCGGCCCAAAGCACAATGATGGTATTATCCGCGTAGGGAGAATCCTCCAGAGCTTCCAGTACTTTTCCTACCTGGGCATCTACAAATGCAATACAGGCCAGGTAAGCTTGCATAACATCTTTCCATTCTCCTGATGCGATCAATTCTTCAGTGGTAGGCATCATGGGGGCCTCAGCCACCCGGTAAGCCATCAGAGGAATATCCTCAAAATCATTGGGCTGGTATGGAGGTGTTTCAATTTTATCTTTAGGAAACATATCAAACCATTTTTGCGGGGCGTACCAGGGTACATGGGGCCTGACAAATCCTACAGCCAGGAAAAATGGCTTTTCATGATCCTCTCCTAATTTATTTACGGCCCAGGCAGCACTTTTGTAATCTGTCATCATACTGTCATGCTCAGGGTACGGAGCCCAATCGGTTTGGGTTCCACCTGTTTTTTGGGGAATTTTGGCCGGGTCATAGTTAAATCGCTCCTTTGGTTTGGGACCCATCCAGGCAAACTTACCTCCATATTCATCGAAAGTATTGGCTGCATCTCCATTATGATAAATTTTACCCACGGCCATGGTTTTATAGCCATTTTTTTCAAAATAATCAGGCATAAAGGTAGATTGGGCTACCGTGGCATTGGCCTTTTTTATATCCGGGTCATTTACCTGCAGATAATTTCCACTGGTGGCAGGATACAGCCCAGTCATGATACTGGCCCTGGATGGTCCGCAAATGGGGGCCTGACAATGGGCATTGGTGAATAAAGTGCCCTGAGCGGCCAATCGGTCAATGTTAGGAGTATAAGCTTTGATGCTGCCATTCATGCAACCCACATAATCGTTGAGGTCATCAATGGCAATAAAAAGAATATTAGGCTTTTTTTGGGCAAAGACCAAATGGCAACTTAACAGTATAAAAACGATGAACAGGTATTTTTTCATAACTTTCTGAGGATACATATCAAATCTAAGAAATTATGGGAAAGAGCGATAAGACTTATGTGGGAAATTCCATCCTTTTTTTGCTGTAAAGCTATTTAACCGATTTTACCATAGGTATTATTTAAAATTTAATTCATCTTTTTTCCATCTATCTCAAAACTAAAGACTTCAGGAAAGGAGATACTTCTCATAACATTCTCCAATGATTCATTTTCGAAGCGGCCGGAAATCACCTTGGGCTCAACTGGACTACCGGATACGACGATTTGAACGCCATACCATCGTTCCAGTTTTGATACAACTTCATCAAGAGTTGACTTTTTGAAAAAGAGGATTCCATCTTTCCAGGCAATGGCTTCTCCATAATTGAAAGCTACTTTCCGAAGCCTACCTGTAAACCTTCCCACAAAGACTGATCAGTTGATGAATGATTTATAGATTTCTGATAATGATTTGCAGGATTCATATTGATTTGCTAAAAAGCTTTGCTATATTAAATGATTTTTTCGGAAATTGCAAAAAATGGTAAAATATGCCATGAAATATTATCATTTTAGTCGGAAAAAGCAGAAATCCAATCTGTGAGCAAATGGAAAAAAATAAGTTTTTTCGGGTCAAATAAGTTTGGAGTCGGCATCTTTAATTTAAACCTATCACTTTTTACCATGGTACATTTTGGAGCAATACATCAAGTACTTATCTTTATAAAATTATTTGATACTCATTTATTCTCCTTTGCACATGTTGAAAATTATCAAAGAAAAACTCGGTGAAATTAAAAAAAGCAGCGAAATAAGCAACCAGGATTATCTGCAGGCAACCGCCTTGTTTCGTGATGAGCATTGCATCATGGTGGCACAATCGAAAAACCATTTTGAATTACTAGTCGAGGACCCGAAACAAAGAAACCAGGTTTCAATATTTATAAACCAGGAAGAAAATATAATCACTGCCCTTACCAATGAAAAAAAACCCGGCTGGACGGTACCCGCACTGGCAGCATTGATGCAAGTGGAATATGAAGAACAACGATTTGCCTTGCCTGACAACATGGAAGGTAAAAAATATACCCGTGAAGGCATGAAGAGGAGAGTGCTGAACGAAAGGGAACAAAAAGCGAAGTATGCTAACTATAAGATTCAACTTGCTGATAATATTTATGGAGAACACCTGGTCACCAATGAAAGGGGATTAAAATACATGGTTACTCTTCATGATTTTGAAAAGGAAATCGGCTACAGTAACAACATGGACTGGCGCACCAACAAATTAGGTACCACCAAACACATCATATTTCTATTCAAGTATTTTAAGGAACACCCGGAATTATTCGACCGGCTCAGCCATGAATACCCCTGGGTGGAGATTTACCTGGACCCTTTACAGGATTACCAGATTAGCTGGCACTTTCCTGATGAGATGAATGAAGAAGTTGAATCTTTACTCGGAAAATATTTTGGAAAAGAAAAGCATATTGCTGAAAACCAAGTAGCTGATTTTCTCGGTTTTTTACAGGCAGCAGAGGAGTTTGAAGAAATACTGGTAAGGCCGGAAGTAAATGAGAAGGTGGAACAGGAGTATAACCGGCTGGCAATTACCAAGTTGGCGGCCACTACTTCAATTGATTTTAGTAAAATAAAAGCCGAGCTTTTTCCTTACCAGCAAGAGGGAGTAACTTTTGCTACCTTCAAGGAGGGCGCTATTATTGCCGATGAAATGGGATTAGGAAAAACCATTCAGGCCATATCAATTGCAGTGGCCAAAAAAGAAATTTTTGGCTTAAGTAAAACGCTGGTGATTTGCCCTGCCTCTTTGAAAGAGCAATGGAAAAAGGAAATCGAGCGATTTACTGACGAAAAGGCTGAAATTCTGGAAGGGCTGCCCAAAAAAAGAGCCAGTTCCTACAAAAATTCAGATGCTTACTTTCAAATAGTAAATTACGAGTTGGTATTGCGCGATAGCAGAGCTATCAACCAGGCCCATTTTGACTTTATTATTCTGGATGAAGCCCAACGAATTAAAAATTACGACACCAAAACTTCAAGTGCCATTAAAAGCCTGAAAAAGAAACACGCCCTGGTAATTACCGGTACACCGATTGAAAATAAACTCCTCGACCTCTACTCTGTAACGGCTTTCATCGATCCCTACTTTCTTTCGCCCTTGTGGGAATTTAGTTATCAGCATTGTTTGTTCGACTCGGCCAATGAGAATAAAATAACCGGCTATTATAACCTGCAGCAGTTGAAAGACAAAATGAAGCATATTTTGATCAGGCGTGAAAAGCGCAACGTGATCAAACAACTTCCCCACATCCGGCGAATTACTGTACCGGTAACATTAACCGACAGGCAAAGAGAATATCATGCCTCTTCTGCCTCGGGAGTAGCCGCGATATTGAGTAAAAAATTCATCACCCCATTCGACATGCAACGCCTGATGTTACTGCTCAATAACATGAGGATGGCTTGCGATTCCAGTTTTTTGATTGACAAAGAAACCTATGAATCATCCAAATTGGTAGAGTTAAAAGCCATTTTAACTGAAAAACTTGATTTGCAAAATAGCGACCGCAAGATCATTATATTTTCGGAATGGATGCGCATGAACAAGTTGATTGGTGAATTGCTAAGGGAAATGAATATAGCCTTTACCGAACTCAATAGCAAGGTAGCGGTAAAAAAACGAGGGGAGCTGATCAAGAAATTTGAAAGTGATCCACAAATAAAGGTCTTCCTTTCTACTGAAGCTGGTGGTGCGGGACTTAATTTACAAATGGCGGATACGGTAATTAATTTTGAACTCCCCTGGAACCCGGCCAAAAAAAATCAGCGCATTGGCCGAATTGACAGGATCGGTCAAAAGAGCAAGCAACTGACGGTGATTGATTTGGTTGCAGTCAACTCTATCGAGATGGACATAGCCGCCGGACTGGAAGTGAAACAAAACCTGTTTGAGGGTGTACTGGACAGCCAGGATAATACCAACGAGGTAGACTTGTCGAAAAGAGGAAAGGAACAATTTCTGGAAGACATGCGTAATATGCTGGCCAACATGGAACAACCGGAAACAGTAGTTACAGAAGAAAATGAACCGGAAGAAGAATACCTTGATCTGGAAATAGTGCAAACAGAAGCTAGCGATGGGGACCATCAGCAATCGGATCAACAGCTTGACCCTGAAACGAAAAAAGCTGTCGTTGAAAAAGAAAGTGAATCAATCACCGAACAGCAGCATTACGAGCAAGTAGAAAAAGTAATGCAGGATGGCATGAATTTTCTTTCCGGCATGTTCAAAATGTCTACCGGTAAAGAAATGGGAGCCGAAAATGCTAAAATTGAAGTTGACCGGCAAACCGGCGAAGTCACCATGAAGTTTAAGTTGCCGGGTATGTAGGTATAACCTCCGCCGGAAATAGCCAAAATATATGAATACAGAATATCTTTTAAATCTAATTGGGCAGGGAGAAAATTCAAACATCGAATTTAAAATTGAAGAAGCCAGGCCGGAAAATATTGCCCGGGAAATGGTAGCATTTAGCAATCATTTAGGCGGAGTTTTACTTATCGGAGTAACTGATGAAGGGAAAATTGTTGGAATTTCCGGTAAGGATTTAGAAGAAAAAATCGCGAATATAGCTCGCGAAAATGTAGTACCAGCTATTAATTACTCAGCACATGCTGTCAATTATGAAGACAAAAAAGTCTTTATTGTAGAAATTGAAAAAGGACAACACAAACCATATCAAACCATTGACGGCAAATACTGGATCAGGGTAGGCTCAACCAACAGAATGGCAACACAGTCTGAATTGATGCGCCTTTTTCAACAATCCGGCATGTTGCATTTCGATATCAACCCGGTAGAGAGAACCCATATCAAGTCACTCAACTTTGATAAAATTCATCATTATTTCGAGTTAAATTACCAGGTTGAATTTGCTAACATGGAGGAGCAAGAGCAAGTACGCCTTCTATACAATTCTGATATTCTAATGGAAGAAAACAACCAGGTATCAGTAAGTGGCGTACTTATGTTTGGAAAAAATCCGGAGAGATATTTACCACAAGCCACCATTAGTTTTGCTGCATTTAAAGGAGTAAGCCTGGATGCAGAATTAACACTAAAAAAAGAAATTTCCGGTACCCTGGATGAGCAAATAGAAAGTGCATCTTCATTGGTACAACTACATTTACCCAACGAATCGACCATTGAGGGATTAAAAAGAGTAGAACAAACCTTAATTCCCAAAAAGGTTTTGCGTGAATTAATTGTAAACGCAGTAGCTCACCGGAATTATGCCATTACCAGCAGAAGAATACAGATACTTTTATTCTCTGATCGATTGGAAATAACTTCTCCGGGTAGAATACCCAACACCCTTACCATTGAAAAAATAAAAACAGGAAACAGCGCCTTAAGAAATCCGGCCATTATCAAATACCTGGATAATTTACGGTATATTGATGCCCTTGGCCGGGGCATACCTATGATCATCAGGCAAATGGGGGATAAGGTTGCTTTCAGTGAAGAAGGAGAGCTATTTAAAGTGGTTATTAGATTTATTTAGTGGCCAAGAAAAGTAGAAAATTTAAATATTTATAGATATTTGGGGAGGATATAAAGACCCGGCCAAAAAGCAGGAATGGCAAGAAGATACGGTAGTGCCTTTTTTTTCTGCCACTAAAGCCACCCGATGCCCAGCTGAGGAAATGCAATGGTTTTATCAGTGGCAAAAACCACGTAACCCAGGGTTAAATAACCGCCACCACCATCAATTGACAAGTTGAATCTTTGATAATCGTTGAATGGCGTTCCTAATGAAACCTCGTTGTTGTCGCCGCCTCGGAAAAAGCCATATCCTCCTATCATAAAATTATTCAAGATAAAATAACCGCCACCACCTACCGTGACCAGGTTATCAGAAAAAGTTTGGTTGTTCAGCGAATTAAAATAGTTGAAGGCTTCCGTATCGTAAAGTTTTCCACCAAAATGGAAACCACCCGAACCACCATTTACTTTGTTCTGTGCCAGCAAAGATGGACTCATTATTAAAAAGCTTAAGATGATAATTAATACTCTCATTTTCATTTTTAGTTATTTATTTAAAATTTTACCAATAGTTTAGTCTTTCAAATAAATAATTAGAGGTCTGGTTTGTCGAAAAACCTTGATTGGTATGAATGTACTGTATTTGGGATTAATGGAATGTGAAATAATTATTTATCATGGACTACCAGGAGCCATATTTTTCTGCCCATTGCTTTTTGTAATAACCAAAGCCAATGGCCCCGGCTGCCATAACGATAAAAACGGCTAAACCAACCATCCAAAAGAAAGGTGAGTCAGGAATGCGAACCAAAGATTCGGCAACAAAGGCGCCGTAAAGACCAAATACTGACCAATACATGGCTGTGTAATGCAAAGGAAGCCAATACTTTTTATGCCGCAGGAAAATTGCCGGAATCATGCCTGCCAATATAGAAAATGTACTGATTAAGGCAGCCCAATGAAAAATTCCCCACCCATCAAATAACCTGTATATCATAAAAGCGGTGACATTCAAAACCACCATACTAATTACATAAAGGTAGCCCAGTCTTTTATGGTTTTGGGTTCCTTTGTTGGCCAGCAAAACTGTTGTACCGAGGCCCAAGGCAAACAGGCCAGAGATGAAATGAATTAAACCGGTAGTACTTGTAATGATTGAGTCCATAGTTATACTTTAGGTTGAAGGGGTTAAAAGTTGTAAAAACAGGTGGAATAACCTAATGTCATGGCAATTAGTTATTTGCCTTCTAAAAAATAAGTGGCTTTGGTCAGTGGTATCTCATCATTCTGATTGGCAAATTCAGCCTTACTTTTTTGGTGACATCCCATACACCCATAAGTAGTTCGGATGAATACCTGCTGATTGTCTTTGAAAGTTTGGACGGGGCATCGAAATTTTTTTACATTTTCCTGCAGATTTTCCAACCGCTTTTTCAGTTCAGTTTGATA
>JBPRGG010000046.1:0-1211 GCA_051418075.1 Candidatus Cyclobacteriaceae bacterium M3_2C_046 | reverse complement strand
ACTCAATAAACATACTGCTCAAAATCCCTTACAGTGGCTACGCCCGTAAGTTAGCTACAATGCGGGCAGTGCGTAACCCAAGGACCTACCGCATTAGGAAAATTGCGTTAAGAATCCCTTTGGAATGGAGCGTAAAGAAATCAAAGCTGTTTGAGGACGTTATGCGCCACAGATGCTTTTTAAAAGAAAAAACATGCATGTATTATGACGTAATTGATTAATGGCTGTGGCGCATAAAAGGACGAGTTTTTTGATTTTAGCGTAGTTCCAAAGGGATTTAGCAAATTTTCCTGAAGCGGAGATTTTTTGTTTACTTTTTCATGGTTGGAAAAAGTAAATGCCCGCCCGGCACGAGGGCAAACAAATTGATAAAAACAAGAAAAGCGGGTGCAAAATGCGCCAGCTTACATCAAAGCTTTTTACCGGTTTTACTAAGTGATAAACTTAAGGAAAAGCGAAACCAAAAGCTTTGGTAAGTTAGCGTTTTTTTTGGACAAAGTCAATTTACCTGGATCATGTATTTGACAGAGACACCCGGAATTAACTTAATTCTTCAAAATAAATTGATAAAAAAAGATCGATTGGGAAGTAGGTATTTTTTGTTATACCTTGCCATGAATTAATGACAATAAAGTGTATACAAAACGCACTGTAGCTAACACGGCCTCATACCTTATTTGGCAGGGGGATGGGTTTCGGGGGACACTACCTCGCCCGGGTTTTCTACCTCGGTGGATAGGATCTCACTCACGTGGGATTGCCAAACAAGGCATAGCCCGGGAACGTTGGCACAAATGGCCTCAGGTTGCTGTTCTTGCTGATCGCTCCGGTTTCAAACCTAATTTTTAACACAATTTTGGGTAAAGGATTGCTGAAAAACTTGCCATGGTGGTTATCGGTGGATACTGCAACTAACTTCCTGCTTTAAATCATTTCCTGGACAGTTGTGTGGCTTCTGCGGTGGGTTTACCTGGACAGTTTTTCATGGATTTGTTTATTGATTGCCAAAATTGTGTTGCTAAACTAAAAACATAAACGGTTTTAAATCAACCTGTCCAGGGTTCTGCCGATGCTGCGCTTTGTTGGCTGCGGGCTGCAAATAGGATAAGATATTCATACGCCAGTGCTTGCTGGTTTGTTGATTGTGTTAATTTTAGGTTTCATGGGTGAATACCAGCACACGTTCCTTCAATCGCAAGCACTCCCCGCTC
>JBPRGG010000045.1:0-38340 GCA_051418075.1 Candidatus Cyclobacteriaceae bacterium M3_2C_046 | reverse complement strand
TTTTTTGCGGTCTGGACGGGACTCGAACCCGCGACCTCCTGCGTGACAGGCAGGCATTCTAACCAGACTGAACTACCAGACCATTTTTCATCTTAAATACCCAAATAATACTTTTCAACTATTTTTTGAGCTTTTTCTGATGCCCTTCGTTTAAGGTGTTGCAAAAGTAGAATCATTTAATTTGAATTCCAACAGTTACAAGCAATTTTTATTTAAAAATTTTAGCTTTACCTTACTACGGGTACCCTGAATCTTCCCTCCAATTTCACTTCTTCACCCTTGGAATCGGCTAACACCATATTTGCCTTGCCTTGTGCTACCTGGTTAAAACGTTCAAGAATAACATCTCCCCGTTGGGATAAGTATAACTTGCCGGTCGGAATATTTGATAAGCTTACACTGGATTTCTGGTAATTGGTTGACTGCACCTCATAATTCCGGGAAATAAAATTATCACTCGATTTGATTGTCAGGTTAAACTGGTAATTGTTTGTATTTATAGTCATTGTGAGCACTTCGAGTTTTTCTGTGAGCTTCCTGACGGTTCCTACTACATCATTAGCCTGAATAGTATCGTTAACCTGACCAGAAATTTTAAACCAGGCTTCATTTGACGGTTGTACTTCTTCATCATTCCCGCAGGAAAAGAACATTGCAGCCATCAGGGACATGCATATCAATCCTATTTTTTTTGATAAAAAATATTGCTTCATTTTCTGTAAAAGTTTAAAAAGTAATTACGTAATATAAAAATTAAAAAATATCTCAATTATTTAACCCATCTGATATGGGTAATGTTGAGAGAAAATATTTAGAAATGTGGTAACTTTTCAGCATCTTTTCGTATACATGGATAAACCTTTGTATCGGATAATATATATCAGGCTCATAGTGGTAAATCTTTGTAATAAATCAGTATTGAACAAAACACTTTTAATAGGACTGGCATTCTATTTTCTCTCCTTGATCTCCCTGTCAGCTCAGCCAAAAACCAGATCCAATTCTATCGGCGTGAACTTTTCAGCCATTGCTAATGATATTATCATATTAGGAAGTCACCCAGAAGGGAGCGGTACGCTACAGGGCAAAGGCGGTTGGAATGCAGGTTTTAACTACATCCGTCAACTGGATGCAAAATTGTCCTTTGAAACAGGCTTTTACCTGGCCCATCATCAATTTATACATACTTCTGCCTATTTTCCCAGAGAAAACCGGCAACAAACGGAATTTTCATTAAATATGGTCAGTATGCCTGTAAACCTGCTGTATAATTTTGGCCGTTCTTTCATAGTCAAAGGGGGAATGTTCATCACCCAAACAGTAGGAGAAGACAATAACTTTTTGCATGAACCATCCGGATTGGGATTAAATTTAGGTTTAGGTAAAGAAATCACCTTATCAAATGCCCTGCTATTGATCATCAACCCTGAACTAAAACTTCATACCTTATTGCCTTTTGACGGGGAAAAGCATCAACAACGTATTACAGAGGCAGCGATAAAATTTGACCTGCACTATCGATTTTAGTGTATATCATTCATAACTGCCTGATTGAATCTGCCCACCGAAGATTATTTTGCTCACCTGATTTATGTTAATCATTTAAGCAGTATGTTTCCGATTTTGCCAAAAATAGTTAATTTTATACATCAGTCAACCTTAAAATCGTTTCTACATGCTTTCATTGCAGCAAAAGCCTGAATCTTTACTGGTTTCAGCTACAACCAGTGAAAAAACTGAAATAAATGGATCAGGCATTCCTTTGTATGTTTATGCTACAACCTTTGCCTCCCTGAGTATCATTATTGGATTGATTTGGGATATTTCCTGGCATACCAGTATTGGCCGGGACGGATTATTATCACCTCCGCATCTGGCCATTTACCTGGGGGCAGTGATTTCCGGGTTTTTCTCCGGATACCAGGTTCTGAAAACAAGTTTCTGGGGGTCACCACTGGAAAAACAGGGGGCTGTTAAATTTTGGGGCATTTTTTATGGATCCCTTGGAGCATTATTTTGCATCTGGGGTTGTTTTGCCATGCTTACTTCTGCCCCGTTTGATGATTGGTGGCACAATACCTACGGGTTAGATGTAACCATTCTTTCTCCTCCCCACAGTGTATTGGCCCTGGGTATGATCATGGTACAATTTGGGGCTATGGTAAGCGTATTGGTTAAACAAAATCAAGCCATACCCGCTGGTTTGAGTCCAAAACAGGAACGAATCAGAAACAAGCTACTCAATTCAATTTATATCATGACAGCTGGCTTTTTCCTGGTTATGCTGTACACGATCAGCTCAGAATATCAGGATAGACATGATATGCATCAAAACTCATTTTATATCGTAGGCAGCTTGATCTATCCCCTGTACCTGTCCGCAGTGGCCAGTTCAACCAAAATGAAATGGGCCGCCAGTCTTACAGCTGCCTTTTATATGCTGGTACTCATTTTAATGGTCTGGATTCTTCCCTTATTTCCGGCAGAACCTCTTCTGGGGCCTATCTTGAATGATATTACACATTACCAGGCTTTTAAATTTCCTTTGTTGCTAGTTGTACCTGCTTTCATTATTGATCTTATCCTGCAAAAAAAGCATAAAAGCAATAAATGGATCCTGGCTTTAATGATTGGATCATCGTTTGTTTTGATTCATCTGGCAATACATTGGCCTTTTGGAGATTTTCTTATGTCTTCCCATGCCCGCAACTGGTTTTTTGGACAAGAAAGCTGGTACTATGGCAGTAATCCGGACTATGAATACCGCTATGCCTTCCAACCCTGGAAAGTTAGTTCAGATTGGACTTTAGTTGGTGGATTGCTGATTGCAATGACCATAGCGGTTTTTACCTCCCGGCTGGGTTTACAATGGGGTAACTGGATGAAAAAATTGAGACGCTAAATTTAGTGACAATGAAAAAAGCTATTTCCATTTTGGTTGGGTTAATTGTTTTTTATAACTACAGCCAGGCCCATGTGGGCAGTCCTGGGGTTATTTTTGAAGGGGCAGCAGGACCTTACCAGATCATGGTGAATGTAAATCCACCGGATGTCATTCCCGGTACAGCCTTGGTACAGGTATTTATATCGGAAAGTGATGTAGACTCAGTTAATTTGAAGCCGATTTATTGGTTTACCGGCGATGAAGGGTCACCCCGGGCTGATCAGGCCTTACCGGTTCAAGATGTTGCAGGGCAGTATGAAGGAATGGTATGGCTAATGAGCATAGGAGCAGCCAGTATAGAAGTGGAAGTTAAAGGAGCCAGGGGAGCAGGAACGGCTTTGGTGCCGATTATGGCTATTTCTACTGCACAAAAAGAAATGGATCCGGCTTTAAGCTGGATTTTGGCTGGTTTAGGTTTATTCCTGGTGATTTTAATGATCACTATCATAGGTTCCGGTTTAAGTGATGCTTTGGTTCCCCCAGGACAGGATACCACCAATCAAAAAGCCCGAAAAATAAAAGGTATGGCCATTGCCGGCCTGGTGATTTTTCTGATCCTGTATGGAGGAATGAGCTGGTGGAATAATTGGGCCGACAGCTATCGCCGGAATATGTATAAGCCCTACCAGGCTAACAGCAGGGTTATTTCCACCGATACTGGTAAAAGAATGATATTTCAGATTGACAGTGCTTATAAGCAATACCGGAGGAGGTCATTGCCCTTGAGTTACCTGATCCCGGATCATGGCAAATTGATGCATATGTTCCTGATTCGGGAGGGAAGCCTGGATGCTTTTGCCCATTTACACCCGGTCCGGCGGGATACCCTTACCTTTGAAGTAGATCTGCCCCCACTTCCCGGAGGACGTTATTTCGTGTTTGCTGATATCGTTCGGGGACATGGTTTTCATGAAACCATTTCAGATACGGTTGTCATTGAAGATAATGAACTTCCGGTCAGTTTCGTATCCTCATCCGATATTTCAGCATCCTGGCAATCTTCAGATCCGGATGACACCTATATCATTTCCAATCCGGTATTACCCAGCCAGGTGATGCTGGCTGCCAATGACATAGTCGTTTGTGGTAAACCAGGCATAAGTACACCCTTACCAGATGGATCTACTGCTATTTGGGAGCATCAGGGCGAAACCCTTCAGGCCAATAGGCTTTATCCCATGACTTTCAGCATCCTTGATCCGGATGGTGAACCGGCAGAACTGGATCCCTATATGGGCATGATGGGTCATGCTGTGGTAATGAAACATGACGGAAGCGTGTACATTCATTTGCATCCGGTTGGAAATTATTCATCTGCCACTCAGGAGATAATAAAAAAACGGATTTCAGAGAACAACCGTTTGGCCAAACTTCCACCGGCTTCGGCATTCAGGGATAGTGTGGATAAGGTTATGGCTAAAGTAAGGTCTATGACCGATCAGCAACGCAATGATTACCTGATGGAATTGATGGGACATTCCTATGATCTAAAAGGGGAAGACGGAGCGCATGTTGGCCATTCGGTGGTTACTTTTCCTTATGCTTTTCCTGAGCCAGGTAATTACCGCATCTGGATACAGATGAAAAGGAAAGGAAAAGTACTCAATACTGCCTTTGATGCTGTGGTCACCAATTAGAACAAGTGAAGGTTATATTTTTTAGGTTCTACAATTAATCCGGATCCAGAAATCAAAAACCGTATTAAATTAAAGGACCGAATAGACAAACTATCATTATTTCCACTTAAATATTATGGCATTTTAATAAGTTCTCTTATAAATCTCCTTAATTTTGAGCCGTTTATGTGATTAAACTATTATGTTTTGAAATTAGATAAAGTATTTAAGCAGTTTATTAAAAACCTGGGTTTTGATATCAAGATCAAGAAATTCCCTTATGGTGATCTGAAGAGAAGAATGCAGTTGATCCATCATCATCAAATAGAGGCTATACTGGATGTAGGTGCCAATACGGGTCAGTTTGGACAATTGATGCGAATGGCAGGATTTAAAAAGCAGCTTTATTCTTTTGAGCCGCTTTCAGAAGCCTTCAGAAAACTGGAAAATAAAGCTAAAAAAGACCGTCTGTGGCAGGCTTACAACCTGGCTGTGGGAAGTGAGGATCAGAAAAGTATCATCAATATTTCAAAAAACTCCTTCAGCAGTTCATTACTGAATATTATGCCCGAACATATTGATGCTACAGCCAACTCCCGCTTTGTGGATCAGGAAGAAGTAGAGGTCAAAAAACTGGATACTATGTTACCTCAGATACTTCCTTCTTCCTATGATAACCTGTATCTAAAAATAGATACCCAGGGCTATAGTATGGAAGTGCTGAAAGGGGCTGAAAAATCTTTTCCCCGGATCAAAGGCATTCAAATAGAGCTAGCTGTGGCACAACTATATGAAAATGAACCCATCTATCTGGAAATAATAGAATTCCTTAAGCTGAGAAATTACCAACTTTATTCCCTGGAAAGTGGATTCAGCCATAAAAAAACAGGTAAAATGCTGCAAATGGAAGGTGTCTTTTATCGGGAATCATCGCTATAACGGCAGATTGACTTTCTGATGGGGATGATTAGATCAGCACTGATAGTATTTTAAAGAATAAAGTTATTACTCCCCTCCAGACATAGTTTCTACATTATAGGCTGCGAGCAAATTATTTCTAAAATAAAGTTGTTATTATGTAATAATAGAGTTAACTATTCATTAACTAAATAAATGCGCAATTAAACAGAGAATAATGATCTTTTTTGGTGCATCTTTCGTTATCAAATTATTAAAGATGTTAAATATTATTTGTTTATTTTTCTGTAAACAGCGGATTCAATTATATTTGAAAACAAAAACAGGGGACATGTGTAACAAATTGGTAAAGCAGTAAAGTTTCATTTTATCAGGGGCTTTATTAATACAATTTTGTTATATAAATTTGAATAAAATTACAGTTGAATGAGTTTTGCAAGTTTAATCAGGGCAATTTGGCGTAAGAAATTAATTATTATAAGCGTACCGCTTGTACTAATTGCAATGACTTATTTTATTTCGGAAATGTTGTTTCCATCCCGGTACCGGTCTGTTACACAATTATCCATAGATTATGCCAAGGAAGTAAGCTTCAAACAGCCGGCTCAGGAGCATCTGAATATAGAGGAGATGATCAAAACCATTCAGTCTCCACTGATCATTGATCAACTATCTTATAGCCTGTTACAGCATGCCCTGGAATTTGAAGACGAGTCCTTCAGAGATATTAAAACCAGTGAACTGGAAGTATTTAATTCCAAATATGATTTAAAAGCAGACCTGTCCCCGGCTGATATACCAGATTTAAGATCAAAAATTAATGATAAAGCCTCTGATTTTAAGACCCTTGAACCACAAAAGGATAAACTAATCGTTGATTTATTGCAATTATATGATTATGACTATCAGAGCCTGTTGCAAAGTCTGAATATATACCGCATTACAGATTCTGATCTTATGGCAGTTGAATTTATATCTGAAGACCCGGAATTGTCAGCTTTTGCGGTAAATACCCTGGCCAATGAACTGATAAGGTTCTATGAATTTCAGCAGCAACCTGAAAGAGAAATCAAAGTGACCTCTCCTAAAGATTCGGACCCGGATAGAATTCTTAAGTTGACCCGGCTGGTAGAACAAAGGAAAGACTTGCTGGACCAAAAGACAGCAGCACTAAACGATCTTAAACGTAAAAGCCTGGAAGGCAATAATAATGAGGAAAATGCTTCAAAACTAGCCAGCTTGAACCAGTTGAACAGAAGTAAAAACTATCAATTGGGACAGGTTAAAAAAAACCAGGATCAGATTGAGGAATTGAATCAGCAAATCCAGGAATTACAGAAAAATCCTTCTATGGCTGAGATCAATCAAAGGATCATCAACCTGAAGGAAAAAATCAATGATCTTAACCAGGTTTTTATTGATCAGGGATCAAACAATCAGGAAATTGAAAGTACCCTGGAAATGCTGAGAAAAGAGTTAAGATCGGAGATGAACAGAATATCTACCATCAGCAATAGCCAAAAAGAATTGGAAACCCTGCTTAGTCAGCGGGAATCTGTGGAAAAAGAACTTGCTGCGGCTCAGAACAAGGTAAAAAACATTGAATATCAAATCAGAAATATTGTCATTGTACCATCTTCTGACCAGCACAATTATCAGGATGAAATTTATCAGCTGGATAGGCAGGTAGAGCAGGCCCTGAATGATTATTTGGCCGCTATTAATCAATTGAACCAGGCAAAAAATACTGAAATCAATCAGGTAGAAATTGAGAAAAAGAAAAAAGTGGAAGAAGCGGATAGCCCTATCAAAATCATTGTAGTGGGTAAACCCAGTCGTACACCTATAAATAATGTGAAGCCCAAATTGATGGCCATGGCTGGTAGCAGCAGCTTGTTTTTAATATTGATCGCTTTTGTAGTAGTAGAGCTTTTTGATCCCAGGGTAAAAACTCCCAACAGGTTTACCAAAAAAGCCGGATTCCCATTGCTCACTTCGGTTGCCCTCATAGATACCAAAAAATTACAACCTCATAAGATCTTTAAAAAGATCTCACAAAATCCTCCGCATGAGGCATTTAAGCAAGGTGTAAGAAAGTTAAGCTTTGCCCTGGAACGGAAAAACCCTGAGGCAAAGATCATTTTATTTGTCAGTCCCCGGAGTGGTGATGGAAAATCATTTCTGATTCTAAGCCTGGCAAATTCCATGTCGCTTTCCAGAAAACGCATACTGATTATTGATACAAATTTCAAAACAAATGGGCTGACTAAAAGTCTGCTGCCGGAAACAGATTATTATAAAATGCTCGAAACCGGCACCAGGTTTATTACAGATCGGGATTATGAATATGATCCCCAAAAATATCCGGAAGCCCTGATAGCTCAGACCTCCAACAAATATATTGATGTGATGGGCAGTAACAAGGTGAGGCAACGTACCATGGGCCGGGTATTGGCCAACATGCATTTTGATCAAATATTGCAACATGTAAGTAACACTTACGATTATATTTTCATGGAAGCAGCTGCCTTAAATGACTATCCTGACAGTCAGGATCTGTTTAAATATGCTGATAAAATGGTGCCTGTATTTTCAGCTTTAACCAACCTGAAACAACAGGATCTGCATACAATTAATAATTTGAAGAAAATCAGAAACAGGCTTACCGGAGGTATTCTAAATCAGGTGGATTATCATCATACTAATTTTAAACCCTGACTTTATCACCTCTGCTCCGAAAATGCTTGCCCATCAATTGAATAAAATGTAATTTGGCGCTCAATTTCATTCAAACAGTCAAACCAAATTATAATTGAGAATCCTAATTTTGACATATCAGGGTGATATTGCCGGATCTACCAATTCTATTTTCTACCTTACCAGAGGTTTGGCTGAGCGGGGCCATCAAATATTTATGGGGTGCAGAAAAGAGTCCCTGTTATTTCAGTTGTTGCAGCAAACAAAAGTTCAATTAATCCCCATGACTTTTCAATCTCGTTTCGACCGCCACAATATGAGACAGATCAAACAAGCAGTGCAACATCATCAGATCGAATTGATCAATGCTCAGTCCAGTTACGACCGTTATACCAGTGTTTTGGCCAAATTTCTTTATGGCTTGCCTGTGAAAGTAGTACATACCCGCAGACAGATCTCAGCCAGTATGGGAGGTTTTTTGCAAAATTTAGTATATGTAAAAGGTACTGATAAAATAGTGGCGGTAAGTCAGGGTGTCAAAGATTCGCTGGTAGAAAAAAGCATTCCTTCGCAACACATTAAGGTGATTTATAATGGCACTCCACCGGAAAAGTATGAAATGATCGATCAGGCCAAAGTAGCATCGCTCAGAGATGACTTTGATATTTCCCACCAGGATTTTGTGATTGGTTGTGTATCCCGTAAAAAAAAGCAGGAACAAATACTGAAAGCCTTGCAATTGGTTCCATTTTCCACCAAAACCATTTTTGTTGGAATAGAAAAATCTCCTGAATATTTACCTTTATTAGCTCAACTTGACCCCAGGCACAAGGTCTGTTTCACTGGCATGGTACCGGCAGACCAGATTTTAAACTATTACAGGCTATTTGATTTGAAGATATTGGCTTCAACCATGGAGGGGCTTTCCCAGGCTTTACTGGAAGCCATGGCCCTGGAAGTACCAGTAATTGCCACAGATTTTTCAGGCAACAGAGAAGTGATCAGACAGGAAGAAAATGGATTTTTGTTCCAGGATCAGGATATAGCCTCCCTGGCCGTTTATATCCAAAAAATAAAAAATAATCAGGAATTAGTCAGCCGGTTCAGGCACAATGGAAAAAAAACTGCTTTGGAACAGTTTAATATCAAAAATACCCTGGATCAGTACCAGAACTTTTTTCAGGAGTTAATTAATCAAAAAAAATAATGGAGCCAACAGAGATCTCTGCCGTGGTCATTACCTTCAACGAAGAAAAGAACATCAGAAGGTGTATTACTTCTCTGATGGGTGTGGCAGATGAGATCCTGGTAGTAGATTCCTTTTCCTCCGACCAAACCGTTGCCATTTGCCGGGAATTACAGGTCAGGGTCATTCAACAAGCTTTTTTGGGATACATTGAACAAAAGAATTTTGCCATGCAGCAGGCACGTTTTGATTATGTATTATCTCTGGATGCAGATGAAGCTTTATCTGAAGCCTTAAGAAACAATATTCTAAAAGAAAAAAAGTCGATGGATTATGATGCCTACCGGTTTAACCGGTTAAATAATTTCTATGGAAAGTGGCTCAGGTACGGCAAATGGTATCCTGATACCAAGACCCGTTTATGGAATCGACATAAAGCCTGCTGGGGCGGAGTAAATCCTCATGACCGGGTTGTATTGCATCCTGACCTTTCAGTGAAAAGGTTACCAGGAGACCTGCTTCATTTTGCTTATGAGGAGGTGAAAGACCATTTTGACCAAATGGTACATTTTTCAGCGATAGCCGCCAGGTCAGCACACCAGAAAGGCAAAAAATCAAACCTGTTTTTTATTATCTTTAGCCCTGTCTTTAAATTCATTAAAAGATATGTGTTCAAATTAGGCTTCCTGGATGGTTATTATGGTCTAATTGCTTGTTTGAATTCAGCTGTTTTAAATTATTTTAAATACGTGAATCTATTGGAATTACAGAAAAAAGATGCAGGAAAAAGATAAAGTATCTGTGATTTTTACTACCTACAATAGTGTAGACTGGTTGGAAAAGGTCCTTTGGGGCTTTGCCAACCAACAGGACAGGAATTTTGAGATCGTTGTAGCTGATGATGGTTCAGGTGCTGAAACCAGAGAAAAAATAGCTCAGGTGGGTCAGGCATTTAAGCTTGATATCAAGCATGTATGGCAACCTGATGAAGGTTTTCAAAAATCACGCATTCTGAATAAGGCGATTCAGGCCTCTACTACGCCATACCTGATCTTTACTGATGGTGATTGCGTGCCCCGGAAGGATTTTGTAGCTGTACATAAAAAGTATTCCCAGCCTGGTTTCTTTTTATCAGGTGGCTATTTCAAGTTGCCGCTGACTACCAGTAAAAGGATCACACAGAAAGATATATTCGAAGGACGGGCTTTTGAGGCGGAATGGTTGCTGGCCAATGGGCTGGAGTGGACCTATAAATTGTTGAAGCTAACTTCTTCCGGCTGGAAAGAAAAGGCTCTTAATCGATTTACCCCGGCAGGAGCCCCCTGGAATGGTCATAATGCTTCCGGATGGAAGGAGGATATTTTAGCGGTCAATGGATATGACGAAAGAATGCAATATGGTGGCCAGGACCGGGAGTTGGGGGAAAGGTTATTCAACAATGGTATCAAATCAAAGCAAATCCGATATAGCGCCATTTGCATCCACCTGGATCATAAAAGAGGCTACGCTACCCCTGAATCGATACAAAAAAACCTGAACATAAGAAAACAAACCCGCAATCAAAGAGTAACCTGGACAGCCTATGGTATCAAAAAAGAAACAACAAGTTCACCGGCTTAATTATGACATAAAAACATCAGTAGTGTCCCAGTTTTACCGGGATGTTAAATCCAAGATTCACAGAAAGCTCAATCCTCAGGCTTTTTATGCCTGGATGAAACACAAAGAGATTGATTTGATTACAGAACTGCTTTTGAATCAAGATCCTTCCCGCTGTCTGGAGTGGGGGACAGGATTCAGTACTGTTTCATTTCCAAAATGGATCAAGGGAGATTTTAAATGGCTTTCGATTGAACATGATCAGGAATGGGCCGAGAAGATATCCAAGGCCAATCAAAACCCGCAGGTCACTATAAAATGCATACCTCCGGATCAATACCCCTTTAGTGATCAGTACCAGGATGGTAGCAGCCAGGATATGGAAAGTTATATCCAATACCCTGAATCCCCTCAGGATTTCATTCTGGTAGATGGAAGGGCCAGGTCTCAATGTGTACGCAGAGCTTATGACTTGCTGGCCAGGGATGGGGTGGTGATCCTCCATGATGCCAATCGAAAGTACTATCATCAGTATTTCTCCTTGTTTAAACATCAGGCCCTTTTTCTTGACTATCATACCAGCCGGGGAGGAATATGGATGGCATCCAGAGAAAAACCTTTATCAGAATTCGTTAATTTAGCCAAGCATCAAAAAATCTGGAAAATTCATTATAAATTTGGCAGGTTTTTTAAAAAAATTGACCGATTGAAGAAAAATATATAGTTGGTATGGTAATAATGGGTAAAAAATACGGTCGTTTGGCTAACCGTTTATGGATCTTTAGTTATTTTGCTGCCAATGCCATAGAGCATGGTCATAAGCTGATCTACCGTAATTTTGATGAGTATATTCCTAAGTTTGAATCTACCCGCAAAAATGATTTTGCCGGCTATCCTATAAAAACCCGGTTGAGCCGGTGGATCATTCTGGATTACCTGCTGTTCCTCCTGATACAAGCCTGGATTGAAATCATAAAGAACCGATGGCCCAAAGGTCGAAAATACCAGGTTCTAAAGCTTCGTGAAAAAAATAAAGTGTTTGATTTGAATCAAGAAAAATTCCTGGAACCTGCTAAAAATTCCTTGATCATAGTCCGGGATGGAGGTCTGTTTTATCGTGATGATGAGCATCTGATGAAACATAGCCATTTGATTCGTCAGTTTTTCAAACCATTACCTAAAAATCAACAAGCTATCGACCAGCTTATCAGTTCGGTAAAAGCTCAGAATTTAGTGCTGGTTGGGGTACACATCAGAAAATATGATTATCGCAGATTTGCCGGAGGAAAGTTTTTTTTTGATGACCACATTTACCTGCAAAACATGAGATTACTGGAACAAAAACTGAAAAAGGAAAACCAACAGGTGCGGTTTTTGATTTGTTCTGATGAAAAGATAGATGTTCATTTTTTTAAAGAACTGGATGTGGTTACCGGAACAGGTAAATTCATTGAGGATCTGTATACCCTGGCCCGTTGTGATTATTTGATAGGAGCACCCAGTTCATTCACCATGTGGGCCTCCTTTTACGGACAAGTACCTTTATCATTTTTAGAACCTGAAACCAAACGGGTAAACCTGGAAAAATTTATCATTACGAATAGCATTGATCATCTTTTTAAATATCATAAGATAAAATAATTAAAGGTGTCCAAAAATTGAACACCTTTAATTTTCTCTCTTTATCTATGTTTTAATAGCGGAATACGGCCGCTATTCCGGTATCTACATTTTTTTCAGGAATATGCTGAGGGTCTACCAAAAAGGCTTCACCTCCGTTAAGCAAGGTTTTAATGGCAGAAAAATCCACCAGGCAGCTGTCATGATCCTGAAACTGCTGATGCATCTCGACTTTTTGTTGATCTCCATTGGTAAATTTTCCCCAAACATGTGCTTCTTTAGTCACAAAAATAGCTTCTATACGGCCATTAAATGAAGCCTTTACAATTTCTTCTATGTCATAGGAAGCTTTTCCGGTACCGGCCAGTTGCTGGTATTTGTTTTTTCTTTTTTCTTTCAATTCATTAAAATAAGGTTCTATGATGGACCTGCTTTTTTCGAACAATTCTTCAGTCTTTAAGTCATTGGGGTTTCCGGTTATCCCTTTGTCTACAATCTGGGCGACTGTATTCACTTCTTTGTAAATAGGTAGCAAGTAATCCACTCCGGCTAACACGGTAGGTTTAGGATTCGAAGGCATGATCCGGTTTAATCCTTCATTAATTTTCCTAAAATACTCTTTGATATAAGGTGTATTGTCTTTTTTGGCAGAACCCTGCCCATGGTATTGTACCTGGCTGCCTTCGTTCGCTCCGGTTTGCTGCGACCTCATTTGTAGACTTTGTTCAAAGTCTTCATAGAATTTTAATATCTCTTCTATACCATCCGGAAAAAGTTCATTCAGATCAAGTTCATGTGCATAAAATTTATTAGCCTCTAAAACCCTTACCTTGTCCAGGCTTAAAGCCAATATATAATAATACTCATCATTGCTAAAAACAGGTAACAAAGGTTTCAGGTAAAAGGAGTCGGAAAGTAATTCAAATTCATCAAAACTGAAAGGCATTCGATAATATTTGAAAAAATCTTCAGACAAGAATATAGCTAATCCATCCAGTTGGTGACGCCAAAAGCCTTTATCATCAATTAAATCATAAATGGGCTGTAAATATTGTAAAGCATCATTTTCATTCCATCCTTTAGCGGTTAAATTATTTTTAATATTTTGGGTGTGTGTCTTTAATAATTTACCATCTTCATAATTATTTACTTCTTTTCCTGAACGATGTGTTGGTATATATATACTTATACTGTTTGGTTTTTGAATATTAGATAATTTCTCCAGTTCTTGAATGGACATTAATCTCATAGGTTTAAAAATTTTAGTTTATTAAAAAAATATATCCCTAATAATGAAACCTATCTAACTTATTTATGTTTAAGGTTAATATTGGGTTGATTATTTTGAATCCAGGCACTATTCTTGTGATATTAAAAATCCTCATGATAATAAAATATTTAGTAGTTTTGTTGTTTGAGAAAATACAAATCGTGAATAATTTAATGTAAAACCAAACTAATAATGAGAAAGATGAAGTCAATCAGAACGTTCGAAAGGATTGCATTATCCTTAGCCTTATTTCTTGTAATTTCACCTGTGGCTTTTGCTCAGGATGCAGAAATTACCGATGAAGATCTAAAAGATTATGCTGTTATTCAAATGGCTGTGGAAATGATCACCAGTAGTATCAGTCCTACTGTCAATGAAATGATCAAAGCGCAGGAAGGGATGACAGGAAACCGGTTTAATGAAATAAGGACTAAATCAGGAGAACCAGCTAAGGAGTGGGAAACCCAATTTTTGCAAAAGGTTTCCGAATTAATGGATAAAAGGAAAGATGCTGCTAAAGATGTGGTAAACCTACTGATCAATAATTCTCAAATGACAGGAGCCAAATACTCTGCCATAAAAAAAGGCCTGAGTGATGATGCCGACCTCAAAGCAAGATATGATGCTGTAGTCCTCAATATTGAGTAAAGCATAATACATAAAAAAATAGATTTAGCTGTACAAGTAGTGATTGTACAGCTTTTTTTTGTTAAAAAAATTGATATTGCGTTCAAACCTAATGGTGAAAAAGCAGGCCGCTCTTGGATTTATTTTTGTGACCATATTGATTGACTCCATTGGTATCGGCATTATTATTCCGATATTGCCCGGTCTTATTGAGCAGTTGGTAGGAGGGGGATTAAGCCAGGCTTCCAGGTATGGAGGTTGGTTAATATTTTCTTATGCCATCATGCAGTTCTTATCTGCACCGATCATGGGATCTCTCAGTGACAGGGTAGGAAGGAGGCCCATTATTCTGATATCTTTATTAGGATTGGGACTGGATTATGTATTTCATGCCCTGGCCCCATCAATTTTTTGGCTGTTTATTGGCAGAATCATTGCCGGGATCTCCGGGGCCAGCTTCACCACAGCTTCTGCTTATATGGCTGATATAAGTGCGCCAGAGAAAAAAGCCCAGAACTTTGGCCTTATCGGAGCTGCCTTTGGACTGGGTTTTATTATTGGTCCGGTGATTGGTGGTATTTTCAGCCAATGGGGCATTCGGGTTCCTTTTTTAGTAGCTGCCGGATTAAGCTTAATCAATTTTATCTATGGATATTTTATTTTACCGGAGTCACTGTCAGCTCAAAACAGGAGAAAATTTTCCTGGCGTAAATCCAATCCTGTTGGTGCTTTGACCCATTTAAAGCAATATCCCTTGATTGCAGGGTTGATCATCAGCATTTTCTTTATACATATCGCAGCGCATGCCGTACAATCTACCTGGTCCTTTTTCACTATGCTGAGATTTGAATGGGATGAAACACTGGTAGGATATTCATTGGGGTTTGTAGGAGTGCTGGTAGCGCTGGTACAGGGTGGGTTAACCAGGGTCACTGTTCCAAAACTGGGATATAAGAATACAATTTTTTTAGGTATGATGCTTTGGATCAGCGGCCTGGTATTGTTTGCTTTTGCTTCTGAAGGATGGATGATGTTCGCTTTTGTAATACCTTATTGCCTGGGAGGAATAGCCGGACCGGCAATCCAGGGGGTAATCTCCAACCAGGTGCCGCCTAATGAGCAGGGGCAATTGCAGGGAGCGCTAACCAGCCTGATCAGTCTTACTGCCATTGTAGGTCCTCTGATGATGACCAATTTATTTGCTTATTTTACCAGTGCTGATGCTTATTATTATTTTCCCGGAGCTGCATTTCTGCTGGGGGCTTTATTGATCCTGATCAGCTTTATATTTATAGTTAAATCTTTATCATCCAAAAAATTGGCATTTGAATATCAAAAGCATGAAAATATTAATTAGATTAGAAGAAATAGCCAAGCTGTTTTTAGCATTTTTTGCGTCATTACAGGCAGGTTTTGACTGGTGGTGGTTTTGGCTTTTGCTTTTATTGCCAGATGTAAGTATGGTTGGTTATTTGCTAAATACCAGAACTGGTGCCATCATTTACAACCTGTTTCATCATCAAGGGGTTGCCATAGCTTTTGGATTAACTGGCCTTTGGCTGGATCAATCGCTGTTGCAAATGGCTGGAATCATTATATTTGGCCATAGCGCGATGGATCGGGCCGTTGGTTACGGTCTGAAATATCCGGATCATTTCAATCATACCCATTTGGGTTGGATAGGTCTGGCCAATTCCAAAACTGCCTAGCTTTTAAGAATACGTCAAAACATTTATATTTATTATCTGGTATATTTTGAGCTATGCTTATTCAATCAGCTTTACCAGTAGATGATTTTCTGGCTTCACTGTTAAAAGTAGGCAGTGGACTATTCTGGACCCTCACTTATATCCTGATTATTCGCAGAGGAAAGCTGGATCAGTGCCATGGAATGCCAATGGTTGCCTTGTCGGCTAACCTGTCCTGGGAATTTATCTTTTCTTTTATTTTTCCACATGATCCGCCCCAGATCTATGTAGATTATGTCTGGCTGACTTTTGATCTGGGCATTTTGTACCAGTATTTTCAATTTGGCCGCAAGGATTTCCCTGATAATATTTCATCTGTTTTATTTGTGCCATCCTTTTTACTGACCCTGGTCCTGTCATTTTTGGCCATCCTGATGATGGCTTATGAATTTGATGATACCATCGGTTTTTATGCCGCTTTTGCTCAAAATTTCCTGATGTCGGTTCTGTTTGTCAGGATGCTGATAAAACGTAATTCAGTGGCAGGACAGTCCCTGTACATTGCCCTGGCTAAAATGATCGGCACCATATTGCCTTGCATTTTATTTTACCTTCATTTTCCCCATTCCTACCTGCTCACTTATTTGTATTTTGCCATTTTTACTTTTGATTGGATTTACATATTTATGATATACCAGTTTAGCCGGAGAATGGGAATCAACCCCTGGAAAAGGTGGTAGTAGTATGCGCTGAAATAAGTTTAAAAAAAACTGAGGCTAAAACTAAAAATTAAAATGAATGGAAATTTTTATGGAGGTGTATTTGTTTCCACATTGAAAGCAATGATTAATACCACTGTAATGCTGGAAAAATATTGGAAAATTACCCTTGACTCCTTCACCGGATATTTTGATTACCTCAGATCAGAAATTGTAGCACCTGGCTGGCATAATTATTTTTACTGGCTATTAGGTTTGTCAATGGCAGTATGGCTACTGGAGGTGGCTTTGCCCTGGCGCAAAATGCAAGGTAAGATCCGGCGGGACTTCTGGCTGGATGGTTTTTATATGTTTTTTAACTTTTTCCTGTTCTCTCTGGTTGGCTACAATGCCTTGTCTAATGTGGGTGTTACGGCATTCAATGATTTTTTAGCTATGTTTGGCATTACTAATTTAGTAGCAATTGAAGTTGACTCCTGGCCGGTATGGGCTCAATTCCTCACCTTATTCCTGGTAGCGGATTTCATTCAATGGAATGTGCACCGGCTGCTACATACAGTGCCCTGGATGTGGGAATTTCATAAATTACACCATTCTGTGAAAGAAATGGGGTTTGCAGCTCATTTACGGTATCACTGGATGGAAACCATTTTTTATAAATCGATCCAGTATATTCCCCTGGCTATGATCGGTTTTGGTCTGTTAGATTTCTTCATGGTGCACATGATCACCCTGGCCATCGGACACCTGAACCATGCTAACCTGGGATGGAACTATGGTCCCCTGAAATATATTCTGAATAACCCAAAGATGCACATCTGGCATCATGCCAAAGCGCTACCAGCTGACCATTGCTATGGGGTGAATTTTGGCATTTCTCTAAGCCTGTGGGATTACCTGTTTGGTACGGCTTATATTCCGTCCAGTGGCCGGGACATAGTGTTGGGTTTTGAAGGTGATGAGGCCTTTCCCAAGGATTTTGTGCACCAGGTCATCTATCCCCTCAAGCCTGATCTCCCCCGGGGAAAGCCAAAAGTTAAAGTAACCAAAAGCTAGAGGAAGATTAATTCATCTGCAAAGACCGGAGGAAAGTCAGATTCTTTTCATCTTTTTCCACCAACACAGGCAGGTGATAACATTTATCCACTAGTTTAACGGCATTGCTACCCATAAACATAGAAGCAAATTCTGTACGTCCGCGGGAGCCTATGATAATCAGATCGGCTTTTTTTCTCACGGCATATTCGAAGATTTTTTTGGGCACCCGCTTCTTGCTTTTCACCAGGAAAAATTCACATTTTAGCTTTTCCTGATCCAGTTTCATCTCTTCACACATCCTTTGGTATTCTTTTTCGGCATTCTTTTTCATAATGGCGGCAAATTCATGAAAAGTCTTTCCCAGTTTAGTATAACCTACCGGCACCTTGTAAAAATGTACTGGCATTATTTCCAATTGGGTGTTTTTTTCCCGGTGCAGTAAAGCCCGGGAAAGAGCAGCTCTGGCATTGGCTGAAAAATCCACCGAGACTACTACCTTTTTATAATGTTCTGTGAGAAAATTAGGCACAAACAATAATGAACAGGTGACTAAATTGGAAATTTTGCTATTAGCAAAAGATAAACCAGGATTGGCTTTTCTTCCCACAATCAGGAATTCGATCTTGTGTTCCCTGACGGTTCTCAATATCATTTCTACATATTCACCTTCTTTAACCAACACCTTGTAGTCCAAATTTTGAAAATTGTCAAAATTCTTCTTCACTTTGTTTTCCAACTTTTTTTGCACATCACCAGGGGCTTCCTGTTTGGTTTCGGTGAATTTTTCTGCCATAAACTTTGGCAATATTCCTTTGCGAATCACATGGATGAAGTACAACTTCTTGATTTCCATGTTCTTTTGTAATAAAGAAATATGTTGTAAGATAATGTCGTCCTTTTCTGAGTCATCCAGGGCGATCATAACCTGATTAAATCTTTTCATAAGCCAAATAAAATTTGGCGCAAAGTTAATTTATTTTTTATCAAATAAATTCAATTTTGTCAGGATAATCCTGTAAATATTTCTTATATAAAGGTATAATAATGGGGTGCCTTAGTTAGTTTTGTAAAGAGCAAAATCAGATTCTTAATTCAATATGCATCCAAATCTATTTTCAATTCATATTCCCGAATTCCTGAGAAATCTATTTTCTTTTTTACCAGAACATCTTACCATTCATGCCTATGGCAGTTTAATAGGCCTTGGTGTTTTGATGTCTCTTTGGTATGCCACGCATCAGGCTTCAAAAATGCAAATTGCTAAAACCAACATCCTGGATTTGTTTATTTGGGTTTTTATTGCAGCATACATAGGAGGGAGGGTACTTCATTTTTTTGAAAAGCCCGAAGTATATTTTACTGAACCAAGCAAAATGCTGACTTTATCCGGCAGTGGGTTTGTATTCTATGGTTCGCTCTTGTTTGCCATCCCTACCATGTTGATCTTTTTCCGGATATACAAATTGCCCACCTTAAAAATGATTGATCTGATGGCGTTTGTAGCAGTAATTGTTCATTTTTTTGGCCGGATGGGATGTTTTATGGCCGGATGTTGCCATGGATTACCCAGCCAAAGTTTTCTGGCTGTCACTTTCACTGATCCAGCCAGTAAAGCAGAACCTTTGCACACTGCCCTACATCCCACCCAATTGTACAGTGGCTTTATGCTTTTATTGATCTTTGCTGTTTTATCTATCATCAAAAATCGACAACAATTTGATGGTCAGTTATTTATCAGCTATGTCATCATTTATGCCTTTGGCCGGTCCCTGATTGAAGAATTCAGAGGTGATGAAATCCGAGGATTTGTATTGGATGGTTTGCTTTCTCATTCACAATTTATTTCCCTAATAGTGGGGTTGGGGGCTATGTATATCTATTACAGGTTGTGGAAACGAAGTAACCTTTTAAAAGCTAAGACAGCAAAATCAAAGGCTTAACTTGAAAAAATGAACTAAGATAGGAAAAAATTCGTTCAGCAATAAGAATATTTTCCTAAATAAATTCCTGATGAAAACATCCAAATCAAATCCATATCGTTTAATTGATGAAGCCGAAAAAGGCATTGATCTGGACAGCTTCGAAAATGTAGTTAGAGAAACCGGCTATACCCGCGAATATGTAGCCAATGCCATTGGTTTAAATGTTCGTACCATTAATAATTACCGTAAAAAAGGGAAGGAACTGGATAAAAAAGAAGCCGAGCATCTTTTAAAATTCCATGCTTTAATCGAAAAGGGAATAGCTGTATTTGGTAGCAGCTCAGAGTTCAGAAAATGGTTGGATCAGCCGGCCTACGGATTAGATCATCGGGTGCCTAATAGTTTGCTGGGCTATATTTCAGGCATTGACCTGATTGACCGGGAGCTTACCCGTATCGAATATGGCGATTTCTCCTGATGCTGGTTTATCGTATTGTAAAAGCTAAATATGCCTCGAACCTGAATGTCGCTTCCGGGATGAGGAACCGGTGGAATGATGATGGACAATTTGTGATCTATACCGCCACCAGCCGCTCTCTGGCCTGTCTGGAGAACCTGGTACACCGCAGCCATAGTGGTTTAAATCACCTTTTCAAGACCATGGTCATTAAAGTTCCGGATATCCTGAAATTGTCTGTTATTCCCCTTGATCAATTACCCAACGATTGGAGAAAAGGTTTTTGTTCAGTCTGTTATGATTTGGGCAGGAGGTGGTATATAGAAGGAGAAACTGCCATTTTACAGGTACCTTCTTCTATTGTTCCTCAGGAGCATAATTTGATTTTAAATATTCATCATCCTGAATTTAAACAGGTAAAACTGGAACATATTGAAGATTTTTTATTTGATAAAAGGTTATAGCGTTGCTCTAATCTAAGGGTTTAAATAAAGAGTTGAATATCAATAATGGACAATGTAGTCATAGTATCACTGTAATCAGCAGAATTTCAACAAAAATACCTTTTCCAGGTAATACTTAAACAAATATAGCGGATCATAGTATTAGTAGTTATTATTCTTTTCGAACTCCTTTAATTTACTGCTTTGTTTAAATCCTTACTGTATTTGATCAATAGATTTATTCTGAGAAAACAATTTCTAACCGGGTATTCCAAAAAGTTTCAGCTCAAGATCCAATTCAAGACCGAAGATGGTGGGGGGCGGCAAATCTATAAAAGATCTACCTATGAGGATGAAATTTCAACCTTCCTGGTAGATCATTTGCAGCTTCAACCCGGTGACAGATTTTTTGATGTGGGGGCGAATGTAGGCTGGTATTCCCTGTTGATAAAGAAACACTTTCCCCAGATACACATTACGGCTTTTGAACCGGATCCGGTAAATGTTTCATGTTTTAAAAAGAACCTCGTTCTTAATCATCTTCATGACATTCAACTGGAACAGAAAGCAGTTTCACATAAAAATGGCAAGCAGCAAATGTACCTGTATAAGAACAGCAATAAAGGCCGAAACAGTATGTTGCCCATTCATGACTATGGTACGATAGAAGTTGAAACTACCCTGATCGATAACTACCTGGAGCAAAATGCTTTTCTTCGAGCTATGAAGATGGATATTGAAGGGTTTGAATATTTTGCTTTGTTAGGTGCAGCTAATACGCTGAAGCAGGTGGAAGTATTGGTCATGGAATTTGCCCCGGGCTATATGAAGCGGGGAAATGTTGATGCTGCACAAATGCTGGATTTACTGGAGAAACATCAATTCAGCTACCATATCCTGAAAGAAGGCCGGTTAATGCCGGTTTCACGAGATTGGCTGATGGAGCAACATAAAAATATCAACTTATTTTTGCTTAAACCGGATCAATCCCTGCTTAAAACCGAATTGATCAGGCATTGATTCGTTTTCTTTATTTGGTATTTGGTAGGCGGAAGATTATCAATTGCCAGTAACACGCCTCATTACAAACCATTACGCATTTTATCATATTCCTGAAAGGAGCGGGCTGAGACCGAAATGGCCTCCAGACATATTTTTCAGAATATCAATGTTTATTTCAAAGGCATACAGGCTCAAAGGAGGATGATCATACCTGCGGGAGGAAGGCTCAGCCGCGGCAGGCCCTGGCGGGAGGGCTTAGGTCAGGATAGTGTGGCTCCATATAGAACTGGAAATCAATATATTATAAAATCACTTGATTGGCAGATATGCCATAACATTAGAATAAGTGAGGCGGATTGAGTTGTTATAAGGTGAGGAAATTTTGGCAAGGAAATTTCGAATTAAACAAATTTGTCGTATATTGGATAAATAATAAACATCGTTTCAAGTAGTAAAGAGGGTGAAGTATTCAGAGCATATATTATGGCAAAATTTCCGCAAGGGCCAGCCGGAAGCGCTTACCAGTATATTTGAAAATTATTATGCCGACTTATTTCGATATGGTTACAGCCTGAGTAAAGATAAAGAGATCACAAAGGACAGTATTCAGGAAATTTTTTCGGAGTTATGGTATAAGCGGTCTGCCATCAGTCCTGTTAAGAAGATCAAGCCTTACCTATTGATCTATTTAAAACGGAAAATACTAAATTATTTAAGTTACAGAATTTTAGACGAGGATGATCAGAATTCTCTTCAATCCTCTTATTATGAGACTCCGTTTGAAAACTATCTGATTGATAAAGAGACCACTGAAACCCAGCAGGAGTTGTTAAGCAAAGGACTGGAATTACTTACTCCCCGTCAGAAAGATATTTTGTTCCTGAAGTTTTACGGTGGCTTAACCTACAAGGAAATTGCAACAGCAAATCAAATTAAGATACAGTCGGTCAGAAATATGGTGTATGAATCCTTGAAAATTTTAAAAAAGCACCTGTTGCAAACCCTGAATCACCTTTTGCTGTTTTATTTTTTAATGATTTGAATTGAAACCTGCCTTGAAGTACATTTGATTTTCATGCAATAGTATTTACAATAGATGATAGTTTTTTAAAAATAATTGCTATATCTACAGTATAAATGGCTGATTTTTCCTACCTATAAGAAGAACATCAATAATATTAAGCTGATGAATTACCTAAAGTACGCAATTGAAGACTTTATCATGGATGAGAGTTTTCAGGCTTATTATTTAAAGAAAGATCAAAAACATGTTAATTTCTGGCAAAGGTTTAAAAGCAAACATCCGGAAAAGATCAATGAAATAGAACAAGCTGAAAAGATACTGGATTCCCTGTATCATAATATTCCTGAATTGTCAGATAAAGAATTTGGGAGAGAATTAAATAAAGTCAACAGGATTTTTGAGGAAGATGATCTGGACCTTTTTGATCAGGAGGAAGAACTTCTGGCCAGGCCATCGAAGTGGACCTTGTCCTATGGTCAAAAGGTAATGATTTCCTTTGTGGTGCTTATAGCATTCATCAGTATTGCTTATTTGCTTAAAACCAGCAGGACATTTAATGAAGCGGCCCAACCTGTCTATATGACAGAAAAGTATAACCCATACGGCCAGAAGTCCTCACTTTACCTGAATGATGGTACGTTTGTAATCTTGAATTCGGATTCAAAGCTGAAATTCCCTGCTGATTTTTATGATTCCTTGAGATCTTTTCACCTGGAGGGACAGGCCTATTTTAAAGTGGCCCGTGGTATGAATGGTTTTGAGATTTTTACAGATCATTTAAAGATCTCAGGGCAACAAACCTCTTTCGCTGTCAGGGCTTATCCGGAAGACCAGGAAGTATCCATTGCAGTAGAACACGGACGGGTAGAAGTGGAATACCACAACAGCAAAAATGGCATATCCTTTGTCCTAAATAGCCAACAAAAAGGTATATTTGATAAAGCATCTCAAAGCTTTAGCAAGATTAATCTTTTTCAGCAGGATGACCTGGCCTGGAAAGATGGTCATTTGGTTTTTGATGAACTGAATATAAATCAGTTAGCAATGCGATTAACCAGATGGTATGGTGTGAAGGTGGAAAACAGAAATTATACGGACCAGGCAGTTTACTCCGGCTCATTTCAAAAGCAGAGTTTACCGGAAGTTCTGGAAACTTTAGGAATAACATTTAATCAAAATGGTCAAACAATTTTTCTGATCAAGCAGTAAATTAATAGCTGTATTTCAATTTGCTATGAATAATGAATTTTGCCAAATACCTGATCATATTATGCTGAAGGATCTTATCCTTAAAAGGTTTGATCAGTCGGATAGTATCCTTTTTTTTCAATTGGTGAGAAAAAATTATAGCCGAATTGCCCAGAGTTTTCCTGTTACCATTAAAAAAACCTTGGATATCACCAATACTGAAAAATATATCGGGGAGAAAATTAATGCCTGGGAGGGCAAGAAAGCATTTTGTCTTGGTATCTGGCATAAGCCATCAGTTAAATTGATTGGTGAAGTAGCAGTAAGAAATATTGACTGGAAACATCAGAAATGTGAACTTGGATTTTTCATTTCCTTTGGCTATGAAGGGAAAGGGCTCATGCAGCAAGCGGTAACCGGGGTTCAGGAATTTGTATTTAATCAATTGAAAATCAAGAAGATATTTGTAAGAATAATCGTGACCAACCACCGCAGTATCAATTTAGCACATCGATGCGGATTCGTTTCTGAAGGTATTCTCAAGAAGGATTTTAAATCTCAGGAAGGTCGATTTCTGGATATTCATTATATGGGTATATCCCGTAAGGATTTTCAAAAAAAGGAAAATTCCCAGAATAATTTTGCCCCGTTTTAGCAGCTCATAATCCCGAACTTGGGCTGAGGCTTAAGTGAATAAAAAATAGGGGATGCGATCCATAACGTTTTAAATTATTTATAGTGAAGAAAGAAGCAGAAGGCTGGTAGCTTTTGCTTTTTCGTTTGCTGGTTACTTGATACTGGTTGATTTTACCACAGAGAAAACGGAGGAGGCACAGAGGAATGGTAATTGGCCTTATGAACATCATCCTGAATGGTGGAAATGCATACCTTGGCATATAGTAATTATCTGTATTTAAAATGTACAGATAAATAAACCAACTGTAAATCCGTTTCATTATTTCCCGTTCCTTCATCATTTGGAATGTCTCATCTAATTTCACAAAAATTTCACAATTGGCCATGATAGAAACATCTAAAATTCGTTATCATTGCGGCCCAAAAATAGCAGTAAGCATGAAAAACAAAAGATGTATTCCTATATTAGTACTTATTTTTACCTGGGGGTTTCCTGTTCAGGCGGCAGCTTCGGCATTGCTTTGGGGTCAAACCGGCCACCGCACCATCGGCTGGATTGCCGAACAGCATTTAACTAAAAAAGCCCGAAAAAACATTGAAAAAGTTTTAGGTCATGAATCTTTAGCCATGGCAAGTACCTGGATGGACTTTATAAAATCAGATCCTGAATATCATTTTATGGATCCCTGGCACTACGCCACCATTCCTGAAGGTAAAACGTATGAACAGGCAGGCATTCCGGAAGAAGGTGATGTGATACAGACCATCCACAGGTTAATTCGGGAATTAAAAACCAAACAGTTTGAATTTGGGAATGAAGCCATGGCTCTAAAATCTTTGATACACCTGGTAGGTGATATCCATCAGCCTTTACATGTAGGGAAAGGAACAGATCGGGGAGGAAATGATATAGCAGTAACTTTTTTTGGGGAGCCTTCCAACCTTCACCGGGTGTGGGACAGTGGAATTATAGATGCACAAAAGTTAAGCTATACCGAATACGGGCAGGCTTTAAATCAGGTTTCTCCACAGCTCATGAGACAATGGCAAGCAGCATCCATATTGGATTGGGCTAAAGAATCACAGGAACTGCATGGGCAGGTTTATGATCTTACTGCCAGTAAAAAGATCAGTTATGATTACAACTTCAAAAATCTGGAAGGTTTAAATCTTCGTTTATTACAGGCCGGGGTAAGGCTGGCTGGCCTGCTGAATCAAATATATGGCTGAAGCTGGTGACTCAATATCAAATATTAGAACTGGCAAAGCGTTATAATCTTTTAAATATGTTGTACAATCCATATAAAATTCTGAAAATGAACAAGTATTTAGGTTTATTAGCAGGATTACTATTATTGGCATCAAATGTATTGAGCCAGAACCTGATCCGTTGGCAGGAAGATGTACCACTTCAATGGGGCCATTTCAATGGAGCCCCTCATGATAGTAGTTTTGCTGCAGCTTCATTTATAGGCATTGATTATCAGGTGCTTGAAAAAAACTTCTGGACTGGCAGGATCAAATTAGATGTGTTCGCCACCTTCAATTGTGATTCTTCCTGGGTACTTCCTGAAAAAGCAGATGAGATTACGCTGCAACATGAGCAAATTCATTTTAATATCGCCGAATTATATGCCAGGAAAATCCGAAAAATGGTGGATCTTGAGATACGGACTACCAGAGAATTCAGAAAGAACTTTCCCAACCTTTACCGTGCCCTATATTTGGAATATTATGACTGCCAAAATCAGTTTGAAGAAGAAACAGACCTGGGGCGGGATCTACAGGCCCAGCAAAAATGGGCAGCCAGGATCAGGCATGGGCTCAACCTTTTACCTGTTGCCATGAACTAAAAAAAGGCTGCCTTTTTGGGGCAGCCTTTATATCGTTTTTGATAAAATACATACAGGTAATGATCCGGAACTCTGATAAGATATTCAATAAAAAAATTTCATTAACAACCAGCTATGTTTATCAGAAAAAATAGCTCCAATCTTTACCCTTCGTATTCACATCTTATAGGCCAAATTCTATGCCAATCAATTTAAAGCACTTTAAACCTCATAATGGCTTGATTATGAGCATTTTTTTCCCCAATACTGGGAAATCAGGTAACAAAATCAGGTATATTTTCAAAAATCGATCCTATACAGGGAAACGAAAGGGATATTTTTGGGGTAAAACAGAGACATGGAAAGGAGGATGGCCCCAGAATTCTCCATCAAGATGCGCCACAACTTTGGTATTGGGCCCTATATCAATTTTTTTTATTTTCATAAATGAGGTTTCTTTCATTTTATGATGATTCCCCTGCTGCAACATCGGCAATTTAAAGATCCTTTTTAAAGGATGTACCGGCTCAATTAAGCAAACATGCAACCAACCATCATCGATCTGAGCCTGTGGAGTGAGTTTGAATCCACCTCCGAAGGTTGTACCATTGGCTACAGTCATTAAAAAAGCTTTTTTTTGATAAGCTTTGTCATCGGCTACAAATTCAATTCGTTGTTCCTTAAAGGTCAAAAGCAGGTGTAAAACTGTATGCAGATAAGCCAAGTGACCTTTTAAAGGAGACCTTTTTTTGATCATATGTTCCACTACCTTGCCATCAAAACCAATTCCCAGCCCATTGACAAAATACCTGTCATTGCATAATCCCAGGTCTACATGTTTTATTTTCCCTTTCCAGGCAGTTTTAAGTAAAGTGGGTAAATGTCGGTTTAATCCCATATTTTTGCCAAAATCATTACCTGTACCGGCTGGAATTATACTGATTGGCAGGGGATGTTTAGCAAACTGGTTAACTACAGCATTAATGGTTCCATCGCCTCCAATCACCAGTAAATCAGTTAGATCATCCGATTTCAACTGGTTTAATCCAGCATCCGGACCGGGCTGAGTAAGAAATACCTCAAAAGGAATTTTTAACCCTTTGAAAAAATCCCCAACCAGAGCTATTAAGTTGGAGGGGCCCATTTTTCCTGCATTGGGATTTACAACAACAAGGTATTTTCTGGTCACCATGTTCAATTTAGCCGGAAAAATTAAGGAATAATTCCAAGATCACCAAATCATATTGGGTAGGAGGGACTGTTCTATTCAGCAGCTGGAAAAATCCTGGTTTCCATCAATCGGGCCTGGGCCAAGGGATTTACCTGCCAGGTGATGATCTGGCCGGGTTCAGAAATTTCTACAATGCGGTACCCTTTATATTCCTGTCCCCAGCTACCGCCAAAGTGCCCATCATATACAAACGGAGTGCCTCCGGCGGCGTATTTAATATGATGCTCCTGGTGATCATGTCCATGAAAAACCGCACGTACCTTAGGGTGCTGATCCAGCAATTTCATTACTGCAGGGCAATCCACGCCATGACGGGTCCATTTGCTTTGGGAAATGTGCAGGAATACGAAACCATGATCAACTTTGTCCAGATTAGTCAGGGCTGAATTAAGCCAATCCAGTTGTGCGCAAAGGTATTCCCCTTCCAGGTTGGAGGTAGTTCCCACCAGAAATCCACAGTTCTTCCATTCGAAATAATGATTGACCGGATATCCCAATTCCTCCTCCCAGGTTTCTTCACTAACCCGGTCATGATTTCCCTTGGAAATATAAAGGGGCAATTCAAAACGGTCCAGAAAAGGTTTTACCTGCTCAAATCTTTCCGGCAGATCATGGATCAGATCACCATTGATAAAAAATACATCCAGGCCGTTTTGGGCTTTTTCCTGATTGATCCATTGAACCAGATTTTCAAAATACATTTCATAATCTGTATCGGGTTGTCCGAAATGTCCATCAGATGCCACTGCAAATCTAAGTGACTGTGGTGTGGACATGATGGGGTTCCACTTTTTAAATGGCTCTAAACTCCATAAACCTAAGGAGGCCATTGATTCCTTGATAAAATCTCTGCGGTAACTCATATTATCTTTAGATGAAAAATCAAAATTAATTCCTTACAGATGAACCAGGCAAATTATATTTGTATTAATAACAGAAAGATAACTTTATCATTGCTTATTTTTGCCCTAAGTTCTTAAATAACTGTCCTTTTCATGACTAAAAAAATAGCTAAAATCGAAGCCATCATTCAACAGCTTCAGGAAATCATACGTACAGCCCGTACCTATGAAAAAAAATACGCCGTGTTCATTGAAAAGGTGCATCCAAATTTCCGCCAAAGTGCTATTAATCTGGTACATTACTGGTCATTGCGGAGTCATGATATCCGGACTTTACAAAAAAGACTGGGTGAGATGGGCCTTTCCCGTCTGGCTAAAGCTGAAAGTCATGTTATGGCCAGTTTGCTGACCAATCTTAATATACTTCAAAAACTGGCAGAACTGGAAGTCTCACCCAAAAGACACCGCACCTTTTCCATAAAAAAGGGAGAACAGCTATTAAGTCAACATGATAAGGATCTGTTTGGCCAGGATAAATCCAGGAAAGTAAGGATCATGGTGACCCAGCCTAGTGACTCAGCCCTGGATCCTGAACTGGTGAAAGGTATGATGGAAAATGGCATGAACATACTGCGTATCAACTGTGCCCATGACAATGATGCACATTGGCTGGATATGATTCAACATGCCCAAATGGCCATGGCTGAAACCGGTATGAATTGCCGTATTTCGATGGACCTGGCCGGCCCCAAAATACGTACTGGTCAAATTATGCCCAGCCCCAAAGCCATTCATATTCGTCCTCCCAAAAACCAGTTTGGAAATATCATTGGTTCAGTCATGGTGAGCCTGGTAACTGAAGAGCGATATCAACTGGAACGTATACCATCCAGTTTACCAGTTGATGCATCCTGGCTCAATAATTTGAAAATAGGTGAAAAGGTTTATTTTAAAGATACCAGGGGCAAGAAGCGTAGTTGGGTGATCATGGAAAAGAAACCAGATAAAGTGATTTGCAGTACCCACCAGTCGGCTTATTTAAGATCGGGCACCACCCTGACCACCAAGCAGGGGGAAGCTACAGAGATTTGCCCTTTACCCCCCAATGAAGGCTATATCACCTTGTTTAAAGATGACGAACTGATCATTCATAAAGAAAACCGTCCGGGCCAGCCGGCAGAGTATGATGATAGCGGCAAGCAAATCAAACCGGCCCATATTTCCTGTACATTGGATGAAATTTTCCAGTATGTAAAATTAGGAGAAAAAGTATTGTTTGACGATGGAAAAATAGAAGGTGAGATCATCAAGGTTGAACCCGAAGCATTCAGGGTGAGGATTCTTTATGCGGGTATCAAAGGAGTAAAATTGCGGGCAGACAAAGGTATTAATTTTCCAGACTCCAAACTCAATATTTCAGGGCTTACCGAGAAAGATCGTAAGGATTTACATTTTGTAGCTCAACATGCTGATGTGGTGAACCTTTCTTTTGTGAATAATAAAAATGACGTACAAGACCTGATTGATGAGATCAGGTTGCTTGGGGCAGAAAACAAGTTGGGAATTATTCTCAAAATTGAAACCAAGAGTGGATTTTTCAACCTGATTGAAATTTTACTAACTGCCATGCAGATCTACCCGGTGGGGGTAATGATTGCCCGGGGGGATCTGGCCATTGAATGTGGCTGGGAAAATATTGGCATGGTGCAGGAGGAGATCCTATGGCTGTGTCAGGCGGCACATATTCCCACCATATGGGCTACCCAGGTACTGGAGGGATTAGCCAAAAAGGGTATTCCTTCCCGGGCTGAGATCACTGATGCGGTGATGTCGCAGCGGGCAGATTGTGTAATGCTCAATAAGGGGCCGTATATTATCGATGCTATTGAAATGCTGGACCAGATCCTGACCAAGATGCAACATTATCAGGATCGTAAGGCGCCTATGTTACCGGCTTTTGAGCTTGATTTTGAGCATTAATTCAATTCCTGGAGGAAATTCGGGTTTTTAGCTGTTGAATCACTTGTAATTTGGTATCATCACTGGCAAATTCAAAGAAGGCAAAGGAGTTTTTTCCATCATAAACATGTGGTACCAGGAACCTTTCTGTATCCTCGTCATGGGGATCAGTATGATGAAAAAGAAAGGCATACCATACATTTTTAAAATTCATGATCAGTTTTTCCGGATTAATGGCTTTGATCTGATCTATTTCAAGTAGTAATTGTTCATTTCTCAAAAAAGGTCGCTTCTTGATTACCAGTAATTTACCCGAATTAATTTCCAGCCATTGTTGCTCCAGGCTCAGGGCCATGGTATAGATGAATACCTGGGTATTGAAGAAAAATAACCCGCACCAGCCAAGCAGAGAAATCCAATCTGAACTGCTGGAGGAAGAAAATGACAGGTACAGTGGAAAGAACAGAAAAACCAGTATGACAAAAAATGCCACTGAAACCACCAGGAAAAAGGCTGCATTAAAATTAATGCCTTTGGATTTAAGCCTTAACTGATATGGATTTGTTGTTCTTGAATGCTGCAACCTTTTAATATTTAGGTAATCACAAAGCTAAACAATTTTCATCCTGACTGTATGTCAGTTGGTTGAATTTTTTAGCCAACCAAATAGCGTCACTCAAGATAAAATCTCTAAAATTAAAAAGCTTTAGGAAAGGAGGTCAGATTTTTACAATTATAAATGGTCCTTGTATTTTAGCTTTATAGTGTAATCTCACAGATTACTCGAACAATAAACATCCACAGAAAGAAGGGTCAGGTTTTACCGGATCCTTCTTTTCCTGTTTTTGAATATCTTATTTTAAATAATTTAAGATAAATAGAAATTTAGAGAAAAAATAACCGGAATCTTTAAACATTTCCTCCCATAATACCATTCAGTTATAATAATTAGTTCGGTAAAATACCATCTTAAACAACCTAAATTTTAAAAATCATGAAAAAGATCAAATTTTTGTTAATCCCTGTTCTTTCTATTCTGATAGCAGGTTTAATCACTGGTTTCAGTATTAGTGAAAAATCAAAATCAGCTGCTGTGGCAAAGTTTGGGGAAATGTATGGCCCCATCTGGCAAATGGCTATGGATCATACCCTGGAAGTAGCCGAAGCTATGCCGGAAGAAAAGTATGACTTCAAACCTACTGCTGTTAGTAAGACATTTGGAGAACAAATGGTCCATATTGCCCATTCTTCAGTGGGCATCAGCAAATTTATGCTGCTGGGAGAGCAGGGTAGAAGCCCTGAACCCAAGGCCAGCGAAATGAGCAAAGCTGAGATCATAAACCTTTTAAAAGAAAATATGGGAATGGTGAAAGATATTATCAAAAGTATGTCAGAAGAAGATATGATGGCTATGACCAAAACCTTTGGTGGTAATGAAATACCTAAATCCCAGGCTATCATATTTATACATGATCATTTGACCAATCACAGGGCCAAGGCGAATCTGTATATCAGAATGAATGATATGGATCCACCTTCCTATAAATATTATTAGTCAGGTTAGGGCTTAACCAGATGTGGCTTTCTCCACTTGCTGATTGTTTAATAGGGGCAGGCCGCTTCTTTAAAATGATGTAGCCGGCTGGTTTAGTTTTTTGGCTGAGTAACTTTTTCCGTCAATGACTATTCTTTCTCCTGCACAGCCCTGAAATAAAATAATGGAGAAAAACAAGATAAGTATTACAACAATTTTTTTCATAATGAGCTTTTTTTAAAGGTAGTGCTTATATGGCGTTGAATTCAATCGTGACCTTTTGGAATCTTACATTGGTGATTTTTAAAACAAATCAAATGTTTAAAATAGGGGCTACAAAAAGGGGCAGATCCATGGAGGCTGTTATACCATAGATCCCACAATTCAAAAGAAAGGTTAAATAAATGGCTGGTTTATATAGCTTTTAACCACCTTCTGAACTATTGGATTCAAGTGTCAATACCTTGTCAGTTGCCTGATTATGATCTAGAATAATAAAGGTATGACCTGACCTCCATCGATTTGGCCAACCTTGAATTAAAGTCCAAGGTCTTGGCGGTGTATCATGATTATCTACAGGAATTCCCATTTGGGTTTCAATAGTAGCATTTAATGGCACAATTCTATCTGTTTAGAGTTAAATAAACATTTATAATAATGTTAAATTTATTTGATTACCTGTCAGGTTCTTCAAAAATATGGGCTAAAAACCTGCTGTGATCATGTTCTAATTCTAAATTATAGTCTCTGTAACAGGAAGATTACTTTCATTTTTTCTGTTTAATCATCATAAAGGTATCACCAAACCAGGATTTGAAACCGTTCAATTAAAATTTGAAACTTTTCATTCCAAAAATTTTACAAGAGGATCAAAAAATTGTTGATATGCCTCCAGGTGAGGCAGATGTCCAACGCCATCCAGCTCCACCAGCGAAGCATTGGGAATTTTATCCCTGGTTTGGCGGCCTAATGCGGGATAATTGCCCAGGGTTTCCCGCACTGCCGGATCCACTAGGCTTTTACCCAGGGCTGTACGATCCAATTGGCCGATAATCAGCAATACAGGCATTTGCAAATATTGAAATTCATACACTACCGGCTGGGTAAAGATCATATCAAAGGTGAGGGCTGAATTCCAGGCTATTACCGGGTATTCAGGGCTTAAAGTCCAGCCGGCTTGTAGCAGGAGCCAGGGTTCATAAGCCGGTTTCCACTCCCCATGGTAATAGTTTTCCTGCATGTAGTTTTTGATTCCTTTATAATCTTTTTTGAGTTCATTATGATACCAGAATTCCACCGGTTGATAGGGGACTTTTACCTTCCAGTCTTCTAGACCGATGGGATTAACCAGGATCAGTTTTTCCGTCATCTCAGGGTACATCAGGGCAAAACGGGTAGCCAGCATGCCACCCATGGAATGTCCGGCCACTGCAAGCTGGTTAATTTCCAAAGTATCCAACAGATTCCTGGTGTTTTGAGCAAGTAATTGGAAGGTGTACTGCATATCTGCCGGTTTGGAAGATTTACCAAAGCCTACCTGGTCTGGCAGAATGACCCTGTAACCTCTTTGAGCCAGATCTTCCGCAGTCTGACCCCAATAGGCTCCGCTGAAGTTTTTACCATGCAGCAGCATGATGTTTTGACCATTGGGGTTTTCCGGCTGTACATCCATATAAGCCATATAAACTTGCTTTTCATTTTGCAATTCCAGGCTGATATATTGCACCGGGTAAGGATATTCAAAATTCTCCAGGGCCGAACCTAATGGTTTTAACTGATCCTGAGCTGAAGCATAAAAAAAATGAAGACAAACCAGTAAGATTAAAAAATATTTCATCGCTTTTTATGACTTAAACCGGGAAGGAATAAAAACTGTTGAGCCAAATTAGATATAATATCAGTAATTTGACATAAAATGACTAATCAACCAAATGTAGTTAAAAGTCAGGAACCGCTGTAATTCTGAAAATTTATTTTCCTGATTTCCGGACTTCCGGATGATTATCGCTTTCTGATATAGGTTCTGGCGGCAGTAGTGAAACCTGTTACCTGATCAGCCGATTTTCCGGGAAAATCTTCTACTTTCAGCTCTTCCGGACCCATCATTTGCAACAGAAAAGTGCCTTTGACCGGGCTGTTATCCATGCTGGTGGTATCATTCAGGGCCAGACTATTTTTTTCCGGATCGAAACGATAGGCAGAAAAAGCAAAACCTTCCCATTTGACCGGTCCATTTTCAGGGCTTATATTTTCCGGTTTGGGGCGATTGTTTTTTACATAGACAACGTACATTTTTGAAGCATCATTTGAACTGCTATGCTGGTAAAAACCATCACTGATTTGTATCCGGTTGGAAAGGATATGATCATAGGCTATGGTAAAGGTATTTTGGTAGGGCGTGGTATTGCCCGGCATAAACCAATCTCCGACCATCCTACCCGGAATGCTGTAATCGGTTTTGCCCAGTCGGGGTGGATCTTTACGCATGCTCAGTTGCTCCAGTTGTGATTTTATCGGTTCCTGGTAATAATCAGGCAGATGAGCTGTAAATCGCCCTTCATATCCGTAGTCTATGGGATAAATATGGTTCAGGACCAGGGCGGTGTCGTATAAACCCAGATCCAGGGCCGAGGTCGACTCTACAAAACCAAGGGTATCACCGGCTTTGACTTCAATATTAACTTCGAAAAGGGCTTGATCTTTTAAGTCGCCGAAAACCTGGTCCAGTTTGCCGTGAAACCGACCGACGTGTCCATAGGTGGCCTGTAGGGTAGTGGAAAATTGCACGACAGTAAAATAATCTACACCACTTTGTCCTAATACCCGTACCAGCCCGTCAGCCATGGCATAAACAGGAATTGTGGTGACATCAAAACCTAATTGTTTGTGGTGAAAACCGCCATGAGGTGAGGGTGGGGGATCCATCCGTCCGCGTGGTTCAATAAAGTAAATACCCTCCAGTTGCACCGGGGGATAAGTAAAGTAAATCTTTCCCTGGGGAAAATCGTAAACCGGCGGTTCTTCGTCGGGGGGATCTATTTCATTTTCAGTCTGACAAGCCAGTAAAAAAAGAGTAATAAAGAGCAAATTGAAGTAGTTCCATTTTTGCATTTGTCGTATTTTCATCAGGGCTATTTTGATCATCTTTTGGGATTGTATTTAGGTTGGCCTTTGGAGCAAATTTGTCATAGAAGTAAGTTTGGCATTATACAAATTTATTTATTTGTCTGATAAAAATCAATATAGCTTCTGTCACAACAATTGCCGCAGCCAAGGTAATAGGATTTGTTGTGCCCTGAAAAAAATCATAATAACCAAACCAAAGAGGATCTTAACCGGATAAAACCTATTATAAGTAACAAAATTTTTCCATCTTTATCATCATTATTAATCAAAAACTTATGCCTGTCAGCCATTGGTTTACTTTATTCCTGATCTTTGGATTTATTTCCTGTGAAAAAAAACTGGGATCTCCAAATATTCTCCTGATTGTGGTGGATGATTTGGGTTGGCGCGATCTGGGCTGTTATGGCAACGATTTTTATGAAACCCCAAACATTGATCATTTAGCCGGGAAGGGGGCTCTGTTTTCCCAGGCTTATGCTGCAGCCTCCCTTTGTTCACCCACCCGGGCCGCAATTTTAACCGGAAAGTCACCGGCCCGTCTGGGCATCACCAACCGCATTGCCTGGTGGGAAAAAGAGCAGATTCAACAAGCACAAAAAAATGCAGATTACCTGGCGCAATATCAATCTCCGGAAGGTAAATCTTTAAAAACGCCTCAAAATGCTTACTGGCTGGAAAAAAGTGAAGAAACCATAGCCGAATTATTACAAAAAGCGGGCTATCAAACAGCTCATATCGGTAAGTGGCACCTGGGAGAGCAAGAACATTACCCGGAACATCAGGGGTTTGATATAAACCGGGGAGGATGTTATCTGGGTGATCCCCCCAGCTATTTTGATCCTTATGCCGACCAGGAAATTGCCGGAATACCTACCTTGCCAGCCCGTGAAAAAGGAGAATACCTCACTAACCGGGAAATAGATGAGGCCTTGCAGTTTATTGAAAATGCCGGCGGCCAACCATTTTTCCTGAATTTGTGGCACTATGCAGTGCATACCCCTATAGAGGCGCCGGCAGATATGGTACAGAAATATAAAAGTAAGACTAATCCAAATAATTTTAACCCGGTCTACGCTGCCATGATTGATTATGTGGATCAGGGATTAGGTCGGTTGATGCAAGTTTTGGAAAAACGAGGCCTGAAGGATCGGACTATTATTGTATTTACTTCTGATAATGGTGGATTGGACATGCCTTATGCCGCCAATAATGATCCACTCAGGGCCGGAAAAGGGTATCCATACGAAGGAGGAATACGCATTCCATTAATCATATCCGGCCCCGGTATTAAAACCCAGGTAATTGATCAACCGGTGATCAGCATGGATCTTTTTCCCACCATAGCCAGCCTGGCAGGCATTGATATGGCTGATGAAAGCCTATTGGATGGTACAGATCTTTCCGGATCGCTTAAAGATCAATCCATGGTCATTCAGGAAAGGGAACTAACCTGGCATTTTCCTCATTATCGGTCAAACCAATACACGGTATATGGTGAAGTGATACCACATAGTATTTTGCGCCACGGCAATTACAAGCTGATCAAATATTATGGGAATAAGTCTCCGGAATTATATAATTTGGATCAGGATCTATCAGAACTACATAATTTAGCCCTAAAGGATACTGCATTGACCAGGCGGTTGGAAGAAAAGCTTTTTCAGCTGCTTAATCAACAGAATGCCCGTTTTCCTGGCGTTTTATAATTATTTTTACCACAGAAAACACAAAGGTTTTCACAAAGGTACACAGAGGTGGAATGAAAGTTTATGAAAACGAACTTTCCGCTACTCAAATGTAAATGCTTAAAGATATTGATTTCATTAAATTTTCATTTCCTTTCGGGCATAATGTAAGACTGTGGGTCTTAATATATTTTTGGCAGCTAAAGTAAAACTACATAAAATATAAACTCAAAGGGCCACCAGAAAATGTGGAAATGATGGTTCAGGTAATTTAACCTGTATCCTGGCATTATTCCAGGGGGATATATCGTATTGTATGATTTTGCGTATCCGCTATAATTAATGCATTTATCAGTTGGTTATTCTGATTATAAACAGATGATATGGTAAGTGCTCGTGGTGTGTTAAACAAGGCATTACTAAACAGTCCGTCCTGATAACCCGAAGCATTATATTGCCCTACCCAAATCCGGCTGTTATATGATTTATTTTCTTGCAACGTAAATTTTCTGAGAACATTACTGCCTTCAGAGACATAAAAATCACCCTTATCATCAAATACAATATCATAAGGCAAAGACATGGGTTGGTTGTCAGCATCAATAACTTGCAGGGTATTGATAGTATTTGCATTGATAACCCTGATTTTGTTATTGAAATTATCAGCCACAAATAATCGGTCAGCCTGATCAGAAAATGCCAATCCCACCGGTTTATTAAAAGATGCTTGCCATTTGGGACCATCTACCAGGGCTGTTTGCCCATTTCCTGCATAGGTTGAGACTACTGCCTGAGCCGGATCTTCTACCAGATTAACCACCCGGATCAAATTATTTTGATAGTCAGCAATAAACAGGGAATCATTTCTAATTGCCAGGCCGGTAGGGCCAAAAAAGGTAGCCTGATTGGCCGGACCATCATTGGTACCGGATAAGCCGTTGCCGGCATATGAAATGGTGACACCTGTAGATAATTCAATTCTTCGAATCCTTAAATTACCATTATCGGATACGTAGGCATACTGATTAATGGTGTCAATGACTATATCGAAAGGATTAAAAAACCTGGGCTGATCACCATTCCGATATCCGGAGGAGCCATCTCCGGCTAATGTATTCACTACTCCGTTTTCATTTATTTTTCGAATGGCGTGATTATTAGCGTCTGCTACATAAATTATATTTTGGTGGGCATCAAGGCCATAAGGACTACCAAAAATGGCCTGTTTTCCAGTACCATCAACAAACCCTTTGCTTCCATTGCCAGCCAGGGTGTAAACGGCTAAATCTGAACTTCCATTGCCGTTAATTGAGATAGTTAAATTCGCCCCACAAGCAACTGTACTGTCACTGGTATAACCAACAATTTGGAAATCATAGCTATTTCCGGCCGTCAAATCTGCCAGGGTAAAAGATAATGTAGCCTGCTGCATGGTTGGATTGGGATCAAAGTTGTAACTTGCAATGATATCCTGAGAGGGGCGTTTACCTTCATTGGTAATTAAAGCTAAATTTATGGCTTCATCAAAGCCATTGAT
>JBPRGG010000044.1:0-1093 GCA_051418075.1 Candidatus Cyclobacteriaceae bacterium M3_2C_046 | reverse complement strand
GTATGGCATCGGTCCATTGTTTTACCAGGTTTTCATCCAGAACGCCCGTCATTTCAGTTTCGATGAACCCGGGTGCCACCACATTGCAACGGATATTTCGGGATCCAAATTCAATGGCTATGGATTTACTGAAACCGATTATACCTGCTTTAGAGGCGGCATAATTAGCCTGTCCGGCATTACCTTTTATACCCACGATAGATGACATATTAATGATACTGCCACTTTTTTGCTTCATTAATTGACGGGTAGCCGCTTTCACAGTATTGAACATGGATTTTAAATTGATCTGGATTACCTGGTCCCACATTTCCTCGGTCATCCGCATCAGAAGTGTATCTTTGGTAATACCTGCATTGTTGATCAAAATATCAAGACTGCCAAAATCACTGATTACGCCATTTACCAGGTCTTCAGCAGCTTTAAAATCGGAAGCATCGGATCTGTAGCCTTTGGCTTTCACCCCTTTCTCCTGCAGTTCTTTTTCCAGAGCCTCACCTTTTTCTACACTTGATAAAAAAGTAAATGCTACATTGGCACCTTGTTCTGCATATACATGTGCTATAGCATTGCCTATCCCTTTTGAAGCTCCGGTTATTAAGGCGGTTTTTCCTTCCAGTAATTTCATTTTTTAATTTAATTATAAGGTTTACAAAACAAATTTCTGATTAAGTGGCTAAAATAAGAAATAAAAACAATTATTCTAAAAAAGAGCTTAATATCCGGTAGTGGTATAATTTTTTTGTAAAGGCAAAAGACTTAATTTTGCGCAGCATTTAAGTATAATCCAGATAATTTTTAAAATAATCAAAGAATGGCATCAAAATATGATTTAATTGTAATTGGTAGTGGACCCGGTGGATATGTCGCTGCTATCAGGGCCTCACAATTAGGTAAAAAAGTAGGAGTGATAGAGCGGGAGAGCCTGGGAGGTATTTGTTTGAACTGGGGTTGTATTCCTACCAAAGCACTGCTCAAAAGTGCACAGGTTTTTGAATATATAAGTCATGCCAGTGACTATGGGATCAATGTAAAAGATTTTTCTGCAGACTTTGCCGGTATGGTAAAAAGAAGCCGTGAAGTAGCTGACGGT
>JBPRGG010000043.1:0-1395 GCA_051418075.1 Candidatus Cyclobacteriaceae bacterium M3_2C_046 | reverse complement strand
CTGTATATAGCTGGAAAATTTCCTTTGAAATGGGAGAATCAGGGCAAATTTTTAATGGACGGCAGCAATTCAATTTTTGAGTGGCAGGATTTTATTCCTTCAGACCATAACGGCTGGGTGTTGAACCCGGAAAGAGAGTATGTAAGTTCAGCCAACCAGGTACCGGTGGATTCAACTCAATACCCTTATTATGTCTATAATGGCTCATACGAAGATTTTCGAAACAGAAGGATTAATGAACGCCTGGAGGTAATGGAAAATGTAAGGCCTGAGGATTTGATGAGGCTACAGAATGATAACTTTTCCTATCAGGCAAATTTAAGTTTACCGGTGATGCTTGAAAGTTTTGATAGCGCTGAGGTGATTGCATTTGAAACACCATACAGGCAGGCTTACCGGATTTTGGATGACTGGGATTACTTTTTTGATACCGATGAACAGGCTCCAGTGATCTATACCTTATGGTGGGATAATTTTTATGATATGATTTGGGATGAATTATCCGGCAAAAATTATGCTTTGCGCAGGCCTGATGCCTACCAGACCATCCAATTGATGAAGAATGACCCCGGCAATAAATATTATGATATTGAAAATACCGATCAACAGGAAACGATGGAGGACCTGGTTCGGAATAGTTTCAGGGTGAGTGTAGATTCATTGGAAAATTGGAAAGAGGTCAGTGGCATTGATTATTCCTGGGGAACTGTAAAGCAAACGGACATTGTACATTTACTTAATATTTCGGCCTTTAGCAGTTATGATATTCCCACCGGAGGATTTACAAATATCATTAATGCAAATTCCTTCCGTAAAGGGGTTTCATTGAGAATGATTTTTGAAATGAGTGGCATTAACAAAGGCTGGTTTAGTTTACCGGGAGGACAATCCGGGAATCCGGGTTCTCCGTATTATGATAACCTGATAGAGGTGTGGCAGAAAGGGGATTATCTATCGCTTGATATTTTGGATCGAGATGATACAGGATTGGAAAAAGTACTATTAATTCAAACCTTCAGACCGGGAGAATGAAATTTTTATTACAATTAGTGGTCGTTGCATCATTAAGTTACCTGGGAGAAATGTTTTTTCCCTGGTGGATAGTGGTAGTTACCAGTTTCCTGGCTGGTTTATTGATTCCCACCAAAGGGCTTAATGCTTTTTTATCCGGTTTTCTCGGATTAGGGCTGCTTTGGATGATATATGCATGGATTATAGATCTTCGTTCGGAATCATTACTCACCCTCAAAGTTGCAGAACTATTAAATTTAAATCAGGCTATTCTATTGGTAGTGATCGCAGGATTTGTTGGAGCCATTTTGGGTGGATTAGGCTGTTTGACCGGTAATTATTTGTTGAGGATTTTTGTGCCAGAGAAACCAGATAGTAAATACT
>JBPRGG010000042.1:0-78132 GCA_051418075.1 Candidatus Cyclobacteriaceae bacterium M3_2C_046 | reverse complement strand
GAAGTTGCTCATACATATTTTTAGTCTTATACCTCCCAGAATTAAGATAGGATATAAAACGCAATAATTTTGAGTAGAACGATTGAAAATCAAACACACGTAATGTTCTAAACATCGGCATTTGGAAGTTTTATGTAGAATATACTGCCCTTGGAGGAACTCTCGATATCAATCTTTCCATGAAGTTCCACTACTATACTTTTAACAATGAATAGCCCCAACCCATGCCCATTAACAATATGGTTTACCCTGACACCCTCGTGGAATATTTTCTGCTGTAATTCGGCAGGAATACCTGGCCCGTTGTCAGATACCGTAATTACTATTCCATCCTCAACTTGGTCAAATTGCACCTGTACAAAGCCTTTTGTTTTTTCTACATCCTGATATTTTATGCTATTATCTATTAGGTTCTGAAGTAATGAAAATAGTTTATTCTCATGGCTTTTGAATGGACGTGTACAGTTATTAAAAATTTTTATAACAATGTCATCCGGAGGTTTAAGTTGATCAATGATTCTGTGCGCAATTTTTGTTAAATCGATCGTCTGATATGATTGATCAGCTTCAAAATATTCTGAAATAAGTTCCTCCACCCTGTTTGTTAAATCTACAGTAGTTCGTAAAAGCATATTGGCATACTCATTTTTTCTTGACGTATCCGATTCTTCTTTAGTCAATTGAGCGATTCCCTGAATGGTGTGGATGGGACTCAAAATATCGTGCGTAACCCTTGCTATGAGGGATTTAAACTTTTCTTCTTCATTTAAAATCATAGTCTGGATTTTTGTTGTGGCTATGATCTAAGATAATTAAACACATTCAATACATCTAATTAGATGTACTTTTTTAGGAGTAACTTTTAAATGTATTTTGTGACTGTTTTACGGAATGAACGAACAGGAAGATCATTCTAAAAAAGAGTACATTGCCAAGCTGGCAAAAAGGATAAAACAACTAAGGTTAGAAAAAGGGCATTTAAACTATGAAACTTTTGCCATTGAGCATGGTATTTCACGCTCACAGTACTGGAGGTACGAAAAAGGTGAAGACTTAAGGTTTAGCAGTTTAGTAAGAGTGGTTAATGCTCTTGATGTAACACTGGAGGAGTTCTTTAGTGAGGGATTTGATTAAACTCACATGTTTGGCCTTAAAATCCAATTACTGCATCCAATGCATCATCCGCATCCTGGTAAAGAAAGTTATTCTGATATCCAATTGTCGTTTTTATATCTGAATGCCGATAGAGTTTCTGAAGCATAGGAATGGGAATTTTATCGCCCGATATATTACCAAAAGAATGCCTGGATATATGATTGGAAAGGTTCTTAGAAATTCCAGCATCCTGAGCAATTTTCTTTAAATATCTGTTAAATCTTCTCGAGGCTGTTTTCACCTTGGTGTAGACATCTTCCTTATTAGTAATGTCAGCTTTTTTCAAGTCTGGAAATATAAAATCACTCTCTCCCCTTTTTTCCGCTAAGTACTGATCAAATATGCGGTGAGCTTTCTCGGGAATTTTAAGGGATACTCTCTTTTGATTCTTATCCATGCGGTAATAGAGTCGCCCATCTGGAATATCACTCCATCTCAGCTTGACTACATCAGAAATACGAATACCGGCAAAATAGAAAGAAGTCAGCCATACATTTAATGTGTGCCACTTTGGAGAACCCGGCTCATACTTCATTCCTTCCAGAATTTTCAGTTCTTCCTCATTCAATCCAATCTTGGCACTTTCACCCAACTTGATTGAAATACCATCACCTCCGAATGGATAGTATTTTCGTTCTACAATACCCTCTTTAATAGCTTGATTAAAAAGTGTACGAATCAGTATGTAATAATTGGCAACAGTCCTCTCAGAGTTGCCGTTTACAGCAATGAGATAAGTCCTAAATTTTTTCAGGAGAGGAATAGTGATCTCATGAAAATGGATATCCTTACCTCCCAGAAACTTCTTAAATGTTTTAATACGGCCTTCATCGGTATCATGCACAGTGAATACCTTTCGCTTCTTATAATCATCCAGTCGCTCCTGAGCCAGTTGAAAGAAGGTCACGTTCTTCCGCTTTTTCTTAGTGAGTGCATTTCTTATATCAACAATTGAAGAGCTCTCTTCTTTATCCTCAATTTCTAAAACAAGATTATTCAGTTCAGCGATTTTCTTCGCAATCAAATGATTTAGCCTAACCGAATTCGGATGAGATTTTTTTACCACTCCTTTCCTGACATCCCAGTCTTTCTCATCGACATACTGCTTCAGCCAAATAAATTTTGATTTTCTATCTTTGGTAACTCGAATGGCAAGTGGCCATTTACCATCTTTTCGGGGTTGATTTGTCTTTCGTAAAATTGCTTTTATTGATGCCATTGCTAACCGATTTTAGTACAACATAAGTACAACATAAGTACAACAATTTACGGTTTACGCTGGCACCGTCCAAGTCTTAATAAACAAAAATATGCCTCTAAATACGTTTAAAGGCACTTTTTAGACCATTAAGGTTCGTTAGAAACCATCCAAAATTAGGTTCATAACCCTGAGGTCACGGGTTCAACTCCCGTCCTCGCTACTGGATATGGCCCTGTAGTAACTTTCGGGGCCATTTTTTTATCCTAAATAAGTGTTCATAAAAGCAGCTAAAAGCCTCTACGGATCTAAAATTCGTTTAAAATTTCAATGATCTTGTTCATAAAGCCACTTTGATACAAATATATTAGATAGGTTCAGGTTACAAAAGTGTAATCTTGAGGTAGGTTTAAACCTCGCAGAAAACCTTTAGCTATAAAACAATATACCCGGCTGTTAAAACCAGGTATATTCATACATTAATAAATTGGTAATTTAAGTCTTTGTAAAAAAAACCAATATTTATCAATTATTCCATCGGTTTTAGACCCTATTCTTACTTATATGCCTTTTATTTAATCAAACAGGTTATAATTTCATATCCTGTTTAACTAATTATTTGTGATCCGGTAACCTATAACCCTGATTTTTATTTGACTATATAGTTATTCTATGGTATAAAAGGTTTATAGTAATAAATACTTGCCAATTCCTTATCCTGAAAAAATGAATAGGTTTTTATCATTAATTTATACCATATAAAATGTCTTCCAGTTTCAAAATACTTCAATAAAAAAAGATTTTTACTTTAACTTTGTGCGAATTTTGAAACCTGAGGATACATGAAGGAAACGAAAGAATGGTTTGGTGAATGGTTTGACTCTCCTTACTATCACATATTATATAAGCACCGGGATAACCAGGAAGCCCGGGATTTCATAGATAACCTGGTGGATTATTTAAAAATCAATCCGGAACATCAGATTCTAGATCTGGCTTGTGGTAAGGGAAGACATGCCATCTATTTAAATCAAAAAGGATATCAGGTATCAGGAGTAGATCTGTCCGAACAAAATATTAGTTTCGCCCGTCAGTTTGCCAATGAATGCCTGCAGTTTGATGTCCATGACATGCGTGAGGTATACCGGGTGAGTCACTTTGATTTTATCTTAAATATGTTTACAAGCTTTGGTTATTTCGATTCTAAAAAAGAAAACGAAAAGGTAGTGAGTGCCGCCGCCAGGGCTCTGAAACCTGGTGGTTGTTTCATGATAGATTTTTTAAATCCATATACAGTGGTTCATAACCTGGTTCCATGTGAACAAAAAGTGATTGACGGCATAAAATTCCAGATCACCAAAAGCCTGAGTGCTGATGGCTATATACTCAAAGATATTGAATTTGGGGACCAGGGGCAGTGGTTTCATTTCCAGGAAAAGGTGAAAGCCATCCGAAGGTCGGAATTTATGCAATATTTTGAAAAGGCAGGGCTTCAGTTGATTGATTTATTTGGCAGCTATCAATTGGAAGAATATATTGCTGAGAAATCAGAAAGAATGATTTTTTTATTAAAGAAATAAATAAATGTGGCTCAATGCAATCGTGCTCTTTTTTAGTGCCATAGTGGCCGGAATTTCAGTCTTTTTCATTCCCAATATTAAAGAGATCAATTTTAAGCTTACCCTTGTTTTTGCCGGGGCTTATCTTTTTTCCATCACGATCATACATATCATTCCGGAATTATTCGTGACAGATCTTAAACCAGAGGTGGTAGGGCTTTATTTACTGATCGGTTTTTTTGTACAACTTTTTATAGAACTATTGACTTCAGGTATAGAGCATGGTCATTTACATCATGCCAAGTCCCCTCATGACCATAGCACTTCTCCTTTGGTTTTAATGATCGGCCTTTGTTTTCATTCTATCCTGGAAGGCAGTTTACTGGCTCATCCCTCCGAACTACATCAGCATCATCATGCCACAGGTTTACTACTGGGGATTATTTTTCATAAAATGCCAGCCGCTTTTGCCCTGATGTCGATCTTGTTCCATCAGCTGAAAAACAGAAATACCGCTATTATTTACCTGGTGATATTTGCTCTGGCTTCGCCTGCCGGATTATTTTTAAGCAACATTCTAAATAATGAACAGTTAATCTCATCTTCTGCTGTTACAATTATTTTTGCTATAGTCAGTGGAAATTTTCTGAAAATTTCCACTACCATATTGTTTGAAAGTAGCCCACAACATCACTTCAATCTAAGTAAAGTGATTGTCAGTGCAATAGGTGCGCTTTTGGCAGTTGGCGTAGAGTTTTTACATTAGAAGAAATAACCCATAGACACTAGTAAGCGGTAGTTCGCGATTTCATCCCAACTCCTTACCATATGGAACTGATCAAAGTCCAGGTTCCCCTGATCATTTTTAAGGGCATAGGCGGAACTTGTTCTTTCCATTTCCACTCCTATTTTCACTTTGCCTGATATATAAACAATCCGGGGGGAAATCCGATATACAAATGCCATATTATCTGCTCTGGCAAAGAAAGTATCCACCTCTTTTGATGCACCTAAATTTTTTGAATAGCCAGCAAATAATCCAAGCTGTACATGCTCATGATTGGTATAAATATCAGTCCAGAATGACAATACGTCCAGGGTAGCATATTCGAATAATCCTTTTTGAAGCCGAACGGGATCTTTAGAAGGAATACTGGCATAGCCCCCCATCATCAGCAAGTCGTACATGTTTTGTCCCCAGGTTCCCTCTAATTTAAAAGTAATGGGTTGAGTGGTATACTTTAAATAGGATAAAAAGGAAAAACTGTTGACCCTTTCATCTGATTTATATAAACTGTCCGTAGAAAGCCGGGGAGAAAGTGTTTTAAAACCGCCACCAATTCCTGCCAGTAAATTATTATTATTTTTCCCTTTGCCTGAATAATGCAATTGCATCTGAAACTCAGGTAAAGCAGAATTACGCAGTTGTATGGAACCGCCAGGACTGGAGAAATCTACCTGAGTTACAGCAGCAGCTGTGAGTTTGAATCTGTTACTCAGGTCCCTGGTTAACCTCACCTGAGGATTACGGGAAAAAGGTTGAAAAGGGACTCCGGTATTGAAAGAAAGGGTGCCCGGATAAGCTGCAGGAATAAACATAGGATGCCAATATTGGCCAAATAAAAGTTCTGTTTTTTGCCATGATAATTTTGCATAGGCATGCCTTAACCTGAATTCATTCATATCTCTGTCAGAGTGGCCAAAAAATGCACCTTCTACTAATCCGGAAGTTTTTGCCCCAAAGGCATCTGGGCCGGTAATCTTGGCAGTTAACCGGGTATTTATGGCTACAATGTTAAAGGTAGCATGTGCGTTGATATCTTCTCCATCTAAATCGCGACTGATAGGTGCCGGAAAAAGAACAAAATGACCTTCACGGGCATTTATGGTTTGCCTTGAATCAAAGAAAACATCATTCTTTAAAAACCCAGACCACCTAATGGAAATATCTTTGGGTTCGGCATCTTGACCAAACAATAAGTTTGAAAAAATCCCAAAAATAAATGACAAAATTATTTTTTTCATGTCCTCTTTTTTCTGCCAGTATAAATAGATTTCTATTTAATTGAAAATCAGTTGATTTAAAGTGGCGTAAGATATCGCGCTAATTGAATGGATTACTAAATATTTGTCATTATAAGGCAGATAATTTCAAACTATTAACCTAAAATAAATATTCCAAATACTCACTATTTTTCTGAGAACCTGATATTTACAAAATAATTAGTACTTTAATCATTCTGATTCATTCATTTATATCAAGCGGGTAAGCAATTTTTTAAATAATCAAGAAATGGGAATGACTGCCAGTTCAAATAGTGTTTTTGCAGAACAAGAATTATGAAAAAAGCGCTAAAAACCAACATCTTAAGATAATCAGAAACCAGGATATTTGATTTTTAAAGGCCGACTTATAAGTTCCATATAAATCTATTATCTTTGGAGCCCATTATAACTGATTTTTTAATTTTAAAAACTAACACAATGAGAAAAAAAATTGTAGCTGGCAACTGGAAAATGAATAAAACGCTTCAGGAAGGTATAGAATTAGCCTCTGATATTGCTAAAAAGGTAGAGACTGATAAGCAGGATGATGTAATTGCAGTATTAGCCCCGCCATTCATTCATTTAACTGATGTAGCAAAAGTAATTAGGGGTAAAAAAGATCTTTATCTGAGCGCTCAAAACTGCAGTGAACATGAATCAGGAGCTTATACGGGTGAAATTTCAGCCCCAATGGTTACTTCTACCGGAGCTCAGTATGTGATTTTAGGTCACAGCGAAAGAAGAGAGTATTTTAAAGAATCCAATGAATTATTAGCCAAAAAGATTGATATTGCTTTGGCCAATGGTCTAACCCCAATATTCTGCTGTGGTGAACCACTGGAAATCCGTGAAAAAGAAAACCAGCAGGAGTATGTGACCAATCAAATTACGGAAAGTCTGTTTCATTTAAGCGCAGATGACCTGCTGAAGGTAGTAGTAGCTTATGAGCCCATTTGGGCTATAGGTACCGGCAAAAACGCTACTTCCCAGCAAGCTCAGGAAATGCATGAACAAATACGGGCTCACCTTACAGGAAAATATGGCCAGCAAGTAGCTGATGAAATTTCCATTTTATATGGAGGAAGCTGTAAGCCTTCCAATGCCAAAGAACTTTTTGCCGGAGCAGATGTGGATGGAGGATTAATAGGAGGTGCCTCCCTTAAAGCAGATGATTTTATGGCAATTATAAATAGTTTCTAGATGGTAAAATGATCTCAGTTTCTTTCCGTTAAACAAAACATGAAGCAATTATTATGGTTGATACTTTTATTGCTGGTTCCGGCCGGTAAATTAACCGCCCACTATCCTCATCAGGATATTTGCAATTTGTATGGCTCGGTTTATATAGAATCCGAGCAGCAATTTGCCGATTATTATGTTTATCTGGAAGAAACTGAGGCTTTTGCTGACCTTGTGGTATTCAAAGAAGAAAACAAATTATTTGCCGACCGCTCTGGTTTATGGCATTTTTCAGAAAACAAGGGATTTGCTGATTTTTCCATATTCTTTGTAAATCATAAAGGACAGGCTGATTTTTCCATTGCCTATACCGATGCCAATGTCTTTGCCGGATGTAATTAAGCTGATCAGCCGGCTGGTATAACCTTTAATCATGAAATATCTGGAAATAAATATAAATTGTCCTTCGGATTACACAGAAATCCTGATGGCTGAATTAGTGGATATTGGTTTTGATTCATTTATGGAAACTGACCAGGGGATTTCTGGCTATATCACGGAATCCCTATTTAGCGAATCTGCCCTTCAAAAATTAATAAAACGATATGATCTGGCCGAAATCAGCTATTCTGTGATTCCTGTGATTGAAAAAAACTGGAATGAAGAATGGGAAAAAAATTATGCACCTATCATAGTAGATGAAAAATGCATAGTAAAAGCTTCCTTTCATCAGGTAAACACTCAATTCCCCTATGAAATTCTGATCAACCCCCGGATGTCATTTGGCACGGGGCATCATGAAACTACTTACCTGATGCTTTCTTTTCAGATGGAAATAGACCATCTGGCAAAAAAAGTGGCTGATATTGGCAGTGGCACTGGGATTCTGGCTATTATGGCCCATAAACTGGGAGCCCGGTATATTGTAGCCGTTGACAACAATGAATGGGCTGTGGAAAACAGCAAAACCAATATAGCAGACAACCAGGCAGACCAGGTGATAATAATACCAGGTACGGTGAAAGATCTCAATAAAAATCCCCCTTTTGACCTGGTCCTGGCCAACATCAATCGAAATATCCTTTTGCAGGAAGCCGCTTTCTATTACGAGATCCTTGATTCACCCGGACAAATTTTGATCAGTGGCTTTTACCAACACGACATATCCGCTCTTACTGAAAAGTTCAATTCGTTAGGATTCAGTTTGTTAAATCAAAAAACCAAAAACAATTGGGCCGCTCTTCACTTTAAAAAATAATCACAACTGTCAGGCTAAAAGCATTTATTTTTCGTTAAACCACTGTAATAAAATGCCAAAATCATACACAGTAGGGTTAAAGCGCTAATTTTGCACTATTTCTTGATTTTTATTAAAATATTTGCAGAGACAAAAAAGTGATACATGAGGAGTTTGATAAAATCAACTATTTTTAGCTTTTTATTCCTTTTTTTTATTTTGGAATCATCCTGGGGCCAACGTTATGACCTTTCTGAAGTTCCGGAAGAATTTGCGCCTGGAGTACAGGCCATGATGGATGCCACCAATAATGAAGATGCCAAATTGATAGGACAAAATTTTTCCGCAGCTTGGTCCGGTGCCGGTTTTTCAGCTCAGCAAAAACAACAAATCATCGCTATTTCTCAAAAAATGCTGCAAAAAAACTACAAAGGCCTGCCGCAGTTTTATCACTATTTTGCCGCTTTAAGTTATGCTGTGGATCTGGCTAATATACCAGGAAATGTTTTGAATAACCTGCTTTCCAGCCTGGATAAATCAGTTGACAGTTATAACAATAAGGAGTTTACAAAGATACTGAGCACCCTCCATACTTTTTTTAAACAATCCAAGCTCTATCATTCCAATTTCAACCGATTATATGTTGAAGGAGGTAGTTATGATTTTGATTTTGTAGCATTTGAGCAACCTGAACCTGAAAACCTGTTGCCCCAGGAGCAAAAAAATGATTTTAACGATTGGGATAATCAACCTGCCACTGATGATGCTTGGGATACGGGGTGGGAAACTCCCTCAGAAAAAGAAACGACCTCTCCTGATGATGGATGGAACACGGGCTCTGAAGGCTGGAATACAGCTGAAGATGCCTGGGGCAACGATGAAAATGTCAGTAGTGAACCTGATGATACCAGTGTCGGCCTTTTTGATGCATTAACCCAGGTAACCCCGCAACCACCTGTATCAGGTATGGTAATGACATTTGATAATGTCACCTTCATTGTGGCTTCAACTTATGATTCAGTGGCCTTAAAAAATACAGAAGGATCATTGATGCTTTACAAAGACCTTTTTGTAGGAAAAGGAGGTAAATTTGACTGGTCTTCTACCGGGTTAGAGCCCAATGAAGTATATGTTGAATTTGATGAATACAATTTTGAGATCCATAATCCTTATATTTCGGCTGAAAAAGTTGAATTGAACTATAGTGGTAAGATTAAAGAACCGGTAGAAGGTATTTTTGAATATGACAGTAAAAGCCATTCCAGCCCTTCAGATGCAGATTATCCCCGGTTTAAATCATATTCAAATGATGTAAAAGTAAATAATCTGGCCGGAGAAGGTTTCACTTACAAAGGAGGCTTCAGCCTCAGGGGCAGTAAGATCATAGGCGCTTCTGTTATTCCTGGTCCTTCTTTCATTGAAATGAGAAAAGACAATAAAAAGCTTTTTTATACCCGATCCAACTATTTCAGCTTTGGAGATAGTACTATTGATGCTTCCAATGCTTCCATCCGGATCTATCATCAGCGCGATTCAATATACCATCCTTCTATTCGATTCAGATATTATCCTCAGTCAGAGAAATTAGTAATCAGAAAAGAAAAAGGTGGATTTAAGGATACCCCTTTTTCTTCCACATACTACAACATGGATATTTATGCTGACCTGATCCGTTGGGACCTGAATGCTGACAGTCTTGATATATCCATCCTTACTGCCAGAAACCAGATACCGGCTATCTTTGAATCTAAAGAATACTTTAATGATAATCGATTAACCAGATTATCAGGATTATATGGATTTAATCCCCTGTTGATGGCCTATAGCTATGCCCGGAAAAAAAGATCGGAGCGTTTTTATTACCTGGATATGGCGGATGACCTGAAACAAAATCCGAAACTGGTACAAAATGCCATGAAAGACCTTCATCAAAAAGGTTATATAGATTTTAACCCACTGAATGGAGAAGTGATCCTTAAAGACAAAGCCACCCATTATTTTTTCTCTAAATACAACAAAAAAGACTATGATGACTTGCTGATACCTTCTCTGACTGATGCCCATCCTAATGCTACTATCAACCTGCAAAACCAGGAAATGCAGGTCAGGGGGATTGAACAGTTCTATATCAGTAAAGCCCTAAATGTATACATTCTTCCCGAACAAAGTGCAATTACTTTGCTTGATGACCGGGATTTTAAGTTCAATGGACAACTTTTTGCAGGTAATTTTGAATTTGTGGGCAAGGATTTTACTTTCCGATATGACAGCTTTCTGGTGGATCTACAGCAAATTGATTCCATCCGATTCTATATAGAAGTAAAAGATGAAAAGACAAATCAGATTAAACGACAGCTGGTAGATAACAAGCTGGTCGCATTTGATTCCAGAAACGAAGCTCTTTCCGGTCTTTCTACCGAACTGGAGGGCACTAAAGGAACCTTATACATTAATAAGCCAGACAACAAATCAGGACGGCAACAGTTTCCCAACTATCCTTCTTTTGACGCACAAAGAGGTGCCGTTGTCTATTTTAACAATGAAAATGTCCTGGACAGTGCTTATGATGAATCTGTGTATTTTGTCATTCCACCTTTCCAAATCGACAGTCTTAGTTCGGCAGATCCCGCTGCTATCGGTTTTAATGGGCGTTTTATTTCGGGAGACATTTTTCCGGATTTTGAAGAAACCCTGCACATAATGCCTGACAATTCACTGGGTTTTAACCATAAGATCCCGGAAGATGGATACAATTTATACCAGGGAACCGGAAAAGTTTATAACCAGTTATTATTAAATCAAAATGGCCTTCAGGTCAATGGAAATATTGACTACCTTACCAGTACGCTGGAATCTGACCAATTCACATTTTATCTTGATTCTGTGAAGGCTGTTGGTAGCAATGCTCTGGTGAGGGCGGGAGATTTAGGTCCGGCCAGCTTTCCGGATGTATCTGTGGAACAGTTTGAGATGCTTTGGCTACCCAGAGAAGATAGTATGTACGTGAAAAATATCGACCTCCCATTCCAGTATTATAATTCTACGGCTTCTTTATATGGTACTACAGTAATTAATAAAAATGGGTTGTATGGTTCCGGTAAGCTATTTACCCGTGGATCTGAATCTGAATCTGAAGAATTCACATTTAAGGAAAATGATTATTTGGCCCGTCACGCCAAATTTGAGATCAAGTCAGATAACCCCAAAAAACCAGCCCTTGCCGGGGATGATGTACGGCTTTATTTTGACCTTACTAATAATATTGCCGAAATCAATCCGGAAATTGAAGGAGTAGCAGCCATTAACTTCCCCTATGCGCAATACAAAACCTCCATTTCCAAAGCAGTTTGGAATCTGGAAAACAAAACTGTTACCATGACCAAGCCGGAAGATGTGGATATTGCCAACTCTTATTTTTATACAACCAGGAAGGAGCTCGATTCACTGGCCTTCAGCGCCACAGCAGCTGAATATGACATCAGTAATCTGGAATTGAATATATCAGGCATCCCTTATATAAAAGTGGCAGATGCTAAAATTACTCCCGAAAATAATAAGGTTTTGATCCTGGAAAATGCCAAACTGGGACAATTAAAAAATACTACAATTGTGATTGATACCCTCAACGAGTATCACACACTAGTGGACGGAACTGTTGACATTTTATCAAGAAATAAATTTATCGGGAATGCTACTTATCAATTTGTCAATGCAGAATCAGACACCTTCAATATTGATTTCCGCCGGTTTGACCTTACTGAAGATGAAAGCCAGAGAAGAGGTAAAAAGCTCTATACTGTTTCCGGTGGAAGTGTAACTAATGAAGATAATCTTGAGATATCACCAGGTATGATTTTTAAAGGAGAAGCCAAAATGTATGCCATTAAAAAACCCCTGGAGTTAGATGGATTTGTCAAACTTGATTTTCAAAAGATACCCGATTATAATACCTGGATCAAATATTACAGTGGGAATGCCGAACGACAAGAAGTACGGTTTGATTTTGCCACCAGCGTGACCGATAGGAATGAACCATTAACTGCCGGCTTACACTTCCACAATCGTACAGACAGCTTGTATGCAACATTTGTAACAGACCGTCTTACTCCTGGTGATCTGGATTTCTTCACACCAGGTGGTATGTTATCATATAATCAGCAAAAAGATCTTTTCCAGATTGTAGATACCCTTAAAACCAGTGGCGTTAATTACAGTGGTAAAGTATTTACCTACAATGAAAATACGGGTGATGTTACCTTCGAAGGTCCGGTGAAGTTTATGGATAATACTGAAACAGTCACTTTACATTCCTCAGGTTTGGGTAAAGGCAATATAAATACCGGGATCTTTGATATTAATTCGTTCCTGGCCTTTAATTTTGACATCCCTAATGAGGCGCTTACCTCCATGTCGACAGATATTTTTGATATTGTTGAACGTTTAGGCGCTGCCGAAGCACACCAGGATCAAACTACATTGCTTTATAAGGCTTCTGAAATAGTTGGAGAGAATAATGCCAAAGAGTATGAAAGAAGGAATAAGGAAGAATACATGCCCTTATGGGGAGTTTCTAATCAATTGGTTCAAAGTCTGGTGCTTTCAGAGGTAAACCTGACCTGGTCACCAGAAAACAAGGCCTGGTACAGCACTGGAAAATTAGGTCTGTCCAATATTCTTAAACAGGATATTAATGCCATGCTGGATGGCTTCCTGGAAATTCGACGCACACCTAACGGAACAATGTTCAATATTTTCATTCAGGCTTCACCAGTAGCATGGTATCACTTTAGTTATATGGAAAACAGATTGGTTGTATCATCCGGCAATGATGACTTCAATGAAGTTGTGGCTGGTAAAACCAATGTAAACAAGGCCAAACTGGGAGAGTACGTATTTGTTCCGGGCGATATTGCTGAGGCATTGAGCTATGTAAACCGGTTCCGAAAGGTCTATTTGGGTCTGGACGATCCTTATAATATGAGTGTGGCAGCCCAGGAACCTAAAACTACTGAAGATCTGCTACCCCAGGAAGTAGAAGAAAAAGAGATCACCAACGAGACCGAAGGCTTTTAAATTCACCTATTAATTGTTAGAAAATCAGGGGCAGGCTTTGGCTGATAATTTCGGCTCAACCCCATTTACAAAAATATTGAAATTAAATTGCAGAAAAAACCTGCCTCATTTTTTCATTGAGAGAGTAGATGCCAAAATAAAAATTTTTGTTTCTTTTAGTAACTGATAGCCTAAATCCCTATTTTTGAACCCGCAAATTTAAACCGTATAATCATGATTCAATTATCAAATCGTATCAATTCAATAGCAGAATCGGCTACCATAGCCATGGCTCAGAAAGCCCGGGAATTGAAAGCAAAAGGTGTAGATGTAATCAGTCTGAGCTTAGGAGAACCGGATTTTAAAACCCCAAAACATATTCAGGAGGCCGCCAAGGAAGCTATTGATGAAGGAGCCTACTTTTCCTATCCTCCGGTTCCAGGTTACCCTGATTTACGAAAAGCCATTGCAGATAAGTTGAACCAGGAAAACAATATCCCGGCCAAACCAGAAAATATTGTGGTTTCCAACGGAGCCAAACATTCAATAGCCAACGCTATTTTTTGCCTGCTCAATCCGGGAGATGAAGTGATCATTCTGACCCCTTATTGGGTAAGTTATGCCGATATTGTCATTTTAGCAGAAGGTAAACCTGTTTTTGTGGAAGGTGGTATTGAAAATAATTTCAAAGCTACGGCAGCTCAGGTGGAGCAAGCCATTACCAGTAAGACCAAGGCAGTTTTGTTTTCTTCTCCATGTAATCCCACCGGTGCGGTTTTTAGTCAGGAAGAATTATCCGCCATTAAAGACGTGCTGGCCAAACACCAGGACATCTATGTGATTGCTGATGAAATCTATGAATACATTAATTTTTCCGGAAAACATGTCAGCATTGGGGCTTTTCCCGAATTACATGAAAGGACTGTTACTGTGAATGGTTTTTCCAAGGGTGCAGCCATGACCGGCTGGAGAGTAGGTTATATTTCAGCCCCTCTGCCCATTGCCAAAGCTTGCTCTAAAATGCAAGGCCAATTTACCTCTGGCATTAATGGTATAGCTCAGCGGGCTGCCCTGGCTGCCTTAACCGGTGATAAGGAGCCTACCCGGAAAATGGCCCAAACTTACCTGACCAGAAGAGACATGGTATTGGAAATGATCAAAGATATTCCTGGTATTAAGTCATATGTGCCAAACGGAGCCTTTTATATTTTTCCTGATATAAGTGCCTATTTTGGCAAATCAGATGGTGAAACAACAATTAAGTCAGGAGATGACCTGGCTATGTATTTACTCACCAAAGCCCATGTTTCCACCGTAGGTGGCGATTCTTTTGGTGCTCCCAATTGTATCAGGATCTCTTATGCTGCTTCAGATGAGCACCTGAAAGAGGCGATGAAAAGGATCAAGGAAAAACTATCACTACTTAAATAATAATAGATCCTTATAATTTGGGGCGGAGTCCTGAGCCTCCAATTATTTATTAGCCTTTATTTAGATAATTTAAGATAACCTGTTGCACTAAACCATGTCCTACCTGCAGGAAATTTTTCATAGGTTTGATCAACTAAAAGTATTGATCGTAGGCGATGTAATGATAGATTCCTACATCTGGGGCACAGTGGAAAGAATTTCACCAGAAGCACCCGTTCCCATAGTCAGCATTAAGAAAAAAGAGACCAGACTGGGAGGAGCGGCCAATGTAGCATTAAACATCCAGGCTATGGGAGCAACCCCTCTGCTATGTTCAGTTATAGGTCACGATACTGACAGCCAGGAATTTATCAAACTTTTACAAAAAAGAAATATTTCAGCAAAGGGTATCATACAAAGTGAGGAGCGGGTTACCACTGTTAAGGAAAGGGTACTATCAGCCACTCAGCAGATCCTGCGTATTGACAGGGAAATAGAAACTGATTTGCATGAAGCTGACGAAAAACAACTTCAAGCTGGATTTAAGGAACTACTGCCACAATGTGATGTGGTAATTTATCAGGACTATGATAAAGGCTGCCTGACCAGCCAATTTATCAGGAAATCCTTAGACCTGGCCAGATCTGCCGGCAAACCTACTGTGGTAGATCCCAAGAAGCGCCATTTTCTTGATTTTAAAGATACTACCTTATTCAAACCCAACCTAAAGGAGATCAAAGAAGGGCTAAAACTTGATTTCTTATCCAGTCAAACCAGTGCACTGGAAGATGCGGTAAAGAAGCTGAAGGAAGTACTTAGGCCGGAAATTGCACTGCTGACTTTATCTGGACAAGGGGTTTTTATTGACGGGCCCCGGGAAAAATATCACCTGCCAGCCCATCTCAGAAATATATCTGATGTGTCCGGAGCAGGTGATACAGTGGTAAGTATTGCAGCTTTAGCGGTGGCACTGGAATTGCCCTTAAAACAGATAGCCGGGCTGTCAAATCTGGGTGGAGGATTGGTATGTGAGCATTTAGGCGTAGTACCTATCGATAAAGAACGATTACTAAATGAAGCCCTAAAACATAAAATATGGAGCTAAAGTCAGCCAACCAGGGATTGCTGAAAAAGTACCTGTTGACTGGATTAAGTTTGACAATTTTCGTTTTTCTGGTTTTAAAAGTATATCCCGGGAATAACTCTTCTGGTAATTTTTTGGAAGTTCTTTTCAATACCATCAGCCTGGTTACCCTAACTGGTATCGGCCTGGATAGTTGGGAATCAATACGAGGAGGTAAGGTTCTGCTATTAATCCTTTTTCAAACTGTAGCCATTTTTCATCTCTCTTTTGTAATTGCTCTGGCGCTGCAGGTCAAGGGTCAACCAAGGCCATTTTGGGATATATTTTTAAATATTACCTGGCTGCTAATCCTGCTGGAATTAGTTTTTTCCATCCCGGTATTTATGACCTGGGATACCCGAATACCCTTTGCATCTTTACAGCAAAAGGCATTGGTTTCTTTTTTTCACAGTGCTTCTGCCTTCTGCCAGGCCGGCTTCACTACCTTCTCCCTTGGGTTTTCCGGAGAAGCCGTTAAAGCGTCTTTTATTAGTCAGATCGCACTTTTACTTCCTCTGATCATAGGAGGACTTGGTTATTTTAGCTGGAATAATTTATTCAACCGGGCTGAATTGCGGAAACGATTAAAAAATCCTAAGATCGACTGGCGCGCAGGCACTAAAATAGCCCTTTTCTTTTCTTCTTTTCTGCTTATTGCCAGTACTATTATAATTTTTGGGCTTGAGAACAAAAAAACGCTGGATAGTCAAAGAACAGTAGAAAATATCATCATGGCCCTTTTTAATGCCGCCAGTGCCAGAACTACAGGTTTTTCAACTTTTGATGTATCTCAATTGCAATGGCTAAGTATATTGATTTTAATTATATTAATGTTCATAGGTGGTTCGCCTGTTTCTCTGGCCGGAGGAATTAAAACTGTTACCATTTACCTGGTTCAGCTGCGTCCAGCCAGTAAGGCAGGGAAAAAAATAAGAAATCTAGCAGGTAAGTTGTTAATTTGGGTATTTTTATATAATCTGACAGGATTTTTAATAATATTTTTATTGGAAAATCAATCCGGCTGGCAAATCCTATTCCTGCAGTTTTCCAGTTTTAGCACGACTGGTTTGGAAAGCCTTCAAGTATCATCTCTACAACCTTTTAGTCAGATAATCCTCATGCTCAATATGATCCTGGGTAGATTTGGACTAGTATGCCTGGGCTATCACTGGATGTATCAGGAGAGGGAAACTTTACTGGCTGCCAGTAAAAATGATTTGTTTATTTTCTGATCTTGCTGCTATATTCCTTTACTGTATTGATAAAGCATTGTACCTTGTCTGCCTTTATATCCGGATAAACTCCATGTCCCAGATTGGCAATATGCCCATATGGCCCAAAAGAATCAAGCATTTTTTTAGTTTCTGTTTCAATGGAAGCATAAGTTCCATAAAGTGCACAAGGGTCCAGATTCCCCTGTAACAGTTTGTGTGGCCCCACAATTTTCCTGGCCTGACCAGCATCCATATTCCAGTCCAGGCCAATAGTTTGGCATTGGATGCTACTTAATTCTTCCAGGGCAAACCAGGCACCTTTGGCAAACACGGTTACCGGGGCTTCATTGACAGCCTGGCAAATTTCAGTTATATACTTCAAAGAGAATTCTCTGTATTGTCCCGGAGGCAGGATACCAGCCCATGAATCAAATAGCTGTACCAGGTCGGCACCTGCTTTTATTTGGGCTTTTAAATAAGCTATCGTACTTTGGCTGATCAGCTCAAGTAATTGATGGGATAATTCAGGCTGGGTATAAAGCATTTTACGGGCCTGGGAAAATGTTTTACTGCCTTTTCCTTCAATCATATAAGCGAAAATGGTCCATGGAGCTCCGGCAAATCCTATTAATGGTACACGCCCATCTAATGCTTTTTTGGTAATGCTGATGGCTTCCAGCACATAATGTAATTCACTCTCCGGGTTGACTTTTCTTAGTTGAGTGATATCCTGAGCTGATTGAATTGTCCGGGGAAATACAGGTCCTCGCTTCTCTACCATCTCATATTTTAATCCCATCGCTTCAGGGATCACCAGGATATCGGAAAAAATAATAGCAGCATCAACATCCAGATGGTCTACCGGCTGAATGGTCACTTCTGCTGCTAACGATGGTGTTTGTACCAATTCCAGAAAACCACTGACCTTATTTCTTAATCTTCGGTATTCCGGCAGAATTCTACCAGCTTGTCTCATCAGCCAAACCGGGGTTCTTTCAGTCGGTTCACCAGCTAAAGTCCGAAGCAGTAAGTCATTTTTCAACATTAGAATAGTTCATTTACATTTTCAGGAGGACGACCTAAAACTGCCTTTTCTCCTTTCACCACGATAGGACGCTCTATCAGAATAGGATTCTCCACCATAGCCAATATCCATTGATCTGTGGACAATTTATTTCCTTTAAAATGTTCTTTATAAATTTTTTCTCCTTTACGGATCAATTGCTCTGGTTTCATATCCAATTTTTTTAAAATCTCCTCCAACTCAAAATCGGTAAGAGGTTGTTTAAGATATTCAATGACCTCTGGTTCCACCCCCCGATCTTTAATGAGCTGAAGTGTCTTCCTGCTTTTGGCGCAACGGGGATTATGATAAATCTTCATCGTATTCCTGTATTTGATCAGGGCAAAAATAAACCTTTTTGGCAAATTTGAAAGAGTCATGATGAGAGTTATGATCTTTAACAAATCTCAGTTTTAAGTACTTAATATATAAAGATTTTTATTTGCGATGGTATGAACTGCTTTTTGAGTTATGATTAAGATGCTATGGGCAGCTTTCAGGAATGGGATGCCAACCTGGAAAACATCATTGACCGGGAGGAGTTGAAAGCAAACCCCACAACCTCTTATTCGAACATTGGGATCTGGATCAGGATCACAAAATTACCGAGGAAGAACTACGCCATAATTTTTTCAGAAATGCAGATGGAGATGGTTTAATTGAAAAAGGAGAACTATGAGTAGGCATTTTTACGACTGATCTGTTTTACACCAAAATAAGCTAAGCCGGACAGAATAAAAATAATGATTAACGAAATCACCAGCAGCCAATTGAGTTTATCAGCAGAAGTCATGAACCAACCGATGGCCACAGGCCCAATAGCTGTAGAGAAAACCATCATAGTAGTAACCATACTTTTAATGGCCCCAAAATGATGAACCCCATAGATCTCTGCCCATAATGCAGTACTGGTAAGGGAACTTAAGCTACCAGTGATTCCCAGCAAGATCATATATCCCATAGCCAGCCATCTGGAATCACCCAATAAAAGTAATATCAGGCCCAGTCCCAAAGGCATCAGGTAAAAAACAAACACTTTCTGGGCACTCAGTTTATCAATTAGTGGACCTGCCAGCAGGCTGGTCAATATCCGAACCAATCCAAATCCAACAAAACAGGTAGCCATCCATTCCATGCTCCAGCCTTTTATCTGGGCCAGCAGGTTTTGATGAATAAACATCCCGGTGATAAAAAATGGCAGAAAAAGCAACAATGGCACCAGAAAATAAAAGTGACGGTCCTTTAATACATCCTTGCGGGTGGCGCTTTTAACCGGGCCTTTACCACTAGCTTCCTCCTGTTTACCTGCCATTTGAAAAGGGTTGTTTTTCTTTACCAGTAAAAGACTTAAAGGTATAAAGGTCAATGCAATGGCTAAACCCAATAGTCTCCAGGTATGGGGCCAGCCTATTTGATTAATCAAACTGATGACCAAAACAGGCAACATAGATTCCGCTACTGAAATACCCAGACCGGATAAAGATAGCGCCTTACCCCGATCTGGGCCAAAATAACGGGCTATAGCTGTGGAGCCTATCAGGATCATAATTCCCTGTCCGGCGAATCGAACGCCTAAAATACCGGCAAAAAGAACAAATATATTCTGACTGAAAGAAACGACCAGGCAAAAGCTGCCAATTAGCAAGCCATTTAAAATGCTGGAGTAACGCAGCTTGATCCGGTCAATTAAGCCACCGGCCCAGGGAAGCATGAAAGCACTGCTAACAGTAGCAAAACCATATAGCAGGCTAAACGTATTATTGGTGATCTGTATATCCTTGCTGAAATAGGGTACAAACAAGCTAATCAGAAAAGTCTGACCAATGCTGGAAAAAAAATAGTGAAGGAACCCATAGGACAAATAATTGGGATACCGCTTCACAAGCTGTACATAGTTCATCTTGGCCTGTTCTGTTAAATCAAATGGCAAGTTTGATAAAAAAAACATAAAGCAAAAAATGAATCCTGGTTTTCCTTCAGTTAAAAGATGTAACTGATCTATAAAATTTTCATTACGTCCATAAATAAATAAAATCCCTGAGCATCTTTTTACACATTAATTCTCGCTGCATCCGGAACTGGCAACAAGTATTTGATCGAATTTCAGTAAGTTAAATATTTCAATTTATCCTTGCTGTGGCCTCTTTGGCAAAATCATTCCTTCATACTTTACTATTTCCGGAAAGGCATAAACTATCCAATAATAATTCTAATATTTCCCGTAAAAACATGAATAAATATATAAATTTGAAAAAATGCAATTTTACCCAGAACATGGCAGAGAATAAGTACCCTTTGGAATTAGTTAAAAAGGATAAAATAGACCCCGGAAAAGTAATGAATTCCTTGCTGATAGAAGTCGCCTGGGAGGTTTGTAACCAGGTAGGGGGCATCTATACCGTTATAAGATCAAAAGTTCCTACCGCCATAGATGTCTGGAGTAGCAATTACTGTCTGATTGGACCTTTTATAAATCCGAATTTATCAGCCGCATTCGATCCGATAGAAACATCAGATGATATATTTGGTCAGGCCGTCAGGAATATGAGAAATCAGGGCTATACGGTTCATTACGGATCCTGGCTAATCACTGGCCGCCCCAGGGTAGTATTATTTGATATTCATACCTTCAGGGATAAGCTTTCAGAACTAAAATACTTTTTGTGGAAAGATCATGACATAGGAACCCCTGAAAAAGATGAACTGATCGACGATGTTGTACTTTTTGGCCATATGGTCTATTTGTTTTTTAAGGAATTAGCCTTGATCAAAAACCCTCAGATAAACATCATCGGCCATTTTCATGAATGGATGGCAGGTATTCCTATCCCAAAAATCAGAAAAGACAATCTGCCTGTTTCTTTGGTATTTACTACCCATGCCACCCTTTTAGGCCGTTACCTGGCTATGAATGACACAAGTTTTTATGAAAATTTACCATTTTATGACCATATAAAAGAAGCCAGGCATTATAATATTGAAACTCAGGTAAGGATTGAAAGGGCAGCGGCCCACGGTTGCCAGGTTTTTACCACTGTAAGTGAAGTGACTTCAAAAGAGTGTTTTCACCTGCTGGGACGAAAACCAGACCTGCTTGTCCCCAATGGTATTAATATAGAGCGATTTACCGCTTTACATGAGTTCCAGAACATGCATTTTGAATACAAGGAAAAGATCCATCAATTTGTTATGGCTCATTTTTTTCACAATACTAAATTCGATCTGGATAATACCATTTACTTTTTTACATCAGGCCGTTTTGAATATCATAATAAAGGATTCGATCTCACCCTGGAAGCCCTTTCCAAGTTAAACTGGATGATGAAACAATACCATTCGGATAAAACTGTGGTCATGTTTTTTGTCACAAAACAACCATATACTTCCATTAATCCGGTTGCGCTGCAGTCCAGAGCCATCATGGAAGAATTGCGACAAACTTGTCTGGCCATACAAAAGCAAGTGGGGGAACGGTTATTCTTTGCTGCTGCAGCAGGTGAGGAAACCAAACTTCCCAACCTGAATGATTTTGTGGATGACTATTGGAAACTCAGGTACAGAAGGTTGCTGCAATCATGGCATTCGCAAGAATTGCCTTTGCTGGTAACTCATAATTTAACTGAGGCCGAGTCAGATCCCATCCTGAAATATCTGCAACAGGCCAAAATGTTTAATAGTGCCGGAGATAAGGTCAAGATTGTTTATCATCCGGATTTTATTTCATCCATCAATCCCTTGTTCGGGATGGAATATGGACAATTTATCAGAGGTTGCCATATGGGTATTTTTCCCAGCTATTATGAACCCTGGGGCTATACGCCACTGGAATGTATAGCCAGCGGGGTGCCTGCCATCACCAGTGATCTGTCAGGTTTTGGCGATTATGTGATTAAGACCATGCCGTATCATGAAGATAATGGAATTGCAGTGATCAACCGGCACAAAAAAGATTTTGATTCTGCCGCCAGTCAGATTGCTTATTATCTTTTTTCTTTTCTCAAACTAAGTCGCCGGGAACGCATTGAGCTTCGTAATAAAGTGGATAGTACTTCAGTTTATTTTGACTGGAATGTGCTTTATTCGCATTACGAGAATGCTTACAACCTGGCTTTAAACCGCAATATTTAGTAATGAAAAAAATCTTTCTGATCTTACTTGTACTCATTTATGCCTGTAATAAAAATGAGGATCCTACCAATCCATCACAAACTTTGGCTGAAGTAGCTGACAATGCAGTCAGGTTCTCTCCCGGCGATTCCCGACAGGACTTGATAGGGAAAGGCGTACCGGGGGTTACCATAAACAACACAAGTTTCTATATTGGTTACCAGCAGGTTTCTTCCGCCAATAAAAATCCCCTGTTAATTCGTTTTGACGGTGATTCAAAAGTATATGCCAGGACAGATTATGAGACATCCGGTGATGATGGTACAGGCTATGGCTTGATATGGGATGGGGGCAATCAACTGTATGCGGTATTTTCTGCCACCGGTAGCCAGGGAAGTTCTGATGGTGATTTCAGGCGGTTTGCCCAAAACGGTTGGATCAATTCTTATGGTGCTGGAGGAGGAGCAAAAATCTCAATCATTGCCAGGATAGATCCTGATAATGGTGATATTATAACGGCCTCTTATATTAAAGCAGTGAAAAGTGATGGAAAAGCCAATTCCCTGGTGGTGAAAGATCTGACCTTGAAACAGCAGGCGATTTTAATTGAGGCCCGGTCCTGGTATTCTCCCCTAAATACCGACCGTTCTCCGATGAATTGCGACGGTAGTTCTCCCTTTAGTTATTATTTAGAATTGAGTTTAGATCTATCCCAGGCTGTTATGGCCCAGGCCAATGGATGCAATTAGGAGAACCGGGAAATGCTCACCCGTTTATTCTTCTTCTTTCAAATCGTACCTGGTTCTTGAGATTATACTCCTGCCCAAGGTTATTTCATCAGCATATTCCAGGTCACCCCCAATGGGAATACCCCGGGCTATAGTACTGATCTTTAATTGGAATTCCTTAAGTTTTTTGGAAATGTAGAAGGCGGTGGTATCTCCCTCCATGGTTGGACTGAGTGCAAAAATAATCTCTCTCACTACAGACTCAGGATTTTTGATACGAGTAATTAATGATTGAATATGTATATCATGAGGCCCTATGCCCTCCATGGGAGAAATAATACCTCCTAATACATGATAAAGCCCCTGGTATTGGGATGTATTTTCTATAGCCAATACATCGGGAACATCTTCTACCACACAGATGGTAGATTTATCACGTTTGGCACTTTGACAGATAATACAGGTAGATGTGTCAGAAACATTATGGCAGTCCTGGCAATATTGGATTTTAGTCCGTAATTCTAAAAGAGACTCAGTGAGGTTTTGAGTAGCTTCAGTATCTTGTTTAAGCAGATGTAAAACCAGCCTAAAAGCAGTTTTTTTACCTATACCAGGTAATTTAGCTATTTCTTCAACTGCATTTTCGATTAATCGGGAAGAAAATTGGATCATTCAACAGATTCCTCTTATAATATTTCAGCGCTGATACCGGCCTCGCAGATACCCTGTCTCATAGGCTTCAGCTTTTCAAAAGTTCCTTTTTTTACGGCACATTTCCCCTTGTAATGTATTATCCAGGTACATTGTTCCGCTTGCTGAGGAGAATGTTTACATACCTTTATCAGGGTATTGATCACATGATCAAAGGTGTTGTAATCATCATTAAAAACTACCAGATCCTTAATTTCAGATGAATCTATATCTTCAATGACTTCTTCTAATACTTTTTCCTGATATTCAGCCCACATAGTACATAGTTTGAAAGTATCTGGCAAAATTAAAAAAAATTCTTCAAATTTGGAGCTTTTTAAATGTCAACAAATGAATCCGTTATTAGTTATTTTTATTATCGTTTTATACTTCGGTTTTTTAATAACCATATCCTATTTTACTTCCAAAAATGCGGATTCCAAGACCTTTTTTACAGCCAATCGCCAGTCACCCTGGTTTTTAGTGGCTTTTGGCATGATCGGAGCCTCTCTTTCCGGGGTTACCTTTATTTCTGTGCCAGGAGAAGTGGGAAACAGCCAGTTTGCCTATTTTCAGGTAGTTTTGGGCTATTTGGTGGGCTATCTGGTGATTGGCACCATCCTTCTGCCTCTATACTACCGGCTAAACCTGGTATCCATTTATACTTACCTGCAACAAAGGTTCGGATTTTGGTCTTACAAAACCGGAGCCATTTTCTTTTTGATATCCCGTACCATAGGCTCTTCATTTCGCCTGTTTCTGGTGGCAGGTGTATTGCAAATAGCTATTTTTGACGCCTGGGGAGTGCCTTTTTGGGTCACTGTAGTGGTCACCATTATCCTGATCTGGATTTATACCTTCCGTGGTGGGATCAAAACCATTGTCTGGACAGATACCCTGCAAACGTTTTTTATGCTAACTGCAGTAATAACCAGCATCTTACTTATAAAAAATGAGCTGAACCTAACCTTTGACCAGCTGTTTTCCACAGTCGAGGAACATAGGTATGCCCAGATTTTTTTCTGGGACTGGCAAAGTGGCAAAAACTTTTTTAAGCAATTCTTATCCGGCGCATTTATAGCCATAGTAATGACTGGTCTGGATCAGGATATGATGCAAAAAAATCTGACCTGCCGCAGTCTTAAAGATGCCCAGAAGAATGTCTTCTGGTTCAGTATTATCCTTGTTTTAGCCAATCTTTTGTTTTTAAGCCTGGGAGTCTTATTATACATGTATGCCCGCACTAATGGTATCCCCTTGCCGGAAAGAACAGATGATCTGTATCCCTTACTGGCTCTCAAGCATTTTTCCTACCTGGCTGGTATTGCTTTTTTGCTAGGGATTGTAGCGGCGGCCTATTCCAGTGCCGACTCGGCCTTAACAGCCCTTACCACCTCATTTTGCGTAGATATCCTCAATTTCGAAGAAAAACCGGAAAACATTAAGAAAAGGATAAGGATCCGGGTTCACTTAGCTTTTTCCCTGTTGATGTTGTTGGTGATACTGGTTTTTAAAGCCATTAATGACGAAAGCGTCATCAATTCACTTTTTATAGCAGCAGGATACACCTACGGGCCAATCCTGGGCCTTTTCGCTTTTGGATTATTCAGTCGTCGAAAAGTAAGAGACAACCTGGTATTACCCATTAGCATCCTTTCTCCACTTATTTCTTTTTTGATCAATTATAATTCCGAAGCCTGGTTGTTTGGCTATCGATTTGGTTTTGAGATACTTATTGTCAATGGTGCCTTGACCTATTTAGGGTTGTGGCTAATCTCCAAACAAGATAAAGTTTCCGTAGAGCAGGTAAAACAATAAGAACTCAACTTACTTAAAGCTGCAATTCCTTTGCAGGATCCCAAAAAAGGTTTTCGAAATTAACCACCTGGTCACTCTTCACTGTTATTCCTTCTTCCTCCAACCTTTTTTGCATTTCATCAGGTTGGCCGAAATAGTGTTTGCCGCTTAGCACCCCCACCCTGTTTACCACCCGGTGGGCTGGAATGTCAATTCGTCCAAAAGATTGATTAAGAGCCCAGCCAACCATTCTGGCGCTTCCTTTAGCCCCTAAATATGCAGCAACGGCCCCATAACTTGTTACCCGACCGGAAGGAATCAACTTCACTACCTCATATACTTCCTCAAAAAAGTTGAATTTAGACCTGGAAAAAGACATCGTTCTATCCTATAATTTTATTTTATACAACTATAGCTGAACTATTTGAATTTCTGCTATATTTGCTCGCTTTTTATTCCAATCATGAATCATTTTACTTTGCAGGAGCTTTCGTTTAATTTTATGCATATACCTTAAACAGACATCTTAAAGGTATATGCCTTCAATTTGTATCAATTTCAATTGTAACTCCTAAATCACATAATATTTTTTAACAATGATTATCTATATGGATATGGCCATGTTCAACCAGGGATTGGTTGTGGCAGGAATCGGTTGTGCAGTAGTTTTTACTGCATTAACCATTTTATGGTTCATCCTGGAGCTGACCTCTAAATTAATAAACCTTAAAATCAATGTTCAACTTAAAAAGAAGGATGTTCCGGTGAAGGAAATCAGATTAGCCAGGGATGTCAATGGGGAATTGACTGCTGTCATAGGCACTGCCTTTTATCTTTATCTGGAAGATATTCACGACCAGGAAAATACCATACTGACCATCAAACGAATGGGTAAAAACTATTCCCCCTGGAGTTCAAAGATTTATTCGGTCATGAACTTAAATAAAAGGTTTGCCAAAAAAGCTTCCTAATACTTACTGCAGCTACCTCCCGTTGAAAGTTTATGCGTAGATTTTTGCCGAAAAAAAAATGGGAAACAGCCAATTTTTATAGATAATATTCTAACAAATATTACATCTGAATAAAAATCACTTTTCTATATACAATAGATGTTAAAATAAATTTAATCCAGATAACAGGTCATTTTATACCATTATTATCAAACTATTATTTAAAACAGTTTCTTACGTTAATCAAAACTTATTGATTCTTCCTTAAAAAGAAGTAATTAGCACTTAAAAAACATACATTTATTGCAGGTTAAATGTTGGATTATTCTTATATGATTTTTATATTGAGTTTGGTATTGCCATTTTATTTTTCTTATTTTATGGAACTAAAAGTTATGTAAATAGCTTTAAGTATTGAGTTTATAAAAAATCAACATAAGTTACAATACTGGCATAATAATTGGTTGATTTTTACTGAAAATCAGTAAGAAGACCAATTAAACGGCTCACACGATAGTACAAAGGCTTGAATATATTTTGAAAGTATTGGCTTCTAAATTATATTTGTTGATTAGGTGCAATTTTAAATCTTGTTAAATCTTTAAATAATGACAATATGAAATAAACCTCTACGTTAACTAAACAGGTAATTTGAAATGAAATACGAAATCAGTGACAGAGAGCTAGTAACCCGGTACATCGATGGTAACGAAGAGGCATTTGAGAAGTTGGTAAACCGACATAAGTCAAAGATTTACACTGCTATTTATTTAATTGTCAAAGACAATTTTGTAGCTGAGGATTTATTGCAGGAAACATTTATTAAGGCAATAAATACCATTAAATGCGGAAGGTATAATGAAGAGGGTAAATTTTTACCCTGGATAATGAGAATTGCTCATAATTTGGCTATTGACTTTTTTAGAAGAGCAAAGCGTTATCCCACCATTGTGATGGAAGATGGCAGTAATGTTTTTAATACGATGGATTTTTCAGAAGACTCCATAGAGTCTGTACAAATAAAAAAAGACAGCCATGCTAAATTGCGAAAACTTATTCAGGAACTACCTGATGCTCAACGGGAAGTGTTGATCATGAGGCATTATATGCAAATGAGTTTTCAGGATATAGCAGAGGCGACAAATGTTAGTATCAATACCGCTTTAGGAAGAATGAGATATGCACTCATCAACCTGCGGAAAAAAATGGAGAAAAACAATATTGCCTATGACCAAAACTTTTACCCATGATGACATTATCAGATACGTATATCAGGAAACTTCGGAAAGTGAAAACAAAGAGATAGAGCAGCTTTTGTTATGTGATTCAGAGCTATTGGATCTATATAATCAATTGATCAATATAAAAGATAGTCTGAATGACATAATGAAGGTGCCGTCTGATGAATCAGTTGATAATATCCTGCATTATTCCCGAAGTATGAATTATCATACCGTCAACTAATTTTTTAGAATGCAGAAACGTGAACGCTATAAAGCGTTTATTGATTATTTTATCACCAATCAACCTGATGCCGACACTGAATTAACTTATGGCAATCCTTATGAATTGCTTGTAGCGGTTATTCTTAGTGCTCAATGTACTGATAAAAGAGTGAATATGGTGACTCCACTCTTTTTTGAAGCTTTTCCCACTGTGCAGGATTTAGCCTTGTCTTCTTTTGACCAGGTTTTTCCATACATCAAAAGCATCTCCTATCCCAATAATAAAACCAAACATCTGATCGGTATGGCTAAAATGCTGGTCAATGATTTCCGGGGTATTGTTCCTGATTCTATTCAGGAACTTCAAAAGTTACCAGGTGTAGGCAGGAAAACAGCCAATGTCGTTGCAAATGTGATTTATAACCAACCTACCATGGCTGTGGATACTCATGTATTCCGGGTTTCCAAAAGATTGGGATTAGTCAATCAATCCGCTAAAACACCCCTGGAAGTAGAGAAACAATTATTGAAATATATTCCTCAGAAGCATTTGAATATAGCCCATCATTGGCTGATCCTGCATGGCAGGTATGTTTGTCTGGCCAGGAAGCCGAAATGTCTGGAATGCAAAATCACTCATATTTGTCGCTACTATCAGAAAAATATCAAGCCCCTGAGCATTTAATGAAATAGATCCTAAATCTCTGAAATTTTCGAAGATCATTACCCCGTCCTGACATGTCATTAATAATCCTGTATTTTCCGGAAAAATACAATCAGACAATGACGTTTTCATTGACTGACGACCGCTGACCACCATTGAATAATTAATTAAATTAAAGGCACGCATTTTCATGGTATCAGAAAATTACGGAAATGGGTAAGCATATATAGTAATAATTAGCGCGCTGGCCCGACAGAAAATGCTGGTAGCCTGTGCCAGGACAGAATCCCTTCGAGCGTAAGGCCGCGGTAGGTGTTGAGAGTTTTTTATATCTTGATTCTTTGCCTATTTTTTTAAGAAAAAAAGCAGGTCCTGTCGGGACAGGACAAAAGATGAGGTAAGGTAGAATAACTTTTAAAATGGTTTATACCTCGATTGCTTAAATATTTCCTGTACTTTGGTATCAGCCATCAACTCTGGCAGGCTTACACCTTCTTCATTTTCCATATATTGCTGTACAATTTCCCAACCTACCCAGGCCCCAATTCTACCAGGACATTTATCCCCGATCTCAAAAACTTTAGGCCTTTCTCCAAAAAATTTATTTTTGATAATATGACTGGTTTCGTATAATAATTCATTTTCTAAAAAATTTGCCCAAATGATGTCTTCATGCTGATCGATATCTTCCAGTTCTTGCCCGGAATAACCAATGATCAGGCTGTCATTGGCACAAGGCATCATTTGCTTGGTAAAGTAATAAGACTTACCATAGAAAATCATATCAGCCAGCATGGATTTATCCTGATAATTTGTTTGATTAAACTTATTGGATAACAAAAGCACCACACTGGGCACAATATATTCTTTCTGATATCTTTTCAGAATGTACTGAGGAATATCCAGTGGTCGGTACTGTGCCCCTTCACCCAGGAAGAAATCCAATCCAATTACGATCATATCATTAGAAACAAACAGATCATTGCTCATTCCGGTGATCATTGTATAGATCCGGGGAGCTTCAAATTGAGGATAATAATGTTTGATATGCTGAAATGCACGCCGAAATTCCTGTTCGACCTGGCTAAAATCACCAAACACCTGTTGAGTTTCCTGATATAAGGAATCAATATGAGGATCATGGATCAGGTTATACAGACGGTTTACCAACATGGAATCATGGGGGTATTCACTGCGATTTAAAAAAGACTTTGAAAAATCCGGATAATTATGGATAAAGCTATTTACTTCTGTTTTAGTTTTGAGGTTGAACAGCTCTTGTTCTAATCTGTTTATTTTTAAATCTATATTGATTTGGCTAATTTCAGGGGCTATATCGCATTGTTTTTTGCTGCAACCGCCCCATATTAGCAAGACTAACACTATAATTATTGTGGTTCTCATATAGTTTTTTAATGAAATTTGAATTTATTTATTATAAATCAATATGAAAAGTTTACTGATCTTTTTTTCATTTTTATTTGTTTTAACTTACAATATTTATGCCCAGGTAGATATAGGGGCAAAGGTGTTTCCACTTTTTTCAGTCAACCGGCTTTCTTCTGAATCAGACCTGGCCAGATTTTCAGCCAATGGGGCTAATCTCAAACTGGCTGGAGGAGCTACACTGGATTTTTTCCTGAAAGAGAATTATTATTTCAGTACCGGTCTTTTTTTCCTGCCTAAAAGCGTCGGTTTATCCATCAATCCGGTAGATAATGCGCCTACTGTTGAAGAAGATTACAATCTCCAGTATTTGCAGATCCCATTGACACTAAAACTTTTCACCAATGAAATATCTCTGGATAAAAGGCTTTATTTTCAGGTTGGTGTGAGTAGTGATATTAAGATCCACGAAGAAAATAAATCCGAAAACAATGTATATATTAAAAACTTCAAAATCATTGACAGCAGTCTGTTAATAAGTACCGGGATTGACTGGAGAATCGGCTATACCACTTATGCCTATGGCGGTATTTCATATGCCAGGGGCTTGTTCAATGTGGTGGGTGAACAGATAGACCTGGATGAGAAAATCGTGGTGAAAAATGATTACCTAAGCCTGGAAATAGGAATCCGCTTTTAATAAAGACCAAATAAACCAAACTAGCCCAGCTGGAATTTTAATTTCTGGTTTTTTTCAAACATCCCTACAAAATTCATATTCAACCTAAAATGACCTTATTATTCAACTGGCTCTCATTTTTACCCATCATCGTACTCCTTTTGGTAAGCCTTTGGAAAGGGGTAAAAGCCGGTGTTTATGCAGGATTTATTGTGACCATTCTATTGTTTTTTAGTCGTGGCAGTGAATTAGTTACTTTTCTGGCCTCCATCTTCAGCGCCCTGATTGGCACTATTAATATTCTGATGATCATTTTTGGTGCTGTTTTTCTATATCACATCATGGAGCAAAAAAAATATATTGTCCAGATCAAAACATCACTGGCTGAAATCCATCCGGATAAGACCTTTCGTTTTTACTTTCTGGCCTTATTTTTTACTGCTTTCTTTGAAAGTGTTGCCGGTTTTGGCACACCCGGAGCCATTGTTCCACTTTTGTTGATTTCCTTGGGATTTTCTCCGGTATTGTCTATAGCTGTGGTTCTTTTAATTGATGGCTTCTTTGCCATTTCCGGTGCAGTGGGTACACCGGTAATCGCTGGCTTGCAAACCCCTTTGGGTTTAGAAACCGAAACTGTCAGGCAAATATATTTAATCTCAACCCTGCTCATTTTAGCCGGAGGTATTGCTGTAATGCTTTTTATTCGAAAGTTTGTAAAGGAAGAGCATCCATCCTTTAGAAACAGGTATAGCTGGATTTTATATTTTGCTATTATGATTCCATTTGTGGGAGTCAGCTATTTTGCCATGGAATTGACCGGTATCATCGCAGCCATAACAATGGCATTGTTTGCTTATTTGTTTCTGTTCAAGCACAAAAGAATCCTTTGGAAACCTTGGATGCCTTACCTGGTGCTAGTATCCATCCTTTTGCTGCCCAAGATCTTTCCCTGGCTGGCTGAAATTCTGGCTTACGATATAACTTTTTCTTCTATTTATGGAACTGGCGTTACAGCTTCGCTCCAACCTTTTAAATCGCCATTGATTCCATTTCTTTTGGCGGCAGTGTTTGCCCTGTACCAGGTAAGAGATTTCAGGGTCGATCTTAAACCGGTTTTTTCCAAAACATTTACTGTTTTTCTGATCCTTTTTCCCTCTCTGGCCATTACACAATTAATGCTCAACAGTGGAACAGAATATCCTTCCATGATCAATGCGCTGGCCAATATCTTTGTACAAACCGGGCCAGCCTACCCTGTTTTCAGCCCCCTGATCGGTGTATTGGGGGCTTTTATTACCGGGAGTACCACCGTTTCAAATATTATTTTTAGTTCCATTCAGTATACCTCAGCCCAGAATCTGAATATTTCACCACCATTGATCCTAAGTTTGCAACTGGCCGGTGCATCGCTGGGGAATGCCGTATGTTTGTTTAATATCATTGCTGCCGCAGCGATAGTAGGTATTTCTGATTACAGTAAAATACTTAAAGTGAATTTACTTCCGGTAATTTTGGCTTCATTGATATGTGCGGCTGTAGCCTATTGCTTTATTTACTTGATTTGATCTTTAATTGTTAAGAATTCCTAGCAGTGAATCTTGTTATTCTGCTTCACACTATTGATGGCTTTACTATCTCATTTCATAGATTTGCTACCCGTTTAAGGAAACTCAGTAAAAACCATGTATTCAGGCCAATATCCATCTAACTAACAATTATCTTCCCATCAGTGATGTGGCCAAATTTTTTAATGAAAAAAAGAAGAAAATAAACCAAACTCAACCTGTTTCAACCAAACAATTTGACCAACATAAGAATAATGAAAAGGGGAAAGGTCAGTAAAATTGATTTATTTTCGAACGGGATTATACCCTAGCTTAAATTTGAGAAAACATTATCCTTACCAACATATTTTTTGCCATTCAGCTTGGCTTTTCCATCATCGGACAAGAATATGTTTTCAGACTTTTTATACCTGATCTTATCTTTAGACTCTTTACCCCACCAAATCATAAAGCCTGTAACAGGCAAAGAAGCTATTAAACTATATTGATTCCTGGAATGGTGCCTTTGCTCCCGTGGCTCACAGTTCCACTATAGAGCCTGAATTCCTGAATTCAGTTGAAATTTATCAAATTATTCAAGGCTGATCTGAAATCTTTGGTTTGGATTAAATCTTATTCTTGAAATACGCATTTCATTTTATAAACCAAAAAATATTTTAATTAAATTTGGACCAATTAATTTTTTCATACATAACCAAAAAACAATATTTATGGAATACCGCATAGAAAAAGATACCATGGGTGAAGTTCAGGTTCCCGCTGAAAATTTCTGGGGAGCCCAAACCGAAAGATCCAGAAATAATTTTACCATTGGTGGGGAAAGAATGAAAATGCCCATCGAGATCATTTATGCTTTTGCCTACCTGAAAAAAGCTGCTGCATTGACTAACCAGGAATTGGGAGTGTTATCTCAGGAAAAAGCTGAAATGATTGCTAAAGTGTGTGATGAGATCCTGGAAGGCAAACTGGATGACGAATTCCCATTAGTGATCTGGCAGACAGGTTCTGGCACTCAAAGTAATATGAATGTTAATGAAGTAGTAGCCAACCGGGCGCATGTACTGATGGGAGGCAAATTAGATGACTCCGGCAAAAAGATCCATCCCAATGATGATGTCAATAAATCACAATCTTCCAATGATACTTTTCCCACAGCCATGCACATTGCGGCCTATAAAAAAATTGTGGAAGATACAATTCCTAAAATCCAGGGGCTGAGAGATGTACTGGATCAAAAAGCCAGGGCTTTTGCCAAAGTAGTAAAAATCGGCCGTACCCACTTTATGGATGCTACACCACTCACCCTGGGGCATGAATTCTCCGGATATGTATCTCAATTGGATCATGGATTGAAAGCTCTGAAAAATACACTGGATCATTTATCTGAACTGGCTCTTGGAGGTACAGCCGTAGGAACAGGTTTAAATGCACCAGCTGGATATGCAGAAAAAGTAGCTCAAAAGATAGCTGATCTTACCGGGCTCCCCTTTGTAACTGCTGAAAATAAATTTGAATCGCTGGCCGCCCATGATGCTATGGTTGAAACTTCCGGCGCTCTGAAACAACTGGCTGTGAGCCTGATGAAAATTGGTAACGATATCAGAATGCTGGCTTCAGGTCCCCGTTGTGGAATCGGTGAAATAACAATACCTGAAAACGAACCCGGATCATCTATCATGCCTGGTAAGGTAAACCCAACCCAAAGTGAAGCCTTAACCATGGTTTGCGCCCAGGTAATTGGCTGTGATGCAGCTATAAACATCGGCGGAATGACAGGACACTTTGAATTAAACGTGTTTAAGCCTGTGATGGTCTACAATTTATTGGTTGCAGCTCAGCTTTTAGGTGACGCATGTGATAGTTTTAATAAAAATTGTGCAATTGGTATAGAACCTGACCATGAGGGTATTAAGAAAAATCTGGAAAACTCGCTGATGTTAGTGACTGCATTAAATACCCACATTGGCTATGAAAATGCCGCTAAAATAGCTAAAAAAGCGCATAAAGAAGGGAAAACACTGAAAGAAGCAGCCGTAGAATTAAACCTTTTAACTTCAGAACAATTTGATCAGTGGGTGGTACCTGAAAAGATGATCGGGAATTTAGAAAAGTAAGATGCTGTTATTTTTTTATCAGGGAAATTTGAAAAAGTTGTTAATTCTTTCAATTTTTCAAATTTCCTTACGTTAGTTGAGATCAAGTAATCAGCTAATTATTTGACTTTTAGGATGTTTTTTTACTACATTAGGATCAAATTTGTGTTGAAATCAAAGTTATTTAAAATGAGGAATATTATTTTATTAGGTTGCCTGTTGTTTATTTTCGGATCAGCAGTAGAAGTACAAGCACAGCTTTCTAAAAAGGAAAAGAAAGAATGGAAGAAAAGAAAAAAGAAAATGGATGAAGAAGAATTTAAATCCATGTTTGAAGAAAACAGCGCCCTCAGAGGCCAGGTGAACAGCTTAAAAGGTCAGATTACCAATCTTCAATCCAGAGTAAGTGATAAGGATGCTAAAATTTCAGAACTGACCGAAGAAATTCGGGCATTAGAAGAACAAGCAGCTCAAACTCCCGAACCGCAGCCTGTGGTATCAGCTGAACCTACCAGCAATTATGAACAGGGTATTGTATTCAAAGTGCAAATAGGGGCTTTCAGAAACAAGGACCTGTCAAAATACTTTGAAAATACCGATAATTTTAGTGGAGAAACAGATGATAATGGTTTACAAAAAATTACCCTGGGTGTATTCAGAGATTATTGGGAAGCAGATACCTTTAAAAAATATCTCAGAGAAATGGGTGTTAAAGATGCCTGGATTGTTCCATTCAAAGATGGATCCCGTGTACCTATGAAAGATGTGCTGGAAGGTGTCATCTAAATTTATTAAAACATCCTGAAAATTCTTAAGCAGTGCTTTTTTAGTACTGCTTTTTCTTTTTAAATGCATGGGATTTTATTTCAACCGATTTAATTTTATCTTTATAAGCTTTCAAAAAAAGAAGAAGTATGCAAAAGAAATGGACTTATCTGCCCTCACCAGACCCGGAAATGGTCAAAGCACTTTCTTCAGCTATTAACATCAACAATACCTTATCTGCTATCCTGATTCAAAGAAATATTACCGATTTTGATCAGGCTAAAAACTATTTCAGACCCAGTCTCTCTGACCTTCACGACCCTTTTCTAATGAAAAATATGGAGAAGGCAGTAAAAAGGATCATACAGGCTATGGAACAACAGGAAAAAATCCTGATCTATGGTGATTATGATGTGGATGGCACTACAGCAGTTGCTTTAGTCTATGACTTTTTACATGGAATTTATCCAAATATTGCATATTATATTCCTGATCGGTACAGTGAAGGCTATGGCATATCCCATCAAGGTATTAACTGGGCCAGCCAAAACAATTTCCAATTGGTCATTGCCCTGGATTGCGGAATAAAAGCAGTAAAACAAATCACAGAGGCAGCCAGCAAAGGTATCGATTTCATTGTTTGTGACCATCATTTACCTGGGGTGCAGCTACCACCGGCCCTGGCCATTCTTGATCCCAAACAGCCTGATTGCCCCTACCCTTTTAAGGAATTATCAGGTGCCGGGGTAGGATTCAAGCTTCTACAAGCATTCTGCCATTACAAAAACATAGATTTAAAACGGCTTTACCAATACCTGGACCTGGTTACGGTCAGCATTGCCTCAGACATAGTTCCCATAAGTGGAGAAAACAGGATACTGGCTCACTGGGGCTTAAAAAAGCTAAATAAAAGTCCCAGACCCGGACTTAAGGCTTTAATTAAAACAGCAGGGCTTAAACAGGTGGATATCACTGGCATAGTTTTTGGTATTGGACCTCGTATAAATGCATCCGGAAGAATGGAACATGCTCGTAGCTCAGTAGACTTATTGCTATCTGATCAGGAAGAAGAAATCCTGGAATTGGCCGCCAATGTGAATCATAATAATAGTCAAAGAAAAGATTTGGATGCTTCTATCACCCAGGAGGCCCTTAAAATGATTGCGGCCAATGAAGCTTTGATCGAAACCAAATCAACTGTTCTTTATAAGGACGGCTGGCATAAGGGAGTAATCGGCATCGTAGCCTCCCGTTGCATTGAAAAATATTATCGCCCCACCATCATTTTTACCCAGGTGGATCAAAAAGCTACCGGGTCAGCCAGATCGGTTGACGGATTCGATATTTATGAGGCTATTTTGGAATGTGCAGATTTACTGGAGCAATTTGGCGGCCACAAATATGCTGCTGGCATTACCCTGGATGTGAAAAACATCAAAGCTTTTCAACAGAAATTCGAACAGGTGGTGGCTCGTCGTATACTGCCGGAACAACTTGTGCCGCAGATAGTTATTGATCAAAAGGTTAATTTGGACAGGATAACCCATAAGTTTTACAATATCTTACGACAATTTGCACCCTTTGGTCCGGATAATATGGACCCGGTATTCGTGAGTGAAAACCTGGTTGTAAAAGGAAAACCTAATTTGATCAATCAGCAGCATATCAGATTTTTTGCCAGGCAAGAAGATTCCAATTATGCCCTTGAGGCTATAGGATTTGATATGGCTGAACATTATGAACAATTACAACAGGATATGTCTTTCAACCTGGCTTATCATGTTTGTGTTAATAGCTATAAAGGGTATAATTTTTTGCAGCTAAACATTAAAGATATTCAATTTAACCACGTATGAAAAAACTAAGGGCTGAGCACCTTATCAAAAAGTATAAAAACAGAAAAGTAGTTGACGATATTTCTGTGGAAGTATCACAAGGTGAGATCGTAGGCTTGCTTGGACCTAATGGTGCAGGAAAGACTACTTCTTTCTATATGATCGTAGGATTGATCAAACCTAATGAGGGAAAGATTTTCCTGGATAAAGAAAACATCACTGATCTGCCCATGTACAAAAGAGCCAAAAGGGGAATCGGATATCTGGCCCAGGAAGCATCTGTTTTCAGAAAGCTAACGGTGGAAGAAAATTTAAAGGCGGTATTGGAGTTGTCCGGCAAAAGTAAAGCAGAACAAAAGGAAAAAGTAGAGGAACTACTGGAGGAGTTCAGTCTGACGCATGTACGTAAAAACCAGGGAATGGTACTCTCGGGTGGTGAAAGAAGAAGAACTGAAATTGCCCGTGCTTTGTCGGTAGATCCAAAATTTGTATTATTGGATGAACCATTCGCTGGGGTAGATCCTATTGCAGTGGAAGAAATCCAAACCATTGTAGCCAGACTTAAAAACAAAAACATAGGTATTCTGATCACAGACCACAATGTAAATGAAACCCTAAGTATTACAGACAGGGCCTATTTGATGTTTGAAGGCAGATTATTAAAAGCCGGTAGTGCGGAGGAATTGGCAGCAGATGAACAGGTAAGAAGGGTATATTTAGGCAAACATTTTGAATTAAGGAGAAAAATATAAATATGGAGTTGATAAATTCTATCATGACCTGGGTCATGAAAAAAAGGATTCATGACATTGATTTGTTTATGAAATATCCTGTAGAAGTACAGCAGGAGGTTTTTGGCCGGTTAATCTATCAGGCTAAAAATACAGAATTTGGCAGGAAATATAATTTCAACACGATCAAAAAAATTGAAGACTTTCAGTCCAGTGTACCTGTTTCATCCTATGAAGATCTCCTGCCATATATCAACCGGTTGATGAAAGGAGAACAAAATGTTTTATGGCCTACAGAAATACGATGGTTTGCCAAATCATCGGGTACAACCAGTACCCGCAGTAAATTCATACCTGTCTCTGAAGAAGCCCTGGAAGAATGTCACTACAAAGGCGGTAAAGATTTGGTTTCCATTTATGTAAACAACCATCCTGAAACTAAATTATTTACAGGAAAAAGTCTAATCATCGGTGGCTCTCAGCAGGTAAACCAGCTGGATAAAAATGCCAACTCTTTTTATGGTGATGTCTCAGCTGTATTGATGAAAAATATGCCTTTCTGGTCCCAGTTTGCCCGTACACCCAAACTGGAAATCGCCCTTATGGAAGACTGGGAAAAGAAAATTGAGATTATGGCCCGTGAAACGGCAGAAGAAAATGTTACCAGTATTGCCGGAGTTCCTACCTGGACGGTGATCCTGATCAAGCGAATTGTAGAAATGAGGGGCGTTTCCAACATACTGGATGTTTGGCCTAACCTGGAATTGTTTATTCATGGTGCTGTTTCGTTCACCCCATACCGGGATCTGTTCAAGCATTTAATCCCATCCAGCCAGATGCATTACCTGGAGACCTATAATGCTTCAGAAGGTTTTTTTGGTATCCAGGATCAACCTGATTCAGAAGAAATGCTATTGATGCTGGATTATGGGATTTTTTATGAATTTATACCCATGGAAGAGCTCCATTCAGATAACCCACGGGTATTGCAGCTTAAGGATGTCGAACTAGGTAAAAATTATGCCCTGGTGATCTCTACCAATGCAGGATTATGGCGATATCATATTGGTGATACCATAAAATTCACTTCACTTTCTCCTTTCCGGATTAAGATCTCAGGACGTACCAAACATTTTATAAATGCATTCGGAGAAGAAGTGATTGTGGAAAATGCAGAGAAGGCCATAGCTCAAGCCTGCGAATCTACCGGGGCTATTATAGAAAATTTCACCGCTGCACCTAAATATTTTGGGCAGGATAGCGCCGGATGTCATGAATGGATTATTGAATTTGCTAAAAGACCCAATAATCTGGATGATTTTACTTATCAACTGGACCATACCCTGAGAGAGATCAACTCTGATTATGATGCCAAACGATTTAAAGACATTGCTTTAAAGCCTCCCATCATTCATTCCGTAGATAAAGACACCTTCTATAATTGGATGAAAAAAAGAGGAAAACTGGGAGGACAAAATAAAGTGCCAAGATTGGCTAATAACCGGAATTATGTAGACGACATTCTCAAAATGTTAAAATCAGAAATGTGATATCTACCCGCTCTGGTTAATTTAATTGCCTTACTAACTCAAATGAAAAAGGAGAAAGACTCCTTTTTCATTTAGCTTTTAAATTAATTATGCCGGTCTGGGGGTAAGCAATCTTTGCTTACCAGTAAATATTTTCTGAATGATTTCCCCCTGCTGATCTGCAAAATAATTATCCGGGTTTAAAGAGGAATGGATCACCCAATTGTACCGGGGATGCCGGAAAGCCTCCACCTGAACATTTTCCTCACCCTTTATCTCCAGGGTCATCTGATAGTCCGGTGTAGCCAAATCCGAAGCTTCCAGCTCATCAGCAAAGTTGGTGGCATTCTGATAACGAACATTTCTCAGGTAATCAGCCACAGCAGCAGAATCAGCCGTTTCTGCCTGAATCACCCATTGACCGGAATCAGCTTTTCGCAGGGCAAAAGAACTGTCAGCCGGATATTGGTAACTTACCTGGGTCAGTGAATCCAGGGTAAAGGAAATGAGTTGGGTATTTCGATAATTACTGGCCTGGGTAGATAATGACATACCCATGAAATCATCGGCAGCATATACCTCTTCTTCCTCGGCCAGGCGCACATAAGTATAAAACTGCTGCATTCCTCTACCCATATAAGCCTGCTGTTGCTGCTGTTGCATGGCAGATTGATTGATACCAAACCGCCCCACAATCAGATCCAGGGTTTTATGCTTACCTTCATAAATCTGGATCTGGGTACCAGCGGTATCCACCTGGTAATCACTCCATTTTTCTTCACTGCGGGTGGCTATGCGACTGGGTTTGATGGTTAATAAATTATTTAAGGTACTTATAACATCTTGATCTTCAGCGTCTACCATTTTACCACTGGCTAGTTTGATCTTCCAGTCTCCTTCCTGCCGTATCAGATGAACAGCATTTGTATCCGCCTGAATTACCAGTTCGGTGACTTTTGACGTATCTATTTCCACCAGTTCTTCCCGAAAGGACTTACTGCGGTCCGACTTTCCCAAAAACTGAATGCCCAGGTATAATAGTACCAATGCCACCAGAATTCCAATTAAAGTAATATTTGAAATTTTCTTAAACATGATTTTCTAAAGATTAAGGCAGTTTACAATTCATTAATAATTTCCCTGGATCCAATTTTGACGTTTTCTCAGGTAATATTGCTTTCGAAAGAAACCCAGCACCAATATCATCAGGATCGGGAAAGTAACATTGCCATATTTAAGCAGGTTTTTAGTGGTTTCTTCAATGGGATCCAGGGGCCTGGATGTAATGCCCTTGGTTCTCAATTCCACCAAACCTGTATCGTCTGACAGCCAGTCAATAATATTGGAAGCAAAATTGACATTATCAGGATTTACCTGCTGACGTTGCTGTCCTTCTCCATTCACCACAAAATTACCATTGGTGATCACAGCCAGTCTGGCCTCTGCCGGACCAGCTAAAGGACCGGAAGCAGCTACAGCCACAGGTAATTCAGATTGAGTAAAGTCAGACTCTTCCCACTCTCGGTTGATATCCACCATATGGGGAGCGGGAATAGCGCCTGACTGGCTGGAGGTAAGGGCCAGGGGCATAATGTTTACAGCCGAATCCCGGGGAGTGATTGAAATTGGGCTAACAAATGGTAAGATAACAGATTCCAAACCTTCAGTAGCCGGATGTTCAGGAAAATTGCTAATGACAGGGAAGAAGGGGAATTCCACCTGGGTATTGAAAACAAATGGCCCTTGTTGCTGCCGCACAGAAACCGCCCCACAATTTACATCAATCACATATTGATCATTTAAATTGATGCCTTTATCCTGCAACCATCCCTTAAATCCAATATCCGGACCAGCCTGCAGATACTGATTGCTAAGATCCCCTCCCAAATTGCTGTGGGCCAGGAAAATACTTCCCCCTCCTTTCAAATAGTCATCCAACTGATTCAGGTGACTGGAAGGCACGGTATCTTTGGGATCCAAAATAACCAGTGCCTGGTAAAATCCTGGTATGGTGGTAGTATCAGCAATTGTATAAGGTTCAACATCATATAACACAGATAACTGATCCACCAACTGAAAAGATGCATTCACGGGAGGTTCACCATGTCCTTGTATAAAGGCTACCTTGGGCTTTTCTTCTACTGCCAGTTTTTTAATGGCGGTGGTAAGGGAATATTCAAGGCTGGAACCAGGTTGCACCACTGGTATAACTTCGGTTTCTTCTCCTTTTTGTAAAATGGCACCCATATAAGCCCGCATTTGTTTTACCTGGTCCCTTTCAGTGACATTCACCATTACCGGGCTCACACCTTTCTGCTGAGCTTCTGCTTCCAGTTCTTCACTTTCATTGGGATTGATGAATTCATATACCAGATTACCTCCCGAACGGTTTTCATATTCAATCAGCATATCTTCAAAATCCTGCCGGCTACCTATTAGCTGGGGAGGCAGATCCTTTGAAAAATAAGCGGTCACAGTGATCACATCATCCATATTTCTCAGGATCTCCTTGGATGCCTGACTTAAGGTATATCTTTTATCAGCAGTAAAATCGATCCTGAAAAACAACTGGTTCAGGATCAGGTTAATGACAACCACTATGGCAATAACGATCAGTACCTGAGTTATTACTTTAGACTTTTTCATATGATTATCCTTTTCTTTAAATGATTTAATTATTTTTTAGTGCTGCCAGTTCCTTTTTGATAGCATGGTCTGAGATAGCAACAATCCCACAAAAATGATGGACAGGAAATATATCAGGTCTCGGGAATCCACCACTCCCCGGGATAATGATTCAAAATGGGTCCTGGCACTTAAATAATGAAAAACCTCAGCCATTGTCCCGGTAAAACTGGTTGACATCACGTCAAACAATACATGAAAGAAAATTCCGATAAACAGTGCCAGTAGGAATGCCACGATCTGGTTATTGGTGATGCTACTGGAAAACAGGCCAATGCTGATATAGGCTGCGCTCAAAAACAACAAGCCAAAATAGCCACCAACTACACCGCCATGATCCACCTGCCCCAACTGACTTACCGTAATGTAATAGGGTATGGTACAAAGCAAAGCCACACCTACCAGCAGCAAACTGGAAAGAAATTTTCCTGCCACAATTTGCCAATCAGATATAGCCTTGGTACTCAACAATTCAATGGTCCCGGACCGATTCTCTTCAGCCAGGGTACGCATGGTAATGGCAGGTATGAAAAAGAACAAGGTCCAGTAGGATATGGAAAAGAATACCTGCAGATCGGCCTGACCAATCAAAAAGACATTACTACCAAACAGCCAGGTAAAGAACCCACTCAATCCAAGGAACAAAATGATCATGACATAGGCGATCAACGAATCAAAGAAAGAGGCCAGTTCTCTCCTGGTAATAATCCAAATACTTTTCATAACTCAATTTTATTATGATTTCCAATTTATCAATTTGTTAATTGTCTGAACACATCTTCCAGGCTGGTTTCAGTACCGGTCATTTCCATCAGGTACCATTTGTGTTTAACACATAGATCAAACACAGCCTTACGGGAAGAATGCTCTGGTTTGCTTTGCACCTGGAAAAAGCCTATCCGGCCATCCACTGGATTTACTTTTTCTACAGTGGCCAGTCCCAGCAGTGCTTTCTGAACATCCTGTCCATTACTGGCTTCTATTTGCAAAGTTAATAGCTCCTGTCCCTGTGATTGCATGCGCAAGGTTTCAGAAGTACCATCAGCTACAATGCGCCCCCGGTTAATTATCAATATCCGGTCACAGGTAGCTTCTACTTCAGACAGGATATGAGAACTCAGAATGACTGTTTTCTCCCGACCCAACTCCTTGATCAACTTCCTGATCTCCACTATCTGGTTGGGATCCAGACCGGAAGTAGGTTCATCCAGGACCAGCACTTCCGGATCATGGATCATAGCCTGAGCCAAACCCACCCTTTGCCGGTAACCCTTGGATAACTGATCGATGTTCTTGTGTTTTTCCCGATCTAAACCACAGAGGTCAACCATCTGGTGTATACGGTTTGAGATTTTATCCTTGGGTACTCCCTGTATTTGGGCACAAAATTTCAGGTAATCAATGATGGGCATTTCCGTATACAAAGGGTTGTTTTCCGGCAAATACCCGATCTTTTTTTTGATCTTTCCCGGGTTCTTATCCACCATCAGATTATCTACTGAAATCTCTCCTGAAGTGGGAGCCATGTAACAAGTGATCATTTTCATAGTAGTACTTTTCCCGGCCCCATTAGGACCAAGGAAGCCTACTACTTCGCCTGTTTTTACCTCAAATGAGATATTATCTACTGCCTTTTGTTCAGCATATTTTTTGGTTAGATTTTTAACTACTATTCCCGCCATTGTAGTGTTATTTTATTTATGACTGCAATTTTAAAAACAGTTCTAAAAATTGTCAAGCTGAATTTAAAACCTAAAACGAGGGATAACTATCAGATTATATGTAGAAGTAAAAAAAATGGTCAAAAGATGAGAATTTTGACATCAAGGATTTTGTTACCGCTTACCACGGATGTCTGAACTATATGATTAAGTGAGGCTATGAATATTAGAAAATAAAAACACCGCTGGCCCGCCAGAAAATGCTGTTAGGCCGGTGTGCCTAAGCTACGATGGCCCCGTGTGAAAAGGCCACGGCAGGTGCGGGCATTTTTTTGTCTTGAATTTTTTTGCCTACTTTTTTATTAAGTACCTACATTTAGACAAATGTTTCAATAAATAAATATATAAATAAGAAACGAGAGATATAGCAGTCATGCTGCCTACTAGGTAAATATGTGTATGGGGCCTTTGCAATTAAGACCGACTTCTTTACTAGTATTTTCGAATCTTAACTATTCACATTTCAATACATCTACCGGATTGGTTTTAGCCGCCTTGATAGCATGATAACTCACTGTTAAAGTTGCTACCAGCGTAATAATAAGAAATGCTATAAAATATATTCCCGGATGAATATTAATTCTGTATACAAAGTCCTCCAGCCATTGATCCATGATCCAATAAGCCAGGGGAGCTGCAATCAATAAAGCAACAAAAATTAACCCAAGCGTCTCCCGAATTAGCAGGTTCATGATCTTGAATTCAGAGGATCCCAGAACTTTACGCACACCAATTTCTTTAGACCTTTTGGTGGTAGAAAACGAAAGCAGGCCAAATAATCCCAGACAGGCTATAACTACAGCCATCAAGGCAAATCCTATAAAGATCCGACTGGTATTTTTTTCATAGGAATATAACTGAGCAAACCGCTGATCCAGGAAGGTATAATCGAATGGCTGATCCGGCAGCAACTTTTTCCAGGTTGACCGGGCAAAATTTACAACTTCTTCCATATGCTGTGTTCTGGCCTTCACAATAAAATGTCTTACCTGATTATGGCTCAGGGTCATGACCAGGGGTTCTATTTGCTCTTTCATGGAAGCCATATGAAAATCCTGTACCACCCCAATACATTCACCCTCAAATCGGGACACCAACAATTTCCTACCTATTGCTTCATCAGGAGACCAGTTCAACTGATTGACCGCAGTTTCATTTAATATAAAATACTTTTCTTCCCGGTCCGGATCCATTAATACATCATAATTTCTACCTGCCACCAATTTAAATCCCATACTGTTGATAAAATCCTGGCTTACCCGCCATTCCCAGATCAGTTGCATCTGGTCTTCAGGCATTCCTTCAGCTCTCATATATTGCCCTCCTGAATTACTTCCGGGCAAGGCGGAAGTGAAACTGGTACTGACAATATCCGGATGACCTCTGAATTCAGACAATAGGGTCTTATGCATATTTTGCTGGCTCTGGCCAGTCTGGTAACTCATGATCAACACCTGATCCTTTTCAAAACCAAGATGCTTATCTTGCAGATAGTTCAGCTGAAAATAAACTATTAAAGTGCCTATTATCAAAAATATGGATATACCAAATTGAAAAACTACCAAGGCTTTTCTAAGGCTCCTGGTAGTACGATTGTCAGTCAATTTTCCTTTTAGGGTATTGATCGGTTTGAGCGAAGAAAGCACCAGGGCAGGATAGGCACCTGCTAAAAAAGTTATAATCAATCCGGAAAGGATCAGTAACAACCAATTAAATCCATTTGCCAGGCTGAATGAAAGGGAATAACCAGTAATATCCTCCACAAAAGGAAAGATCAATTCTACCAAACCAAGGGCCAACAATAACCCTGCAAAAGTAAGAAGAAAAGACTCACTAATGAATTGTTTGAATATTTGACTGTTGAAGGCACCTAAAGCTTTACGTAAACCTATTTCACGGGACCGGTCTGATGAACTTGCCGTAGAAAGGTTCATGTAATTGACACAGGCAATCAACAAAATAAATACAGCAATAATACCAAAGATTAAAATATATTGAGGGTTGCCGATAGGAGCCATTTCAAATTCAGCTTTAGAATGCAAATGAATATCCTTCAAAGGAATGAGGTGCAGGCTTAAATCCATATCCTGCATCATTTTAGGTGCTTTCCTCTGAACCAGATCAGGCAATTTAGCTTGTAGTGTTTCAATCTTCACGCCATCTTTCAGAACAAAAAAATCAAAATAATTGGCACCTTCCCATACTTCCTGTAATTGGCGTGAGGATAAGGAAGCCAGAAAATCAAAATCGAATACAGTATTTGAAGGAAGGTTTTCCAATACTCCGGTGACCTCAAATAGTTCGCCATCATTTATCAGCATGGTTTGTCCCATAGGATCTTCTTTACCAAAGTATTTCCTGGCCGTATTTTCGGTGATCACCATTTTGTTAGGCTCATTTAAGGCATTTTGAGGATTACCTTTGACCAATGAAAATGAAAACACCTCAAAGAAGGTAGAATCAGCCAGCCAGAATTTATCTTCTTTAAACAGCTTATCCTGATATTTGACGATCATTTTGTCGTATAAGGTGGGATTAAAAACCCTCACTCCGGTTTCCACTTCAGGAAATTCCAGGGTAAATTCGGGCAACAAAATATCGGGGGCCACACCTACCAGTTTATTTTCATCATTCAGCTTCAGGGAAATATTAACCTTTACTATACGATCCGCTTTTTCATGAAAGCTGTCATAGCTTAATTCATTTTGTATATAAGTGTAAATCACCAGGCAACCGGCAATACCTACAGCCAGGCCAAAAATATTCAAACCAGCATATAGTTTCTTATTCCAAAGATTTCTGATGGCGATCAACAAGTAACTTTTCAGCATTGTACTTTTTTAGATTAATTTAGTTATTCATATCTTAAGGATTTGACCGGGTTGGCCCTGGCTGATCGGATGGAATGATAACTGATGGTAATCCAACTGATCAGCAGGGCTATACTTCCGGCCAAAATCAGCAATAGCCAGTCAATTTCAATTTTGTAGGGAAAATCTTTCAGCCATAAATTCATCAAATAATATCCTACCGGGGCTGCCAGAACAAAGGATATAATCACCAACTTGTTAAATTCACCGGATATCAGCAGGATAATATCCTTAAATGTAGCACCCATTGCTTTTCTCACCCCGATTTCTTTGGTTCTTTGCTCGGCCGTATAAGTGGTTAAACCGAACAATCCCAAAGCAGCAATGAACACAGCCAAAACGGTAAACAAGCTAAATAATTGCCCGGTTCTTTTTTCGCTGGCATGGGCTTGCTCAAATTGCATATCCATAAATGAATATTCAAAAGGTGCCATAGGAGCAAATTCATCCCATTTAAGCTTTACCTGTTCCAATAAGCCGGCAATATCCCCCGGCTTGGCATTGATGATCAGGTTGCCAGCCTGCCGGGTGGGAATGATCATCATCGGGCTGATAATGTTATTTAAAGACTTAAAATGAAAGTCTTCCAGCACACCAATAATTTCATAGGTATGGTGGGTACCAAAATCCCCTATATTGGGCAGCATCATTTTTATACCAATGGGGTTTTCCAGTCCGAATATTCGGGCAGCAGCCTGGTTGATCAGCACAGATTGATGTTCGGCCAGGCTGACTGGATTAAAGTCGCTCCCGTTTACTATCTTCAATCCCAGGGCTTTCACAAAATTATAATCAGAAAAATAAATCTGTGTAGGGTGCAATTCCTCAGGATGCCCCTGAACATGGATACTGGTAGTATTATTATTTCCCGAAATAGGATATGATGACGAATAAGAGGCAAAATTCACCAGGTTCAATTGATTTAATGCCTGTTGAAATGATTCCATTTGTTGATCTAAGGCATAGGTATTATGAAGAATGATTATTTGGTCTTTATCAAAACCCAATTGCTTATTTTGAATAAAGGACAACTGGTTATAAGCCACCAAAGTGCTTATGATCAAGATGATAGAAACGGTAAATTGAAGTACTACCAATCCACTGCGAAAATTTTTTCTGTTTTTTCCTGAAACAATCCCTCCTTTTAATACATTGACAGTCTTGTATCCTGACAACAGGAAAGCGGGATAAATCCCTGCTAAAATGCCAACTACCATGGCACCGGATAAAAGAAACAGGATCATGGATGGAGACTCAAAATAACCTGATTTTAATTCAAAGCCAAACACCTGATTGATCTCAGGCAAAACCAGTTCTACCAATCCAATGGCCAAAACGAGGGCTATAAAGGTGTAAAAAGCTGATTCAAATAAAAACTGACGGATCAACAATCCTCTGGATGACCCCACAGATTTTCTTACTCCCACTTCCCTGGCTCTTTTATTGGCCCTGGCTGTAGATAAATTAATAAAATTGACGCAAGCTAAAATAAGTATAATAAGGGCTACAAATGAAAAAATATAAACATATTTTATATCTCCATTAACATCTAATTCCACCCCTGAACCAGCTTTTAAATAAATATCAGTAAGCGCTTGTAGTTTAAGCTCGAAATAGGTCCCGTTTTTTTCGAAACTTTCCAGGGTGGCTCCACTAAATTTTTCGGCCTCCGGCATTACATACCTTTCCACCAAATCGGGAAATTTAGCTTGCAGAGATGCTGGATCTGCATATTCTTGTAATAGGATATAAGTGAAGAAATTTTGAACCAACCAGTAAGGTCTTATCTCATCAACAGAGGATGTCAGAGATACCAGGATGTCAAAATCAAAATGGGAACTGGCTGGCACATCTGCACAAATTCCGGTAACCTTATAAGCTGTCTGATCAGCTGAAATAATGGTATTTCCTAAAGGATCCTCCTGCCCAAAATACTTTTGAGCGGTTGACTTAGTCAATACCAGACTGTTTGGCTCTTTTAATGCCTGCCGTGGATTTCCCTGTAATAAATCGAAGCTGAAAACATCAAAAAAACTGGAATCCGCCCTGATCACTTTCTTTTCTTTAACACTTTCATCGTCCAGAACCACAGTCAATGTAGTAGGCTGTAGCCTGACAAATTGTTCAACTTCCGGATATTCTTCAACAATTGTAGGCCCGGTGGGTGCACCCATGGTGGCGGCACTGAAGTCCTTGCCCCCAAACCTGGCTTCTCCAATGACCCGGTAAATCCGATCAGCCCGGGTATGGAATCTATCATAGCTTAGTTCATTTTTTACAAAGAAAACAATGACCAGGAAACTAAACAATCCCAGGGTCAGGCCAATGATATTAATAGCAGCATACAGCTTCTGTTTAATCAGGTTACGATAGGCGATTTTTAAAAAATTAATGATCATAGGCAAAAATATTATTCATCTCTTAATGTAAGGGCAGGATTGGAATGAGCCGTTTTGTAAGCGTGGTATCCTACTGTAACTACTGCAATCATGAAGGCAAAAAAGCCTGAGATAAGCAGTACAGTTAAATCTAAATGAATTTTATAGGCAAAATTTTCCAGCCATTTATTCATCAGCAAATAGCCCATGGGGGCAGCTATTAGAAAAGCCAGGATGATCAATAAGATGAAATCATGTGATAACAGACGGATGACCTGCATCACCGAAGCACCGAAAACCTTCCTGATACCTATTTCCTTCGTGCGCCTTTGTACAGCAAAAGATGACAATCCGAATAGCCCCAGACTGGCTATTACAATGGCCACCAGAGCAAATGCAATGAAAAGATTACTTACCCGCTGTTCATTGTGATACAACCGGTTGTACTCCTGGTCTAAAAATTGATAATCGAAAGGCAGATTGCCAGCCACTTTTCCCCAACTGGTTTCAATATGGGCCAAGCTTTCTTTCAAATGATCTGCATTCACTTTAATTAACATATATTCATAAAGCGCCTGATCAAATTCGAAAACCAGATGATTGATTGGATGGTGCAATGATTGAAAATGAAAATCCTGAGCTACTCCTATCACAGGCCCCCATTCCATATTCCCGTGACGAACCAATATTTCCTGTCCCATGATATCTTTTTCATTCATGTTCAATGATTTCAGGAAAGACTCATTCACTACATACTTATTCTGATACTGCTCAGGAATTAAATGATCCAGGTTATCCTGCCCTGCCACCAGGTTAATATTCATCGTTTTAAAGAAATCTCTGTCTACTGAAATGGTATAACACTCTAACCTTTTTTCTTCAGTATAATTTACGCCTTCCATTGTAATGATATTGGCCGGTAATTGGGAAACGGCGGACGCATTTATCAGGCTGGGGCTTTCCAGTAGAACTGTTTTTAGCAGTTCCTGCTTTTCCTGTAAATTATCATAGCCGATATGTAAGACGATCACATGTTCTTTGTCATAACCCAGTTTTGCCTGCTGCATATAATTTAATTGCAAATAAACTACCAGGGTTGCCACGAGCAGAACCATTGAAATGGCGAATTGAAAAACTACCAATCCTTTTCTGAAGGAAAACTTTCCGTTTGACTGATCCGGCTTTCCCTTCAACACCTTGATGGGTTGATAACCAGACAACATCAGGGCTGGAAAAGCTCCCGCCACTAATCCTATACCGGCAGCAACCATTAAAATGATTAAATAATTATGATCATTAAATACTTCTACCAGGTTTGATTTACCTGTAATCTGATAAAATGGTTGTTTTGCTAATTCGATCAATAATAAGGACAATGCTGCAGCCAAAGTGGAGATCAATACAGATTCTATCAGGAATTGAAATATCAGCTGCTTTTTTAAAGCCCCCAGCACTTTTCGTACGCCTACTTCCCTGGCCCTGCGAATAGCCCTGGCGGTAGTCAGGTTGATATAATTGATACCGGCAATCACCAGCACCAGCATTACGATACCGGTAAAAAGATAAACATACTTAAGATCACCATTAGCGGCCAGTTCAAATTTGTAATCGGATTTTAAATGAATATCAGTTAAAGGTTGTAGCACCAGGTTTTGGCTTTTACGGTATTCCTCTGATCCAGGTAATTCATCATATAGAATATCATCAATTTTTTGTTTGACCAGGGAGGGGGAGGTCCGGGAATTTATTTTTACGTAAGTGGCAAAAACAACCCCACTGCCATAGCTGGTAACCTTATCGATCCAGGGATGGCTATGCATGGTAGCCAGTAAGTCAAAGGAAAAATGCGAATTAGTGGGAATATTTTCCATTACCCCGGTTACCTCATAATCCATATCCTGCCCCACTTTCAAGATCTTGCCTATTGGATTTTCATTTCCAAAGTATTTACGGGCAGTGCTTTGGGTAATCACAATGGAATTGGGGCGGTTCAAGGCTGTACTTCTGTTTCCCTGTAACAGGGTAAATGAAAATACCTTAAAAAATGAAGGATCCGCGTAAAAAAGATCATTATTGGTAAACACTTTGTCCTGATAGGCTACCTTAACCGTACTCCCCAACAACCCCTGATTAAATAATCTTACCGAAGCGGTAATTTCAGGAATTTGGTCAAGGATCATGGTTTTCACCACCGGATAAGTAGTAGCCAATCCTTCTTCATCATTGCCTATTACCTTGGTATTGATCCGGTAAATATGTTCGGCATCCTGATGAAATTTATCATAACTGACTTCATGGACAATCCAAAAGTAGATCAAAAAACAGATGGTGAAGCCCAGGGAGAGGCCGAGTATGTTTATCGCAGTATAAAGCTTTTCTTTCTGAAAATTTCTTAGTGCTGTTTTAAAGTAGTTTTTTATCATCTGATCATTTATTAGTATTTCAAATCCTGGATTTGCTTTTTGAGTTGTCAGATAGTACTATTTAAGGTCAAAAGGAATGTATCAATAAGAATGCCATTACAACAAAAGCATTAAATGTAAGCTAAAACATCATTTCAGAGAACATCAATCATTTCATATGTTCATAAAGGAACAAGAATGTGCGCCAGCGGACGAATGACCATAAACGATTTTTGAATAATAACATATACTTATGAGCCCATATTTCGTAAATATTAAGATGCAGTAAGGTTAGTTATTTTGAGCTAACCAACTGAAAATAAAATCAATAGCAGACTTAATTCTATTTTTTTAACCAAAATAAAAATTTTAATCTTTTTTTTAATGTGCTATAATAAGGGTATGAATGATGTCAGCGTTTTTTCTTCAACCCGGAGTTCCATTGTAGTAGCTCAATTATATAATGACGTAAAATCATAAATTCTAAACAACCTTTTATTTATTTGGAAAAAGCCAACAAATCGGCCCATTTCTGCTTAAATCATACAATGAAAAAAGTATTAGAGGCATTTTTCTTTTTAATCCTTGGTTTTAATTTCTCCTGCCAACAGGAAGAAGAGTCCATTAAACCAGATCCGGAATTTCAGATCCTGGCTATCCGGGTAGGCCCACATGATTTGTCCGGTCCAGACCTTCGGTCTGATATTCCGGTTGACGAACCCCTTATGATAAAATTTAACCGGGAAATTAATCCGTCCAGTGTCCACGGAAATCTGGTATTAAAAGATCAAACTGATCAACCAACACCACTCACTATCAATTATCTTGATAAGAATCAAACCATTTCCGCCAGGCCTGGTTCTGAGCTGAAATTAAACACCGCCTACACCTTGAGCATTGGGGATCTGAAATCTGAGGCTGGTGCTTTATTTGCAGGAGCTTCTTTTTCATTTGAAACTACCAGGGGAAAATTGCAATTACTTTCACTGTTGATTGATCAGCACGAGGTACCTTCACATAGCAGGGTGAAAAACGTGAGCCTGACCCCGGTGATCAAAGCCAATTTTGATTACCCCCTGGATCAGGCGGTACTGGAAAATGAAACCATCAGGCTATATGGACCGGGACAGCCTCAATTAAGCCTTAGTTTGGCCAACCGGGGAAAAACCTTGTTGGTTCAGCCCAATCAGGCGCTTAAGGATTTTTCCCGGTTTACATTTACAATTGATCCACAACTTACCTCAGAGCAGGGAAGAATATTTGAAGGATTGGAACAAAGATTTTATACCAAATTGGACTCCACTCCGGATTTTGAAATATTACCTGAACAAGAATTACTCACCAAAGTTCAGGCACAAACTTTCAAATATTTCTGGGACCTGGCCCATCCGGCCAGTGGTATGGCCCTGGAAAGAAATACTTCAGGCGCAACTGTTACCAGCGGGGGCAGTGGATTTGGACTAATGGCCATTATTGTGGGAATAGAAAGAGGATTTATTACCCGGCAGCAAGGGCTGGATCGACTGGATAAGGTCTTAACCTTCCTGGAATCGGCTGATCGGTTTCACGGAGCCTGGAGCCATTGGATGGATGGAACTACAGGACAAGTGATTCCCTTTAGCAGTATGGATAACGGAGGTGATCTGGTAGAAACCGGTTTCCTGATCCAGGGATTACTTACTTTCCGGCAATACCTTGATCCAGAACTGGCTGTAGAAATGAACCTGATTGGCCGCATCAACCAGCTTTGGCAAGCGGTGGAGTGGGACTGGTACACCCGTAATGGAGAAAAGGTATTGTATTGGCACTGGTCGCCTGATTTTACCTGGGAAATGAATCATCACATCCGGGGCTGGAATGAGGCGCTGATCGTGTACATTCTGGCCGCCGGGGCTCCTGAACATACCATCAATCCGAAAGTGTATCATCAGGGATGGGCTAAAAACGGGGCCATAATAAATGGCAATACCTTTTACCAAACTAGGCTGCCTTTAGGACCCAATTGGGGTGGCCCCTTGTTTTTTGAGCATTATTCTTTCTTAGGACTGGATCCACGGCAACTGTCTGATCAGTATGCAAACTATTGGCAGCAGGCGGTCAATCATAGTCTGATAAATTGGAAGTATTGCACTGATAATCCCCTGGATTACATTGGATATACTGCTTCCAGCTGGGGACTTACCGCCAGCGACAATCATATGGGTTATTCCGCCCATTCTCCCACCAATGACCTGGGTGTAATTACTCCCACTGCGGCTTTGTCTTCCCTGCCTTATACCCCGGAACAAAGCTTTGCCGCTTTAAATACCTTTTATTATTATCTGGGTCATCGCCTGTGGGGCCCTTATGGCTTTTACGATGCCTTTAATCCTACAGTAGGATGGTATGCTGATTCTTATCTGGCCATAGACCAGGGGCCGATTATTGTAATGATTGAAAATTATCGAACAGGATTAATATGGGATTTACTGATGTCGGCCCCGGAAGTAAAAGCAGGATTGGATAAATTAGGGTTTAACTATTAAATAGTAACACATGAAGCATTTTTTGATTCTCATTAATTCCCTTTGGCTATTTATTTTTTTAGCCTGCAAGCCTTCTCAACAGGCAGATCAAAATTCGGACAACCAGGAACAACTATCCGATGATTCCTTGCTGACCCTGGTACAAAAGCAAACTTTCAATTACTTCTGGCAAGGCGCTGAACCTACTTCTGGATTAGCCCGGGAGCGTATTCATATGGATGGAGTATACCCTCAAAATGATCAGCATGTGGTGACTATAGGCGGATCAGGATTTGGGGTTATGGCTATTTTGGTTGGAATTGAGAGAAATTTTATCAGCCGTGAGGAAGGAGTACAGCGACTGGAACATATTGTGAATTATCTGGATACGGCTGATCGTTTCCATGGTGTATGGCCCCACTGGCTGCATGGTAATACCGGCCAGGTTAAACCTTTCAGCGCCAAAGATGATGGGGCAGACCTGGTGGAGACATCCTTCATGATCCATGGATTACTGGCAGTACGGGAATATCTTAAGGATGGTAATAACCAGGAAAAGCAGTTGGCAGCCAAAATTGATACACTTTGGCGCCAGGTGGAATGGGATTGGTTTACCAAAAATGGATCTGAAAATGTACTTTACTGGCATTGGTCGCCGAATTATGGTTGGGATATGAATTTTGCCATACATGGGTACAATGAATGCCTGATCACCTATATTCTGGCTGCCTCTTCGCCCACTCATGGCGTACCCACCCAGGTTTATCATCAGGGATGGGCCAGGAATGGCCAGATCAGGGACACCACCCGGGCTTATGATTACTGGCTTTCCCTGCATCACAATGACAGCAAAGGCTATGGCGGACCCTTATTCTGGGCCCACTATTCCTATCTGGGACTGGACCCGCGTAATCTGAAAGATCAATATGCCGATTACTGGCAACATAATACTCACCACACTTTGATCAATCGGCAATGGTGTATCGAAAACCCCTATGATTATGAAGGATATGGGGCAGATGCCTGGGGTTTAACCTCCAGTTATACCATTAATGGATATGCCGGTCATGCTCCCGGCGGTGATCGGGATAAAGGGGTAATTTCTCCCACGGCAGCTTTATCCTCCTATCCCTATACGCCGGAAGAAAGTATGGCTGTGATCAAACATCTTTACTATGATCTGAAAGAGAAAGTCTGGGGGCCCTATGGATTCTATGATGCTTTCAGTCCTGAATATGATTGGTACCCTCAAAAATACCTGGCCATCGATCAGGGACCGATTGTGGTGATGATTGAAAATCACCGATCCGGTTTACTGTGGAACCTGTTTATGCAGGCCCCGGAAATACAGGCCGGATTAAATAAATTGGGATTTAGCTATTAAATGCCAATACAAACCAGACCTGGATAAACTCACTCTTTGAGGCAATTTACCGGATTTACTTTAGCCGCCTTAAATGCCTGAGAAGCCACTGTTAACCAGGCAACCAATAATGCCGCCACTGCAGCTATTATAAAATACCAGACCTGTATTTCAATTCGGAAAGCAAACTTATTGAGCCATTGTTGCAGCATATAATAGCTTACAGGAATAGAAAGAAGAATAGCAATAAATACGGTTTTGGAAAAATTACTGGTAAGTAACAAAACGATGTTCCATGATGATGATCCCAGGATCTTCCGTATACCTATTTCCTTGAGCTTGCGCTCTGCCATAAATATGGAAAGCCCTAATAGTCCAAGACAGGAGATCATCACAGCAAACCCTGCAAAATATTTGGATAAGATACTCACGCGCTGTTCGGCTGAATACATCCTGGCATAATTTTCATCCATGAATTCATAATCAAACACAAACCCGGGATTGTAGGCTTGATAAAATTCCTTAAGAGAAACCAGTGTTTCCCGGGTATGGGAGCCATCAAGGCTTACCATGATATTCCATGCACCAGTTGGCTCCAGCAAAAAAAACAGGGGATTGACCGGCTCATGTAGTGACTGAAAATGAAAATCCTTTACCACCCCGATGATCTCCAGGTCAGTTTCATCCCAAAGTCGTACTACCTGACCCACCGGATCTTCCAATCCCATTGCTTTGATGGCTGCTTCATTAAAGATGATTTTAGCTGAATCAGCCGGATAAGCTTCATCAAAGAAGCGGCCCGCTTTCATTTTAAGGCCCATGGTCTCCAAAAAACTCTCCGAAACACGCACATTTTCGAATAGTATTTGCATTTCCGGATCTTTTCCCGGCCAGGAAACTCCCATTGTATTACTGTTTCTACCCAGCAAACTATGCCCTGTAACTGCAGCATTCTTTACCCCCGGGATCTTTATCACTTCCTCCAGGAAGGTATGAAAATTATCCTTTACCCTGCCCTCGCGGGAAAATCGGATCACATTTTCTTTTTTATAACCCAGGTTCTTATGTTGTACATAGGAAAGCTGCTCTGAGATCACGATCACCGATACAATTAGGATGATGGAAAGAAAAAACTGAAAAACTACCAATCCTTTCCTGACCAGTATCTCGCTGAAAGAGCCAGGTAGTTTACCTTTCAGCACATTGGCCGGGTTAAACCTGGTGAGGTAGAGCGCCGGGTAACTGCCAGCCAGGATTCCGGTGACGATAGTAGTTATTAGACTGATAAGCAAGAACTTAAGATCAAACATAGGAAATGAGATCTGTTTATCTGTAATGGTATTGAAATGAGGAAGTACCAATCCAATAAGCAGAAAAGCAGCAAGCAAGGCCATTAAAGCAGTCACTACCGATTCAGTGAGGAATTGAAGTACTAACACTTCATTCTGGGCCCCTACCGATTTCTTTATACCGATCTCTTTGACCTTTTTGGAAGCCCGGGCTGTAGCCAGGTTCATAAAGTTGATACAAGCTATCACAAGAATAATGACTGCGATAGCAGAAAAAATGATCACATATTCTATTCTTCCCCCGGTCAGCACCCCCTGTTCATACCGGCCGAATAAATAAAGTTCTCCGAAAGGTTTTAAAAATAAGGTAATGCGTGATTCTTCCTCTCTTTTTTGGATAAAATCTGCTATCTTTTCAGATACCTGCTCCGAATCTGCATCCTGATGCAGCACTACTACTGTTCCAGGACCGTTGTTGCCCCACGAATTAGCCCATTTATTGCTGTCCAGGAAATCCTTAACAGGCATTACAAAATCAAAATTATCGGTGGTTTGGGCCGGCGTATCCTCAAAAACGGCAGTCACCTTAAATAGTTGATCATGGTTTCTTGTTACGGTCTGGCCAATTGCCTCATCAACCCCTCCAAACAGCTTAACAGCCAGACTTTCAGATATAGCCATAGCATGTTTATCCTCCAGTGCTTTCAGGGGGTCACCCATAATTACAGGATAGGAAAAGGTTTGAAAAAAGTTGGGACTGACATGGTATCCATCAGCTTTCACATTGTGGTCCTGTCCCGAGGTGAGTGTGTAGGTATTGATCCAGGTTAATGTGGTTGCTAATTCAATCTCCGGAATTTCTTTTTCCAGCTCCGGGGCCAGTATTCCGGGAGTAGATGTGGTAGTCATGATATAATCTGTATAGGGCTGATGCTCCATCACCTGAAAAAGGCGGGCATCATTTTGATGGAACCGGTTAATTTGCAATTCGTCGTCCACCCATAGATAAATCAATAATGAACAGGCCAGGCCGGTTCCAAGCCCCACCAAGTTAATCAAAAAATAGATTCTGGATCGTTTGATGTTGCGAATGAACAGGGTTAAGTGGTGTTTGAGCATGGTTATATTTTTTGATAAAAGACAATCTCTCTGTTTGAAGGTTGCATGAATCAAAAAAACTTTTTAAAAATTAAAGGTAATTGTCTTTTCCTTTTACAGACTTACCCTCCCATTCTCTCCCAGAATCGCACTTTTAATTTTCTTACAGATTTTGCAGGAAAATTAAAAATAATCTTGTATATTTGTACTATACATCTATTACAATATATAAATAGTGTAATGATAAATTTTATATTAGATCCCAAAGCAGGCGTTCCATTTTATCGACAGATCATAGATCAGATCAAATACGGGATTGCTTCGGGAAGATTAAAAGTAGGAGAACAATTACCCACTGTACGAGCCCTGGCAGTAGAACTTAAGGTGAACTTGAATACAATTGCCAAAGCATACAAGGAACTGGAAATACAGAATGTACTGGAAACCCACCAGGGAACCGGCACTTTCATCAGCCAGGTGGAAATTCAACTTTCGCCCAGGGAAAAAAACAAAAAATTGGCCGATATATGCAGTGAGTTCCGCACCATTGCCCACAGCTACGGTTTTACCGTGGCTGACCTCATCAATCAACTTCAAAAACAAGATTAACATGAAAACCAAAGGTTATTTCAATGCTGTGTCCATGACCATTTTGATACTTTTAATTAGCCTGACCATTTGGCTATACACCATGGAAATATTTGATGTTCCCCTCCTTGTCATCTTTATCATTTTTTCTTTTGTAATATCCAGAGCCATCCGCATCGCCGATCAATGGGAAAAAGCTGTGATTCTCCGTATGGGTAGCTATAAGGGATTAAAAGGTCCGGGGATCTTTTTTCTGATCCCGATCATAGACCGGGTAGATAAATATATTGATCAACGTATCAGAGTAACGGATTTTATTGCCGAACAAACCCTGACCAAGGATACCGTTCCGGTAAATGTGGATGCAGTGGTTTACTGGACTGTATGGGATGTGGAAAAAGCCGCCCTGGAAGTCCAGGAATATGAAAAAGCCATTGCCTATATTTCTCAAACCGGCCTGAGGGACATCATTGGTAAACATGAATTAGCTGACCTGCTTCAGGAAAGAGATAAAATAGCGGAAGATCTGCAAAAGGTGCTGGATCACAATACCAACCCCTGGGGCATTACCTGTCAGAATGTAGGTATCAAAGACATTGTGATTCCACAAAACCTGGCTGACGCCATGAGCAAGCAGGCCCAGGCTGAAAGAGAACGGAGGGCCCGGGTGATTTTAGGTACAGCTGAAACTGAAATTGCCGAAAAATTTGCCAAGGCCAGTGAACAGTATATCAACAATCCTGTAGCACTGCATCTAAGAGGGATGAACATGCTGTTTGAAGGTTTGAAAGAAAAAGGCTCCATGGTAATAGTACCCAGTTCAGCTTTGGATTCCATGAACTTAGGGGCCATGGGCGGACTGGCTTCATTTTCCAAAACCGGAGAGCCTCCCCAAAAGTAAAGGAGGGTATTCATCATGACTTTTTTCATGATCAGGAATTTTCAGAATGAAACCAATTCGGAACATCTGCCCTCAGCCACATCTGCATCAAAAAATAATGTGTTGTCCCTAAAAGTAGTAGTCCTTAGGACTGACTGTATTGGTGGGATTGCTTTTAATAAGTGAAGGATTGTTAAAACTGATGCATATTAATGATAAACCAAGTTGAAACCTCAGGAGGTTATTTAACAATTCCATACAAAAATCTTACATATGTAATTTAAAAATAAGGCCTATTAAAAAATGAACCGCACCTGATGTAAATTTGATTGATACATTAGTAGTGCTATGTTCAATAAAACAACATATGTTATTTTTTTTAGCATTATATTTTTTTTTAATGCATCAGCTCAAAGCTTAATTGCCTATGAAGATCATGCAGCTATAAAAGATGATGAAACCCACTTGATCGATGTATTGAAAAATGACCTGTATGATGAAGAAGTGACCATTAAAATAATTTCCTACACCAATCATGCTGATCCGGAATTCAATCCAAAAATTGAAGGTAATAAAATTAAAGTAAAGTATGATGATAGTGGCACCAACACCATTTTATATGAAATTTGTTCATCAACAAATCCTTCCAATTGCAGTCAGGCATACTTATATCTGACCATTGCTGACAATGAAAAAATTTTTGCGGCCAATGATGTATATCATATTTTGGTCACCGGGGAACATCTACTTAAAGTCTTGAAGAATGACTACCATGAAAAAGGTGTCAGCATTCAGATCGTAACTCCTCCTGTATTTGGCCAGGTAAATAATATAAGTGCCAATATCAAATACGAACTCAGCCATCTGAATTTTCAAAAAGATTCCTTAAGATACAAAATTACCGATACTGACAATCATACTGATATGGCCTGGGTATATATTTATAATCCCTACTATAATCAACCTCCGGATTTGCATAATTCAGCCATCGAGTTATTTACTAACACCACTTACACTTTTACCCCAAAAGACTTCACAGAAAATTTTCATGATGACGATGGCAATATTTTAGTAAAATTAAAAATAACAGAACTACCAGCACAAGGTATCTTGAAATTGAACGGATCTAACCTTGCCGCTAATCAAAGGATACTTTATGATGAGATCGCCTCCTTACAATATATTCCTTATAAAGATTTTACCGGTCAGGATTATATCAAGTGGAATGGTTCGGACGGGCAAGCATATGCTGCATCGCCAGCTAAAATATCGATCAAGGTGATTCCTGATAATCAAGCGCCTTTACTGACGGATCTACAATTAACTCTTGATGAAGATCAGCTCCTGATTTTTGATTTTTCTGAATTCAAAAATAAATTTTCCGACCCCGATGGTGATGAGCTTCAACAAATTAAAATCATGACTTTACCTTCTGATGGTAGCTTAAGCCTCAATGATTCGGAGGTATTACCTAATACACTTTTAAGCCCCCAACAACTGGCAGAATTAAAATACAAACCGGTTAAAAATTATCATGGTACAGATCAGTTTTCCTGGAATGCTTCGGATGGGAAGTTGTTTTCCGAAAATCCTGCCAAAGTTCACCTGAACATTACAGCAGAAAATGATCCTCCTATTGCTGTAAACGATAGTTTTTCAATTGACCAGGGCCAAACTGCTCTTTTTGATGTCCTGCTCAATGACAGAGATCCTGATTTTGATCAATTAAGCCTTACCGCAAGCAATATTGACCCTGATTACGGGCTGCTGACCTTAATAAACAACCAGTTAAATTTCAGCCCCGAACCTGAGCTGAATGGAATAATAACATTTAGCTATACAGTTTCTGATGGCGAAGCTTCAGAAACTGCCACCGTACAGGTAACAATAAGACCAGCTACAAAGGCTCCGGTACTTGAAAAATTTACTGTAGAAATGTGGGAAGATTTACCTTTCAATTTTACTGCTCCAATGTTTGAGCAGCATTATCATGATGCCGATACACATCTGTTAAAAGCCTTATCCTTTATTTTATTACCTCAACACGGAGCTCTTACCTTTCAGAATGAAAAGATCAAAAAGCATCAGCAGCTACCTTTAGATGAAGTGAACCATTTAGTTTATAGGCCTGAACCTGATTATTTTGGGCCTGACTCGGTGAGGTTGGTAGTATATGATGAATTTGACGCTTCCCTCCCATCTACAGTAACCTTTAATATACAGCCTGTCAATGACCCACCATTGGCCCTTAATGATTCGGGGTGGGTGATTAATGAAGATGAATCTGTTATTGTAGATGTTTTGGCCAATGACTTTGACCTGGAGTCCACTTTTTTGAAAGTAATATCTGTCACCGGTCAACAAGTAAAAGGGCAGATTTTATCAGATCAACGGATAAATATTACTCCTGCTGCAAATAGTTGCGGAAATTTTTCACTTACCTACCGAATAGAAGATGAAGCCCAAGCTGAGGCTGAAGCTCAGGTTTTCTTGCAAGTCAATTGTATCGACGATCCGTCAATGATCAGCGATATAGAGGTTCAACTAAAGGAAGATGAGGAATACTTCTTTAAGGCTGATCAGTTCACAAATGCTGTGTCTGACCCTGAAGCAGATGCTTTAGAAAAGATAATTATATTAAGCCTGCCAGATGGTGTTATTTTATATTTGGCTGATCAGATTTTACAAACAGGCGATCAGCTGCATCTTCAGGAACTAAATGATTTAAGGCTGGAAACCATAGAAAACTGGAACGGAACCACTTCATTTACCTGGCAGGCCTATACCAATGGTATAGTTTCAGCCAATCAGGCCCGGGTAAATATTACCATATTGCCAGTCCGGGATGAAATAATTGTTTACCAAGGTATATCTCCCAACAATGATGAATTCAACCAAAAATGGATCATTGAACATATTGAAGAATATCCAGACAACCAGGTCCGAATCTTTAACCGGCACAACATCCTGATATATCAGCAAAAGGAATACAATAATGAACAAAACGTGTGGCAGGGACAAACCAACGTTTACCATTTTAATGATCAGCATACAGCTCCTGACGATATATATTTTTATGTGATTTATTTAGATGAATCACAGGTATATAAAGGTCATATTACCTTAAAAAGATAACGATGAAAAAATATCAACCAAACCAGCTAAATCTTTTTTCATGAAAAAAATGCTGCTCCTGTTTTTTGTTTACCTGCAGGTTAGCTCCAGCCTGGCCCAATCCAATGGGTTTTTGTCTCATTATATGTTCAACCCTCTGCTTATAAATCCCGCCTATGCCGGATTTGACGAGGCACTGACTTTAAACATGATGGTAAAAAAACAATGGGCACAAGTAGAGGGTGCGCCTTTTAGCCAAATTTTTTCAGCCCATTCTCCGGTTGCAGATAAAGTGGCCCTGGGCATGGTATTAGCCAATGATCAAATGGGGCCTTTGAATCAGCAGGGAGTCTATTTTTCCTATGCCTATCAGGTTCCCTTTGCCAAAGGCTCTTTATCACTTGGACTACAGTCAGGGGCTACTTTCTATCGGTTGCAAAGTCAGAATTTATCACTTTTACATGCTCATGACCCTACCTTAAATCAGGATAACATTAAGGAATTTTCACCTAATTTCGGTACAGGTATATTTTACCAGGCAAAAAATTACTATTTTGGATTAGCTCTGCCCCAATTACTTAAAACTGATCTGGCCAGCCAAAGAAGCTATAGCTTACAACAGCGAAAACTGATTGTTCAAGGCAGTTATTCAATTGAAATATCTGAAGATATCGTCATCAATCCTACTTTTTTGTTTTACATCAAAAAAGAAAACAAACCCGAAATGAATTTAAATACCAATTTGTGTCTGAAAAAAGTAATATGGCTGGGATTGCTTTACCGGAATTTAAATACATGTTCCCTATTAGGTAAACTTTTAATTAACCCTCAGTTAAGTCTGGGATATGCTTATGATCATCAGATTGGCCAAATAAGATCGCTGGCTCATGCTTCTCATGAAGTCATGATTTCTTATTCATTTAATTATTTCAACAAAATCATTTCTCCGCGTTATTTCTAGGCCTTATGAAACTTATGACCTTTCTGACATTTTTTTGGCTACTAACAATTTTGAGTTCTCAGGGTCAAACGCATTTTTATGAAGTTTTCAGCAAAAAAGAAAAATTGGCCGATCAGTATTTTCAGGAAAAACAGTATAAAAAAGCTGCCAGCCTATACCAGGAATTATGGCAAAAGGAAAACCATAACAAAAGATATCTGAATCGGCTGGCGGAAAGTTTATTTCATATGAATCAGTGGCAAGATGCTTATACCTATTATCAAATAATGGAAAATCGAAACTGGCTAGATGCCCAACAAATCAAAGACAATTATTATACTACTTTGATGAGCCTGGGCAGGCACAAAAAAGCTTTGAAGCTGGTATATAAAGCAGATAGTATATTTACCAACAATTTTTACCGCGATTCAGCTGCTGTAGTAGTCCAAACCACCGGCATCAATTCCCAGCATAATGATTTTGGTCCGGCTACGCATCCGCAAGGTATTTTATTCCTATCCTCCCGGCCAATTTATTCCCCAGTAAATTTCAGCAACAGTGCCGGAAACTATCTGTCCAGTATCTATCTGGCTCAATTGGCTGAAGACGGCCAGCTATTGCCCCCTGATCTTTATAAGCTGCCCATAATAACCCCTTCCACCAGCTCAGTGGGAGGGGTTAGCTGTTTCGAAAACGAAACCAAAATAATTGTTTCGGCCCACCTGATAAATGCTGAAAACACCGGATCTGTTTATTCACTGTATTATTTTGAGAAAGTGAACACTGACCAATGGCAGTTGATAAAAAAATTAAACCTCGGCCCAGGAAATTTCCTGCAACCACATTATCATGAAAAATCAGGAATTTTATATTTTGCTTGGGATCAGGGTGTCGGGGAAAATCTGGATTTATACTACTGCAAGCTGGACCATCCGGAAAAGATCAAACCTTTGGGAAAAAATATCAATACACCTGGAAGTGAAAGCTATCCCTTCATTTATCAGGACTCTATCTTATTTTTTAGCTCGAATGGCCATATCGGCATGGGTGGTACAGATATTTATAAGATAAATTTAAAAAATCCCGATGAAATGGTAGAAAATGTAGGTGCTCCGCTTAATTCTGAATTTGATGATTTTGGTTTGATTTTATACCCCTTCAGTCGCTTTGGCTTTTTCTCTTCAAATAGGAATAAAGCCCAAAATGATAATATTTATAAATTCTTGCAAGAATAATCTGTTTGTAAGTTTAATTATTTTTTGCTAAAAAACTATGGAATATTAATACTAAATTCACTTATTGAAAATATTGACCGATGAAGATTTTTTTATTGGCGTTTCTTACTTGTTTAGGACTATCAAACTTCTATACTGCCTCCTGCTCCTGTCCGGCAGAAATCGTATTTAAGCAGAATTTCAATAAAGCAGTACCCGCTTTGCCGGCTCAGAAATGCGTAAAAATTGATATATCTCAATCCTATGACCAAAGTGAAAATGGTTTGATTTATCGCTGGAATATGGGTGATGGTCATATAAGCAATGGAATGAAAATCAGTCATTGCTATGAGCAATATGGTGAATATCAGGCAAGTTTGGATGTAATAATTCAGGAGAATAATGACATAATCGTGTCAAAAAATGAAATGGTACTAGATCTGGTTATTAAAGAAGACGTTCAGCTCCAATTGGACGGAGATTCTGCAAATTTTATCAAAGAAACTTCTTCTTTTAATTATCAGCTTTCCCCCCTTATTACTTATAAAAAAGCCGATGTATATTGGGATATGGGCGATGGTTCATTTTTTTGCCAGACAGATAATAATATTAGCCATACTTATGCTATTCCTGGCATATATCTGGTTAGGATCTTAATTGAACTGAATAATAAAGAGGGAAAATTTTTCATTAGAAGTCAAAAGAATATCCATATTACCGGGTTCAACCTTTTTGGAAGTGAATTTATTGATAAGTTTGAAAAAGCCGCTCAATCAAGGTCCAATCCCTTTTTATCAGACCCGGTTTTTCTGATGGTAACAGATCAAGAAAAAAAAGAAGTTATAAAACATCTGGAGCTTAATAAATCAGACAGTATTTGTCTGATTTTGCCAGAAAATAATTTTTATCTGTTACAGATCTGGCAAAATAACAAATTTTTACCCCCGGTACCATTTTCGACCCGAAACAAGTCTGATTCGCATGCAACTTTTAAACTGGTTGAAGATGCTGTTAAACAATTACTAAATCAGGAACCGGTTGACCTTAAGCCCATAGAATTTGACTATAATCAGACCAGGCTCAACGCCCAAAACAAAAGATTACTGAAAAAAACATTAGATCTGCTGGAAAACATTCAGCCTGCAGGGCTTAAGATAGGAACTTTTACCCATACTGGAGGTGCTTTAAATATTAATCTGAAAACATCTCTACAAAGATCATTAGCCGTCAAATCCTACTTACAAAAGGAAGCAAAGGAAGAGATTCTGATTGACGTGGCTGACCCACAACAGGATACGAGTCTGATTAATACCTGTGTGGAGGTGGAAAGTAGCATTCAGGAAAATCCTGAATTTAACCGTAAAGCATACATTAAATTAATTTTACCCAATGAGATTTAATTTTTTGATTGTTTTATACTTTAGTTTGTCAGAGGTGCTCTGGGCTCAGGTAATTCCCAATGAGATTGAGAACATTGATTATCTTGTCACCTTTGGCAAAGATGGAGATACATCCTGGGGCGATGATGATTTCATCCAAATCTATTTCTTTAGCATTCCGGCAAGTCATGAAGCACCTTTTTACATCAGAATTTTTGATCCGGATACCGGAGATCACCTGGATGAAATAAAAGGGATACCTGACTCATCCACTAAATTTTCATTATTTGGTGGCAAAGGCGCTTATTCCCAAAACGAAGCCCGTCTGTTTAAACCAGAAAAAAATTATGATTCCGGCACACTATTAGATACCAGGCAGTTTAGCCAATCGAAAGAGTATGACAGGCAATGGTTTACCATGGGACCCTTTTTCCCGGTTCAGGGTGAACTCATGGAACTAGAACAGAAATATTATTTTAAGCTGATCGCGGAGGGTGTTTCGGGTAATGACGGCAATCTTTATAAATATGCTTTGTCAGACAATCCCACCAAAAACGTTGAAGTACTGGGTTCAAATGCTTTTACCTATGCCTATACTTTCAGGTTGCCGGATGATCCCAACCGTATCACCCATATCTATCCATTTATTACTGATGATGTAGTCTCTATTGACGTACATAATTTTGATTTCGACCGGGGTGGAAATGCTTATATTTATTCTGTTACTAAAAACCGACACCTGGTGAAAACCGGAGGAGAAGATGAATGGGCTTCCAGCAATCATATAATCGACCAGGAAGAAAAAAACAGTTCAATTGATATACAGGTAATCAATAACGGAATCAAAAACAACAATGTTGTCATTTATATTACCAATCAATACAAAAAACCTATCCCCTTCTTTACCATTCCAATTGGTGGCCCTCCTAAATATAAGTATAAGGTGAATTTTGAGTATACTGCCCAACCAACTCACCAGGAATGAAAGGGTGGCTTACTTTTTTACTTTTACTGTTAGGGCAAATCATGCTGGCCCAGAGTTTCAATCCTGTTTTGTTTGATCAAAAGAAGGGATTGGATCAGTCATCGATTTATACGATGGTACAAGATGATCAAAATTATTTATGGGTGGGAACGCTGACAGGACTTTTCAGATTTAACGGTCAGCATTTTAGAAAATATTCTAAAACTGATGGTCTGGCTGATAATATAATTTTTTCATCCTTTAAGGATTCCCAAAATCGATTATATTTCGGTCATTTACAGGGACAAATTACCATTTTTGACAAAAATCAGTTTGAAACAATTCGCTTAACTGATAAAATGGCTCAAATCATATCTTTTATAGAAGATGAAAAGCATATTTATATCTTATCACGCAATCATGGAGTATTCATATTAAAAAAGGATGATAGAACTGTTTATTCCGGCCACAACTTTTTCTTTAATAATAAAATAGCTTCGGGCTTTGCTTTGATAAACAGTGAGCTGTGGATCAGCCATAGCCACGGACTTTCTATATTTGATATCCAAACCAACCAGGTCAAAAATACAGGAATTCAGGAATTTGAAAATAAAGCCACTATCATTACACCTCAAAAATATGACACTGGTGGCTGGGTTTTAGTGGAGGGAACTGGGTTGTACAAGCTTTCAGCTGAACAAAAATTTCAAATGGTCATCTCCAGATCTTTGCTCCGTTTCAACCCGGAATTTATGTACGAAGATCATTACGGACATCTCTGGTTTGGATCAAAAAGCCAAGGATTACAAAAATTCGACCACAATATCAAAAGTTATAATTATCACAACAACTTAGACGAAAGAAGCTTTTACTCCAGTCAGATTAGTTGTTTCTGGCAAGATCATGAAAATAACTATTGGGCCGGGTCTATGGATAAAGGGTTGATTTACCTTCAGCAGAAAAATATAGATTACTATCCTTTTAAGCAAAATGGTAAATTTAATGCTGTAGTTCCTTTTAAAGAAGATCAATTTATCATTGGCACAGAGCTGGGTGCTTATTATGCTTTTTTTAATCCGGAGACCAATCAATGGAATATGAAATCTACCGGTTGGTTTGATCAAAATGTGGCTGTAACTGCCTTATCAAACCACAACGATACTATTTTCGTAGGAACATCGCAAAAAGGTGTTTATCAGATCTTTCCCGGTGGAATAAAGCAGCCTATAAAGTATAATGAATTATTGCAGCGGGGGGCCATTCGCAAAATTATTAAGAAAAACAGGTCTCTCTGGGTTTCAGTAAGTGGTGATGGCTTATACCTGATTCAACCTCAGTCCGTGCAGCACCATTCTACCCAATCAGGTTTTATCCATAATGAAGTTTACGATCTTCTGATGGATCATCGTGAACAACTCTGGATTGCTATGCATGCCAATGGCTTATCTATAAAAAATAAAGAAAAATATGTTCACCTGACTAAAGATGGTGGTTTCCCGGCCAAGGACATTAATACTTTGATGCAGGATGACAATCAGGATATTTGGATAGCCACTGATGGCTATGGTTTGTATAAGCTAAATTCAGATTATCATTTGCTAAACCACTTCAAATCAGGGCAACTAAGCTCGGATTACGGATTTTTCCTGTTTCAAAAAGACAGTAATGCCTATATGGGCACTGATAAAGGGTTAGATAAAATAAATATATTTACAGATTCAATCGAGCACATCGACCTGGAAAAGTTGTCAATCGACTATATTCCCACATTAAACGGAGCTGCAATAAATCAAAAGGGTAGTATTTTGTTATTAAACCCGGAAGGTTATGTGGTCATAGAAGCTCCTCAGGAGGTAATCAAAAGCAAACAACATAAATTGTTGCTAACAGACCTCAGATTATATGACCAGGAAATCAACATGGCAAAAGAAATACCCGTTGCTGCCGAAGTAGATTTGAATGAATACTTTACTTTCAGCAGGAGGGATGACCAGTTAAATTTTGAGTTTTTAATGGTAAGTTTCGCCTATGCCGATCAGATTAATTATAAGTACAGCTTGAAAAGAGGCGATCGCAAGTTGCCAGTGTCCGCCCAAAACAACCAGGTGGCTTTTTCAAGTTTACAACCGGGAGAATACCAACTTGACATCGAATCGGAATTATTTTCAGATAAGATTGATAAAATGGCCATATCATTTTATCTGGCCCCCCCTGTTTACCATGAAATCTGGTTTATTTTAAGCAGTGGAATAGTATTGATCGGATTTACATTTTTTGTAAATCATGTCAAAAACCAGCGGATTAAGCAGCAAAATAAAAAACTGGAGCAATTGGTCTGGTCAAGAACTTTTGAAATCAGTCAAAAAAATGAAGCTTTAAAAGTTGCGGATGAAAACATCAGGTCCAAAAATGAGCAACTACTTCAATTAAATAATAACCTGGAAAACCTGGTTAGAAAAAGAACTTTCGAACTGAAAAACACCTTGAAAGAATATGATACATTTCTGTATCATGCCTCTCATGATTTACAAGGTCCGGTGGCACGGCTGAAAGGTTTAACATTGTTAATGAAAATGGAAAACCCCAACCATTCTAATCAAAGCATCAATTTCTTTGATCAGGAACATCAGCGACTGGATACTATTATACATAAATTAACCACTATTCATACTATTTTTAATAGCAAACCTGTTTTTGAAAAGGTGCATTTACCAGATATGATCTCCGCTATTTTGAGCCAATATTCTTTATACATCCAGGTTACTTGTAAATATTCCAATCCGGAACCTTTGTACACCAATCCGGAATTGTTAAATATTATTCTGAGAAATCTAATTGAAAACGCCTATAACTTTCGTCGTTTACCAATTTCCGAACATAGGATTAATATCACATTCCATATTCAGGATGATGACTATTTCATTTCTATTACTGACAATGGGATTGGTATTGCCAAAGAGATTCACGATCAGGTTTTTAACATGTATTTTCGCGGCACAAATTCCTCCCAGGGGAATGGATTGGGGTTATACCTGGTCAAAAAAGGAGTGGAAAAAATTAATGGGCAGGTTTTTTTGGAAAGCCAAACCATGCGTTATGCTACATTCACTGTAAAATTCCCCATTAAAAAGGCTTGAAAAAAGAGGGTAATTGAGCTATAGCTGGCCCAAAGCACTTATCAATTATTTCGATAAATCTGAAGTCGGTTTTCTACCTGTTCAACATAGCTCAGCCAAAAAATTCCATTTTCGGCCTCGTCCGCCAGCGACCATCATCGACCAGACTCGAATAGTTCAACCTTTCAGGATTGTTTGTACAGCCCTTTTTGATTCTGGCATATTATTGGTTTAGCCAAAGGTAAAGTTATAACATGTTCAGACATAACATAATTTTAGCCCTGCGAAGCTTTAAACGAAATCGCTCTTCCTTTTTTATCAACCTGATTGGCTTATCCACTGGATTAACTTCGGTATTGCTCATTTATTTTTGGGTGAACAGTGAACTGAAAATAGACAAATTTCATCAATTTGATAACCAACTGTACCAGGTGATGACCAATCAATTCCTGGATAATGAAATACAAACCTGGCCCAGCACACCGGACCAGTTGGCGGAAACATTAAAAGATGAAGTTCCGGATATTGAACTGGCTGCATCCGTAATGCCGGCCGAGGAATTCGGCGAATTCAGGCTTTCCTATGGCAACGGCCAATATACCAAGGCGAAAGGTCAGTTTGCCAGCCCGGATTTTTTTAAAATTTTCATCCGGTGGAGGCGCTGAGGAGTGAGTAAGATAGAGACTCTATTTTATTGATACGATTTCATATTTAATATTTGTAGAAGTTATCCTGTTATGATATTCGCATAGTTCGATGATGAACTTAGGCATACTCATTAATCGTGCTTCCTTCATCCTATTGGAAAAGTTGAAAACATACTAATTATCAAGTAAACAAAGACACAATAGTTGTAATACTTTAACAAATAATAGAAATACTTTTTTTGTGATTTTTTTGTTCCAATATAACGAATTTGAAAACTATAGTTCATTTTCAGAAAGATATAAAATAGACCTCCCCGGATTTATTCCGGGGTCCCACGAGTTCAACCACCCAGTTTTTACCAGATTTACTTTTTTACGTGGAAACTTAAGGGGTTAATATTGAAGGAATTCGTAGGTGATGACCCCTAACAGTCCTGTAGAGTCGGGCAAGAAGTATCCGGTCAATGATAGCAGTATGCGTTTCAAACGATCGGTTACTTAAAACCACTTTCTACTTGCCTCACCGGACCCTTCTTTCCAGCGCACAGGCCGATGCTGGGAATCAGTGTGACTTGGCTTTTATGACTTTTGTGGTGAGATTTTTAAGTTCACTCCCTCGTCATAACACGTTTTGCTTTTTTACCTGCAAATATAAGGGGTTATTGCACGGATTAATTTCGGGGTAATTGAAGCAATTAGAAAGCCACTGATCCAGTAAGACTTATGAGGACTGAAGACCTTTATTCTTGCAGAAAACCAAGAAACAGATGCCGAAACAGATTAAACAGGTTCGGAAATATATGCTTATAGTAAAAATTCCGGATAATTCTCCTTATCTATTATTTCGGTACTACTTTCCGGATAACTCTCAACAAATGACCGGGGAAATTTAGCTTTTTTCTTACTGCGCCACTTGAATTCAAAGGCATATAGTTTTCCACCGTATTCCTCAATATAATCAATTTCCTGCTGAGTATGGGTACGCCAGAAGTACCTGTTGAGCCATAGTTTTTGATAGGAGGTAGATTTTACCCGTTCGCTTACCAGGAAATTTTCCCACAATGCACCAATATCCTGCCGCAGATTGACATGATTGAAATTTCTGATCACCGCATTCCTGATGCCATTATCATAAAAATAAATTTTGCGACCTTTTTTAATTTCATTTCTTAAATTCCTGGAGTATGAAGGAAGTTTGAATATGATATAGGCTTTTTCCAGCAGGTCAATGTATTTTTCTACGGTTTTGGCATCAGCCCCAATGATCTGCCCCAACTCGTTGGCAGATATTTCATTGCCTGTTTGCAGCGCCAGGGCCTGAATCAATTTTTCAATAAGCACCGGTTTTTTGATGTTTTCAAGCAGGAAAATATCCTTATAGAGATAAGCATCAGAAAGTCTTTTCAACACTTCAGTTTCATTACCCGGACTGGTGACTACTTCAGGATAATATCCATAAATTAATCTGTTTTCCAATAATCTTTTTTCTTGAATCAGCCCATGGTGATTGACCATTTCAGCAAAACAGATTGGAAATAGCTGGTACTCAATTTTCCTGCCGGTTAAGGGTTCATTGATCTTATTGGCCAGATCAAAAGCAGAGGATCCGGTGGCAATTATTTGCTTATCCGGAAAATTATCCACTAATAACTTTAAGCTAATCCCAATATTCTCAATACGTTGCGCTTCATCTACGATGACCACTCGCCGATCGCCGATCATGTTTCCCAACTGGGTAGAAGTTGCCTGGTGAAACATTTGGCGTACATCAGGTTCATCTCCATTTAACCATATAATTTTAGCAGAAATCTCTGCAGATATCTTATCCATTAAGGTGGTTTTTCCCACCTGCCGTGCCCCAGGAATATGAATAATTTTTCCTTTGAAAAAATCACCCTGGATGTGTGATTGAATGATTCTCGGGATCATATTCCGTAAATTTAGGTAAATACTCGGAATGTAATCCATATATTTTTATAATTTTAAGGAATTAGATCCTTAAATTTATATAAATTCTTGATTTTAATAATAATTTTCCCTTTATAGCCTCTGAATGATATAGAGGGGGTATAATGTTTCATTTTCCCAACCGAATGGGAAATTGAATCAGACGTATCAAAAAATCAATTGATTCATAGTGAAGACTAAAGAAAAATCCCTGATCATGCTAATCAGGTAATCATCTCATCATAGTTCAGAAATTTGCCCGCCACCGGTCGGTATTGTTCGGTAACGGTCGCTCATTATTTTATCATGATGAAAACAATAGCATTGAATGATTAGGATAACAAAAACACTTTTGGCATGATATTTTTATAACATTTTTAGCAGCAGGCTCCTAACCCATCATGGCATGATCAGACATTACTTTATATTCGCCTTACGCAGCATCTGGAGAAACCGCCTTTATGCAGCGATCATTATTTTTAGTTTAGCCATTGGCTTCTCCTTTGTTACACTGCTGACCGGTTACAACCTGCATGAATTGAATACAGATAATTTTCATCCTTATAAAAATCAGATCTATCGCGTATTTACCGATGATCCATTTGGTGACCGGGAACAGTTTTCCAATATACCCTTTCAGGCAGCTGATTACCTGGAGCAACATTATATTGAAGTTAAACAAGTCTGTAAAATCTACGACCTCACCAGCCAAATCCAATTGAAATATGGCAGTGAGCAGACAGAAGAACTGAAAGTTATTGCCACCGATGCAGCATTTTTCCAGCTTTTTAATTTCCCATTGGCAAATGGTTCTGCCCCGACCATAAAACCTGGTCAGATCATACTCACCAGGAAAACAGCCGATAAAATAACCAGCACTGAAAAAATCCTGAATACCACCCTAGAATTGATTGACAAGAAGAATAAAAATTTACTGATGGTGTCCGGAATTATAGAGCCACTCCAGGAAAATTCCCACCTGCAATTTGATGCCGTGGTTTATTTTGAGGATTTACTGCAGCAGCATAAAAGTGGCTCCTGTTATGTTTTATTGGATGAAAAAGCTTCGGCGCATCACTTCGAGCAAAAAATTAATCAGAACTCAAACATCGCTAAACCTTTTGACAAAAAAAGTGTAAAATATCATCTGCAACAGTTGAAAGATGCCTATTTTAACAATCCTGAGCCAGGAAAACATCAGGTAGCAGGTAATTATTCCTTAGTAGAAACCAATGTATTGGTGACGGTCTTTATCATTTTTATTTCCTTGTATAATTTCATAAGCCTTTATAGCCTATATACCAACGCTCGCTGTAAGGAGTTTGGTATCCGAAAAACACTGGGAGGAAACAGGAGACATTTTCTGGCCATGGTCTTTGTAGAAATACTTATACTGATCGCTATATCATGGGCTTTGACATATGTCCTGGTTTCCTGGCTACACCAGTCATTTTCAGAAACTTTTCAGGTATCCTATCAAATGGATTACTATCTTAAAAATGATCTGATCCTGCTATTCTTCGGTTTGATGGTGTTGGTTTCATTGATCATTCTCCTGGTTTTTTCGCAAAAATTAGCTTCCATTAAACCATTGGGACTGCTTAAAAACCTAAAGCCAAAAAGTTCCGGAGGCATTTGGTCCATTTTCACCCTGCAGTATACCCTGGCCATTGGTTTAATCATTGCTTCCCTCATATTTATCAAACAGATCAATTTTATCAAGAACAAGCCTTTGGGTTTTAACCGACATCTGGTGCAGGTGATGCCTCCAGACAAAGAGGAGCGAAATAAGCTGGCAGCTTTTAAGCAGGAGTTGCTGCGAAATACTTTGATTGAGCGGGCGGCGCTTGGCAGTGGCAATCCGATTTCAGACAATATCATCATTATGGATAAGCTACCCAATGGCGAATTGTATACCAGTTACCTGTTTTTAGGAGATCAGGATTATATGGCCACGGTTGGATTTGAACTGGTGGAAGGAAAATTTACCAATGATCGGAAAGGGGTTTATATCAATCAAAAGTTTGCCCGAAATTTAGACCTGACCAACCCTGTTGGCACATTGTTTCCCAATACTGACCGGGAAATTCTGGGCTTGATTAAAGATTTCAACATCTATTCGCTTAAAAAAGAGATTCCTAATGTGATGGTTCAGGTGGAAGAAGATCAGCCCATGATGATGGTGAAGTATGAACAGGAATATCTTGGTGCAACATTAAATTTGCTGGAAAAAGAATGGAAGCAGCTATTTCAATCCAGGTTTCGGTATAAAATCGTGGATCAGGATTTATTAAAACGGCATGAAGAAGATCTGGCTTTATTTAAAATTATCCTGGCCTTTATGATAGGTTCACTGATAATTGCCAACTTTGGGCTGTTTGCCTTTTCCTGGAATGCATCCCATCAACGAACCAAAGAAATAGCCATTCGAAAAGTAGTAGGTTCAAACCTGTCACAAATTTTTTATTTACTGAACCGAAGATTGGTCCTGAATTTAATTATAGCATTTATTGTGGCCTCGCCTATTGCCTATTTCATGATGCAAAAGTGGCTTCAGGAATTTGCCTTCCGAACTGCCATCGAATGGTGGATCTTTGCTTTGGCCGGAGCATTAACTATGCTGATCGCATTCGGCACGATCAGCTACCAAACCCTCAAAGCAGCTCTGACCAATCCAGTGGAAGCATTAAAAAATGAATAATGAATAGATACTCACTAATTTTTACAGCATGCTTTATCAAACTATCATTACCGAATTAAAATACATCCTCAGAAACTGGAAATTATTTGGGCTCAATCTTTTAAGCATCTCCCTCGGAATTTCATGTATTCTTATCATCATCTTATGGATTCAACAAGAATTAAGTTATGACCAGGATTACAAGCATGCAGACCGAATTGTAAGGGTTGAGCAACAAAATGACCAGCAAAAATGGTCCTTAACCCCGGCACCATTAGCTGATGAACTGGTAAATTATCCTGAAATTGAAGCAACTACCCGTCTTCATCATATGAAGCATCTTGTATTTCAAAACCAGGATCAAAAGCATGTGGAAAAGAAAATAGTAGCTTTAGATACGGCTTTTTTTTCCGTATTTGACCTTCCGGTAATTTACGGATCGCCCAGAGAGGCACTTAAAGAAACTTTTTCGGTAATCATCACCCGGAAAATCGCTGAGAAATATTTTGGTGGACAGAATCCTGTCGGTGAAGATTTTTTAGTGGATAACCTGTTTAACACCACAGTACGAGCCGTAATCGAAGACCTGCCGGAAAATTCTCACCTGGACTTTGAGATTATTATGCCGATTGAAGTACCCTTAATTATGAGCAGGGAAATATTTTTAGATAAATGGTTCGACAGTGAAATTTATACCTATTGCCTGATTGACAATCCTGATAATTTAGCCTCACTAAACCAGAAAATCAGTAGCATCAAATCCGCTCACTTACCTAAAGAAGACCCATCTTACCAGGATCAGGTTTATCTACGTCCAATCACGCAACTGCGCACCAGTACCGAATTGCTGGATGAATTTTTTGCCAAAACGGATCAATACTATTTTTATCTATTTGGGATCACTGCCTTACTCATTTTATTCATTTCATCAATCAATTATACTAACCTGTCCACTGCATTAAGTATTAACAGAACCCATAATATAATGATCAAAAAGTTATTGGGTTCTTCCAGAAAAAAAATTATAATTCAATACTTGTTACAGTCCTTCTTTATTTCATTTTTATCGATTGGGTTTGCCTTAATGATTTCACATTTTGCAATCTCATATCTGCAAGCCTATTTCAGTTTAGACTTACAACTTCAGACCGGAAATGCTGTTCTGGTTGTATCACTGGTTTTATTGTTTCTGTTTATTGGTCTGTTTCCCAATTTATTCCCCGCGATTTTCTTTTCCGGCTTAAAGGTCAAAAATGGTCTGACTCAAAAATCAGATCTGAAAGTGTATGGAGTCAATCTCTGGAAAGCTATTCTCACTTTTCAGTATGTGATTTCAATTGCTTTGATCATTTGCGCCATTTTTTTCTATCAGCAAACCCATTTCATGAAAACCAAAGATTTGGGCATCGATAAAGAAAACCTGGTGACTATTCCTTTAAACATGCCTGAAAATGAGTATTTATTAGGTGACCTGTATCAATCTTTTAAAAATGAATTACAAAAGAACGCCAATATCCAGTCCGTAAGTAAATCAAGTTATTCACCTGTTCAGTTGATCACTTCTGCAGGTGAAGCTGACTGGACTGGTAAGTCTCCTGATCAGGAAGTGTTGGTGCACTGGAATTCTGTTCATTATGATTACTTCAAAACACTTGGATTGAAACTATTGAGTGGCCGGACCTTTACGCAATACCAGGATGAAAATGAACATCCCTGGGAGTTTATTCTAAATGAGGAAGCGGTAAGGCAGATGCAGGTGGAAAATCCTATAGGAATGGAGTTTAGTCTGTACGGTAGAAAAGGGAAAATCATCGGTGTGGTGGAAGATTTCCATTACCGGCATTTGAAAGAAAAGATAGAGCCGATGGCATTTGATGTAATTCCAAGATTTCAAAATACCTTGTTGATAAGTATCGCCTCCCAAAATAAAAATGAAAGTATTTCATATATTGAGAATGTCTGGCAGAGAATGGTTCCTGCTTTTCCGTTCGAATATGAATTTGCTGATAAGCAGGTAGAAGACTTATATCGTTCAGAGCGTAACACTGCTAATTTGCTTTTGGCCTTGGTGGTAATAACCATTTGCATATCAGGCATGGGTATATTAGGGTTTAGTTTGCTGCTTTTTGAAAGAAAAACCAAAGAGGTGGGGATCAGGAAAGTATTGGGCGCTAATATTGAAAATATCATCAGTCTTTTTTCCGGGCAAGTGATCAAATGGATTCTGATTGCCTTCATCATCGCCAGCCCGATCGCTTATCTGATCATCAATGATTGGTTACAGAATTTTGCTTATCGAATCGAGGTTTCTGGTTGGGTATTTTTGGTGAGTTTATTGAGCATAATCAGCGTAACTGCATTTATTGTTGGTTTTCAGATTGTAAAAGCTGCTTTTTCGAATCCGGTAGAAGCATTGAGGTACGAGTAGATTTTTTTTCTTAATATATTACCATGATCAAATATTATTTCACCGTTGCCTGGCGGCATCTGAGAAACAAAAAGTTCTACAGCCTGATCAATATTGCAGGATTTGCCCTGGGAATTGCCTTTGCTTTACTTTTGGGCGGCTACAGTTGGTATGAATTGAATTGCAATAATTTCCACCAAAAAAAGGATCAGATTTATTTGGTAGGGGCCGATTCGACGGCTTTTGATCTTTTTAAAACCTTTGCTTCAGGTCCATCTTTCTTTAAGCAATCCGGTAGAGGCCTTGAGAGATGAGTAGCGTAAAAAAAGAAACAAATTTAAAATACACGAGAGATTTAACTGGCACTGCTTAAAATCAATATTGGCTTTAATAAAAAATTTGTTTAATTAAAATTCAGACTATGCTATTCTACCTTTTAAAGCTTGCCTTTAGAAATATCCTGAAAAATCAAAGGTATTTTTTGATCAATTTTTCAGGGCTTACTATCAGCCTGATAGCAGCAATTCTTATTTTTCAGTATACCTTTTTCGAGTACAGCTTTGATAGATTTCATAAGGATTACAAGAAGATTTACCGGATATCCAGGACTTCTAAGACCGATGACATCAATGTCAATCAGGTTTATACCTGTTCCCAGTTATTAGGGCCTGTTTTAAATAATGAATATACCAGCATCGAGCGTTTTGTACGATTACATCCGATATATGGTTATGCCACTGTGAAAT
>JBPRGG010000041.1:0-153679 GCA_051418075.1 Candidatus Cyclobacteriaceae bacterium M3_2C_046 | reverse complement strand
ATTAATTATGATATCACTGAGTACCTGAATCTTTTTTTAACCTTTTTTATCAATGAAATCATATAGAATACCAGAAATTAGAAATAGAGTTGAAATTTACCTGAAAGATTTATTATTGAAAAGCTAATCAGGAAGAATTCTTTCTATACCGGTTATATTCAAAATAGATCTTTCAGGAACTTTTTAATAAGTATTTCCTTAAATCCGCAGGTAAAAAATAAAAAAGAGCCAGAAATAGGCTTAAAATAGTTTGCAATAAGCTTTTCTGACTCAATTTTTCTCACTTATTTAGGTGTTGCAAAAACAAAATAAGTAGAGGATGAAAATTACAAAATCTAAAGAAAAAATCACACCTTTTGGCGGATTCAATTTTTGCCATGATTTACTTACTGAAAATCAAATTCCTGGTTTAATCGATTCACATTTTGGCAAACGGGTGAAGGCAGTAGGTTTCGATTATTCAGATGTGTTGATGAATCATTTTGCCATTTTCCTCAATGGAGGTGATTGTACTGAGGATATCAACCAACACTTAAGAGAGCACCTCAAGGAGGTACGCGGGTTATCAGTATGTAGTGCTGATACGATATTGAGGGTTATTAAAGAACTTTCCACTTCTACCCAATCGATCATCAGCGACCATGGAGTAGCCCATGAGTTCAATATAAATATGCCCCTTAATGAGATGCTGGTCAAAACCTTGAAGCGGACCGGCCAAATCAACATGCGGGAAGGCTATACAATGGATTATGACAACCAGGTGGTGCCAACAGAAAAGTATGATGCGGCCAAAACCTATAAGCATTGCGAGGGTTACCAGCCTGGAGTGGCAACTTTGGGCAAACATATTGTTTATGTAGAAGGCCGCAATGGAAACAGCCAGGCCAAATACATGCAAGAAGAAACTCTGGGAAGGGCGTTTTCGCTGCTGGAAAAGCATTGCGTCAGGGTCAAGCGGTTCCGGGCTGATTCTGCTTCTTATCAGCAAAAGGTAATAGAACTCGTTGAAGAAAAAAGTCAGTATTTTTATATCCGTGCTACCAGGTGTGCGGCTATGGAACAACAAATCAGCCTGTTGCCTGATTCAGCCTGGAAGAAAATCCGGTTGGGTGTACAGGAAATGGAAGTGGCACAAATAGAAGCTTATCGCCCATTTAATGGCCAAAAATCTTATCGCCTTGTCGTGAGTCGTATCAAACGCAAAGATTGCCAAATCGGGTTATTCACAGGAAATAATTATATATACAGAGCTATCCTGACCAATGATTATCAGTGCGACAACCGGCAAATCGTTTCCTTCTATAACCAAAGAGGAAGTGCAGAACGTACTTTCGATGCTATGAATAATGACTTTGGATGGTCAAAATTGCCCTGCTCTTTTTTGAATGAAAACACCGCCTTTATGGTCCTGACGGCTTTCTATTCAAATTTGTATCAATTTATCCTGGCCAGATTTTCAAAAAAGCTTTCCTGGGTGGAAGAAACCTTCAGATTGAAAAAGTTTATTTTCAGATTTATCACAGTGGCTGCCAAATGGATAAAAACAGGACGACAATATGTTCTTAAGCTATACACCCACAAGGACTACAGCCCATTGGTGACTTAAACAGCACCAAATCGCCTTCTTTAAATTTTCATCAGGTAATTCAGGAAATGACATGGGGAAGGCATGCATTATTATTAATAAAACACCATTTTTTGTCCTGCAAAAGAGACATGCTGATTGATTTTCGTAACTAAATGCTGATTGAATTCTATCGAACACTTCGATGAGGACTACATTTAATGAAATGATGCCATTAAATTTATATTTGAAATGTCAAAATAAATTAACTGCGGATTTTAGGTAATAGTTGTTTTTTCTTTTAAACCTACTTGAATTTTTCTTATAGGTTTTTTTACGAATTAACTTTACCTATTACTTTACCATATGCCAATAAAAAAACCTAAGTTGTTGATCCTTAGGCCATTATTATTCTGTTCTGTAGCCTCGACAGGAATCGAACCTGTATCTAGAGTTTAGGAAACTCCTATTCTATCCATTGAACTACGAGGCCAGTTTTCTTTTCTTTTTGGGAGGGCAAATTTAGCCTAATAATTTTCATTTTTCAAATAATTGGGAAATATCCTGTAATGTTTTTCTGAAACTTTTTCCCTTAGAATTTGACGTAATTCATCGATGTTTTGCTTTTCTCTGGCAGATATAAATACTGCATCATGATCATTTTTCCCAATAAATGTTTGTTTTAGATGCTCTACCAGCCCTTTGTCCTGAATAATATTTTCCAGGTCCTCACCATTTTGCTGAGTAAGATCTTCCTGAAATGCATCAATTTTATTAAATACCAGTATGGTGGCCTTGTTAGCTGCCCCCAACTCCGTCAAGGTATAATTGACAATGTCTATTTGTTCTTCATACGAAGGGTGTGAAATATCTACCACGTGCAACAAAATATCAGCTTCCCGCACTTCATCCAGGGTGGATTTAAATGATTCTATCAGGTGGTGAGGTAATTTCCTGATAAATCCTACTGTGTCGGATAATAGAAAAGGTATATTATCCAGCTGGATCTTTCTGATAGTGGTATCTACTGTGGCAAAAAGTTTATTTTCTGCAAATACATCGGATTTCGACAAAATCTTCATAAGCGTGGATTTGCCCACATTGGTATAACCCACCAGGGCCACCTTAACAATGTTAGACCGGTTTTTCCGCTGTGTCTGGCCTTGTTTGTCGATTTTTTCCAGCTTTTTTTTAAGAATAGATATTTGATTTCTAATGATCCTGCGGTCGGTTTCAATTTCCTTTTCACCGGCACCACCCCTGGTTCCGGTACCACCACGTTGCCGCTCCAGGTGAGTCCACATTCTGGTTAATCGTGGCATCAGGTATTGGTATCGGGCCAGTTCCACCTGGGTTTTAGCCTGAGCTGTTTGAGCCCTGTTCAGGAATATATCCAGGATCAACAAGCTGCGATCATAGATCTTGATTTTAAGCTCATTTTCCAGGTTTCTCAGTTGAGAAGGGCTAAGGTCATCATCAAATATTACAACATCAATGTTATTTTCTTTGATATAATGGTTGATTTCTTCCAGTTTTCCTTTGCCAACAAATGTTCTGACATCAGGTTTGTCAAGCCTTTGGGTGAAGAATTTGGTTGATTTTGCTCCCAATGTTTCAGCCAGAAAGGCTAGTTCATCCAGGTATTCATGGGCTTTTTCAATCGATTGTTCTTTATTAACCAGAGCCACCAATACAGCTGACTCCTGTTCTATAGCAGTAGAAAAAGGTAGATTCATTCAGTTTGCGATAATTGATAAATACAAATATAAAACTATAAAGGGATTATCTTAGTTCGATATATATTATATTGGTTTTGATATAGCACCTTTTTGCCTTTCCCATAAAAATTTTAGGGCTAAATTATACAATTCTCTCAATAAAAGATATCCACGGTTTGATCACAATCTATTGTTAAAGTCTTCCTACTTTAAAATAAATACTCAAGAGCCTCAATTGCGTGGCAAAAGGCTGTTTTCTCTAGGCAACTGATTTCCCATAGGTAAGGTCACAGGCCTATATAACCTGACTATTAAAGCAGAAAAATTTGAAAAATAAAAAAAAATATTGAAATTGGTTTTTCACTTTATCTATTTATTTAAAATGTCAATTTGCATATAATGGATTTTAAAGAAACGTTTATAAAAGGATTATTTGAAATTTATCCCAAAGTATTTAAGGATCAAAGAGGCTTTTTTCTCGAATCATTTAATCAAAAGGAATTTGATTCGCATATTCAAACAGATCCTTTTGTACAGGATAACCAATCATTTTCTACCAAAGGGGTTTTAAGAGGGTTGCATTTTCAGGATGAGCCTTTTGCCCAGGGAAAATTAGTCAGCGTGATTAAGGGCAAAGTATTGGATGTAGCTGTGGATATCAGGAAAGGATCAGAAACCTTTGGACAATATTTTTCTTGCATTCTGGATGATCTACAACATAATATGCTTTTTGTGCCAAAAGGATTTGCTCATGGATTTTTAGCCCTTGAAGACTCCACCTTTTTTTATAAATGCACCAATTTTTACCATAAACCAGCCGAAAATGGCATTTTATGGAATGATCCCGTTTTAAATATCCAATGGAATTTTTCTGATCCTGTAATTTCGGACAAAGACCAGGAGCTTCCATCATTTGCTTCCTATCGTAATCAAAATCAGTAACTTGGGCTATTCCCAGGCTATGGTTTGATGCATTCAATTCTATTTAAAACACAAGTAATGTATAAGCAAATTAACCCAAAAAGAATTAGTGAAATATTTTAAATTGGCTGGTAAAAGTTAATAAATTTGAGATTGTTCAAATCCTTAGAAATGAAGATGTTGGATTCAACTCAAATGCCTGAAATTATGCTGGGGCAAAGATTTAAACTTTTCCCTATAATTATTAATTGTACTTAATTCTAAAGGAGAAAATTTGTGTTTTCATTATTTAAAAGTAAGTTTCTGCCTAAAATTGAAGTTGATATCCATTCTCATTTATTACCGGCAATAGATGATGGTATCCAGTCTCTGGATGATACATTTGAAGCACTTCAAATATTCGAACATCACGGATATCGCAAAGTGATCACTACACCGCACGTATATCAGGAATATTATCCCAATAGCTATGAAGATATTGTTAGCTTGTATGAAAAAGTAATGGCTAAACTAGCCCAGGAAGAGATTTACATTGATTTTGAAGTAGCTGCAGAATATTTCCTGGATGATCATTTTATTGAAAAACTTGAAAAAGGAGAAAAGCTTTTATCATTTGGGGAGGAGTATATTCTGATTGAAACATCATTTATGAATGAGCCTGTGTTTCTGAGAGATGTAATATTTTTGTTAAATGCCAAAGGATACCGGCCGGTTTTAGCCCATCCGGAAAGATATTTGTATTTTCAAAATAATGTTGATCTTTTAGAAGAAATTGGAAACATGAACATTTTGTTTCAGGTTAATATGTATTCCTTAGTGGGAATGTATAATAAACCTACTCAGAAGCTGGCAGAATGGCTGATAGATCATGAGATGGTTAATTTCTTAGGCACTGATTGTCATGATGTTAAGCAGCTACATTCATTAAAGGATGTTCATCAGACCAGAGGTTACAAAAAAGCATTGAAGTTAGATTTACTCAATAATTCACTTTGAAAACTTAGGTGAATGATTTTAATTACAGGTGCAAATGGATTAGTAGGGAGCTTTATAACCAGAAAGTTATTAAGTCAGGGCTTGAAGATAAGAGCTACCAGGAGGAGCAATAGTGATTTAGGTTTTGTGGAAGATATTAAGGATCAAATAGAATGGATAGAGGCAGATATCATCGATGTATTATTGCTGGAAGAGCAGATGAAAGATATAAGTTGGGTGATTCATTGTGCCGGCCAGGTGTCCTTTGACAAAAAAGACAGACAGCAATTGTTGAAAGTTAATTTTGAAGGCACAAAAAATATTGTCAATGCCTGTTTGAAAAATGGGGTAGAAGGATTAATTTTTATCAGTTCAATTTCTACCTACGCTGGAAAAACCGGTAATGAACATATCTCTGAAAATTCCAAACGGGAATTGAATTTCATGAAGTCTAACTATGCCGAATCTAAATATCTGGCCGAATTAGAGGTGTGGCGGGGACATATGGAAGGATTGAAAACCATAATTCTAAACCCTTCAGTGGTGCTTGGGCCATCAAATTGGCACAATAGTAGCAGTCAATTATTTAGATATATCTGGAGTGAAGCTCCATTTTATATAAAAGGTTGGCTTAATTTTACAGATGTGAGGGACCTGGCGGATATTACACTCCGGTTACTTCAGTTAAAGAAGAGCGGTGTTCAATATATTATTAGCGCTAATAAAGTCTCCTATGAAGAGTTATTTAAAAAAATAGCTTTTCATTTCGATAAAAAGCCGCCAAAGTACAGAGCAACCAATTGGATGCTTGGTTTTGCCTGTTTATTGGATCAAACTATTTCTTTTTTAACCGGCAAAAAGGCCAAAATTACTGGTGAATTAGTAAAGGCTGCAAAAGCCGGAACTTATTTTAGTAGTAATAAAGTTAAAAAGGAGTTGTCGTTTGATTTTCGGTCCCTGGATGATACGATCCGCTGGACATGTGGTGAATTGAAATTTGCCCACAAGGTTTAAATATAAAATTTGAAACTTGTCAGGCCATTATCAAAAATTATAAAGAATATTCAGATGGGTGATTATAAAAGGCGAGAAGAAAAAAAAGAACTTATTAGTAAGTTTGAGGAGCAGCTGAAAAATAAAAGTTTAAATTTTTATGACATAGAAACCTATGAAGAGATCATAGAGTACTACATTGAACATGGAAATTATAAGAAGGCGCTGAAGACCTGTAATATTGCCATGGAGCAATATCCGTTTTCTACCGAACTGATCCTGGAAAAAGCCCAGATACTCACCAATATTGAAGAGTATAATCAAGCGCTTGAACTTCTGGAACTGGCTGTAAACCTTCAGCCAAATGATACGGAAATCAATTTTCTAAAAGGATCTATATTCTCTCTGCAAGGACGCCACTATTCTGCCATTGAGCAGTTTGAAAAGATTCTGCCTATGATTGAAGACAAGGATGAATGTTTTTATAATATAGGCTTGGCTTATCAATCAGTTTCAAAATATGATATGGCCATTAAAAATTACAAGAAAGCCATTGAGTACAATATCAACCATGAAAGCGCTTTGTATGAATTAGCTTATTGCCTGGATATCATTGGTGAACTGGAAAGCAGCATTTCTTATTATCAAAAATTTATTGATGCCGATCCCTATTCTTACTATGCCTGGTATAATCTAGGTATTGTGTATAACAAATTAAAAAAATATGAAGAGGCTATAAATGCCTATGAATATGCCGTTGTGATTGAGGAAGAATTTGCCTCTGCTTATTTCAATATGGGTAACACCTACATGAGTCTGGAAAAGTATCCTGAGGCTTTGGATGCCTATCGAAAAACCATGGAATATGAAGGACCCAGTGCTGAAATCTATTATTTTATGGGGACCGTGTATCAAAAACTGCAGCATTGTGACCTGGCTATTAAATATTTCCGGAAAGCCATTAAAATAGACACATTTTACGATGAAGCCTGGTATGGCATTGGCTATTGTTTCATTAAGCAAGACAGAGCCTATGAGGCTATTCATTTTATTTCCAAAGCCATAAAACTCAATAATGACAATTTTGATTATTGGAAATTATTGGCTGAGGCGGAGTATAAAACCGGCAATGTTATTTCTAGTTTGGATGCTTATCAGGAAGCTAATAATCTGGAACCTCAAAATGTGGATATCTGGATGGACTGGTCCTATATTTATTATGAGCAGGGAGATTATGATAAAGCCATTAACCTGGTATTGAGTGGTTTGGATGAAAACCCGGAAGAAAGCTTGTTTTATTACCGCGTGACCGCTTATCTAATCGCGGCCGGTAGATACAAAGAAGCCTTTAACTTCTTAGAAAATGCATTAATTCTCAATTACGATAACCACGAAGTGCTTTTGCAATTTTTTCCCAAGTTGGAAACACAAAAAGCACTATTTAAGATCATTGATCAATTTAGAAATACGAATTCCTGATCGGGGAAGCAAAATTTATAGGAAAATATCGTGATATTATTAATTGCAATTATAAATTTGCTGCTACATTTGGGATCAAATCGTAGAAATTGATGAATTATTATTTGAAAAAGTTACCAGAAAGGACTGAGAAGCCCCGGCAGATTGGATTTACTATGGCAATGGATAAAGGGTTTAGTCTCAGAGAGGTGGAGGACTTTATCAGTGTTTGTGGAAATTATGTAGATATTGTCAAATTAGGATGGGCCACTTCTTTTGTAACCCCTAATCTTAAAGAAAAAATCAAACTATACCGTGAACTTGAAATACCGACCTATTTTGGCGGCACTTTATTCGAAAGTTTTATCATACGAAATCAATTTGATGATTACCTGAAAGTATTGGATAAGTATGATATGGAATTTGCTGAAGTATCTGATGGTTCTATAGAATTGGATCATGATGTTAAATGTGAATACATTAGAAAGTTATCAAAATATGTTACCGTATTGTCTGAAGTAGGTTCTAAAGATGCTGAAAAAATAATACCTCCCTATAAGTGGATCAAGCAAATGCAGGATGAATTGGATGCTGGTTCATGGAAAGTAATTGGTGAGGCCAGGGAAGGAGGGAATGTGGGACTTTTCAGATCAAGCGGGGAAGTCAGGTCAGGGCTGGTAGAAGAAATCTTAACCAAGATCCCTTTTGAAAAAATTATCTGGGAAGCCCCTCAAAAAGCCCAACAAGTATGGTTTATAAAATTGCTGGGGCCAAATGTGAATCTTGGAAATATTGCTCCCAACGAAATTATTCCGCTGGAAACCTTAAGACTGGGACTCAGAGGAGATACTTTCAATCACTTTCTTAAGCAGTTGGAAGATAACAACAACCTGGATATCCCCTAATCAAAAATTCAAAGAAATTTACAGAAATTATTAATGAGAAATCTTAAAGATTACCTGGTTCTTTTTCTCAAGGGGGTTGGAATGGGGGCAGCGAATGTGATCCCCGGTGTGTCAGGAGGGACTATTGCTTTTATCACCAATATTTACGAAGAACTGATCAATTCCTTAAAGGCTTTGGATGGCAAAGCGATCCAATTGTTTTTTAAATTAAAGATCCCGGACCTGTTTAAGCACATTAATTTTTCTTTTTTATTGGCATTATTTGCCGGAATAGGAATTAGTATTGTGAGTTTGGGCAAACTGCTTGATTTTTTATTTAATAACTACCCGGTGCAGGTATGGGCCTTTTTCTTTGGCCTCATTTTGGCCTCGGTGTTTTTTGTAGGTAGAAAAATCTATCGATGGAATTTAGGAACGATTTTAATGCTGTTGGTTGGCACTGGAATTGCCTTATCCATTTCTTTTCTCAAACCAGCCAGTGAAAATGCTAATTTTATTTACCTTTTGATATGCGGTGTAGTGGCCATGAGCAGTATGTTACTGCCAGGCTTATCAGGATCTTTCGTGTTGATTTTAATGGGGAATTATCAACTGATATTCTTAAAAGCAGTCCCTGATTTTAATCTGGCCATATTGTTGCCTGTAGCTTTAGGCAGCATCATCGGTCTGGCATTACTGTCAAGGGCTATTTCCTTCATACTTGATAAATTCAGAGATGGCACCATTGCCCTCCTGACTGGTTTTATCCTGGGGTCTTTATTAATTATCTGGCCCTGGAAGAATGAGATCTACTTGCAGGATCAGGTGGGTAATTTTATTCTTAAGGATGGAGAGAAAATCGTATTGAGCTATGAGCGATATTTTCCGGAACTTTCCAATTATGCTACCCTGATAGCCATTGGTCTTATTATCGTGGGCATACTTTCGGTATGGTTTATTGAATCTTTAGGTGAAAAGAAACAGTCATGAGATTATTTGGCTTGATCGGATATTCTTTGAGTCATTCATTTTCAGAAAAGTATTTTACTGAAAAGTTTGAAAAAGAGCAAATTACCGATTGTCAGTACCGTTTATTTGAACTGAAGCAAATCCGGGAATTAGAGGATCTGTTGGTGAAATATCCTAACCTGGAGGGATTCAACGTGACTATTCCTTATAAAAATGATGTGATGGCTTACCTGGATGATCTGGATGAGAGTGCCTTATTAGTAGGGGCAGTCAATGTAGTACAAAGGTCCGAAAAAAAGCTGATTGGATATAACTCAGATTATTACGGGTTTAAATTGTCGTTGGATCAGTGGCTTCCTGATGTGCCACAAAAAGCATTGGTATTGGGTACTGGAGGAGCAGCCAAAGCGGTAAAAGCAGCCTTGCAAAGTTTGAATATTCCTTTTTTATCTGTTTCAAGAGATGAGCAGAAAGGTGACCTGAGCTATGCCCAACTTAGTCAATCAGCTTCTTTATTAAAGGAATATACCCTGATAATCAACACCACCCCATTGGGTATGAGTCCTCATGTACAACAATTTCCGGCTATCCCTTATGACAACCTAAACCAGCAACATTTTTTATATGATCTGATTTATAATCCGGCGGAAACAATGTTTCTGAAAAAGGGTAAAGCCCACCAAGCCAATATAAAAAATGGTTTGGAAATGCTTGAGGTCCAAGCAGAAAAATCCTGGGAAATCTGGAACAGCTAACCTGTTCTGATTAATTCCGGTGGTAAAAGAGCCTGAAATCAATCTCCAATATATGAATGTACCTTTCGTTTGGATAAAGAGAAAAGCCTATGGAATTTAAACTCATAAATCAATATCAACCTACCGGGGATCAGCCCCAGGCCATAAAACAATTATCCGAAGGGATCTTAAGGGGAGATTTTGCCCAGACTTTACTTGGGGTGACTGGCTCGGGTAAAACATTTACCATTGCCAACGTGGTTAAGGAAATTCAGCGCCCTACCCTGGTACTGAGTCATAATAAAACACTGGCAGCTCAGTTGTATGGCGAATTCAAGCAGTTTTTTCCGGATAATGCCATAGAATATTTTATTTCCTATTATGATTATTATCAGCCAGAAGCTTATCTGCCTACCACCAATTTATATATTGAAAAAGATCTTTCCATCAATGAAGAAATAGAAAAATTGCGGTTGAGTGCTACCTCTTCCCTGTTGTCAGGCCGTAGGGATGTGATCGTGGTGGCTTCCGTTTCCTGCATTTATGGAATCGGTAATCCGGAAGAATTTGGAAAAAACGTGGTGGACCTGAAAACAGGAGATGTGATTCCCCGTAATCAGTTGTTGTTTTCACTGGTAGATATTCTGTACAGCCGTACCGAAGCTGAATTTAACCGGGGGACTTTTCGGGTAAAGGGTGATACGGTAGATGTATTTGTGGCGTATTCGGATTTTGCTTACCGGATCATATTCTGGGGAGATGAGATAGAGGCTTTACAGATCATAGATCCGGCCTCAGGAAAAAAAGTAGCAGAAGAATCAAAGATTTCAATTTACCCGGCCAATTTATTTGTAACCGGAAAAGATGTATTGCATCAGGCAATTCATGAGATTCAGGATGACCTGGTAAATCAGATCCAGTTGTTTGAATCGGATCATCGTTTTCTGGAGGCAAAGCGGATCAAGGAAAGAACGGAATTTGATCTGGAAATGATCAGGGAATTGGGGTACTGTAGTGGTGTGGAGAATTATTCCAGGTATTTTGACCGTCGAAGCAAAGGTGCGCGACCGTTTTGCCTGCTGGATTATTTTCTGGATGATTACCTTATTGTAATAGATGAAAGCCATGTAACCATACCTCAAATAAGGGCCATGTGGGGAGGTGATCGTTCACGCAAGGAAAACCTGGTGGAGTATGGGTTCAGGCTGCCTTCAGCATTGGATAATCGTCCGCTTACATTTAATGAGTTTGAATCGATGATCAATCAGATCATTTTCGTAAGTGCTACACCGGCTGAATATGAATTACGTACATCGGAAGGCGTGGTAGTGGAGCAACTGATCAGGCCAACCGGTTTACTTGATCCGGAAATCAGTGTTCGCCCCAGCCTGAACCAAATTGATGATCTGCTGGATGAAATAGAGGATAGGGTTAAGAAACAGGAAAGGGTATTGGTGACTACCCTCACCAAGCGTATGGCGGAGGAGTTGACTAAATTTCTGGAAAGAGCAACGGTGAAATGTCGTTATATTCATTCTGAAGTAGATCCCCTGGACAGGGTGGAAATTCTGAGGGAATTGCGATTGGGATTATTTGATGTATTGGTAGGGGTAAACCTCCTCAGAGAAGGACTTGACCTGCCGGAGGTGTCGCTGGTAGCCATTCTGGACGCAGACAAAGAAGGCTTTCTTAGAAATCAAAGGTCCTTGGTACAGACTATAGGAAGGGCAGCCAGGAATGTAAATGGACGGGTGATCATGTATGCAGACAAGATTACCGAATCAATGCGGGTAGCAATAGACGAGACCAACCGGAGACGCAGCATACAAATGGATTATAACAAAAAGCATCATATTACCCCCAGAACCATTATTAAATCTAAAGATGCTATTATGGGCCAGACTAAGGTGGCGGATTCCAAACGGATGAAAAAGTACTATGTAGAAGAGGAGCAACAATCCGTAGCAGCTGATCCCATTGTGCAGTATATGGATAAAGAAGATATCGACAAACTGATCAAAAAGACTCAAAAAAATATGGAGAAGGCTGCCAAAGAACTGGACTTTATGGAGGCGGCCCGGTTAAGAGATGAGTTATTTGATTTGCAGAAGCTGAAGGACCAAAAAAAAGGTGGTGCTTAAATTGATTCAGACAGTGATCTTCTATCTGGCTGGAGGAACGGCCAGAGACCGAAATGGGAACAGGGTTGGCCGGCTCTGGCGTGGCAGGCCCTTGAGACAGGGCCTTGCGGGTGGACAGTGCGTTACCTAAATAACTTTATCAGCTACCTTTTTAGATCGAATCACCAGGTAAACCACATAAATAAAAGCTATTGCACTGGCAATGGCACCACTCCAAAAACTGATGGGGAAATTATTGGGGTTATTGTTATACAACCAGGCAGAAATCAAGGCCCCGGCCCCGATACCTATTTCCAGAGAAATATAGACTGTGGCCATGGCCCTTCCCCGGTGCTGTGGATGGGAAAGATCAATGGTCCAGGCAAATAAAGCCGGAATGGTCATACCCACACCCATGCCAAAAAGCACCGCGCTGAAAACCAGGTTAAGCTGGGTTTCTATAAATCCAAAGGAAAACAGGGCGATGGTCAGGGTAAAAGTAGCTGCCAGTAATACGGGAATACGGCCCAAGGTATCTGATAGTTTTCCGGCAATGACCCTGATAATCAGTGATGCCAGGGTAAAATAGGTAAAAAAGAGTCCTTTGTTACTTAAGTGTAAATGTTCGCTCAGGTCGGGAGTAAGGGTTAGTACAATTCCAAAGGAAAATACTGAGAAGACCATCACCAGGCTTGGCTTAAGTACCCTGGGTTCAATGACTTCATGGAGTGATATTTTCAGGTGAGCCGGCTTAAACGGTTGATGCTCAACCAATGTTTCCTTCATTCGAAACAGGATCATAATGGAAAGAAACGCCAGACCCGAGGCAGTATAAAACATCAGATCCTGGGAATAAGTGGCGATATAGCCTCCCATAGTCGGACCAAAAGCCATACCGGTACTGCCAAAGAATCCTAACAGGCCCATGGCTTCTCCTCGTCTTTTATCAGGTACAATATCTGCAATATAGGCAGACGTGCCAGTGGGTTTAAATCCGGTAGAAAATCCATGGAAGAAACGTAGCAACAGGAAGCCGGCTACAGAAGTGAGCAGGGGATATAGCAGGCAACTCAGGGCACTTACCACAGCCCCTACCACCATCACCGGTATTCGACCGATTTTATCAGTTAGTTTTCCACTGAAAGGTCTGGAAAGGCCAGCAGTCAGGGTAAATAAAGCAATTATGAGCCCCTTATACTCTTCTCCTCCCAAGCTGGTCAAATAATTGGGTAATTCGGGAATGATCATGTTAAAGCTGGCAAAAAACAGAAAGGAACTTAAACATAAGAGCCAGAACTGCAAGCCATAAATTCCAAAATCCTTCATCAATTAGGTTCCTTATTAACCAGGCTATAGTAAACGAGCATTTTAACATAACCCTTAAATCAAAGTTATAATAATTAGTAGTGAAAACCAGTACTTAAATTTTTTTAACTTTTCAACCCATTTTTTGATATGAAAATATTAGACATCATTTTAGCAATTGTATTGCCACCGTTAGCTGTTTTTTTACGTTTTGGATTGACTGGTACCTTTTGGTTGAACCTGATCTTGACCCTGATAGGATGGATTCCCGGTGTAATTCATGCATTTTATGTGTTATCTAAAAGAACATCACAAACCGGCATTTAATTGTCAGGGTATTTTAGGCATATGCCTTCACTATTTTGGTAATAAAATGTAAATTTAAGGCTTAAGGCATATTTTTTGTTTAAACAACCTAAAGCTAAGACCAGAATAGTATGATTCATTTGCTAATAGTATTAATTACATGGATGATTCCAGCCCAGGAAGATGTGAAGTGGGTTAAAACCAAGGTGGTAGAAGGAATAACTGTAGAACTGCCTGATACTTTTGTACCCATGACAGAGCAGGAAATCAACCAAAAGTATATATCCTACCGTAAACCGGTGGCTCTTTATACCAGCCCTAACCGGATGGTGGATTTTGGGGTGAATTTATCAGTGACCCAATGGGATGAAGGCGACCTGGATATTTTAAGAAATTTTTACAGATCCAGCATCCTGAACTTATATGATGAGGTGGATTGGATCAATCAGGAAATCAAAGAGATAAATAAAGTGAAATTTGTCCTCTTTGAATTTACTTCTACTGTAAATCCGGATGAAAATTCAATAGTGAATAATCAAGCTATCAGGAAGTATTCCTATCTACAATATGCCATTGTAAATGGTAAGACACTGGTATTCAATTTTACAGCCCCGCTGCAGAGAAAAGAACACTGGCAAGATGTGGCACAACACCTGATGAATAGTATTAAAATAAAAAAAACACTTTAGTGGCTTTTTCAGTTTATTCTGATGAAAGATTTATGCAGGAGGCCTTAAGACAAGCCCTGCTGGCTAAGGAAAAAGGAGAAATACCTGTAGGGGCTATAGTGGTATGTGAGAACAGGATCATTGCCAAAGCATATAATCAAACAGAAACCTTAAATGATGCAACCGCTCATGCAGAAATGATTGCACTGACTTCGGGTTTTAATTTTTTAGGCTCTAAATACCTGAATAAGTGTTCATTATTTGTCACGTTGGAGCCCTGTTGTATGTGTGCCGGAGCTTTATTTTGGAGCCAAATTGGCCGGGTAGTTTATGGAGCAGAGGATTACAAAAGAGGTTTTAGTATAATAAGTTCTGATATCTTGCATCCAAAAACTAAAGTTACCAAAGGTATAAAGGAGCAAGAGTGCCGACAATTGCTTGATGATTTTTTTGATGATTTAAGAAGATAAATACTTTTATAATAAATGTTTAACCTTAATAATTTTTAAATAATTATGGCTTTCGAATTACCAGCGTTACCTTATGCAAACAATGCGCTTGAACCGCATATTGATGCAAAAACCATGGAAATACATCATGACAAGCATCATGGTGGATATGTTACCAAGTTGAATGGAGCTTTGGAAGGTTCTGATTCAGGAAAATCCATTGAAGAACTTATGAAGAATGTAAGTAAGTATTCCACTGGAGTAAGGAATAATGGTGGAGGACATTATAATCATTCTCTTTTCTGGACTATTTTATCACCCAGTGGTGGGGGCAATCCTTCAGGGAAGTTGGGTGATGCCATAGATACAAAATTTGGTTCTTTTGATAAGTTTAAAGAAGAATTTGCCAATGCTGCTGCAACCAGATTTGGTTCAGGCTGGGCCTGGTTGATAGTAAATAATGCCGGAGACCTGGAGGTTTGTTCTACACCGAATCAGGATAATCCGGTAATGGATGTTGCTGAGTGCAAAGGTACTCCCATATTGGGTCTTGATGTGTGGGAACATGCTTATTATTTAAAGTATCAGAACAAACGACCTGAATATATCGCTTCTTTCTGGAATGTAGTGAATTGGGAAGAAGTGGGTAAAAGGTATGAAGCAGCTTTGTAATAATAAATGAAATCTTATCAATTGGAAACTTTTGATATGTTAAAGGATAGCGAAATTAGCCAGATCATATGACATGAGTCTGGCTAATTTTTTATGTATATTGATTAATTTTAGAAGCGGTATCCAAAGCCCACTCGAATAGCAAAATCCTGATTTACTGCAAAATAATCTGCCATGGTTTCCAATCGCCAGTCCCGGCTGAGAGGTATGGCATAGCCCAGGCCCAGAGAAAAGTCAGATTCTTCTGAAAGTATGCCGCGCATTCTAAAAAAAACCGGATTGACGGGATACCACCTGACACCGAGAGAGCCACCTAATTGATTGGCCGGTTCATCCCAAATTTCGATGCCACCTGTAAGTCCTACACTATTTGTTACGAAGTAGGCTACTTCGGCACCAATATTTACTGAAGGCCAGTTGTCACCAAAGAAGGGAGTTTTTATCAGATCAATGCCCCCATTAAGCCGCCATTGTGCTGTTGCTTTAAAGCCACCGGAAAGGCAGATCATGGTAAAGACCAGGAAAGTTAATTTTTTCATAGCTATTCTGTTTTTCCTGCCAAATTAAGTGAATATGTGATCACTGGTGGGGAAATCCACATCAAATCCGTACACATGCATGATCAATAGCTTTCCAGTTGAAATAGGTGAGAGGGGAAAAAGTTAATGAATAATGAATCAACTAGTTCATAGGATCAGTTGCTATAAAAGCAGATTTTATAGATGTAATAAATAAATGGTTAGCAATTATTTCATTGCAGCAGTATCACTCATGTTATCTTTTAGGGCGATACTGCGATCTTTAATGACCTTAGCCGGGCTACCAATACAAACCTTATTGGCTGGTAAATTCTTGAATACAGAACTTCTGGCTCCGACCACTGTGCCGGCGCCAATAGTGATTCCGGGAGCAACGTAAACATCGGTAGCCAGCCAACACTGTTTTTCAATGGTAATTTTTTGATGATATATGGGGAAATCAGTTTTATCATAGTTATGGGATCCTGTGCAGATATAAGAACGCTGGGAAATGACTACATGTTCACCTATTTCAATAGGGCCCAGGCTATAAAGTACTACGTCGTCTCCTATCCAGGAGAAGTCACCGATTTTAACTTTCCAGGGATAAGTTACAGAGCTGGATGGCCTTAAAAGCACTCCTTTCCCAATTTTAGCTCCGAAAAGTCGTAACAAAAACCTTCTCCAGCCATAGAGAAACTGAGGAGAGCCATGATAGAAAACAGCCTGAACCAACCACCAGAGTTGCACTATAATACCGGAGCGTCCTCTGAAATTAGGGGGGAGTTGGAATTGGGATAGGTCTTGTTGTTGCACAGGCACTATATGTTGTTTTTTGTTTGATACTTTTTTAAAGTTAACCAATGTAATGATAATTTGGGAAGCTAAAAACAGAAATTATTGATTTTCATGCAATTGTAATATTTTTTGAATAATATCAATATTTTTTTATATTATTTTTGTTTAATGTTGTTAATATTCTTATCTTTATGCAAAAATATAAAGTAAAAATTATATTCATCCTAGGTTTGTATTTAAATCCTCAAATTTAAAAAATTAAAAGTTTAAAAGTTTCTCCATGAAAAAATCAAAAACTGGTTTATCTAATGAGCGAGTCGCTGTTATTGGCGCTGGAATGTCTGGATTAAGTTGTGGCATATTACTCAACAAGCAAAATTGTGATGTAAAAGTATTTGAAGCTTCCAATCGAATTGGAGGATTAGCCAGAAGTTTCAAATGGCATGGTATTGATTGCGATTTGGCTCCTCATCGTCTTTTTTCAAAAGATAAGGTGATTCTGGATGAATTACTGGAACTGACACCAATGGAAGCTCAAAAGCGGAAAAGCAAAATATTTATTAAAAATAAAGTTATACGTGACCCTGTTAATCCTTTTGAATTAATTTTAAAGTTCAATCCATTAATCACATCCAAAATGGTTTTTGGATATTTATTTAAAAAGAAAAGGCCTGAAAATACATTTGAAAATCTGGCTTTGAATGCTTTTGGCAGAGGTTTATACGAATTCTTCTTCAGGCCCTATACAGAAAAATTATTAGGAGCAAAACCTGAGGAATTATCCATTGAATGGGGTCGACAAAAAATACGGGTATCAGGACTGGCCGATGTTTTTAAGAGAAACAGTAAGATATTTTTCCGTGGTTTTTATTATCCTATAAAAGGAGGCTATGGCTCTATTGTAAACTCCATGCACGATCAAATAAAGGATAATGTGTTATTGAACTCCAGAGTGACTGGATTTGAACTGGAAGGAAATAAAATAACTGGTGTAAAATACCAAGAGGAAGGAGTAGAAAAGGTTTATAAGTGTGACAGGGTTATATCAACCATACCTACAACTATATTAGGAAAAATGTTGGGTCAGGAGTTCCAATTCAGATTTCAACCAGTAAAATTGGTTTATCTCTTGATCAACAAAGATAGAGTTACTCCAAACCACTGGATATATTTTGGCGACAGAGATGTTGTAATCAACCGAATGGCAGAATTTAAGAATTTTAGTGATTTTGATGCACCTAAAGATAAAACTGTTTTATGCGCAGAAGTAACTACTGCAACTGAAAATCCGGTTGAAGATGTACTAAAAGCTGTTTATGATTATAAATTGTTTAAACCGGAAGATCTTCTGGATACTATGTTACTCCAGGAAAAATTCGGGTATCCAGTTTATATGAAAGACTTTGAAAAAGTCAAGGATAAAGTTAAAACTGAACTGGGAAAAATTGAAAATCTGCATTTGGTGGGTAGGAATGCTGAATTCAGGCATATTGATGTAGATGAAGATTATGCTTCTGCAAGAAAATTGGTAAATGAATTAGCCAACAAAGAAAAAAAAGAGGAGAAAATTGAAAACCTTGCAGTTGAAGAAAATACTTCGGGTCTTGAAGTTTAGTAGTTAATAGCACCTTATTGGATCATTTTTGGTAATGTAAGCCAGCTTAAATAAACCTATTGTATATTTGAGCTGGCTTTTTTAGAATTAAGCAATGTGGATAAGCAATAAACATCTTTTCTATTTGGTAATAGTAATATTACTCACTTTTGGTTTATTTCATACCAAAGATTACGGTATTGGAGTGGATGAAGAGCCTCAAAGAAGAACAGGCTTGATAAATGTCATAGAGATCAATAAGCAGTTTAATTATTTTTTAAAATCAGAAGCTGAAAGTAGAAAGTATAACTTACCGGTATTAGCTACATATAAAGATAAAATTTACGGACCGGTCTTTGAAATTCTATTGGTAGGTATAGAAGTGATGCTTAAACTTAAAGATCCCTATCAAATTCATCAAATGAGGCATATTATGACCTTTTTGTTTTTTGTGGCTGGGGTTTGGGTTTTTTATAAGATTTCCCTTTATCATTTCAAAGATGATTTGCTGGCATTGATAGGAGGCATCTTTCTGATATTGTCACCTCGTATATTTGCACATGCTTTTTATAATTCAAAAGATATCATATTTCTGGTTTTCTATATTTTTTCCATATACACCGGACTTAATTATTTACGAAAACCTGATTATAAAAATGCTGGATTGCATGGCTTGTTTTCTGCCCTTTTAATAGCAACCAGAATCACCGGATTAATAGTGCCATTTGCTACAATGATCATATTGATCCTTCAACTTATCCAAAATTATTCCAAAGAAAAACTTACATCAAGCCTACTTACTTCATTGATTTACGCGGCAATTACCAGCTTCTTTACAATTCTTTTCTGGCCTTATTTGTGGAATGCCCCGTGGCAGAACTTATCCATTGCTTTTGCTGAAATGAGTAAATTTGGATGGCCTGGCTCAGTGCTCTTTGAAGGTAAAATATTGGATGGGGATCAAATACCCTGGTCATATTCTCTCATCTGGATGCTTATTACGATACCGGTTTTGTATATTATACTGTTTTTGGTTGGATTCTTCATTACATCCTTTCAATCAATTAAATACATGCTTAAAGTAAAGTGGCAAAGTTTAAATCTGGAATTACTATTTATCCTTTCATTGTTTATAGGTCCATTGCTTTCCATCATAGCATTGAAGGCTGTAATTTATGATGGTTGGCGACATTTATTTTTTATCTATGCTCCTTTCTTGTTGATTTCATTAGAAGGATTGAGGCAAGTTTTACTTGCCATAAAGAAAAAAAAGTTTAGAACTTATTTGAAGGCAGGTTTAGCGGTTTATTTTTTGTTTATTCTGATTAAGATTGTTTCGCTTCATCCATTTCAAATGGTATATTTTAATGAAGTGAGTAGTTTAAATTATAAAAAAGGGTTTGATCAGGAATATTGGGGCACATCCTATAAAAAGGGATATGAAAGGTTGTTACAGTTGGAAGAGGATACCATAAAAGTATATCAGAGCAAAAAGGAAGCTACTATTGAAGCAGGGTTGTTGTCAGGATTGTATTTAAAATTAAATTCTTATGCCATAAAAGATAAGGACAGGAACAGAATAAAATTATGTAAGGATTGGTCTGAAGCAGATTATTTTTTGACCAATTACAGAGAAACTTATTACAATCCTGAAGCATTTGAAAAAAAATATTCTTTGGGAGATGACCAGGAAATATATGCGATTATAGTAGATAATGTAAAAATATTTGCTATTTATAAACTTAAGATTTAAATATACGGCTTATAAAAAGCTTAAACAATAAAAAAATGAAACAAAACACCACATTGGACATTGTAATCCCGGTTTTCAATGAGGAAAAAAATATTGCTATTTTACTTATTGAAATTCGAAAAGTGTTATCAACAAAATTCAAAGAGGTAAATGTAATTTTAGTTGATGATGGAAGCAAGGATAATACTTCCATTATTATTCGTCAAATCATAGAAGACATAAAGGATATTAACCTTCAGTATATTAAACTTTCAAAAAACTTCGGTAAGGAAATAGCCGTCAAATGTGGTATAGATCATTCTAAAGCAGACCTATGTGCCATTATGGATGGTGATTTACAGCATCCGCCGGAAAAACTACTGGAAGCTTTTGCTAAAATACAAAAAGGGTTTGATGTAGTTTATATTTCTCAGCAACAAAGAAAAGATCCATTTATGAAGAAAATGGGTGCCTATTCATTTAAAAAGCTGATAAACCACTATAGTAAAAGTAAGGTGTATTTAACAGATTTTACTTTACTGGACAAAAAGGCAGTAAAATCTTTACAACAATATAAAGAATCTGATTTTTATCTTCGTGGAATACTGAGTATTATCGGACATAGTTGTATAGAAGTTTTTTATACCCCCAATCAGCGAAGATTTGGAAACTCTAAGTTTTCAATTTTAAAACTAATGAAATTAGCGGTTGGAGCTGTTTTTGCTACCTCCATTCGTCCCCTTAGAATTGCCATTTATTTGGGTTTAACAATTTCCCTGATAAGTATTGGTTTCGCCGCACTTATGTTGATTGAAAAAATATTTTTTCATCAGCCTATTCCAGGCTTCGCCACCTTAAGTGTAGGATTATTTTTTATGGGAGGCATGCAATTTATGTTTTTAGGGGTAATTGGTGAATATTTAGGAAAAACTTTTTTAGAAAGTAAAAACCGGCCACAGTACCTGATTGATCAGGAAATTAATAGTAAAACAATTGCGTTAATTTCAGATGAAAAAATTTATTATTAATGCCGATGACTTTGGATTATGCCCTTCGGTAAATGAGGGAATAATTCATTGTTATCATCAGGGATTAGTGTCGGACTTTTCTTTTATGTATAATAAAGATCATTTTGATCAATCGGTTACTTTTTTTCATGAATCCAGGATAAAAGCATGTGGGCTGCATGTGAATTTAACAGTAGGGAAATCTTTGACAGGAGTTAACTCTTTGACAGATTTCTCTGGTAATTTCCGTCCATTAGGCCAACAAATGATTAAAATAATAACCGGGGCTATTTCTGAGATCGATTTGTATCATGAAATAAAGCATCAAATCAAGTTGTTAACAGTTAATCAGGTAAAATTATCACATCTTGATTCTCACCAAAATATCCATTTACTACCCTCCGTATTTAAGGTTTTAATAAAACTTAATGAGGAAATGGACCTTAATTTACCTTTACGTCTTCCCTTAGAATCTGTTTCGAGATTTGAGGGGTATACCTGGGGCAATGCCAAACGGATATTGGTTTTAAACAGCCTTTCTTTGATATCCAAAGTAACGTATAAATTCAAAGCACCAGTTACTACTGTTGGTGGTAACTTTTTTAATAACAGCAATCCCCAAAAAGCTTTTAATGCAATTTTAAACAACATTTTTCAAAGTGGTAAGGATGTTTTTGAACTTGCTGTGCATCCAGGATTTGTTTCACCGGATATTTTACATTATGACACCTATTTTGAAGGAAGAAAAGTCGAATTAAAATTTCTCGAAAACATTCAGAAAAATGATTTAGACCAATTGCAGGTGGTTAATTTTAGTGAATTGGAATTTTCAAATTCACTGAAGAATAATCTGTAAAAGCCAATTTAGACACAGGTTGGATACAGTCACTTATGCACACTTGACTTAATTTAATTAAACATTAAGCCCATTATATTCATTTGAATTGGTAACGGAATTGCTGGATTATAAACTGATTTTCACTCCAGTACGCAAATGTGAAAACAGATAGCTTAAAGAAATAGCAATAATAAGAGAAAAAATGCCTATTAATGGCAATTGATATCGAATATAAATTTGTATAAAGGCATAGAACAAGGTGTAAGCGAAATAAGAAAACACTAGTATAATTAGCAATATGTCCCTTTTGACTATTATGACAGGAATTGAAATAAGCAGAACAACTAAAAAAGGAAAAAGGGAAATACTTAAGTGCCTGATTAAAGATGAAAAAGAATTATTAATAAGTTTTGTGGCCAATTTTTTTTCAAAATAGTCTTTGATGACCTCTGATTTTATTTGTAATTCATTGAACTTTTTATATATATACTGATCACTCATTGAATTAAAATTTGTCCAGAAAATATGTTGACTTAATTCATTCGGGAGACTGATGATGCCAGCTTGATGTAGTCCCATAAGTTGCTTTTCAGTAAGCATTGCCTGGGTACTGTAAGCAACAATATTTTTATCATTATGATTATGCATATATATAAAACCGCTGAACAAACGATGAGCTATATTCTGGACATAATCATCACTATTGTTATTTAAATAATGCAGTACTTCTTGCTTAACCTGTTCCATAAACAGCATTTCGCCTGATTCCAGATAAGCTTCATAAACCTGAGGTTCTTTGCTAGGGTGACATTTGGAATAGGTAGAGGTGGTCAATAATCCATCCTGGTCACAAATATTGGATTGATAAAATTCAAACCAAAAATTTGATTTTACCGGAATAAAGGTTTGAAGTGCATTGTAATTTCTAACGCCCCACAACATTAATGGAATCATTGAGACTAATACGATCAAGAAGAAATGGATGATAAATTGCTTCCTTTGCAGGAATAGGAGATAGCCAAGGCATAAGTAAAATATTAATAATAAAAATGGGTTAAGTAATGGCAGAAATAAAGCTAACACAAATAAGTTAAGATAATAGTTGTTTTTTTTCAATACCTGGACAATTGCAAAAATCAAATAAATAACAAAAAATGTATTAATTGAAATATCATCGGCAGCAAGCAAAAAATACCTGAAATTTAAAAGTAAAAAGCCATTAAATAATGCCAGACTTAAAACTGATGCCCATTTGTAGGTTTTGGTCAATTTCCAGATAAAGAAATTCGACAATGACAAAAGGAATGATTTTAAAAGGAATATGAATATAATTGAAAGAGTAGAAGTAAACCCGAAAATCTTAAATATAAAGTTATATAGATATGGTAATAATGGACTGATCCAAGCGGTGCTACCTGACTGACCAAATGAAAAAGGGTTACCAAAGCCTTTACCCTCATATATTGATTGGGTAACAAATAATATTTCACCTCCCCATTCCATATAACCAGTCATATAAAATGCTAAGATTGAAATCAAGCAATAAAATAATGTTAAAAATAAAATTACTTTTGCTTTCATGAAAATATTGGTAGGATCAAGCTAATTGTTTTTCCCTGTACTTGTTGAAGATTTTTTAACCAATTGTCCTTGCCAGCCACCGGTTTGCTTTTCAGGAAAAACAATGTATTTCCTGGCTAAAAAATTAAGTATGAAAACCCCAAGTGTGGCTTGAACCTTTGCCAAACTTGCACTGAACCCAATCATTAATGCAAACTGGGTGATGTATAGATCAAATGCTGCAATAATCAGCACCAGTACTCCATATATCAGCATTTCAGAAACTTTACCATACTTGACATTTCGTCTGAATAAGATGGAAGTAGACAGGAAATAATTGAATATGGCTGCTAAACCAAATGAAACTGGAGCAGCCAGGTGTACAGGAGCCCCATTGTGAATCATACCCAAAAAGAAAAGTAAGTTTACTAATGCGGACATACCTCCGATAAATACATAGATGAGTAATTGAATGGGTAGCGGGGCAACATGGGCATTATATTTAAAGATACAATATATTGCTCTTAGACCGTCTTTCCATCCTATTTTTTTCCCTTCATCATATGTTCTTCCTGCATAGGAAATTCCCATTTCATAAATTCTGCACCTTTTTTGCGCTATTTTGGCTGTGATTTCCGGTTCAAAACCAAACCTCTCTTCTTGTATGGCAATATCTTTAATTATTTCCTTTTTAAATAATTTATAACAAGTCTCCATGTCTGTCAGATTCAAATCCGTAAACATGTTGGACAGTTCAGTTAAAAAGCGGTTGCCTAATGAATGCCAATAATACATAACCCGGTGTGGGCCACTGGTTAAAAATCTAGAGCCATAAACTACATCTGCCTGATCTTCAATCAGAGGTTGAAGCAACCTTTTAATTTCTAAAGGATTATATTCTAAATCTGCATCCTGTACTACTATAAAATCTCCTTTGGCTTTAGCAAAGCCTGTTCTTAAGGCTGCTCCTTTACCTTTGTTTTTATCATGAAAATACACTTCTACACAAGAATGGACAGATTTGATCCCAGAGGCGACATGAAAACTTTTGTCAATTGAAGCATCATCTACTATGATGATTTGGAGGAGAAGTTGATCAGATTGTAATTCCAATACCTTATCCACACAATTTTTAAGGGTTTTTTCTTCATTAAAGCAAGGAATAACTACTGATAAGCTGATCATTTGAAAATTTTTTATTCTTACAAAAATATAAAATAAAATTACTAAAATGCAATAATTATAAAAAAAAGATTTTCCCCACTGAACATGGACTAAAAAATAAGTCTGTAAATTTTATTGAAATCTTTTTTATCAGAAAAGCCACTTTTCTGGGCTTCATGGATTTAACAGGACAGGAAAAAAATAAAAATTCTTAATTTTTTCTAAATAAGCTCATTTCTATTTTTAATATTTCAACTAAAAGACTCATGAATTAAAATATGTAAAAAAGAAATAAAAAGAGTAGTCAAATTTAATTCCAATGAAAGTAAATGTATAAAAAAAGTTAAAAATTAATCATTTCTATACTATTTAATAGTATTGCTATTATATCCCTAAAAAATTATATATCCAAAGTTGACATTTTACCACATTTTTTTTCTTTTTTTCTTCCCTAAATGATATTGGTTTGCCGGAAAAATACAATTATTTTACTGCAGTAAATAGTATGTAAATAATAAGAATATTTTTTACTGAATTTTGACTTATGTAATTTATAGCCAAGAAGTGCTTTGTAATATAAGTTGAATAGGCTATGTTTGTGATATTCAATTATATTACAGCTATGTTTTAAGACTAAAATCACAACCAGTTATGAAGTATTTCAATTTCATTTCTGTTAAAAGTATAATTATGCTTTTGACAGCCATTTCCATGATTAGCCATTCATCGGGTTATTCAAAAAGTAGTAATCCAATATTGAATATTAATCATGTGCAATACTATGCAAATAATAACTTTCACATTTATGAAGAAGGTTATGCAAAAAAAATTATAATTAATAAAAAAGCATGGGAAGCAATTACAATTTATTTTGATCAAATCAATGTTAAGAATCATCCGTATCTTCATTTAAAGTTAAACGCAGATTCTGCCTATAACATCAGGATTGATTTAGTTGATGAAAATGTTAACAGGATTGAATCAAAATTAGTAAATGTAGTTAAAAGTGAAGAGGACAATCATTATGTCTTCAATTATGATTTCTCTAATTTAGAAGCAAATATTAAATATGCAACGGTTTACCTCAACCCGGGTAACAATTTAAGTACAGCCGTACAAATCAATGATATTTATTTTTCAGCAAATGATAAATTAGATTCCTATTTTGACAATTTAAAAATTAACGCCTTTCCCAACCCTGTTGTGGAGTATTTGAAATTTCAAATACCTGCTCCCTCAGTTACCCAATGGGCCATTTATGATCTTGATGGTCGTGTAATGAAACAAGCCAAGGGAGATTTTTCCAGGGCACAATGGGTAACTGTTGATGTATCTGCATTTAAAGAGGGAATGTACATTCTTTGTACATTGGATCAGTCGGGTAATTGGCACAGAACAAAAGTTTTTAAAGGTATTAATTTTTAAATTGAAGATAAATGAAATATTATATTACAATCATATGCTTACTACTTGGCTTTAAAATGTTTAGCCAGGAATTAGATAGTAAATTGTTATTAGATCCAACCATGGTGGATGATCCTGAATCAGCTACTTTATTGGACGAGCAACAGCTTGCAGGAGATCCTGCATATAGTCCGGGAGGAATTCCATTATCATTCTGGAAAGGTGAAACTAATGAAGTAATAATTGATTTAAATTCTGAATATCAAATTTCTAAAGTTCTCTTGTTTGACGGAAAAAATGAAGGAAATGTAAAATTGTATTATTTAAGAGAAAACTCTTTTCATCTCCTGGTAAATGATGATTTGAAGGCTTTGTATAGCTGGAATCATCATGATGTTTCAATTATTACTCAAATCATCAAGGTCGTTAAGGTAGGTAAGGAAGCAGAAGTTGGTGAATTGGTGATTTATGGTCAAAAAGTATTTGATAATTCAATTGCTGAACAAAAACCCCAAAATAACGCAAAAGTAGGCAATCAACCTATTGCAAATTCCGATTTTTATACAATCAGAACGAGTGCGGTTAAAAAAGGTAATGTATCGCTCAATGATGCAGGATTAGATGATCTTCCGGTAAAATACAGATTAAAGAAAAATGCCAATGGAGGGAATCTTGTTTTAAATAGTGATGGAACTTTTGAATATACTCCCCGGGCTGGTTATAATTGGCAACAAGATTTCTTTGTATATCAAGTAAGAGATGTGCATGGCGATCAGGATGAGGGATATGTGTTTTTGAAGGTGCAAATTCCAGATTATCAACCTGATGCCGTTGATGATAAGTACGTAACCAATGATGGCAAGTTATATGGAAAAGTATCTAATAATGACCTTCATATATCTGACGCACCAGTCACTTACAGTATTGTAAATAACGTTTCAACAGGTAGCTTGCTGTTACAGGATGATGGTTCATTTCAATATATTGCCCCTGAAAACTTTAACGGCACCATTGATTTTTCATATAAGGTAATGGATGCTGATGGTGATTATGATCAGGCAAATGTATATATCACAATAGGCTCAATCGCATCCGATCTCACTGCATATGATGAAAGTATAACCATGTATTCTAATAGCACTTACAATGGTGATCTTTCCCCAAAAATAAATAGTACGACTTCTCTTTCTTTTAAAATTACTAATGATGCTAAATTTGGTACAGTAAGTCTGACCAGTCGGGGTACTTATGCATATACACCCAATGACGGCTTTAGCGGTAGTGATTCTTTTACTTACCGGGTGACAGATGCTAATGGTAATTTTGACGATGGAACAGTTAGTATTTCGGTAACTGTCAAGAAAACCGATAGTAAGCCAAGCACAAGGGATGATTTTTATACCATGGATACAGGAACCTCTTACGCTGGTAATGTTTCAGATAATGACTCAGGTCTTGAAGACCAACCTGTTGTATATGAATTAATTAGAAATGTTAATGGCGGATCCATGACATTGAATGAGGATGGTTCTTTTACCTATGTACCCAGGTCTGACTATAATAACAAACAGGACTATGGTAAGTATAAAGTTACAGATGCTGATGGCGATTATGAGATAGGTGTAATTTACATCAAGGTATGTATTAGTGATCATTTGCCTTTAGCCAAGAATGATAATTATAAAGTCGAAAAAGATCTATCTCTAAGTAACGACATATCTAAAAATGATTCAGGTTTAGAGGATGGGCCGGTTAAGTTTACAATTACTAAAAATGTATCTTCCGGAACCTTATCGTTCAATCAGGATGGGACCTTTAAGTATGTACCAAATTCAGGTTTTATTGGAAAGGACCAATTTTCTTACCTAATTACCGATGCAGATGGTGATAATTCAGATGCTGTGGTTTACATTGAAGTGATCAATCCTGTAGCTGATTACAAACCTGTAGCCACAAATGACAATCTCTCTTTAGAACAGGACACTTATTTGTCAGGTAATGTAACCTTAAATGATTCAGGTTTAGAAGATACGCCAATTACAAGTACTATTACTAAAAATGCTTCCAATGGACAATTAAGCTTGTCTAAAGATGGTAGTTTCACCTATTATCCTAATCCCGGTTATTCTGGTCAGGATCTGTTCACATATCGAATTACAGACAATGATGGAGATTATGCTGAAGCAGTAGTCAGTTTAACAATTAATCCTGTAGTATCATCAAGTTCAGTACCTAATATCATTTTTGATACAGATTTAGGTTCTGATTGTGACGATGCAGGTGCCCTTGCTACATTACATAAATTAGCGGATTATGGCGAAGCAAATATTTTAGGTGTTATTTTTAGCTCGGGAAAAGTTGCTACTGGAATTGGGACAATTGATGCAATCAATACTTATTATAAAAGAGGTGATCTGCCCATTGGACAATATGCTTTGACTGATGTAGGAGATAGCAGGGATGATTATTTGACTTTAATTGGTAGGGATACCAGAAAATTTGGACATAACCTGGTCAATAAATCTACGGAATTGGTACAGGCATATAAGCAGATGATGAAAAACATGCCTAACAATAGTGTGACCATTGTTACAGTAGGACACCCTCATGGTTTGGTTCATTTAATGCGCGATACGGAAGGAATGCAGTTAATCAAATCTAAAGTGAAAATGTGGGTAGCTGTGACAAATACTACTACCATTCCCAGAATTAATTGGAATTTTGGCAGAATGGGATCTCAGGTTTATTTGCGAGAATTGATTAAAAACTGGCCTCGTCCATTCTATGTTTCCGGTGACGGTGAATTCAAAACTGGTCATAGGAAACTTCCGGCAACCAGCAATAGCAATCCTGTAAAAATTGCGTATGATAACTGGCACAGTAGTATTGATGTTTTAAGAGATGGAAGAGAAAGCTGGGATCAGGTAGGTGTATTGTTTGCTGTAAGACCTGAATATTTTGATGTTGATTCTAATGGCAGATATGATTTGGATAGTACTGATAAAGTATACTGGAATCAAAAATATAATAATAGCCAGCATCACAGAGTATTTATTAAGCTTTCTGATGATAAAATAGCAGGAATTGTAGAGGATCTTATGAGTGCTCCACCCAAATAACATTTAATCTTATAAAATAAAAAAAACCAAAGCTCAATTAAACTGGCTTTGGTTTTTTTTATGTAAGCATTTGAAATTGCTAAATTAATAAGACACTGGAGCAACTTGCCCCTCAACTGATGACAGGCTAAAAGTCAGCGTTGATGATGATTGATTAATTAATGGAAACGATTCTTTAGAAACCAATTTAACGGTTCAATATCAACATAGATTAATATAATCAAAAGAATAGCAAAAAAGATAATATAAGAAATAAAACCTCTTTTTTTGTACATTTTTTCCGGTCTTTGAGCTGAAGAATCCTTTTCAAACCCTATTTTTAAATACCACGCAAACAAAATAGCAAAAAATGGAAAAGATAATAGTAGCTCGATTTTATTCTTAATTAAAAATATGCCTAAAAAAAAGGAGGATGACAGGGCATAAAAGAAAACAGAAATCAATAAATTAACTTCATTGTAATGCTTGAATGATTTTCTATATAAACTGGCGGTAGTTTTATCAGAAATAAATCGATATTCGGAAAACCTTTTAGTAGCCATTAAAAAAGCGCCTCCCATCCAATATGCTACCAAAATGCTAATAGGAGGGTAGATGTCAGGAACAATTAAGAACCAGCCCAGGCAAAAGCGTATAGGATTATTAACAGACTCTGATAAAACATCCAAATAAACTTTATCTTTTGATCTGATGGGTTCTACATTATATATAATACCCATAATAAGTAAGACCAATTCTGTAATAAAAAATGGCATTGAAATATAGAAACTGATGCTTAGTCCCACCAAGGTAAGCAAGAAATATTCTATGTAAATAAAATTAGGATTCAGTTTATTGACAACAGATGGTCTGTTCTTTTTCAATGGATGGTATTTGTCAAAGTCTGCATCCAGCCATTCATTTATCACATAATTGGCAGAAGCAATAAAACAGGTAGCTAAGACACCCAAGAAAATTTCCAGAAGTAATGTACCTGTATACTCGACCTTAAAATAGTAAGCTGCAAACAGAAAACCTGGCAGCATAAATATATTTTTAAACCAATGATCAGGTCTTGCAATTTTAATGTAATCCTGTAGCTTTTCCGAAGTTCCTATGTTATTTAATCTGGTAAGCATTAATTCTATTATTTTAGAGTTTATAAATAAGGTTGAGCTAAATCAACTTTGATGAACTACTTGTTGAAATTCTTTGTTTGACGGGAATCGTAAAATTTCCAGTAATTAAAATGTAATGATTTCCTTTTATCAATTATTTCTCAAAAACAATATACCTTCTAATACTTTTTTCTTTTGATAATTATTAGAAGAAGCATATTTGATGAGGGGTAACTCAATTTCTTCCGGCTCAAATCCAACTAAAATAGCATCTGGTGGGCTGGCTTCCAAATATGAACTTAGCCCGTCCATTGAGATAATATTTAAATTATTTTTGATATCAGCCGGTATAAAATGAGATGAACGCCATATGAATGGAGTAGTTACGAATTCCTTATAAATTTGACTATTACCACTTTCCAACACCCTGCCAGGGGATAAGGTCAACACCTTTGCATTTTCACCTGTTATTTTCGAAATTTCTTCACTGTATCGATTAAAGGTGTTTGCTTCCCATTTTGCCGGTTCAAAAGTCTCTTGAAGTTGAAAATTACTTCCTAATGCTACACTTACCAGGGCAAAAACCAGGAGAACCAATAATGAACGTAACTTATTAACTTTCAGTCCGGAAATACCTAAAATTATCCCAAACATGCTGAATACGATTAGGGGGTAAATGTATTGGAATAAAATTACTTTTCCCACAGCAATAAACCCTAAAGCAGGTAAAAGAAAGAAGAATGATTGCAATTTTAAGGTTGCATCCTTATTTTTTGATAATTCGAATAAATAGGTTGCTCCAATAAATATTACAGCTAATGAAACTATAAGAAAGTTGCTTTTTGAAAGTAAGGCTTCAAGCATAGCATAAAATCTTTCCAGAAATGACAAGCCATAATCTACGTATTGGATATCTACAATGGAATGAAACATGTAGATATCAAAAAAGAAACCTTTGAAATTAATCAAAATTAGAATTAAAAGTGGAATTAAAGCTGTAAAGCCGCCTCCAATTAAGTAAAGTATCTCTTTGGGCTTGAAAATATTCTTTTTATAGTTTGCCCAGATTACATAAATAAATAGGACAAATGCTACAAATATAAATTGTAAACGAATTCCAATGGATAAGCCTAATAAGATTCCAGCTATAAAAAGTTTTCTTTTTACATGTATTTTTGAAAGGTAGGTCAGGATTAGAAATGCTATGACAGAAAGTAACAATGGCAAATCAAAGGTCCAGGCTTTGCCAAAGGTAAATTTGACCACCTGATTAAATAAAAGTAAACATACTGCTGATGCTGCTGACAGAAAACGAATTAGTCGACTTTGATCTGGAAATGACTGAAAGGTAATAGTAAACAATATTAATAGAATAAAAAAGAAGGAAATCGCATTGACCAACCTGGAGCTAATCAAAAGATGATCGGTAAATTTAAATACCAAGGCATTAATAAATACTGAATAAGGCATATGAATGAACCGGTAATCTTTGTAAGGAAGTAAACCCTGATCGGCTGTCACTTTTGCAGCTGCTATATATTGATGCTCATCATGATTAATATCTTGTTGCATACTATGCGTAAATACTAATAAAGCAATAATGAGGAAGAAAGGGACCACCAAAAGCAGATCTTTTTTGGTGAAATTAATTAAATTCATGTTCAAATGGTTTTATCTAAATAATTTAGAGGAAAATTGTTTTGGTATTTCATATTCGATACCCAGCATTAATCCCGCATTATCAGATAAATTTCCGGCATCAAAACCAAGAGCACCTGTAAATGAGAAATTACTTTGGAGGTTACTATAGTGTAATTCCTGTAAACTGTAAAACTGATTCTTATATAGATCGAAAAGGTTTTTGCTATTAAAATTAGGATAATGCCGGGCCATGGTTACTATGGTTTTGCAGTTCAGGTTTTGTAGGGGAGAATAGGACAAACCAAAATGTGCTGATATCACCCTGTTGCTAATAATATTATACACAATGGGATAATTTTCATCTGGATCCCATACAGGTGGTTGAATCGAATTGAAATAATTGCTACCACGGGTTCTGTTAATAACCAGAGGATTTCCTATAATACGTCCTAAATACTCCCACCCGGTTACATACACTCCATTTGCATAATAGTAATAAGGCTCTTTGGCAGTTGGAAAATCACTCATTTGTTTAGTATACAATAATTCAGCTACAAAACCGTGAAAGAAGCTTTTTTTATCTTTATTGTCCACTGAAAACCCTAGTAATCGATCAATATTACGGATAGTAATGCTGGTGCCAGTGGCAACCGGCATTTGAGTGTACAAATGAAATGTTTTATTGTATCCTTCGAAAGTGAAGCCTCCATCAACTGTGCCTCGTTGTAGACCAGCTCGATTAGGCAGACGGCCCGGAACTACACTTCCATCATTTGCTTCCCGCACCAGTAAAACATTCATAAATCCTTTTAATGATCGATCCAGCTCAAAGTCGGGACTTTTGCGGCCACCCCAAATACCAAAATGATGTACACCACCATAAATCCTGAATTTCCCTTTGCCAATTCTCATGTAGAAATTCTTTTCATGGAGAAAAGCATCTTTCATTAGGCGTTCTTTCCCTAACCAACCATGTCCTATCAGCCCTTTAAACTGCAACCAGCCATTGGTATACGGAACAACTTCATAATCTATAGTTCGGAAACTGAATTTGGGAATTGGTATGGCATTGCCACTGATATTCAAAGAGCCACTGGATAGTTCAGGGTGGACCTGACCCAAAATCTCCTGATACCGGCCTGCTCTAAATTCCCATCCCTTGTGATTTAAACTGACAAATGCTTCCTGAAAGAATGTCTGACCAAATGAACTGTTATTGTATAAATCTAATTTATATTTAAGATGAAAAGATTTCTTATTGTCTGAGCTTTTTTTGAAATTGAAATCATGATGATTTGAGAATGCAATGTGACTGGACATATCAACTTGCTCATCAGTTATCTGACCAAACCTGTTTGAAGTAATCCAAAGTGGTTGATACTTGTTGCTGGCCAGGGTAACGAATGTGCCTATTTTAATCTGAGGAGAATCCAAAGTTTGAGCCAAAGCCATGTTTTGAAGAAAGATCAATCCTGAAATCCAATACAATTTCACGCTTCTCATTTTAAATTAGTTTGGGCTGACCGGAATCAAACGTTATTTAAGTCTTTTATTCATTTTTTGCTCATAAACTTTGGCATCAATTAAAAACCTGAACCAAAAAGCTTGTAAAACATGGAATATTAGCCCTTCTTTTCCATCTCTGAAACCTCCCCGTATAAAAAAGCGGTAAAAGAAATAAAAAAAGCTTCGAAAGAACAGGGGCATTCTATCATAAAAGTTTTTTTTCATCCATCTTCTGCTTTGAATAGGATTTCCGCCAAACTTTTCTTGTACTTCTCCAAAGTCACTCTGACTGATGATGCCTTGAGCTTCGTGACTAGACCATTTGTTATGCGAGGCTGTAAATTTTTCCAGACTATCTGTAAGAATATTTGAAAAGTCTTTTTTGTAAATGATCTTTTCTTTACCAAAAGTCACAAAATGCTGGTCATAGGCTTTTTCCTCACATTTTCCCATTCCTTTTTTATATAATCTGGCATGATAGTTATTGGGATAGTGAGCGCCGTATTTTATCCATCTCCCCATAAATACAGCTCGACGGGGAAAAAGAAATGCATCAAACTCATTTTTTTCCTTAGGAAACTCCTCAATAAACCATTCCCGTAATTCAGGGGTTAATCTTTCATCAGCATCCAGATGGCATACCCATGGTGTATCGAATAAATTATTTTCCTGTGCCCAATTCCTTTGCTGCGAGTAATTGACAAATTTATGTTGTGTAAATTTTATTCCCCGACGTTTTAATATCTCTACTGTATTATCACTGGAAAAATCATCAACCACGAAAATATGTGAATGTATTCCTTCCAGACTGTCCAGACAATCTTCTATCAAACGTTCTTCATTATAGGTTAAAATGATGAATGTAATTTCTTTTTCCATTAAATGAATTTATTAATTGGTTCTAATATTTTTCTTCAACAGCTGATTTTTGAGATTGCTGCAGTCCTTCTAAGAATTTTTGGGCGGCAAAATCGCTTTCAAAATATTCTTCAAAACATTTCCTGGCATTTTTAGACATTATGCTTTTTTCATTCGAATTAGAATTTATCCATTCCGATAACAGGGAAAATGTGCCTGAAAAATCATCATTGGTTACATATCCACTATTTGATGATTTTATTTCCTGCCATATGTTTACTTTGTCAGTGATTAGTACTGGTTTTGTACAAGCCAATGCTTCTGCTACAGCTATCCCAAAGTTTTCCTGATGACTGGGCAGAATAAAAGCCTCACAGCTGTACAAAGCTCCCCATTTGGCATCACCTTTTAACATTCCGGGGAAGAATACTTTATTTTTGAAAGTTGAGGATTCTGCTACGGATTTTTTAATTTTTTTACCGAAAGGTGTGTCTATGCCAGGACCAGCTATTACCAAATCAGGCAATGGCTTGGATGCAATCTTTTCCTTCGAGATTTTATCATAAGCTGCTAAGAGGTTATCAACTCCTTTCTTTTGATGAATCCGACTCAAAAATAAAATGAAGGGTTTGTTTTCAACTCCAGTACACTTTTGCTGGAATGCTTCTTTCATTTTTGGTACAAATTCCGGAGGTGGAATTATTCCATAACCAATATTAATTAATTGCTGGGGGTGATAATTCGGAAATGAAAAATGTGAAAGCCTTCGCTCTTCCTCGGAAGTAAACAATATGCCATCTGCACGATTGATAAATTCATTTTCAATGAATTTCCAGTATAAATTATTTCGTATTGCTTTAAGTTTTCTTTCAGGAGCTTTTTGAAAGTATGGGTCCAGCATGCCATGTGGCATGATATAAATCTTAGGAACATTATGGTAACCTTTTTTCCGAAGCTTAAAAATGCCTTTCATTGAGCCATACATATTGTATTTCCATAATCCATGCACAATTATTAAATCAAATCGATCGTAATTTTTATTTAACCAGGGTATAAACTTAGGACAGTACTGCCAGGGTGAATATGATGGTCCCAGGGCATGTACTTTGATAGCTTCATTTCTTAAGAAAGAAGCGTCGGGCATATCAAAAGATACTACTTCACTTTCTACCCCTAATTTTTGTAAGGCTGGAATAGAATTTCTAATTCCCTGGCTTGGCCCACCGGTTAGCGGGTCCATTGTAGAAATAACACGAAGCATTCTCATACATCTTGATTTAATAAGATTAGTTAGTTGTTAAATATAGCTGTAAAATTAAATTTTCCTTTACTTCAATTGTTTTTCCCTGTTATCCATTAATACAGCTATTAATAATCCACCAATCATTATGGCAAATCCTAAGGCAGTTGCCTGGGCCCATTGCCCCTGTACCAATTGTAATAATCCAAAACTTAGTAACAGCCAGGGTAAAGTATCTCCCAAAGCCAGCCATTTGTAAGAGGCAATGCCTATTTTAAAACTCAAACCAATTCTGATAAAAATAATAGCTAAACCTAAGATAGGGCCCATTTCTCCAACTAAACGCCCCCACTCACCTTCTGAAATTAAATAAGTAACACCTCCGGTAAGCATCATACTGCCCACATTGGTTCCCATACCTATTCCATAGCCAAAGATAGGTTGATCCACAGATTCGGTTAAAGCACTTAATAGTCCGCCTAAAAACCGATCAATTAATGTGCCTTCCAAACCACCTTCTGATTGACTTGCATTGTCAAACCGGGCTTCAAATACTTCAATAGCAGTTTGAAAAAATACTGCATTATTGAAAATGACCAGGAGTATTAAAATCCCCAAAAATGCTATGATCATTCGGCCCGCATATTTAGGTTTTCTAAAAAGAACCAAAGCAGCAAATAATACTGATACGGCAACTTGAAATACCAAGCCACGGCTTATAGAGAGTGGTATGGCAATCAATAAAGCAGCAGTTGCACCCATCAGGATAATTTTATTAATTTCCTTTGCATTAAACCAAAAGTATAATATATAACAAGCCACCATACTGTAAAAGAGCGTTGTTCCATTAGTAAAGGCAAATGTTCCGGGAGGCCGAAAAAATCCCATGGCTCCGGAGAAACCCGCACCACCCATATCGCCACCGATTCCTCTGTTTACCAGAGATGATTGAGGGCTATAAAACTGCAAAGCGATCAGAACGGCCATGGGTATGGATATCCACAATAAAACCTTACCCATTTGAATGACATCCTTTCTTTCAAAAACTGACCCAATGATGAAAATCAAGGGAAAGTGAATCAGAAATATCCTGGCACCGAAAATCATGACGGGCAAATTCTGATGACCTAGCAGCATGGTAGTTATAGAACTGAATGTAACAACTACAACGGTTAGGATCAGATATTTACTGTGAGGAAAAAGGTTATTTTTCCAGGCCAGGAAAATCAAACCAATTGCAACTGGATCTCTTATGACCAAAAGTGGAGTGGCCAGACTGGGGAGAACCCATTTTCGCAGGGCTCCTTCAAAAATTAATAATAGAAAATATACCCAAATTCCCGTTTTTAATAATTTATGGTGGAATTCTGAATTATCATGGCTCATGTTTAAGGTGTTGGTATAATCTTCCTCTTCCTGATCTGCCAATTTGTGTATCATATTCTTTATTTTAAAACCAGTAATCTAAGTTAAGACAATAAGTTTTGAATTGACTGTACTACTTGTTTTCCATACCTTTCCCAAGTGTAATTAGCTGCATGTTTTTGAGCATTTCTTCCCATCTCAGATATTTTTGTGCGGTTTTCAAGGAACCAATTTATTTTTTCCACAATTGCTTCAGGGGATCTGATCGGAACCAAAAAACCCGTTTCTCCTGGAATTACCAGGTCTTCACCACCAGTATTAGGTGTAATTATGACCGGTAATCTTCGACTCATCGCTTCCTGCATCACCAGGGCCCTGCCTTCAACTATTGAAGGCAGGCAAAACACATCACAGGAACTCATCAATTCCAAAACTTCATGATGTGGCCGGCCCGGCTCATAAGTAAATCCATCATATTCTTTTCTGTAAAACTCCATAGGAGCTTGTAAAGAACCCATAATTACTAATTCAACGGCAGTACTTTTTAATAATTTAAAAGCGTCAAACAGATCACCTAAACCTTTTCTTTGGGTCATTGAACCTACAAATAAAACCCTTAAAGGCTTATGATTAGTGCCAGGAGTGGTATGATTATTATGGTCTTCTTTAAATGATGGGGTGCCAAAAGGAGCTAATACTATCGGTTTGTTTTGGCTTGAGTTGGGAATAGATTTTTTAACAAATTCAGAAGGGCATACAATCATGTCGGCCAACTCCATTTCCTCTGTTTTACGTGCTAATTTTGCCTGGGAGTTTTTGATACCTCCTCCTAAGGTATCGGCCCAGGCTGGTTTACGTTCCGCCTCCTCCATTAACAACCTTCGTCCGGTTTCCCAATATGCAATGGGCAAATCATAGATGCATTTCAGGTCAATCTCCTTTGCTTTTTGAAATAAATGATACGCTCCGTCTTCATAGGCATACACAGCTTTAAGTTGATGAAACTTTTTCAGTTTGGATAATTTCTTGGCATTGGATTGGTCAAAAGCGCGATATACGGCATCCACACTGGCATAACTGTTTTCTTCAGCAATCAAAGATTTGGTGCCTATTTTATTCATGGCAAGCCTCACCATTTCCAAATACGGAGAGGTAGACATTTTATCTGCTGTCAGATCATAAGATCTCCTTTTTAATTCATTTTTCAGTGATTTAGGGAGTAATTCAAGCCAGGGGGCCTGAGGTTGAACAGCTATGGTTGTTAAATATTTGGCCAGTAATCCCTCACTTCTTAATGCACTTATTACTGCCCTTACATTTTTATTCCCGGTAGGATGATGTACTGCAATGCTCATCTAATTCAATTATTTACTGCTGATTGAATAATATCTAAATATTTTTTTGCCACTTTGGCAGGATGATGTTCTTTTAGGTGCTCAGGCATTTTTTTTCTTATTTTATCTTCAATTTCTTTAGAACTCAGCAAGTTTAAAATTACAGTAACCATATCTTTTAAATTACCTCTTTCGAAAATTATGCCTGCCTGACCTACAGCATCGGGTAACCCCCCACCATTAGACACAATTGGCAGACATCCACATGCCATTCCTTCCAATACTACATTGCCAAACGGCTCTTCCCATACTGAAGGTACTAAAATATATTTATGTTCATTCAAACAATTTACTAAATTTTCACCTTTTAAGGCACCTGTAAATTGAATATTTTTTTTGATATTCAAGTCTTTGGCCAATGCTTGAAGATTTTCCATCTCCGGTCCATTTCCAACTAATGTCAAAGTTATGTCACGATAATCAGACTTGATCAATTCAAATATTGCTTTAATTGCCATGTCAGCTCCTTTATCCGAAACTAACCGTCCCATGAAAACGAAATCGCGATCTTTTTTGATGCTTGTTTTCCTGTTAAAAAGATTTATCCTGTATGGATTTCCTATCACATGGGCTTTGGTCCAGCTTTTTTGTCTCACTTTATCACTGACAGCGATCACTTGCCTGGCAAATTTGAGATAATGAAGCTTTATTTGATCAATTTTAGATACTGAACCGTCTGATCTGGCAATCCATGTTCTTAAGGCGATTACTTTAGGTTTTTGTAAAATTGAAGCTGGCCAGGCTAGCCTCAGACAAATATTATTCTCAAATATCACATCTGCCCATTGGTGTGCTTTGACCAATTCAAGAACTTTGGGGTCTCTGATTACAGTAAAACTGAAGGTTTTATCTCCGGTATCTTTGGTCCAGGTTATCAACTGAACTTCGTGGCCTTCTTTTTGGAATTCAGAAGCCAGAATTTCAGAATTTATTTCGATTCCGCCGATATCAGGATAGAATTTATGTGTCAAAAATAGTATTTTCATGAAAGATTAATGTTTATTTGGGGTGAAAACACAATCCATAAATTGACGCTTGATGTCAGACAGATCTACCAGAGGATCAGAACCTATAGGAGATGAAAGTATACCGGCCAGATTACCTTTTTCATAATTGAAAACTCCTTCAGGCATTGTGAAATTTATTTTCTCTTTGGCTATCCATTGATGAGCTACTGTAATCACTGGCAAGCCATGTTCCCTCATGGCTGCTACAGCTCCACTTTTTTCTACTAAAGGTAATGGTGTAGTTGAAATTCCATAAGTCGTATGTTGTAATACTTTTGAAATCAAATCGGGTGGCTGCTCACCTAAATCTTCCACTTCCAATCCATATGATTGGCAAATCTTAATCCAGGTGTATTTATAATTGCCGGCTCTTCCTATGATATTAATAACCATGTTCTTCTTGTTGACTTTGGCATAATCAGCTAATTCTTTGGCAAATGATTCAATTGGACTTCCTGATCGAATTTTACCGAAAATGGCAAATGATATCACATTGGTCTTTTTACTATCATGCTCCAAGGGAATATATTCAATATTTCCAAACAATGGCAACATTTGAGGATTGGCTCTAAGTTGATATAACTGATTAAAATATATTTGAGACTGAGTATGAATGGCGACTGGCTTGAGCTTTTTAATAAGGCTTATTACTATTCTTTTCTGAATTTTACCAATTATGTTTTCTTTAACAGTCGAACCTTTATTTATTCCCAGCCATAACTCATGAAACATGATTTGCCATTTTGAGCTTCCGGATATGTTATTTAATAGCGGAACTAATTTAAACGGTAATCCTTTTGAATGGAATGAATAAGGCACATATTGTAAACTGATCACTTCAGGGTTGATTTCAGAAATCCAGGAATGGGCTGAGTTTGTCCTTTTTTGATGATCTGTCTCATAAGGTATTCTACAGACCGAAATTGATTTTTGTTTGTTATCAATTGATGATATAGAGAATTCTTTAATGAATTTATCATAAAGTGCCAGGATAGCTACTTGATGATCGTCTTCAATTAATGACTGGGCTAGCCTGGTTGTATAATCACCTACACCGTCACAACCTGGTTCCAGAGATCCGCAGATAAATAGAATTTTCAAACTATAACTATTTTATGATTCTGTTGATAACCCGGGAGGCTTTGAAATACATTTTTGCCTTTTGGACCTGCCGTTTCGGATATATTTTTATAGGATGAGAAACATACTTCCAATAATTTATTTCCACAGGGTTACGCAATTTACTCTTGAATAATTTGTGCATAAAATTTAAATGCCAGGGTTTGCTTGGCCCTACTCCATGAAACATGTAGGCCAGTCCTGGAGAAAATCCCATACCCTCTTTGCCACAAATGCTGATGGTTGAATCATTCTGCATGCAGGTGACATTTAAGGCATCCTGGTCAGTATTAGGGAATATATCAGACTTTTGGCTTTCATGTTTATCCTTATTAATATTTACTTTAGTATAGCCCAGCCCCCCCATTTCTATGGCAATCAAATCCATCGTTTTTTTCCAATCTTCTAAAAACTTCCTGTTTTGCTGAGAAAGTCCGATGTAGCCGGCATTTAAATAAATGTTTAACGACGAATTCAGTTTTACCTGGTGTTGGCTGAAGAAATCTTTCCAGTCCATCCGTAGAGGATGACTATTGTACATGGGCGAATTCACATCCTCACACAATGCCACACCGTATTTGACCCATTTTTCGAAATATTTCCAGTGTCTGTTAACCACTATATCAGGGTCAAAATAAAACAGCAATTCGTCAGCAGTGAATTTTTTATCCCAAAGATCAAGCATAAAATAGGGCTTGTAATTGGAAAGGTGTATTTTACTTTCGAGTTTGATGAAGCGGATTATCAGATCCGGAGTCACTTCCAACTCTTGGTAGTTTTCATAAGTTTTCAATGGGCTTGCCCAGGGTGGCAACTCTCCTTTGTAGCCAGCCCAAATAATGCCCCTATACCCATTTTTGTATAAGGAGTTGGTCAATGCAGCAACCCCAAAATGATAACTTCCTTCAAATAATGTACAAACTGTTGAATTCATATAACTATTTTATCAAAGTGTATAATAACACTTATGTGCTATAATTTTTTAATAAATTGAATTTAATATATCCAAAGTATCCTAAAGTGGGTAATAATGAAAAAATATTAAATAGTATTACACCTTTTACAGTAGAAATATCAAAGAAAATAAGTGCTAAAACTACACTTGCTACACTTATGGAAATATTTAACCACCATTTAGGCACTTTCCCTTTTGCAGAATTAAGCGCAAATAATACTGTGGTATATTGTCTTAAAATCATCAGGACAATCAAAAGAACTAATTCACTTTCAAGGTTTTGGTATCCATCTCCAAGTAAAAATAAAAACAGATCAGGCATAATCATTACAGATGCCAAAAAAGCAGCGCATGCTGAAAAAAAGATGATAGAGATCATTATGATCTTTCTGATCAATTCAGATTTATTAAGTGTTTTAGCATAATTGGGAACCACCACCGAATTAAAAGTAATCATGAAAATGGTGAAAATCATACTAATTTTGCTCAATGCACCTAATTCAGCAATACTTTCTACATTACCAAAAATACTGATAAGGAAAACATCTAATTGGGACCTTAAGGCAAAGAAAATACTATTTGGCAATTGATCCTTTACAATATTTACAATTTTACCTTTATATTCATTATTGACCTCTTTTATTTTTTCGATATGCTTTTGGGACCATTTTTCTGATAAAAGCTTTTCCAGAAGAAAGCCTAAAGCAACTGTGGCTAACACAATCGTTACATTCAAGTAAATAAATCCTAAAGATGCAAATACAATTATTTTTAATATGGTATTAGCAAGCTCCAGCTTCTGAATACTATCGAATTTAGAATGAAATTTTAATACTGATTTGCTGATATTTATATCTATTTGAAAAGAGGCTATCATGACAATCAATAGTGTTAAAACCACTCCTTCGGTTAAAGATGCATTATTTTTACTCAGCAGTCCAAAAGCAATAGGTCCTACCACTATAGCAGAAGGTATAAATATTAGCCTCCTCAAATGGATCGCGGTCTTTATAAGTTGGCCTAGCTTGTTTTTATCATTCCAAACCTTTCCACCTATCATTGAGATGCCAGACCCTACACCTGAATCAGATAAAACCTGAATAATGGCAAACAATGATGTAGAAATGGTAAAAAGTGCATATTCCTCTTTTGTCAGCAGCCGAATGAGTCCGAAGGTAATTAAAAATCCTAGTCCTTTGATTAAAACCTGAATCGAAAGGAATTTAGATAATATCTTCGACCAATAGGCCCAATTACCTTTTTTGTAAAAGGATTTTATCTTATCCGGTATACTTTCTGTTTGGGTAGTACCCATCTATTTAACAGAATTCAATAATTGAACAAGATTATGACAAAACTTATCAAAGCCAAAATACTTCAAAGTTTTAGCTGATAATTCATTCGGGTTGATTTTCGGCTTTTGCAATTCATCAGCTAAAGCTTCAGAAATAGCCGGAAGTTCGGGGGCGACTAATTTCCCTAATTCCCCATTTTTAAGTGCTTCCACACTTCCATCCTGATTGCCGGCAATTACTGGAGTGCCACATGATAAAGCTTCAATAAATACAATCCCAAAACCCTCCTTTTTGCTTGGCAAAATAAAAAGATCTGCCAGCAGGTAGTGATCAGTTATTTCTTGATCAGCTATAAAACCAGCCAAAATTACATGGTCATCTAACTGGTTTGTTTTAATAAGTTGTTGAAGCCTTTCTTTTTCCTTTTGATCCGCTTTTCCTGCTAAAATATATTTAACAGAAGGATAAGCCTTTTTTAAATCTGCAATTGCTTCAATCACCAGATCATAGCCTTTGAACTTTTCGGTATTGGATAGCCTGGCTAAACTAAAAACTATCTGATCGTTCTTATGAATCCCATATCTTTTCAATAAATATTCCGGTTTAGCAAAATCTTCAGGAACTTTAAAGAAAGGATCCAGGGTATTTTGGAAAAGGTGTATTTTATCCTGATCGATACCATGCAGCTTAACAAGCTTGGATTTAGTAAATTCACTAACACTGAAAATATGGTCAGCTTTTTGCAGCAGGCCTTTTTCCATTTTTGTAATTTCACCCCATACCTCAATACCATGGGTAATCAGAAACATCTTTTTATTGGGAAAGATCGTTTTTAGAAAAAGTGCAAAACCAGCAAGCTTTATATGACCAATGATAATTGATTCGTATTTATTGATTTGCCTGAGAACTGAATAAATGAATGGTAACTTTCGTTTTTTATAACCTCTGAAATTTTTAAAGCTGATGTACTTTTCATCTGGATAAGCATCATATAACATCAATGTTAAAATATTTTCAGAGTTCAGGCTATTATCATTTAATGCCTTTATCAATGCGCGATTAAACTTTTGGATGCCGCCTGTTGCGCCAAAAGCTTCTAATCCTAAGAACAGTATCTTATCGTCAATAGCTTTTGTTAATGAGGGTTCCAATAGCTCTGATTTTAAAAGTTTTATTTTAATTATTTGTTGTAAAGTTACAGCTTCGCCACGTCAGTCACAGTTAATTGCTCATAATAGCATGTAAAATAATAATCGATATTTAAAAATTCATAAAATAAGCATGTTTATGAATTTTTCAATAATTATCAATTTTTATAATAAATTACTAAATGATTTAAGTGTATTTATGATCAAGAATGCGTGACTAAAATGAAAATCAAAATTAAGTATAAAATATAAATATACCTATAAAAATTTGAATTATTTTGGATGGGGCGATACTTATTGATGTAATAGATTGAATACCAATCTAATTTAGAAATTTTTTTTTATAATAGCGTAATAGATTTCTAAAATGAAATTGTTTTAAGAAAAGGCTGTAATATTTAAAGTACAAAGGAGTGGGAATATTATTGCGGTGTTGATGTAAATGGTGGCAACTTTCAGCTAAGTGGTGAAATGAAACATCTTTTGAAAACCATTTTTCCCATGCTATTCTTGCCTTTTTGCCCATTTCTATAGCTTCACTTTCCTTTTCACGCAATATTTCAGAGATTTTATGCACTTCAGATTCAGGGATCCTGATAGAAAAATTTTCCCAGTCAGGACCCGGAGTGGGAACCCATTGATCTGATATAATAACTGGGGCAATGCTCATCTCCATGGTTTCATACAAGCGGTAAGTGTTTGGACCTACCCCTCTGGGGCATAGAACAAAACTACTTTCATGACTTACCTTAACATATTCTGTTTCAAATTCCAATTTTGCCGATGGGTCTAGAAGCCATGAGTGTAAACCAGAAGTATCTTTCAGAAAACTCCTTTCATCCTGCAATTTTAAAATATCTTTTCTGATATGATGCGTTTTCACAGCTCCTATAAATGAAAAAAGGTATTTGTTTTCACGCTTTTGTAGATTTTCCGGCAGGGTAATAGCTTCATTTTGACACAATCGTGCAATATAATGACCAGGCTGAGTGAAGAAGGTATTGTGTGATTGATCTTCTATACTGGGATATATTCCGGGAATTAATGGTACCACATAATCACTGTCATGGTACAGGTAACATTTTTTTTTATATTTCTTATAAAGACTATGATTCAGGACTTTAAAAAAATAAGGGTCTCTTTGCGGATGATGTTCTGTAAAAAGGATGATGTCTGCCTCTTCCGGATATTCAGTCACTGTATGCAGTTTAAATGGATCATTTGCTGCAGATTCTTTCAGCCAACTTGCCGCAAAATTAGTTTCAGGATCGTATGGATAAGCAGATATTATATAGATTTTCATTTATCTTTATCGGTATCTATGCCTTTAATATTACGATAAATACTCCCCATCCATTTTCTGTATTCCAGCAGGCTTTGCGGTTTTGTAAGAAGATGGTAAGGTTTACGTAATTTAGCATTAATCTCCCGGGAGATTCTAAATGATTTATTTTCTCTTAATTTAGGTACTTTGGTAAAAAGCGTGTCAGCCCAGATTTCGGCTATTTGATCGGCAGAAAACTCTTTGGCCCGTATTTTTCCGTTTTCTATCATATCTTGATATATGGAGGGGTTTTTAAGAAGAAATTCTACCGCTTCTATAGCTTCATTTACATTTTTCGCCTCTAAATAATCTAATTCAGATTTTCTAAGTTCTCTAAATGCATATTCTGCTCCTAAAATAGCTGGAACCTGTGCATGCCAGCTATTGACTAATTTTGAGGCCGGTTTATCACTTCTGAATCCCTTATCTCCAAATTGAGGACGTACTGCTAAAACTATATCTGCTTCTGAATAATCATACCAGTTTGGATAGCCATCACTTCCTTTTTCTGTGGTCAAAATAAAATTTATATTTCTTTCTTTTAAATATGTGTGCCAATCTTTTTTATGAAAATTTTCATCTAAACTTCCATAACCTCCCTTAAATACTATATTTTTTATACTGGTATTTCTTTCTTTATTTCTGGGTATGATGCCAATTTGAGGCCAAAAAGGAATAAAAAATGAATCTTTGTTATTTATAAATTTGCCATTTTGCAAAATTTCAGCATCACTCAATAAAGGGCGCCATTCTAATCGATCTGCCCGCACAGTAACTATTAGCAGATCTTTATTGAATTTGTCATAACTTTCATTTAGAGCATTTAAAGTTCGTTTGTCTGAATGAAGCACAACGATTCCATTCTGGGGCCATGAGTCTGAAATTTGGACATTATAGTTTTTTGATTTAAGTCTTAAAAAAGTTTGTAGAATCCAATTTTTTGCGCTACTGTTTATTCTTGTACTCCAATGATGAGGTTCATTAATATTTAATTTTTCAATATTTTTCAAATCATCTGGAAAAGGATAATAGAATGTTACTGGATCCATTAAAACAGTTTAATATTGATTGAAGCTTATTTTGGGATTTTGAAGATACAATATTCCTTCAAGAAACTGCATTTCAGTATAATTATTCTCTTTTGCATACTCTACAAATGGCATTTCTATATCTTTAGGCTCAAATCCTACAAGTATTGCCTTTGGAGGATCCTGGATAAGAAAATCCATTAAATTGTCTGGTGAAACTATGTTTAATTCTTTTCTTAACTCATCTGGAACCAAATGAGACGAACGCCAGAGGAAAGGAGTAGTGACAAATTCTTTATAAATTTTTATTCTTTTACTTTCCAATACCATTCCAGGGGAAAGTGTGAGTATTTTAGCATCTCCACATAACTCTGCTATTTTATGGCTGGATTGATTATAATTACTAGCCTCCCACTGATCAACTTTGGTCAAGTTTTTAAATGGAAAATAACCATTGGCCAGCGTACTAAAAAAAGCAAAAACTATTAATGTTACAACAGAATATTTTTGGTTTTTTGTGATATAGGACATTCCAAAAATTGTTCCAATCATCAAAAAAACCATTAATGGATAGAGGTACTGATAGAGTACTATTTTACCTACAGCGATAAATATTAAGAAGGGTACCAGCAAAAATACTGCATATAGCCGGCTGGGTATTTTTTCAGGATTGAACAACTGAAAATAAGTGCCAGCTCCCAGATAAATTATAGCCAGTAATATAATCAGAAAATTACTTTGATCCAGTAATATTTCAATAACCTTATCTATTCGCTGAAAAAGGTTCAATCCTTCTGCAAAGAATTGGGCATCCAAAACTGCATGATACATGTAAATATCAAATAGGAATTTATCAGGACTTATAGATATTAAGATTATTAAGGGAGTTAACCCTAACACAGCTCCAATAATAAAATGAATAATGGGTTTAAAGTTGAATTGAAACTTGCCTTTATAGCTCATTATCAGCAAAAACAGAAAGATTGGAACCCCTAAAAATGCGAACTGTAAACGTATACCAAATGCAACAGCTATCAATAAACCGCTTATAAAGCTATAAAGTGGATATCTTTTTAATGATTCTGTTTTAACTATTAATAGAAATGATCCTAAAGTTAACATCAGTGGCAAATCAAATGTCCAGGATTTTCCCATCGCATGTTTTACCACGGGGTTAAATGAAAGTAATAATACAGCAGCTGAAGCAGCTAATAATCTAAAAATTATAGGCTGTTGATCAAAGGCACGAAATGTGGTAAAGAATAGTATGACCAGGATCAGAAAAAAAGAAACTGCATTTAACGTTCGTGCGCCAATTAAAAGATGGTCAGTAAATTGGAAAATAAAAGCATTGATAAAAATAGAATAAGGCATGTGGAAGAAACGGTAATCCTTATAAGGTATTAGACCATCAGTAGATGTAATTTTAGCAGCTGCAATATATTGATGTTCGTCATGATCAATCTTGGTTTCCATGCTATACATGAATGTCAAAATAAAGATGAAGAGCAGGAATAAAAAAATTAATGAATTGATCAATAAAGTAGGAGAATATGATCCGTTGATCTTATCACCAATTATTTTATTGAAGACCCACTGATTCTTTTTCATTGAAGTTGATTATTTTGCCTATTATGAATTGTTTTTATCTATTTTGTCAAAATATAGGAGTCTTTAGTGCTTATTTTTGAAAGCTCAACTTTTGGTTTACTACCCTGATTAGATAATTCATAAAGTTTTTGCTCAAAATCAAGCATAATATGGTTTATATCGCAATTTTTTTGAGAGAATTTTACAGCATTATTTTTTAATGTTAATATTTTATCACTGTTTTCCTGTATTAAAAGGTGATCATAAATGGTTTGAGATAATGAAACCGGATCCTCAGCATTTATTGACAAGCCAATTTCATTATAATCTATTAATTTGCGCAAGTTGGTAGGCTTATCAGCAGCTACTACGACCAATCCTCCGCAGGATAAAATGTTCCACAGTTTTGAAGGCATAAAGAGGTCTGAAGCTCCCTTTTTTTGCAAAATTAAATGCAGATCTGCCATATTTAACAGAAAAGGTAATTCCTGTTTTGGTACTAAATTGCCGAATTTAATATTATCCAGTTTTAAATCCTTACTTCTTTGAATAAGCTTTTGCTTGGTAGCACCTTCTCCAACAATCAAAAATTTAATAGGAGAAGATTGCTTGTTTTGAATAATTCGTGCAGCCTCTAGTACACCATCTAAACCTTGTTTTTCCCCAATATTGCCACTATAAAGCACTACTTTATCATCAGGCGTAAAACCATATTTCTCCTTTAAGCTATCTTGCATTTCCGGCATCGGTTGAAGACTTTTTGTATCTACCCAATTGGGGAATAATGTGATCTCACTATTTTTCAAGCCCTTTTGAATAATTTTTTGTTTCATACCTTCACTGATAGTTGTCACCAGATCTGCGTGATTAATGAAATACTTTTCCTGCCACTCAAGAAGATTAAGCAATGCCTTTTGTCTAATGATTTTTAATTCCTTAGCGGCATCAACTTGAAGATCTTGTATATGAAATACGAAAGGTGTCTTCTTAATCTTTTTATAAATGACTGGTAAAAAACCTATGGGCAAAGGAGGATATATGCTAATAACGATGTCTCGGGCTGGTTTAAAAAAAAACCTGATCCAATGAACAGATGAACTCAATAAAAAGGAAAACTCATGTAAAATGCGTGAAAAGCCATTTACTTTTTTTGGTATATAAAATGGTGATCTGAATACTTTAATATTTCTGATTTTTTCTGAATACCATCCTTTATTCCTATAGTCATGATTAATTTTCCATTCTGGATAATAAGGCATGGCAGTTATCATTTCTACTTCATGTCCATTATCAGCAAACCATTCACACATTTCTGTAGTATATTTGCCAATCCCGGTTAATTCAGGATGATAATTTATACCGTAAACCAGTATTTTCATTCTTATGCTAATGTAAAATAATAATTAATAAGCTGTTTTTTCTCCTTTGAAGATGTTAAGGAATGTGAGTAAGATAATGCGGATATCAAGAAGCAAACTCCAGTTCTCAAGATACCATTTATCATACTCCACCCTTCTTTCCATCAAAGAGAGTTCTTTGGTTTCGCCCCTTAAACCATTAACCTGGGCATAACCAGTTATACCAGCCTCTATGGAGTGCCTTATTTTAAATGAAGATATTACAGATGAATAATGATCAGTATGAAGCAGCATATGAGGACGTGGGCCTACTACAGACATATCACCAATCAGCACATTAAAGAACTGAGGTAATTCATCAATAGAGGTTTTTCTTAGAAAAGAACCTATTTTGGTTATTCTACTGTCGTTTTTAGTGGCTTGTTTATTATCAGATTCTATGTTTACCTGCATAGTCCTAAACTTGAAGCACCAGAATGGTTGACAATTTTTTCCAGTTCTTAGTTGTTTAAAGAACACAGGCCCATTTGATTCCAACTTTATTAATAAAGCCACAATCGGAAACAGGGTAGGAGCTAGAATTAACAGGGCAATTGAAGAAACAATTAAATCAAGACTTCTTTTAGCAAATCTATTTACCTGGTAAGAGAGTGGAGAACGTTCATAAGATAATACGGGAATGCCACGATGATCAATAATTTGCGTCTTTAAACTAAAATCCTTGTCATCAAGGTCCAGATCTGGAATGATACCTAAAAAGATAAAGTTTTCATCAGCAAATTTTCTCAATTCATTCAGATATTCTCTGTGATTTGGGAGGGTATAATATATTTCGTCTATTTTATTCTTAAGACAATACTCTTTAACCTGATCTAATTCACCTAAATGATAAAAGGATAAATCATCCATCATATTAGATCTGGAATCAAAGATCCCATGAAAGTTCCTTACAAATACACTCGAATCTGAAAATATATTCATTAACTTCCTGGTGTTGTTTGTGTACCCAATTACAATGAATGACTTTTTCTTAATAATAACATTATGTATTATTTTATATGTAATAAAAAAGCCCATTCGATTAGCCTGATAAAAGAAGAATGAAGTAAGGTAAATCAGAATGGTTTGTATAAAAGTAATTTGAGTATATTCATTTAGCAGAATCAAGGGGACCAAACCGATACCATAAATAATACCAGCTATCCCTAAAGCTCTCATGTAATTTCTAAATCTATTTAAATTAGATTTTTGAACAATGGCCACAATAAATACTGCCAGAATCCAACACATTACCAGTATTAATGACAATAATATTTTTACCTGAGTAGAAAAATCATCTAATAGTAAAAAATTAGTGTCAATTTGTTGAATAACTATGATCAAAAAGATAGAATCTACTATCGCAAAAATCAAGAAAAAAATGTTCATTATGTCATCTCTCAACAAGAATCGGTATATGTAGTTCATAGTCTTTAATTGAATATTCTAATAATTTATAAATATAATTATATTATTTATTCCAAATTTTAATCCGCTTTTAATTTGTATAGCGAATATTGTTTTATAAAATCAGGTCTCTTTAAAAATTATATTGGTCAAAGAATCACTTTTTATCTTTTTATATTGGAATTATAATCGAAAAAATAAGTAACAAATAAAAAATGTATGGTATAAATTCATACTAATATTCGATTAACCCAATTTTATTTCAAAATTATACAATTAATTCCAATAAAAAAAATTGTGGTATAATTATTTTTATAAAAAATATCACATCTATAGGTAAAGTTTGAATAAAATAATAATGAAAAAAAGTAAAAAGACTGAAAATCAATACTTAAAATGAATAATTCATTGCTAAAGACTTTAATTATCGAGTTTACAGATCCAATAAATAAACTTTAACTTATAATTATTGTAAATATAAAACTTGATGAAATGTTTCATGATAAGATCAAATTTCAATTGCTATCTTGCAACCATTATGAACCAAGTCAGTTTACTATACTTTAAAGGAACATCATTTTACCCTATAATTAAATTGTATCAAATTTCCACCAATAATTGTAGATTCTAAATGCAGAGCCATTCTTACAATGATTATATGGATCAAACACATAGAGCTAGTACATCTTTCCGGAATTTTAATACCTGCGTGTATAAAATAATGGATAGGATTCAGAATAAATGAATTAATTTAAATTGGTTTTAACACAATAATAACGAACGAATATTAATTATGTAATTATTATTCACTAATTTACAGTATTATTCCTCATAGTTCATATCAACCAACTCAATATTAGAAAAAAAAAAATTTTTATTTGAATAATTAAATTATTAGATTTGTGTTTTGAATAATATTTATAATATATTGAATTAATCTATGAAACTAAAATTTGTTTGGATCATTTTACTTATTATTATAGTAAGTTGCGTGCCCAGAAAAAAATTAATTTACCTCCAATCAGATGTCACTGATACTTATAATAGTTATTTGTTGGAAGAGCGGGAGTATATATTAAAACCCAAGGACTTAATAGCGGTAAGTATTTTCAGCTTAACTCCCGGGCAATTTGATATATTTCGGGGTGGAGGAAATGGATCCACTGAACCTGGGTCAAGTCAAAACAATGTTAATTTATTTAAAATAGATACCGCAGGGTATGTTGAATTGCCTGCCATTGGTAAAGTAAAAGTTGATGGCCTGACCATTAATCAAGCCCAGGATAAAATTAAAACATTGTTAGAAGATTATTTGCAATTACCGCTTGTTAGAATTACTTTACAAACACCTTTTGAGTTTACTATATTAGGAGAAGTTAATAATCCGGGTCATTATATGGTAGTTGGTGACAGATTAACCATATTTGAAGCTATAGGACTGGCTGGTGATTTAAGTGTATATGCAGATCGAAAGGAAATAAAATTGGTGAGAAAAAGTTTAAATGGAACTTCAAATATTAAGAAGATCAATTTGTTGGAAGCCGATATTCTTGGAGATGAAGATTTCTTTATCCAATCAAATGACTTAATATTAGTTGATCCATTGGCAGCCAGATCAGTAAGAGAAAACCAGGTTTGGTTAATTTCTACTGCATTTGGATTATTATCCTCATTTACTTGGTTTTTTATTAATATAACTAGAGATTGATAATTATGAAATTAAATCCACAAAATAATGCCTCTAGCTTTGACTATAAGCTTTTTGCTGAAAGGCTACTTAAAAAATGGTACATTTTTGTATCATTTTTAGTGATTTTCCTGGTTGCAGCCTTTTATTATAATCAATTTTCTCTGCCGAAGTATCAGGTTCAAACTACCATGGCAATCAAAAAAGATCATTCAAATAGTCCCATGGATCTGTTTTTTGGTAGTGCCGGTGGGGGAGGAAGTATGGCTGATGAAATTGTGAAACTGACATCCTATCCATTAATCTTATCTACCATTAGGGAGTTGGATTTTGCAGTTGATTATTACATTCCTAGTCCACTTGAAAATATTGAACTATATAAGGATTCGCCAATCAGACTGAATATTGATGCCAATTCTACTAATATACCCTACGGAGAATATTGGGAATGCGAAATAATAAATAATAAATCCTACAATTTATATGTTCAGGATGAGAAATTTACCCTGAATTTTGGGGAAGATTCTAAAATCAGCAATTTTATTTTCAGTATAGAACTAGTCAACACTGAAAATTTAGATGAATACCGAAATGTTCTTATTAAGATTAATAGACTGAACAGCCTGGTAAGTAGATATCAAGGTAAACTTTCCATTCTACCGGTTAAGGAAGAGTCATCTATGTTGGAGATTAGTGTGATCGGATCCAATGAGCAGAAAGAACTGGATTTTGTAAACAAATTAGTTGAAAAGATCATCGCTCATGATATTAATAATAAAAGAGCTTATTCTGATAAGACAGTCAAATTTATTGATCAGCAGTTGGCTGAAAACACTGATTCTTTACAATTGATAGAAGGAGAGATTAAGCAATTTAAATATAATAATTCATCGGTAGATCCTACGCTTGAAAGTAATCAACTTTACAGCAACATTAAGCAACTTGAGCAGGAGAAAGCCAATATCCAATTGTCTAATCAATATTATAATTATTTGATAGGATCATTAAGCAAACAAGATGTTGATGAACTAGTAGTTCCTTCCTCAATGGGTGTTCAGGATAACATACTTAATGATTTGATACGAAGGTTAGTCAATCTTCAACTTGATGTAAAGTTATTAATGTCTGATAAAAAAGGAAAAAACCCTTTGGTTCAAGAGAAACAGCAAACTATTGCTGATCTTAAAGAGAATATTTTGAACAATGTGGAAAATCTGAAAGCTACCAATGATATCAGACTTAAAGATCTAGACAACAGGATTAACCTATTCTCATCCTCTTTGAGACAAATGCCTGAAGCAGAAAGACAATTAAAAGTGATTGAGAGAGACTACAGGGCCAGTGAAGAGATTTACCTTCTTTTAATGCAGAAAAGGCTTGAAGCAGGAATACAATTCGCAGCAATTGAATCTGATTACGAGATTATTAACCATCCTATGGTAATAGGTTTAGTTTCTTCCAGTTCGCTTTCAATATATATATTGGCTATTCTGCTTGCATTACTATTACCTGCAGGCATCATTTATCTAATTGATGTGATGAGCAATATTGTACATTCGAAAGAAGAAGTAAAGAATATTACCAGACTGCCAATAGTAGGATCTATAGTAAGACAGAGTAAAACAAACAAGGATTCTTACCGTAATCCAAGCTTTGAATCGTTCCGTTCTTTTAGAACCAACCTGAAATTTTTAAAACAACCCACTCAGGTTTTATTATTTTCTTCTTCAATAAGCGGAGATGGTAAAAGCTTTTGCTCTGTCAATATGGCCTTAACTCTTTCTTTGGCTGACAAAAAGGTTGTTTGGATAGATGCTGACTTAAGGAAAGAAGATAAATCTTACACTTACAAGAACAGTAGTGACAGGGAAAATGGTTTGACAAATTATCTTACCGGAGCTGCACCTATTGAAACTATCATAAAGCCTGGAAGTAATCAGAATCTATTCTTTATAAAAGCTGGTGTTTTTCCTCCTAACCCTGGAGAATTGTTGATCAATGAAAGAATGAAGCAATTGTTGGTTGAATTAAGAGAACAATTTGATTATATCATTGTGGATACTCCTCCTATAGGATTCTTCTCAGATGCATTTGAGCTAATTTCCTATGTTGATCATACTTTTATTATTGTCAGAGAAAATCATACAAAGAAAAGTGCTTTACAATCTTCCATGGAAATTATTCATAACAATAAACTGAATCAACGTAATATATCAATAGTTTATAATGACTTTACGAGTAAGCATACGGCGTATGGCTATGGTTATGGGAAAGGGTATTATAACAAAAGAAAGAAAAAAACAAAAGATAGCAACCATCTTGCTACTCCAGCAAGTTAAATTCTTTTAGTAATTTTTCAAGCCCCAAATAACATGTATTACTGAATGTTGTTTGGGGCTTTCTTTATATCCAGACAATATTTGATCAAATGAAATGTGTAGTAGAATTCACTTAGATGACTGTTTGGTTGTTCGCTGTTTCTCTCTTATCTTTTTTTATATCACTCTTTTTTCTTCTCCCATTCCCCCCTGAACCTGGGCAAACTTTCCGGATGATGCTGTTGGATATAGGTAAGCAACTCTTCCCGGACAAAACACCGCAAATCCCAGGCATCAGAAGAATTTCTGGCACTCATAAGAGCCCTTATCTGAACTGTCTTTTCGGTAGCATCTGTTACCTGAAGCACATTCACCCGGCCATCCCATTTTTCATTTTTTTTCAATATGCCGGTCAAAGCTTTTCGTAATTTTTCCAAAGGAATAGTGTAATCAGCATAGATATATACTGTACCCAAAATATCGGCTGATATCCTGGTCCAGTTCTGGAATGGCTTCTCTATAAAATAGTTGATGGGAAGTATCAGCCGCCGTTGATCCCAGATCCTGAGCACTACATAAGTAAAGGTGATCTCTTCCACCCGGCCCCATTCTCCCTCTACCACCAATACATCGTCTATCCGGATAGGCTGGGTAAAAGCAATTTGAAAACCAGCTAAAAACATTGCCAGCGAACGTTGAGCGGCAAAACCAATAATTACACCAGCAATACCTGCAGATGTCAATAAACCTGCCCCGAGCTGCTTTACACTATCAAAACTTAACAAAATAACTGAAACGGCAATCACGAAAATTATCATAATAATGATCCTCCGAATATATTGAAGCTGAGTCCTTATTTTTCTTTCCCTGATATTATCCTCTTTACTCAGGTCAAAAGTCGCCTCTACCAGGTCTTCAAAAACATTTACTACCCTGATCAGCACCCAACTGAAGGAAATTATCATGAATATCCTAAGGGCTTTGGATAAAGTCGCATCCACAGCCTCACTGAATATGAAAAGGTTAAAAATAATTGAAAGTACTAGCAGAGGCACAAAGAAATTAAAGGGAATATATTCATGTTTGATAAATGAGTCAGCGATCAGTCGATCATCTCTAAAACGAGTTACCTTAATAATCTTGAAAACAATAAATTTTATAATCAATCCCAAAGTAATGCCAGAAGCTAATAGAATCAAATTCCAAACCAGGGGATCAAGTTCTGTTGAAAATTTTTCCAATGATGCTGTATCCATAAACATTATTAAATTAAAGTTACCCGGTAATTAATATCAAATCAGCACTTTTATTTTATTCCTGCTTAATGTGATCATATGACGTTTTTCCAGTTGCTTCAAGAGCCTCGAAACTACTTCTCGTGATGTGCCAAGGTCATTGGCTATTTCCTGATGTGTTATCATTATTTCCCGGGTTGTAACATTAAGGCTCTTTTTTTTCAGGTATTTGATCAATCTTTCATCCAAATTATAAAATGCTATCCCATCAACGGTATCTAATAATTCCTGAAACCTCTTCCTGAACAACTTAATTACAAATCTCTCCCAGGAAGGAAATTTTTGCATCCACCCATCAATGTACCTGGTGGGTAATAAAATAATCTGAGCATCTTCTTCCACAATGGCTTTTACCTGGCTTTGCTGATGGTTCAGATAGGCTGAAATAGACAATGCACAACTCTCTCCCCGGGAAATATAATAGAGTAAGATCTCATTAGCCTGATCACCTTCCTTAACTACTTTTACTGTACCACTGATCACTAAGGGCAATACTTTAACAAACTGGTCAGTATTTAAAAGTAAAGAGCCCTTAATAAAATGCTTGTGTTCACAATTTTCTAAAAATTCTATTATTTCCTGATCATTTAAGTCAGGGAAATATGATTTAATCACTCTTTTATTGGTTTAAAAAGCAGTGCAATATATTAAAAAATAAATTAATATGATAAAAGATCATTCAAGCTTTTGGCATACAGCCTAAATACTTAAAATACTGTCAGATAATACTACATGCTAAAAAAACGGGAATAAAGCTTAATCCAGAATTTTTTCAATTTCTTGAGGATAAGTTTTCTAAAATGGAAAAAATATTTTACCCGGTAAATACTCATAGGTGATATGAAGTTTTTTACAAATATCGGATTATAAATATACTACATAAATAAAAAATTAAGAATCCACCAGTCAATTAAGTTTGGATTTTTTTCAAAATAAGCATAGTTTTATCTTTAAAACAAATCCAAAAATTATGCATTATTCAAGAAGAAAATTTATAGAAAATAGCGGAAAAGTTTTAGCAGGAGCCGGATTAACTTCTGCTTTAGGGGTTAGTTCTTTGACTGCCGGAGCCCAAAAAATAGCTGCTAATGATAAAATTGTGGTTGGGCTGGTAGGATGTAAAGGAATGGGTTTTTCCAATTTGCGAAACTTTATAAAATTTCCTGAAGTGGAAGTAAAAGCTTTTTGCGATGTGGATCAGGGTATACTGGATCAGAGAGCCCAGGACTTACAGGACATGAATGGAACCAAAGTAGACAAATATACTGATTACCGAAAACTCCTGGAAGATAAAGATATTGATGCTGTTATCGTTGGGACACCTGACCATTGGCATTGTTTGGTCACCGTGGATGCCATTGAAGCTGGAAAAGACGTCTACTGTGAAAAACCATTGGCCAATACCATTGAAGAATGCGATATCATGATCAATGCCGCCCGAAAGCATAACAAAATAGTACAGGTCGGTCAATGGCAAAGAAGCGGACCTCATTGGAAAGATGCTATAGATTATGTAAGGTCAGGAAAACTGGGCAATATTCGACTTACCAAAGCCTGGGCTTATCAGGGGTGGATGAAAAATATTCCCCAAAAACCAGATCAACCTGCACCAGCCGGAGTTGATTATGATATGTGGTTGGGACCAGCCTCTCAACGACCATTTAACCCTAACCGGTTTCACTTTAATTTCAGATGGTTTTGGGATTATGCCGGTGGGCTTATGACCGACTGGGGAGTCCATTTGATTGATATGGTACTTTATGGAATGGATGCAAAAGCGCCTAAGTCTGTTTTATCATCCGGAGGTATGTTTGCTTATCCGGGTAGTGCCATGGAAACTCCTGACACACAGCAGGCAATTTACGAATTTGACAATTTTTCCATGATCTGGGAGCATGCGGTAGGAATTGACGGAGGCCCTTATGGCAGAAATCATGGCGTTGCTTTTATTGGTAACAACGGGACACTGGTGGTGGATCGCGGAGGCTGGGAAATCATTCCTGAAGAAGAGGAAAATCAATACCTGGTTTCTCCCATTCCGCGACAATCAGGAGGTGGCGGCGACTTGGAAAAACATGTAAAAGATTTTCTGAATTCGGTCAAAACCAGGCAGCTGCCTGCATGTGATGTTGCTATTGCTGCCAATACTGCTAAAGTGGCACACCTTGGAAATATTGCCTTTAAAACAGGCAGAAAAGTTTATTGGGACCATGAAAACAGCCAATTCAAAAATGATGAAGAAGCAAATGCCCTGGTGAAAGCCGAATACAGATCTCCCTGGAAAGTACCTAAATATTAAATAGTTGTAAAAACAGGAGGACAAGTCATATAGCTTGTCCTTTTTTTGTAGGCTTGTTTAAGTTAACAGAAACTAAATAAGCCATATATCAGTTAGTGTACTGTAATTCCTACACATTTTTATATCTTTGTGCAAAATTTGAGAGAACCATATGTTTGAGAATTTAAGTTATAAACTGGATAACGCCTTTAAAACTTTAAAGGGACAGGGGAAAATTACGGAAGTCAATGTAGCCACCACTGTGAAGGAGATCAGAAGGGCTCTGATAGATGCAGATGTGAATTATAAAGTAGCCAAGGAGGTAACAGATACCATCAAAGAAAAAGCATTGGGAAGAGATGTTTTAATTTCTGTTTCTCCTGGTCAGTTGCTGGTGAAAATTGTGAGTGAAGAGCTTACCCAATTAATGGGTGGAACCAAGGAAGATGTCAATATTCAGGGTGATCCGGCTGTAGTTTTAATATCAGGGCTACAAGGCTCCGGAAAAACTACGTTCACCGGAAAACTGGCTACTCATTTTAAAAAACAGGGAAGGCAGGTTTTATTAGCTGCCTGTGATATATACCGTCCTGCTGCCATTGACCAATTGAAAGTGATCGGAGAGCAGGTAGGAGTGGAAGTTTATGCAGAGCCGGATAATAAGGATGCAGTGGCCATTGCCAACAATGCTATAAAATTTGCCAAGCAAAATAATCAAAAGATTGTTATTGTGGATACTGCCGGCAGGTTGGCTATTGATGAAATCATGATGAATGAGATTACCTCGCTGAAAGAACAATTGAATCCTTCCGAAACTTTGTTTGTAGTGGACTCAATGACGGGGCAGGATGCGGTAAATACTGCCAAAACATTTAATGAAAGACTTGATTTTGATGGGGTGGTTTTGACCAAACTGGATGGAGATTCCAGGGGCGGGGCAGCCTTATCTATTCGAACTGTGGTAGAAAAGCCCATTAAATTTATCAGTACCGGAGAAAAGATGGATGCCATTGATGTATTTCACCCCGACCGTATGGCTCAGCGGATTCTGGGAATGGGTGATGTAGTTTCATTGGTTGAAAGAGCCCAGCAAACATTTGACGAGGATGAAGCCCGGCGCATTAATAAAAAGATTCGCAAGAATCAATTTAATTTTGATGATTTTATTTCTCAGTTAGAGCAGATCAAAAAGATGGGGAACATTCGTGATCTGTTGGGGATGATTCCTGGTATGGGAAAAGCTTTGAAAGGAATTGATATTGATGACGAGTCGTTCAAACCTATAGAAGCAATTATACGTTCTATGACTCCTTTTGAGAGAGAAAATCCGGATGTGATTAATGGGAGCCGCAGAAAAAGAATTGCAGATGGCAGTGGCACCTCTATTCAGCAGGTCAATAACCTAATAAAACAATTCAATGATATGCGTAAACTGATGAAAACAATGAATAAGATGGGTGGAGGAAAGAAAGGTCTGGCCAATATGAACCTGTTTGATAAATAGAATAGATAATAAGCCAAAGTATAGCTCAGTTAGGAAAAAAGAGGCTGGTCAAATCATCACTGTCCAGCCTCTTTTTTTCTTAAAAGGTTTTGTACAACATCTGATTATGATAATTTACCTGAAAAATTACTTTTCCTGAATTGATTTTTGAAAGATCAAATGCTTTACTTTTTGTGATGGTATTTTCATAGAGGATATTACCAAACCGGTTAGTCACTTTTACATAAATGGGCTTTTCAAACTGTCCATAAGCCATGATCTTTACCAATTTGCCTTCTGCATGTAGTTCGACTGTGGAATTAGCCATGGCTTCAATTTGTGATCCTGTTTTGTAGATCTGGTAATGAGCAATTTCAGTTTCTGTTGTTGCTACTACAGTATAATTGCCATCTGTTAATTTACTTAGATTAAATGGTTTATTATATGACTCTGGCAAAGCTACTTTTCGATTACAAAGAACATTACCTTCCTGATCCCAAACAGTAACATTCATATTGATTCGGTCGGGTATGGTGGAGATAAGACTAAAACCTTTACTGGTAGCAATGATTTTGAAACTGGATGTGGAATTCAGATTTTCCTTATCATTTATTGAAAAACCGGATGCGCATACACCATTAACTATTAACAATGCTATGCTTAAGATAAAAAATTGTTTCATGATATTTTAGTGTTTTTCTTTTCTATTCCAACAGATGTGCCAAAATAGCTGGTAGGCCGAAGAAGGGGCAGGGACAGGATCTTTTGCTCTATGCAAAAAAAGATATGTTCGATTTTAAAGTTTTTATGTACGATATTGTACTATACCATATATATTATTGAAATATAATTTTGATAAAGGCGGTTTCGTCAAAATAATCAATAATGGGATTTGAGGCCGGACTTTTTCCAGGCTGAGAAAGCAGCCAAAGCTTTTTGGCTAAATATCCTTTCCATCGGCAACGACCTTTCAGGTAAAGGGCTTGCCAATTCCCGATAGATCAATTGATCATCAAACCCGATTTCAGCTGCATCATTTCGATTATTGGCATAATAAATTTTATCCAGTCTGGCCCAGTAAATAGCACCCAGGCACATTGGACAAGGCTCACAACTGGTATAAATTTGACAACCGGACAACCTAAAGCTGTTCAGGTGCTGACAAGCCTGGCGTATAGCATTTATTTCGGCATGCTGGGTGGGATCATTATTGGCAGTCACCAGATTAACACCAGCCCCAATTATTTGATCATCTTTTACAATTAGGGCACCAAAAGGCCCTCCTTTACCTGATTGAACATTTTCCAAAGAAAGCCTTATGGCTTCCAGCATAAATTTTTCCTTTTGTTCCATAGGATAAAAAGGGCAACATTCAGATGATATTTTCAGGTTTCTCTATCGGTAAAGTACCGCATTGATAGCTTCTACTGTTCTTTTGGCATTGGGTAAAATGGCTTCAATCAAAGTTGGCGCATAGGGTAATGGTACATCCACATTGGTAACACGATGTACAGGTGCATCCAGGTAATCAAAGGCATATTTTTGAATATGATATGCAATTTCAGCCGAGATAGAAGCCAATGGCCAGGTTTCCTCAACAATAACCAGTCGATTCGTTTTTTTTACTGAATTAATGATGGTTTGAAAATCAATCGGTCTTACTGTGCGAAGATCAATGACTTCCACTGAAATGTTTTCTTTCTGGAATGCATTTGCAGCTTCCATGGCCACTTTCATCATTTTGCCAAAAGATATCAGGGTAACATCATTTCCTTCTTTTTTGATGTCTGCCTGTCCAATGGGTATGAGATATTCCTCTTCAGGCACCTGTCCTTTGTCACCATACATCAACTCAGATTCCATAAAAATTACGGGGTCATCATCCCGAATTGATGACTTGAGCAAGCCTTTTGCATCATAAGGGTTGGAAGGTACTACTACTTTTAGACCAGCACAATTGGCATACCAATTTTCAAAATTCTGGGAATGTTGAGAGCTTAACATACCAGCATTTCCTGTAGGACCTCTGAAAACTATAGGTACAGGAAACTGGCCGCCAGACATAGACATCATTTTTGCCGCACCATTGATCACCTGATCAATAGCCACCAGTGAGAAGTTAAAGGTCATGAATTCTATAATGGGTCTGAGGCCGTTCATGGCAGCACCTATTCCCACACCGGCAAAACCTAATTCTGTAATGGGCGTGTCAATAACCCTTTCTGCACTGAATTCATCCAGCATGCCCTGGCTCACCTTATAGGCACCATTATATTCGGCTACTTCTTCTCCCATCAAAAAAACATTAGGATCCCTACGCATTTCTTCTGACATGGCTTCACCCAATGCTTGTCTAAACTGAATTTCTCTCATCTTGCTAATAAAAATTTATGGATCGTAAAAATATTAATAAGTCCTTCAATTAACAAAAAAGTACTTGTAATTGATTTGAAAATATAAAAAAAAACCCTTCGGATTAAGAAGGGTTTTTTTTCAAAGGATATTTTCGAATTATCTGATAGCTTGTCTGAATTGATCTGTTCCGGCTAATTGCCTGAACTCCAGATCGTTCAATGCTCTTTCTTTCAATTCAGGTTCAAGGCTAACAGCTCTTTCAAGGTTGTCAAATACAGCAGATTCATTGTTCATTCTGGCTGCCGCAATGGCTCTGCCATAATATGCAAGGGCTGCATCATTATCCTGTTCGGAAGCTTCTTCAAAAGCGGTCATAGCATTTTGAGGATCATTATTTAGCAGATAAGCTAAACCCAGGTTAAACAGATTGTCAGCAGTTTCTTCTGCGTTGGTAAGGTCTTGAATAGCCTGAGTATATTCAGCTCTCATGATTTCCACCGTACCTTTTACAGCATTTAATCCTCTCAGGTTTTCAGAACTTGGATTAAGATCTTCAGCTTGTGAAATGGCTTCCTGGGCCTGCATAACATTTCCCTGCATCATATTCACTACTGCTAAATTTATGAAGGAAGCAGCATTTTCTTCCTTACGATTAGCAATCTCGAATTGCGTGGTGGCCTGCTCCAGGTAATTATTGATCTGACTTTCACTGTTAGCCTCAATAGCCCTTTCCAGGTAAACTGCACCTAAGTTGTTATGAGCTACATAGCTATCAGATTTATCAACCAAAGCGTCATAAATATCTTCTTTTTCATCCAGAGAAGGAGTAAGAGTAGCTCCATATGCCATCTCTAATTCATTCAGGGTATCAGCATCTACCGAACCTTCTGCCACCTGCTTGGATAATACGGAAATCTCAGCTTCTGATTTCTTTTCCTTTACAGTTAAAATCTCAGTTCTGGCTCTACGTAATTCAGGATAAAGATCTCTGAAAACTTTATTGTAAGTAGGTAATTGATGTAACTGATCTTCTTTTTCTTCAAATGATCCTGACCCGTTGATGATTTGCAAGTATTCTTGTTTTTCAGAGGAAGTAATACCATCATACTCTTCCATTTGTTCTTTAAACATAGTCCAGTCTTCCACAACCGGTTTCAAAATAAACTCAATTTCATCAGCAGCATCCTGATAATCATAGCGATCCATCATGTTTCGATACCATTCTTCGATAGCTGATGCCCTTTCTTCCGCCAGATTTTCGTTGACTCTTTCCGGACCTTCAGGAGAGTGAGTACCGGTAATTGTTACGGTACGGGTTACGTTCTTTTCTGCAATAAATGCCTGAAAATTATCTCCACGATCACTTCTTCTTTCAGAAGGTCTTAAATAGGAACTTCCCTGATTAAAATAAAAGCTGATCACTGTGGGTTCTAATTCTTCACCTGTATTATAACCATGGGGAGCGTATGCTGCAAAATAAGCATCTTTTACTAATTTAGAGGTAGTAATTAACCCTTCGGCTATAGGCATTTCATCGGTAGTAAGCTCTTTCCCATTGGAAGGACTAATAGCAACTCCCTGAATTACCAGATTGCCATTTCCCATGGCTTCATCATAAGGGAAAGAGAAAGTTTCACTTTTTCTTGGTTGTTCGTCACTACTGTAATTGGTTGCGTCAAATTCTATTCGCTCCAGATCAACTGACTGACCATTATATTCATATTTAGGATCAATAGCATAAATGAAATTTTTTCTTAACATTTTGGCTGGTAACACAGCTGAAACTTCAAATTGAACTGTATCGGCATGCACTTCCAGTGGGCTGGGTGTTACAGTTAATTGTTGCTGGTCTGCCATTTTTAGCATTTGTTTTAATGCACATCCTGAAAAAGATATGGTTGCAAATAGGATAAATACAAAAATTAATCGTTTCATTGGATTCATCGTTTTAATTTTGGTTGAAATATACGCGAAATTATTGTTATTAACTTTTTAAAGCAATTAATATAATAAAAATTTTAGGTATCGCAGTTACAATTATAATGAAATTCATATTTATATTTGTAAATGAATATTTTAGAATGAAAAAATTACAATTGTTTTTCGAAAAAAAAGCCTTCGGGGTATGTACCAATCTGGGAGAGAAACTACGTATTCCTACTTCCAGTATTCGTATATTCTTTATATATGCATCATTTTTAACTTTTGGATCTCCCGTGATCATATATCTGGGGATGGCTTTTATTATGAATTTCAGAAAGCACCTTCGTAGAAGAAATAATTCCGTTTGGTATTATTGATCTTTTATAAAATTCAATTGAGAGTACTTTTTCCTTTTTCTGATAAAGTAATCTATGATTATCAAAAAATGATAGATCTGACTGGAATCGTATTGGTTGACAAAACTAATGGTCTCAATCTTTTTAGACCGGTTATTACGATACATTCTGGTGAAATCATAGATACCTTTCAGAACCGCCTTAAAATGGCCGGGTGAGTCAGCCACCAAAAATTTCATAGCAGCCACCAGGTCCAGCAGGAACCGGAGCGGCATTTTCCATAAAAGTTGCCAAAATGAAGTGTTTTTGTACAGCATAGATAAACTGTTACGAAAGTTCAAATACGTTTTATAAGGATTACTAGCTGGCAGTGTGCCTCCTCCCACATGGTAAACCGTAGCAGAGGGAACATAATAAATTTCAAAACCGGCGTTATTTAACCTCCAGCACAGATCAATTTCTTCCATATGGGCAAAAAAATCATCGTCAAAACCTCCCGCCATATGAAAAACCTCCGCCCGAATGAATAAACAGGCTCCGGAAGCCCAGAAAATTCTCCTGCGATCATTGTATTGCCCCTGATCTTTTTCCAGTGTGTCAAATATACGACCACGGCAAAATGGATAGCCCAGGATGTCAATATATCCTCCGGCCCCACCGGCATATTCAAAAGTGATATGATCCTGATAAGCTAATATTTTTGGTTGGCAGGCTACTATATGGTCATTGGCTGCCATTAAATCTATAGCAGGGTCAATCCAGCCTTCTGATACTTCAATATCTGTATTTAATAGAATGTAGTAAGCTGCTTCTACCTGTTGCAAGGCCAGGTTATAACCCCGGCTGAAACCTTCATTTTTTTCCAATTCAATAATGACTACTTCCGGATGATTCTTTTTAATATATTGAATGGAGTCATCAGTAGAATGATTATCAGCCACTACAATTTCACAACCAGGACTATATTTGATAACTTTCGGTAGGAATTCCTTCAGGTATTTTTGGCCGTTATAATTTAATAGAACAATCGATATGTCTCTCATATTTAGACTAAACCACCCAAATCCAGTCCTGGAATATTAGGGATTAAACCTTCTGTACTGTTTTTTAAATGTTCCTTGGCTTTAATATCTACTTCCTGAATGGCAATATTTACAGCTGCTACAATCAGGTCCTGCATCATTTCCTTATCATCAGGTTTAATCAGGTCTGTGTCTATATCAAGTTGAATTACCTGTTTTTTACCATTTACAGTAGCTTTTACCATACCTGCCCCTGCTTCACCAGTAGCTGTTACATTCACCAGGCTTTCCTGGGCTTCTTTAAGTTTGGCCTGAACTTCTTTCATTTTGCCCAGCATTTTCATCATATCCATCATGTCTTTAATTTATGTTTAATTTCGAGGAACAAATTTGAGAATAATATGAAATAAAAAAAATGATTATTTTCTGATCAGGAAAATACTTCCTGATCTAGTAAAACGATTTCCGGAAAAATCTGTTAGATTGGCCGTATAGACATATACTCCAGTGGGTGCTTCCTGGAAATTATAATTTCCATCCCATTTTAATTCCAGATTATCAGAATAAAACACTAACTCACCCCAACGGTTGAAGATCTTGAGTTCTATAGATTTGATGAAGGAACCAATAAAACCAAATTCGTCATTTTGACCATCATTGTCTGGAGTAAAGGCATTCGGGAAAAATATATTTGCTGTTAAAAAAATCCTGACTTTATTAGATTGAGCCTGAAGAGCATTCAAATCAGAGGAAATGGCCGTTACCTGATAAATAAATTCCTGTTGTTCACTATTATCCAGTGGAATGCTGTATTCATTGGTAAAACCTACATCTACTGACTCGATCACATTGCCTGCCGTATCCAGCTTTTCCACTACATATCGGCTGACTCCATCATCCCAGCCCTGATATTCTGTCCAGGAAAGCAAATCCTGCCCGGTATTATTAAAGCTTCTGGTCAGGTAGACGGGACAGGCAATTACGCCCTCTTCTGACTGGTTGCCACAGATATCCTGGTAATTGATCTGGTAACAATATTGGCTGTTTTGATTAATGTTAACTATATCCAGGAATTGTAAGTTAGTGGTTGTGCCTTGAGGCTCAGGATTTTGTTGGTTAAGAAGTCGATTTACCTGATAAAAATCCACCGGAACTGTTTCAGGAGCATCCCATTCTACTACAATGCCATTGTCGTTGATTGATGCTGTAACATCTGAAACAGGAGGAGGGGTATTTTGGGTAATGGCAGTATCACAAACCTCATTGGATATGCTTTGGATTCCATTATTATAGTTGCCGGTGATCTGGTAACAGTAGGAAGTACCACATAAAATATCCTGATCAAGGAATTGCTGTTGATCAGGATCATTGATGGTAGACACCAGTTGTCCGTTTCGCCATATTTCATAATTGGTAATATTGTCGGGGGAGGTGGTCCAGCTTAGATTCATCTGGTTATTAGTCACCAGAAGCTCGGGAACGATGCTGCAAACAGGTTGAGAATGGATGGAATTATCCGTACACCCATCGTAGGCGGATAAGCGGTAACAATAGTAGTTATTTTGATTGTCAAGACTATCCAAAGTCAGGTCAGTGCTGTTTTTCACATATTGTAAAAACTGGAAATTGTTGTTACTATTTATGGTATATTGTAATTGGTACAAGACATCCCGGGCCGGTTGAAAGTTTAATGATATTTCACCAGCGGTATCATTTTGGGCTAAAACCTGCACAGATTGTAAATCAGACGGGCTAAGAGAATTGATGGTTCTGAATGTTTGTCTGGTCACACCACAATTATCAAATCCCTGGCTCAATAATCCTTTAACTCTGATTTCATAAATGTCATCATTGCCATAAATGTAATTAGGGGGTTTTTGCCCGGCTGAAACATCCATTGAGTCAGTGGCGGAATAAAATATCCTGAGAGAATCATACTGTCCGGGATTAATATCCAAAATAGCCTGATAACCTGCACATGGCTGGATCACAAACTCAGGGGGGGTAGGAGGCAGCACCTCTATACGGATAGAGTCAACTTTAGTGGCACCGGATGTACTTTGGATGACCTGTACAATCAGATAAGATCCTGTTGTATTGTAGGTGGTGTCTGTACTTTTACTAAATCCAAAGCCTTGTGCCCCATTGGTTTGCTCAAAGGCAAAATTGTACTGTTCCGTGTCATTGGCTGTTGGATCCAAATTGGTGACATTAATGCTCATACCGCTACATCCTGTGATATAGTCTACTTCAAAATTTCCTTTATGGCTTAGAAACTGACCCCATAAAGGATTGATATCAAACAGAAAAAACAGTGAAAGGCATACGATATAAAATTGGCCAAATCTCAAGATCAAGTATTTAAATCAATCTTTTTCAGGAAACCTATTGCTTTGGAAATATCCTCATAGAAGATACGGTCATGATCTATAAACGTTACATTCTGACGAAAATTGCTTAAGATGCCTTGCAGAAAAGGAGAGGTCTTCAGTGGTTCCCTGAAATGAAGCGCCTGGGATGCCGTGATTAATTCGATGGCCAGAATAGTGTACAGGTTTTGGATGATTTGGCGGGCTTTTACCGCAGCATTGGCACCCATACTTACATGATCCTCCTGCCCATTGGATGAAACGATGGAATCCACCGAAGCGGGAGCACTCAATTGCTTGCTCTGGCTAAGTAGTGAAGCGGCTGTGTATTGAGGGATCATCAGGCCAGAATTAAGACCGGGATTGGCAATCAGGAAGTCTGGCAATTCTCTTAAGCCGGAAATCAGCTGAAAAGTTCTTCTTTCGGAAATATTGCCCAATTCTGTCATGGCAATACTGAGGAAGTCAAAGGCCAAAGCCAAAGGCTGACCATGAAAGTTTCCTCCGGATAAAATTTTATCCTGCTCCGGAAATATGAGGGGATTGTCAGTTACACTATTGATTTCGGTCAGCATTACCTGCTCAAGATAATCGACCGTATCTTTGCTGGCGCCATGTACCTGAGGGATACATCTGAAGGAATAAGGATCCTGCAATTGTTTGTTTACCTGCCGGGCAATGGAGCTGCCCTCCAGTAATTTCCTGATGGTGCCAGCTGATTCAGCCTGACCTGAATGTGGTCGGGTTTGATGGATCAATGACTGATAAGGGTCCATATTGCAATTAAAAGCATCTATTGATAAGGCCGCTACCAGATTAGCCAGGTCATATAATTTTCGGGCGTGATACAAACACCAGAAACCATAGGCACTCATAAACTGGGTTCCGTTGAGTAGAGCCAGTCCTTCTTTGGCTTTGAATCTTAATGGTTCCCACCCCATTTTTCTATTTATACTAGCCCCATGAAGTAGCTGATCCTGCCATTTCACTTTACCCTGGCCCATCAGAGGTAATGAGAGATGAGCCAAAGGAGCCAGGTCACCGGAAGCACCCAAAGATCCAAATTCATAAACAACAGGCATGATCCTATGATTATAAAACTGGGTTAGTCGTTCAACGGTAGCCAACTGAATACCTGAATGCCCCTTTGACAAAGACTTGATCTTAAATAATAACATCAGGCTCACCAGCTCCTCATCTATGGGTTTACCTGCTCCGCAGGCATGAGATTTGACCAGGTTTTCCTGCAAGGTTTCCAGGTCTGACCTGGAGATTTTTTGCTTATACAAGCTGCCAAAACCCGTATTAATGCCATAAATGGGGTCATCAGTATTTTGTAGTTTCTGGTCCAGGTATTCCCGGCAAGCTAAGATCTTTTGTTTTACTTCCGGGCTCAGAATCAGGGAATGAGGATCCAGCATCAGTTTTTTAATATCCTCAAAAGAAAAGTCTTTAGGGCTGATAAAAAATTCCGACATAGGTTTAGGTTAAAAATTGGATCAACTGGTCCAGGTCTACTTGCTGCTGTTCTCCCGATGACATATCTTTTACGGAATATACCCCTCTTTTTAGTTCTTCAGAACCAATTACCAGCACATAAGGAATGTTTTTCTTATCAGCATAGGTGAACTGCTTTTTCAGTTTAAGGCTTTCCGGATAAATCTCACTACTAATCTGTTCAGCCCTTAATCTGGAAAGAATCATTAATCCATGTTCATAGGTTTCCTGATCAAAGTGAGCGATGAGTAACTTAGTGTATGACTGTACTTGCTGCTCAAATAAGCCAAGAGTTTCCATTACATCATAAATCCGGTCTACTCCAAAAGAAAAACCCACTCCCGATATGCCGGTAAGACCGAATACTCCAGTAAGGTTATCATAACGACCTCCACCTCCCACACTGCCGATGGTGACTTTATTTGCTTTTACTTCAAAAATAGCTCCGGTATAGTAGGTGAGGCCCCGGGCCAGGGTAATATCAAATTCAAGGTTTTGGTCAGGTATTTCACCTAGCTTAATCAGGGAAAACACCTTTTCAAGCTCAGCAATTCCTTTCATTCCTTCTTCTGAAGGTCCCAGGATAGACTTCAATTGGTTTAGTTTTTCCTGATTGGTTCCGGAAATAGTAAAAACAGGATCCAGTTTTTCAATGGATAGATCAGAAAACCCTTTGCTCTTGAGTTCTTCTACTACCTGTGTTTTTCCGATTTTATCTAACTTATCTATGGCTACACAAAAAGCTGTTTCCTTGCCTCTGGCATCTATACTTTCGGTGATACCGGCCAGGATTTTGCGATTGTTGATCTTAATGGTGAAATCACTGATTCTAAGTCTTTTAAAAACCTCCTGTATCATTCCGGTAATTTCCATCTCACAAACCAGGGAATCTGTCCCCACTACATCGGCATCACATTGATAGAACTCCCGGTATCTTCCTTTTTGAGGCCGGTCTGCTCGCCAGACAGGTTGTATCTGGTACCTTTTGAAGGGAAAATTGATCTCATGCTGATTCATTACCACATATCGGGCAAAAGGAACAGTCAGATCATACCGGAGGCCTTTTTCAGCTATTTTGGGAGTAAGCCTTTTGTATCCTTCCTGTACTTCATCAGGCTGAACCTTATTCATAAAATCACCGCTGTTCAAAATTTTATACAACAGTTGGTCGCCTTCGTCACCATACTTGCCAGTTAAAACGGAAAGGTTTTCCATGGCTGGAGTTTCAAGGGGAAGAAATCCATACTTTTGAAATACACTCCGGATAGTCTCAAAAATAAGATTTCTTTTTACCATTATTTCCGGACCAAAATCACGGGTTCCTTTGGGAATTTTAGGTTTTTGCATTGGTTCTTTTTTATCAATCTTAAAGTTTATGCCCTCCTATTTTATTAAAGGCTGGTGATATTGGTCCTTTAAATTAAAAAACGGGGTACATTATGGTCCAAAATTAAACCAATATAGATAAAAACAAATGGATTGATGATTTGATATCAGAACTGCCAGGAATAAAAAAGGCTGCCTTCATAAAGCAGCCTTTTTTAATATAAAAATTAATGATTTTTACACTGAATAACCATCCCTGTAATTTCTGTGGAAATGCTTGTCCGCCTCAGGATCATTGACAAATGATTCTGAAGTAGCATCCCACCTTACCGGTCGGCCTAATTCATAAGCAATATTACCCAGGTTGCAAACTGTGCAGGAACGATGTCCTATCTCAACCGGCACCACCGGATCTTTCCGGTTTCTTACTGCTTCAATAAAGTTAATCTGATGAGGAATTCTGGTTTCATATGGCCCGTCATCACTGCTGGCCGACTTAGGAGGCATTAAAGAAGGATCAGATGCCTTATAATGTCCTCTGGAAATTTCAATCCAGCCATCATTACCCCAGAACTTAACGCCCTTGGTTTTTTGAGCATCAAACGGTTCTTCTGTCATTACCGCTCCGTTGTTGTAAATATATGTCAGGTGAGGAGTGTCTTTGTATCCAGCCGGAATGATTTCCATCGGCCCGCTGTTATCCATATTCAGACCCCATTGGGCAATGTCAAACATATGTGCTCCCCAGTCAGTGGTAAATCCACCACCCATTTCTTTATACCATCTCCAGGCACCCCATAAATCTTCATCCTTTGGAGGATTTAAAGAAATTGGTGGATTTAATTCATGGTTATAATGCACATAAGGATTGGGACCTAACCAAAGATCCCAGTTTAAACCTTTAGGCATAGGCTCCTGAGGTAAATTATAAGGAGTTGGAGGAGCGCCGACGTAGGCATTTACTTTCTGGATTCGTCCTATTTTTCCATCCTGAACCAAATTCACAGCATGCTGGAAATTTGGGTCAGATCGTTGCTGGCTTCCCACGCCTAATATTCGATTGTTGTCCCTTACGGCCAGCCTAAGCTTTTGTCCTTCAAGAATGGTGAAAGTCAACGGCTTTTCCAGGTAAACATCTTTTCCTGCGTTTACTGCATCAATGGCAATTAAAGCATGCCAATGGTCGGGAGTAGCGACTACTACAGCATCCACATCCTGACGGGCCAACAGATCCTGATATTTTTCGTATGTTTGAACTTTCACCTTCTTGTTGGTTTTGGCATTATGCTCATTTACACGGTTTTCAAATCTTTTTCTTTTTACCTCGTAAACATCACACCCGGCTACTACTTCAACGCCTGGCAACTGAATAAAGCCATTTAACAGGAACATAGACTGCCTTCCCATACCTATAAAACCTAACCTGATGGTTTCGTTGGCAGATCTGTGCAGACCATAAAGATTAGGCGCAATAGCTACACCAGCAAACCCAGCCAGGGATTTGCCGATAAAGTTTCTTCTAGAAATATTCGACATTTTATTGCTATATTTATTATGATAAAATAATTATTGGTATTTATTTTTTAAAATGAAGCCCTGAAAATAATTCAAATTTTCAAGATTATCAAAACAGGAACGAAAAATGTCAGCTATTATTAAATTTCAGTTATAAAATTCTAAAATAAAATAAGATTGGCTGGTTCATTATCAGCTATAATCATGGTGAAACTAAAAAGGCATATATAATTTCTTAATTTTACACCTCAAGCAAATGAAGTAAAATGGAAAAATTTATATGGGTAGCTTTGGGCGGAGCATTGGGATCAGCAGGAAGGTACTGGATTTCAGGTTTGGCTTTCAAGTTATTAGGAACGCAATTTCCTTATGGGACATTGGCAGTAAACCTGCTAGGTTCTTTTATAATTGGTTTATTATGGGTTTTTGTTGAGGAATTAGCTCCCTTTTCTCCAGGATTACGAATGTTGGTATTTATTGGTTTCCTGGGTGGTTTTACTACCTTTTCATCCTATGCCCTGGAAACCTTGAATTTAATTAGAGAACATGAATACATTAAGGCCCTGAATAATGTCATAGCCAATAATATTTTAGGTTTATTGATGGTAATAGCAGGGTTTTTTCTGGCCCGGTGGCTCATCATCATTCTTAGATAAATCATAAATCATGAAAATATCAGAAAATGCCCAGCTTTTAAGAATATTTATTGGAGAGGCAGATGAAACCGGGGGAAAACCCTTGTATGAATCTATTGTACATAAGGCGCATCAATTAAATATTGCTGGCGCTACCGTTCTCAGAGGCATTTTGGGATATGGAGCTCGCAGCCACATCCATTCTTCCAAATTTCTGCGTTTATCTGAAGATTTGCCGGTAGTGATTGAGATGGTAGATGCAGCAGATAAAATAAAACAAATCCTTCCCTATTTGGATGAAGTAGTAATAGAAGGATTGGTGACACTGGAAGAGGTGAAGATTTTCAAGTATACAACCTGAATAGCAGACTGAGATGGCCAAACAATAAGTTGTGCTTGTCGATTTTGTATATTTTAAATTTGCTTATGACCTTATTAGGGTAAAATATAATTTTAAAGCTTTGTAGGGAAAGGAACTACTACAGCTTATTTTTTGGCGAATTCTCCCGAATTGATAATTTATAATTGATTATTCTCTAACTTTGTAGCCCTAATTTTTTAAAGTTATTAATAATCAAAAAATATAACCGTGTATGGAAGATCAACAAAAAGAGCAGACGATGATGTATTCTCATAACCCGTGGCATTCCGTGGAGTATGGTGACAGGGCTCCGGAAATTGTGAATTCAGTGATAGAAATCCCCACTGGAACCAGGGCTAAATATGAATTGCATAAACCCAGTGGATTATTGATACTGGACCGGGTGCTTTATTCTTCAGTATACTATCCTCATAACTATGGATTTATTCCTCAAACCCTGGCTGAAGATGATGATCCATTGGATATTCTGGTGCTTTCTAAAATAAATGTGGTACCATTATGCATTGTTTCTGCCAAAGTAATTGGTGTAATGCGAATGATCGATAGTGGAAAACCTGATGATAAGATCATTGCAGTGGCTGAAAATGATATGAGTGTGAATCATTATAGTGATATTGGTCAGTTGAACAAGTATTATGAAATGGAAATGAGGGGCTTTTTCGAAGATTATAAGAAGTTGGAACATAAAGAGGTTCGGGTTGAACAATTCCAGGATCGCGAAGTGGCTATTCAGATTGTGATTGACAGTATCAACCGATATAAAGAAAAATACCAACCTGATAAGATGAATGATTTTTAGAACCATGATTTACCAGCAGCTAACCAGAGGTTTAAATGAAAACTGAAAAAGAAAAAATGCTGGATGGGGAATTGTATAATGCAAGTGATCCTCAGTTAATGGCTGAGAGAAGACGGGCCAGGTTATTATTCCAAAAACTTAACGCTTCCAGAGATGATGAAGAGGTCCTGAGAAAGCAGATCATATCTCAATTATTTGGTAAAACAGGTAAAGGTTTATGGATCGAACCACCATTTTATTGTGATTATGGTTCGCACATTGAATTGGGTCATGATGTTTTTATAAACTTTAATTGTACTATGCTGGATGTAAATCAGTTGACCATCGGTGATAAGGTATTAATTGGACCCAATGTGCAGATATACACGGCTACCCACCCCCTGGATTGGCAAGAAAGAGCCAGGGGCATGGAATTGGCTAAACCGGTTAAGATAGGAAGTCATGTGTGGATAGGAGGGGGAGCCATTATTTTTCCAGGCATTACAGTGGGTGAAAGATCTATAATAGGTGCTGGCAGTGTGGTCACCAAAGATGTGCCGGCAGATACTCTGGTTGGAGGCAACCCCTGTAAAGTGATCCGGGAGTTGTGAGGCTGATATTTTCCTGATTTTCAAATTACTTCCTGTAATTTTATTACTTTAAAGTCAAACATTTAGGTTGATTTTGTCTTAATTATAAAATTCTATTTATATTTATCGATGAAATTGTGATTTGTTCTAAACTTGAATGAATTTTTTTTATGTTAAAGAAGGTTGTATTAGTTGATGACGATGAAATAAACCTGGAGCTATGCAAATTGGTGATTTCAGACATGTCTGTAGCAGAGGATATAATAACTTTTTCAGACCCTGAAGAAGGATTGTTATATTGCAAGCAGTTGAATAACTCGAAGGCCAGCAATCTGATTTTCCTGGATATTCATATGCCGGGAATTGATGGATTTGAATTTTTACAGCATTTAAAGGATAATAATCAGGTTGAAAATCTGAATGTAGTGATATTGTCTTCATCAAATCATCCGAATGATTTGTCGTTAGCCAAAAAACATGCTATCAAAGGCTATATTAAAAAGCCCTTGACCAAGCTAAAAGTTACCGAAATACTATCCAATATTTTTTAGCCTATCTGTTTATTAAAGGATGCTTGTTTTACTTCCTTGGTTTTCTGTTCCAGTTCAACTTCAATAGCTTTGATAACTTCAATCAATTGATCTGCTTTCCGGGAAATAAGATCCAGATCACCGGACTCCTTGATTAATTGATGAAAATCAACAGATATGTTTTCCAGTCGCTCATAGTGTAGCATTTTAATAGAAGGCTTTACTTTATGCATTATATTTTTAACTTCGGGCAGGTTTTGTTGCTCCAGTGCGTTTTTTAGTTGCTGGGGAAGATTTTTTAGTTGTTCAGCACAAATATTTAATAGTTCCAAAAGGAAATCATTATCTCCGCTGCTTATTTTCTCAATTTCTGAAATATCAAGATGAATGGAAGAATTTTCTTCGTTCATTGCAGGCTGCAAAAAGTGTTGATTAATTTTTTGATTCAATTCTACCGGGTTGAAAGGTTTGATCAGAAAATCATTCATGCCCGCTTTAAAAACTTCTTCTTTTGCTTCCAGAGAGGCAGCAGTCAAGGCAATAATGGGGACGGATTGATAATGCTTCATTTGGCGAATTTGTTTGGTGGCAGTAAAACCATCCATTTCAGGCATTTGAAGGTCCATTAGTATAATTTGATACTGTTTTTCCCGGCTCATTGCCAGGGCTTCCAGTCCATTTTCAGCTACATCAAAATCAACATTCCATTTCTGCAGGAATTTGATAGCCACCAATTGATTGAACTTGTTATCCTCCACCAGCAACAATGAAAGGCCCTTAAAGTCTTCTGATACATTCAGGTTGGTGGTTTTATCCTGATCCTTACAATCACTCGTGGCTATACCCACTGAAATACTGAAGCTGAATTCAGATCCTTTGTTTAGCTGGCTGTAAACTACAATTTCCCCTCCCATTAACTCTACCAGGTTTTTGGTTATAGCCAGGCCCAGACCCGTACCACCTCGTTTGTTTTTTTGTTGGTTCCCAACCTGCTCAAACCGGTCAAATATTGATTTCAATTTTTCATCAGGTATACCTATACCCGTATCTTTGATTGAAAAGTGCAATTTGATATCAGTTTCTGTCTGATCTATATTTGACACTGTGAGGGTAATAAACCCTTTCTCAGTAAATTTGATGGAATTACTGATCAGGTTAACCAGGATCTGGTTAAGCCGGACAGGATCACCAATAAGCCGGGCAGGAATAGACTCTTCAATATTAGTAAGGAAGGTAATGTTTTTTTCGTTGGATTGAAAGTAAAAAGTTTGCTCCAGGGAACTGATGAATTCTTTAAAATTAAATGGCGAATGATCTATGGTGATTTTACCTGCTTCAATTTTAGAAAAATCGAGTATATCATTGATCAATGATAATAAATATTCAGCAGAAATTTTTAAAGGACCCAGGTTTTGAAGCTGATCTTCTCTGGGATTTTCCTGAAGCAATACATGGGTCATACCAATCACGGCATTCAGAGGTGTTCGTAGTTCATGACTCACCATAGACAAAAATTCATCTTTGGCTTTCATTGAAGAAACGGCTTCTTCTTTGGCTTTTATCAATTCTTTTTCTACTTTCTTCCTTTCTGTAATATCACTTTCCACCATGATGTATTTGACGATTTGCTTTTGGCCATTCAGAATAGGGTTCAAAGTAAGATGCACCCAGAATTCATGACCATTTTTATGATAATTTAGCATTTCGCCAATAAAACTTTCACCTTTACTAATCTTCAGCCCTATTTTCTTCACGGTATCAGGGTCGGTTTTTGGTCCCTGAAATAAAATGCCGGGTTTTTTACCTTTGGCTTCTTCAAATGAATATCCCGTGATCCTGGAAAAGCCTTCATTTACCCATTCGATCTTTTCTTCACAATCTATAATGATTACAGCATTATCTGTTTTGCTGGCCACTAATGACAGGTTCTCCAATGCTTTTTCATTTTGTTTTCGCAAAGTATGATCTGCAATTGATCCATCTATAAAGAATCGTTTGTTCTTGTCCATCGAACAATTGACCAATCCCCAGAAGGCTGACCCGTCTTCACGGATAAATTCAAATTCTTCATCTTTAATATATCCCTGCGTTATGAGATCACGGTGTAATTTTCGCAATTTAGCCTTAGGAAAAACCTGGAAGATATTCCATTCCTGGAGAAGTTTGCTGTCGGATTGATAGCCAAACAAATTCACAAAAAAATCATTGACATAGATCAATCTGCCCCGGAAATCAATTCGAAAAAGGCCCTGAAATATATTTTTATTGATAGATGATAAAGTGATTTTGGCTTTCCTGAGCTGCTCATTTTTATTTTTAAGTACATCTGCCTGTCCTTCAAATTGTTTAAGGTGTTCGAATTCTCCAATCTTTATTTTAAAAAAGCTTCTGGATAAAAGCAAAAACAAAGTGCTGAATATCATATTGTTGGCTATCTGACCAGTAAAAACGATCAGTTTATCCTGATAGACGTATAATAAAGCAACGAAGATGAGATTGCTGATAATGGTCAATAGCAATGCTTCACCTAGTCGACGATAAAATCCTACCAAAATAGCTGCCAGTACAATAGTGAAAAAGGAAGTAGGAGCGTCTAAATTATGCCTTTGTAATGCGATTATTATGGCAAATCCAATGGATATTACCGAAAAGACATTAAGAATAATTTTGGAGGTTTTCTTGATATCAATAGAGTGCTTCAGGTAAAATTTTGCTACAAAGCTGAAAATCAAGTAGAAAAAAAAGGCAAAAAGGTGAATGAGTAGCAGATTATTGGCTTCAGGGATTTGAAGACTACTCCCGCTGAAGAAATAATAAAAATCTATTGATAAGGCAAATATGAAAATTAGTAAAGTTACAATCAGGGAAAAGATCCTGATCCTTTCCAGGTTGACTACAGATAATTCCTGAAAGAAGTCATTTATATAATGCTGGTTTTTTATGGTTGGTTTGAAATGATTCTTAAAGGATCTTGTAAAATCACCAAAGTTGTAAGTTCGCATTCATTGCCATTTAAGTTCAAGTTCTAAAATTAGTTTGACCTAAAGCTTATAAAAACTAAAAGCAAGCTGATTACTTACACGAAACAGGATTATTCATATTTGGCCTTACACGAAAAATGCCGTTAGAAGCCCTTGCGGCGCTTTTTTTCTGCTAATAGTCGTACTTTAATAATCTTAATGCATTGAAAACCACCAATATAGTGGATCCTTCATGGATAAGCACAGCCGGACCAATGGAGGCAATGCCAAGAAGTGTGAGGGGGATCATGGTGGCAATCACCCCCAGGCTTATAAAAATGTTTTGTCTGATGATATTTCTGGTCATCTGGCTCAGTCCAATGGCAAAAGGAAGGTTTTTCAGGTTGTCACCCATTAATGCAATATCGGCTGTTTCCAGGGCCAGATCAGATCCGGCTGCCCCCATAGCAATTCCTACCGTACTATTGGCCATGGCCGGGGCATCATTCACACCATCTCCAATCATGGCTACTTTAATTCCTGACTGAATCAGTTTTTGTATGGCCTCCACCTTATCTTCGGGAAACAAATGGCCCCAGGCCTCATGAATGCCTGAAGATTGAGCTACAGAATGAGCTACCCGCTGATTATCACCGGTTAGCATAATGATTCGTTCAATACCAATGGCTTTTAGTTTGCTCATAACCTCCTGATTTTCCGGTCTTGGGATATCCATAACAGCTAAAATGCCTTTAAATTCATCCCCTTTCCTTACCAGGATGGAAGTTTTGCCTTGTTCTTCCAGCTTTATCAGTTGATTTCTGATATGCTGGTCAGGAAAGATCTTTAATTCCTGAAATGCCTCAAGGTTGCCTATGATCACCGGACTACCTGATACTTTGGCTTTGATCCCTCTGCCAGTTAAGGATTCGAAATGTTCTACTTCCAGCCAGTCATGTACGGCAGTTTTTTTACTTAGCCAGCCAACTCCATCCTTTACGATAGCCTTGGCCAGTGGATGATCACTCATTTTTTCTACAGAAATTACCATTTTGATCAATTGTTCCTGGCCCATCTTGTTTAATGGGATTACATCCGTAATACGTGGCTCTCCCCGGGTCAGGGTGCCTGTTTTATCAAAGGCCACTGCTTTTATTGTACCAAGATCCTCCAGTGGGCGACCACCCTTTATCAGTACCCCTGATCGGGCTGCTCTGGCTACACCACTTAATACTGCACTGGGGGTGGAAATTACAAGTGCACAGGGACTGGCCACCACTAATACTGTGATAGCACGATAGAAACTTTGGCTAAATGTTTCATCCAGTACTAAAAAAGCAAAATTGAGCAGAAAAATAAAGATCAGTATTGAAGGCACAAAGATCCGTTCAAATTTTTTAGTAAATTTTTGGCTCTTAGATTGATGTGCCTGAGCTTCATTGACCAGCCTGATCAATTTAGACAGGGTGGAATCTTTAGCTTCATGTGTTACTTTTATTTCAAGGTATCCATTTCCATTCAATGTACCTGAAAAAACTTTATGTTGATTGGGAATATTCCCGGTGTGATTTTCAACATATGGCATTTTTTCAACCGGGATACTCTCACCAGTGATGGTTGACTGGTTAACGTTGCTTTCTCCTTTAACCACAATTCCATCGGCCGTAATGATAGCATCAGGTTTCACAATAACAATATCACCTACCTTTAGATCTTCAACCGGTACTTCAGTAACCTGACCGTCAACTTTAACCAGAGCCACCTTTGGGCTAAGTTTGGTAAGGGCTGCGATAGATTTGTGCGCTTTTTCCAAAGCCAAATGTTCCAGGGCATGACCCATAGAAAATAAAAAAAGTAATAAAGCTCCTTCGGACCATTTGCCCAGGATAGCTGCGCCAATGGCAGCAATGAGCATCAGCAGGTCTATGTCAAAACTCTTTTTGCCCAGCGATCGTACCACATCCTTTAGTAGAAAAAATCCGCCAAAAAAGTAGGACAAAAAATATATAAATAAGGCCAGCCAGTCAGGAATCAGGGATAGTTGATCCATTATAAATCCAGCCAATAAGGTAACGCCACAGGAAACAGAAAAAATCAATTCATAATTTGGTTTTACCTGCTTGTTTTTTTTCTGCTTACGACGAAATTTCTCTTCTTTTTTACAGGATATTTTTTCCTGATGATCAGCAGTTGTTATCGACATAAAAAACAATTTAATGATCCAAAATAAAAAAGCCCCACGAGACCTTTTAAGGTGTCCCGCAGGGCTTTCCTGCTGCCCCATCTGGGGCCCGGCTGCATACTATCTGTCAATAGTACCGCTTGTTCACATTTCAAAATTAATAACATTTTAAAATTAAACTAAAAATAATCATCAAAATCTATTAAATTATTGTTAATTTATAATGAGTTTAAATTAATCAACCAATCCCTAAAATAAAAAAATGATTTCCATAACCAAAGCAACTTATTATGGTTAATATTCCATTAAACTATTTTTAAACCTAAAATTTTTAAACGATGAGCAAGAAAATAAAACTGTTATCTATTGCTTCTTTTTTGCTTTTCTTCATCATGACCGCCTGTGATACAGGTACCCGACAAACAGCAGAAGATGAAACTACAGATGAACCTATGGAAGAATCTATGGCTGTGGAAGAAGAAACTGAAGCAACTGCTATGGCTCAAATGGGGCCAGCCAGCGGTAGTAATGTAAATGGTACGATTACATTTGAGATGGCCGATAATGCCGTTCAACTGACCGTGGATTTACAAGGTGTGCCTCCGGGAACGCATGCCATTCATTTGCATGAAAATGGTGACTGTAGTGCGCCTGATGCTACTTCTGCTGGCGGACACTGGAATCCTACCACTGAAGATCACGGCCATATCAGCCATACTGATGAATTTCACTATGGGGATATTGGTAATCTAGAAGTTGGCAGTGACAGCACCGTGCAATTTCAAACTACCATAGACATATGGACAATAGGTGATGGATCAACTTCGGACATTATAAATAAATCAGTTATTGTCCATGCTGATGCTGATGATTTCACCACTCAGCCGACAGGTGCCGCTGGGGCCAGAATTGCCTGTGGAGTGATTCAAAGACAATAGTTTCTCTATCAGAGAAATATCAAAGGAGATTCTTCACAAGGGTCTCCTTTTGTTGTTTAAGATGCTTCCAGTTATGAACATTGGGTGAGTAGCCAAGTTAAAATTTTAGTAATGTTTTAAATTAAAATTTAATTTTCATGGCTGAACAAAAAGAAAAGAAGGAAGAACAAAATAAGGAAATAGAGAAAAAAGAAGTGAGGGAAAACCGGATCAAATCACAAACCCAGGGATCTGAATATGTATCCAAAAAACCTAATAAAGGAAGTGAGGAACGCACTGATGAACAGGCTGATTTTGATAAAATGGTGGGTAACGAAAAAGATCAAAAGAAAAAAGATGAAAATGATTGATGTGTAAAGTTTTGGCTGTTAGCGACTTACAAAAAAATATCAATTATTTTTAAAAAAAAGATTTATAAGTGGGTTACTTATGGTGGATAAAATCATAAAAGTATGAATTACAAACACCTCCACTTTTTTCAATAAGTTCAAGTTCATCGATAAGAATCCTGGCGCCTGCCAGGATTTCTTTTTTGTGATTTCTGAATCAATGATTTTGCTGATAATTCCCCCTTTTCCATTCGGATCATATCCAGTATCAATCCAGCCCAGGTGAAATCTTTAGCTCCATATCCTTCTCCAGAAAAGGGATTGTAATATTCACGAAATCCGCTCTTGGTGATCAGCTTTTTAATACTTTCAATTATCTTCTGAGCCTCATCACGGGCATCATTTTCTAAAAAATATTGAAACAAAAACCAATTATTTGAGATCCAGGTAGGTCCGCGCCAGAGATATAATGATTGATTAGGATTGAAACAGGCATCATTTACAGCCAAAGAAGGAATAGGATAACGGGTGTGAAATTCCTCTTTATTAAAAAAATGCGTTTTTATGACATTTAAAGATATTTCTTTGGGAATATTTTCGAGTACGATGGGAAAAAAAATTGTCGGAGTAAGGGTTTTAAGCTTTTTATTGTCATGACCGAATACATCAAAAAAAGCAGCCTCTTCCTGGTCATACATTACTTCCAAAATGCTTTGAGTAACCTTTTGAGACAGCTTTTCATATTTTTCCCAGTCAGGATCATTGATATTCCGACAGAGGTTACTCAAAGCCCGCAGATTCTGAGCATATATACTGTTAAAACCTGCATCTTTGACAATAAAGTCATTTCTTTGGTAGATCTTCGGAAGGCAATAATCATCCAGAAAGTTTTTAAGGTCATTATAAACTACTTTCAAAAATAATTTCCAGGAGGCTTTTTTATCATAATAGTTTAAAACCGGATCAAAAGATGCTTTCCAGTCCATTCCACTCTCGAAATAGGATATAATAAACAAAAGCCCGGAGTCATCGTAGCTTCTGTTTTGGGCCAGCCAATTATAGTAATGTTTCAGTTTAGGTACCATTTCCCTCACAAATTCCTGATCATGAGAAGCATCAAAGATCCTTTGAACAGCTTCAGCTACTAACGGAGGCTGCAGCAAAGAACTCATATGTGATCTTAACAAATCCCGCTTCTGTCCTGGCCGGGATTGTAGTAAGTCAGTGATCCTGGCTGGCAATACATTATTCCAATATAAAATATTTCCAACAAAACCCTCATCACTCTGCATTTTGAAAAGGCTTCTGATGCTTTGTTTGGCAAATTCCAGACGACCCAAAGCTACCAGTATGAACACATGAAAGCAGGTATCCCAGAAGTATTGATATGGGTAGGTTTTCTCAGAAGGTTTAATATATTGATAATCGCACTGAAAAGTTTTAGAATAACCTTTAATGACATTCTTATTTATAATATCTTCTACCTGCTGAATCAGTTGTTCTTCGCTCATATTTAATGATTTTTGAACAGTCTGTTGATAGTTAAGTTTACGACTTTATCTGATATAGCTGTCCCACATACCGTATTGTTGTTTAATTGTTCCGATAGGTACAGCCGAAATAATAACCAGAATACCTGTCACTATTGCATTGATTTGACCTGGGATTCCAGCTCCCTGGGCGGTCCAGGTGCCAATAATTACTACCAAAGCCAGTAAGATGTTTAAAACTCTCAATGTTCTGATAATTTCGCCCATGGCTATCACTGAAGTAACAACTATGAGGGCACCTCCCAAATGATTAAAATTGGCAGCCCAATCTGTTAATCCGAAAACCCAGGGTGAAAACATCAGCCAGATGCCAATGATGGATGAAAGGATCAGGGTCCTGGGAAAGCTCATGCCCCAGATAGCTGCCCTGAATACTTTACCTGGTTGTTGGGGAAACTTCATCAATTGGGGAGATCGATCATCTTTGCCACCATCTTCAATTTCTCCACCTTTCCAAAACACCTTCCACATATTCCTTCCTTTCTTTTTGGAGTACTTCAGAAACTGGAACATAGCAAAAACCTCATCTATTTCCAACGGGATCATGGGTAGCATGATTGCCGCTGCCAAAAGACAAAAAGTACACCAATGTCCCACTACTACCGGCTGGGAAATCACTAAAAAAATATGAACTAATCCCAATGGAATCACTAAAATGCCAAAAAATGTGACCATCCAGGGCATAGTACGCCAGCGGGAAGGGCTTCCCATCCAACCCATTAAAAACTCCAGGGTATAAGCCAATGCACCCATTGCCCCGTCGGAAATGGGCCACATATGAGACATGTTGGAGTTTAAAACCTGACGACTCCCGTTACCAAAAAATGGATCCCAGATCTGGTCAATATATCCCAATTGGAAAGCCCCTAAATATCGTGATACCATCCAACCCAGAAATCCGGTGCCAATCATGATCCAACGTTGGGGCCAACTGGAAGGATTATAGCTCCAGCCGGGAGGAACCTGGTTACCCATTTTCATATACATCATCATGTTTGGCATTCCAGGAATTAAAATGGAAAGGGCTATTAGGAGAGTACCTACCAGTGTATCGTTGATGTAGGCCGCTGCGTTAGGTGCCCAGAACACCAGTGGTGCTACATTTAACCAGATGCCTACAAAACAAACCACCCATAGGCTGACAGGGCGGTTTGGAGTTAATGAGCGCCAGCCATAGAAGATCAAAAGCATGCCACTGACTATATCACTCCAGGTCATAATGGTGATTCTGGCAGACAGCGACAACCAGACGGAACGCCCACCACTTGGGTCAACTACAGATTTTCCATAACTAAAAGTTAAAGGAGATAAAAGCATCCAGACACCCAGTAAGATGATCATCCAATAAACCCAAAGGGTTTGCATATGATGCATATGCAGCATTTTTTTCCGGTCCTGATAATTCATAGAGCCAGATCGTTTTTTTGATGAATGATGCTGCTTATGTGATTTTTTTTTGATTTCTTTTTCTGCCATGGGGCGGCTTACACCTCTTTTTACCATTTCTCCTTTTATACCGGGCTTTTTACTTTTTCCTGGTGGTTTTCCTCCGGCTTTTTCAGGTTGAGGTGTACCGGAGTCTTCAGTTTTCCAGTTTTCTCTCTTTTTCATTAGTTAGAAAAATGTTTATGTTGTTCACATGAAATTCTGCTTGGTAAGCACTTGGAGCTACCTAAATAGCCAGGTTTCAAATGAACAAGCAGAATTTTACTTTCTGGTTAATAGCTTGCGCCTTTCAGTCTGATCTTTAAAAAATAAGTTTATTTCTATAGCCAAAAATTAATATTGAATCTGATATACAAACTTAACTGCTGCCGGTGTTTTTTGGTTTAGTTGGCAATAATGAACTGTGATAAATGTCATGAAGCAGTTATTTCCCGGAATTGATCAGATGAAAAAATTACACTTATTGTCTGTTATCAAATTAGTTATTATATACTTTTGTTGCGAAATAGAAAATGATGAGAGCGCTAGTAAAATCAAAATCTGAAAAAGGAATTTGGATGCAGGAGGTAGCCCCTCCTCAATTAGGGGTTAATGATGTTTTGATTAAGATCAAAAAGACTTCCATCTGTGGTACTGATCTACATATTTACAAATGGGATAACTGGGCCAGGAATACAGTAAAAGTACCTACTGTTATTGGACATGAATATGTGGGTATCATTGAAAAGGTAGGCCAGGAAGTAGAAGGGATCACAGAGGGCGAAAGGGTAACCGGAGAAGGTCATATTGCCTGTGGTATGTGTAGAAATTGTCGCAGGGGACGTAAGCATATTTGTGAAAATACCGTTGGAGTAGGAGTCAACCAGGATGGTGCCTTTGCCGAATACCTGGTGATACCAGCCAGTAATGTGGTGAAAGTCAATAATAAAATACCAGATGATATTGTGGCTATCATGGATCCTTTAGGTAATGCTACCCACACTGCTCTATCATTCAGGGTATTGGGAGAAGACGTGTTGATAACAGGAGCAGGTCCTATTGGAAATATGATTAGCGCCATTTGTAAGTTTGCCGGAGCCAGAAATATTGTAGTATCCGATCCCAATGAATACCGGCGTAATCTGGCTCAAAAAATGGGCGCTACCCGGGTAATGGATCCCATCACTGAAAAATTCGGACAGGTGATGCCGCAACTGGGTATGAGTCGTGGTTTTGACATAGGCCTGGAATGTTCCGGAGCAGCTCCGGCTTTAAACAATATGATTACCCATATGTATCATGGAGGTAAAATAGCTTTATTGGGCATATTACCACAGGATACCTCCATCAATTGGAATGATATTATCTTCAGGGGATTAACTTTGAAGGGTATATATGGTCGTGAAATGTTTGAAACCTGGTACATGATGATCCAGATGTTGCTATCCGGGCTTGATATAAGCCCTATTATTACCCATCGTTTGCCTATCGAAGCGTATCAAGAAGGATTTGAAATTATGGAATCAGGTAATTGCGGCAAAGTAATATTAGAATGGTAATTCTTAAGTTTGTAAAAAATTTTTCCACCTCATAAATAAAATAGAATGACTGATAATACAAAGATACTGGTAACTGGTGGTGTGGGTTATATTGGCTCGCATACAGTGGTAGAATTGATACAGGAAGGCTATGAAGTGTTAATCATTGATGACCTTTCCAATTCCAACCTGGAAGTGCTGGATAGCATTGAAAAGATCACAGGTTTAAGACCTTTCTTTGAACAGTTTAATCTGGTTGAGGGGAAAAAGCTGGATCAGTTTTTTGATAATAATCATGACATAGCCGCTGTTATACATTTTGCTGCTTCCAAAGCAGTGGGTGAATCAGTAGAGAAACCTTTATTATATTATCGGAACAACCTGGGTTCCCTGTTGAATTTGCTGGAAAACATGGAAAGGTACAGTGTGCCAAACCTGGTATTTTCATCATCCTGTACTGTTTATGGACAACCTGATAAATTGCCAGTGGATGAATCTGCATTGGTTCAGCAACCCGCTTCACCTTATGGTAATACCAAAAAGATTTCAGAAGAGGTCATAAAGGATACGGTAATGGCGGTTGAATTATTAAAAGCTATATCTTTAAGATATTTCAATCCCACCGGTGCCCATCATTCAGCCTTAATTGGGGAACTTCCATTGGGTATACCTAATAATCTGGTGCCTTTCATTACCCAAACTGCAGCCGGACTAAGAGATGAGTTGAAGGTGTTTGGAGATGACTATAATACCCCGGACGGATCCTGTATTCGCGATTATATCCATGTGGTAGATCTGGCTAAAGCCCACGTGGTAGCGGTAAATCGCTTGCTGCAGCAACAATATAAAAATCGCTATGAATTTTTCAACCTGGGTACCGGCAAAGGTAATTCTGTGTTGGAAGTGATCGATACTTTTCAAAAAGTAAGCGGTGAAAAATTGAAATATAAAATTGTAGACCGGCGCCCTGGCGATATAGAACAGATCTGGGCCGATACCAGGTTGGCCAATCAGGAATTAGGCTGGAAAGCTGAGAGATCTCTGGATGAAATGATGCTTTCCGCCTGGAATTGGCAGAAAGCTTTGTCTTCAAAATAAATTGCTTTAATTAGCTGCCAGCGCATTTTTGGATCCAACAGCAGCTGGTTGGGTATTAATTTTTTGATTATCAGTAATTTAATGGTTGGGTTTGCTGCTAATAGAGATTTCTTTAAATTTTATCACTTCGGACTTGAAGGTTAAAATTTCAGGATGACCTTCGAAGGTTATTCAATTTAAGCCAATCCGGCTCATAAGCTGGAATGATTGGTGTGGTGGTTAAACCACATTAACATAACCATAAAGTAAATAGGCTGTTAAACCTTTAGAAGTTATTTCTTCAAATGCAATTTTTTTATCTAACCCTATCAAAATGAAAAGGATATTTTTATTGATCATATTTTTTACGGGAATCTTATCTTTTGGTCAGGCTCAGGAGCAACAAGCCTATGTAGGTGTAAAATTCGGGCCTAATTTCTCCACCATAACTGGTGACCTACCTGATGCCAATCTCACTGTAGGATTACATGCTGGGATTTATAGCAGTATCAGGATCACCAGAAATAAATTTGCCCTGCAACCGGAGATCTACTATTCATTTCAGGGGGCAAAATCTGATTCAGTAAATTACAATTTGAATTACCTGCAAATCCCATTGCTTTTAAAATATTACACATCAGAATATTTAAGTGTATATGCCGGGCCACAAGTAGGTTTTTTGCTTAATAACACCATCAAAGCTGATGGTATGGATATTCAGGAAGACCAAAACTTTAATCCGGTAGATATTGCCTTTTCTCTGGGCTTGAATTATTACCTGGGCTATGGGTTTGAAGTTGGAGCACGCTACAATTTAGGTTTGGGAAATATTATTGATGAACCGGCCAGCGATTCAAGGGCATCAAACCAGGTTTTTCAGGTAAATCTGGCCTATCGGTTCTATAATATTCGTCGTGTAATCATAAAAGATGCAATACCTTAAATAATTTGCACATTTTTTGATAGGTATTTATTGACCAATAGTGGGGATAATTCTATATTTAGTTGTTTGTTGATTTGGAATAAATAGGAGTGTGTAATTATGAAAAGATTTGCTGGTGTAATTCTTGATCTTGACGGGGTGATTACCAGGACTGTAGCCCAACATGCCAAAGCCTGGAAAATGACGTTTGATGCTTATCTGGAAGCAGATCAGGAGGACCTGGACTTTGGCAGGTTCGATCTGGAGGCAGATTTTGAAAACCATATAGATGGAAAAGCCCGGGTAGATGCAGCCCGTGATTTTCTAAACTCAAGGAACCTGTATCTTCCTGAAGGAGATCCTGCTGATCAACCTGATAAGGAAACGTTATATGGTTTATCCAATAAAAAGAACCAGGTTTTTCTTCAACTTATTGAAAGGGAAGGAGTAAAGATATTCCAGGATACCCTTTTGCAGCTGACAAAATGGAAAGAACGTGGGTTTTCCATTGCAGTTATTTCTTCCAGCAAGAATGGGAAGGCCATCTTAAAACATACCGGCCTTGATTTTACATTTGATGTAGTTGTAGATGGCTTTGCTATGAAAAATAAACAACTGGCTGCTAAACCCAGTTATGAGGCTTATTTATTTGCTGCCCAAAAGATGGGCCTGACACCGTCTGAAGTTATTGTCATAGAAAATTCACTATCTGGAGTAAAAGCTGGTAAAACCGGTGATTTTGGATTGGTGGTAGGAGTAACCCGAAATGGGAATAAACGTGCCTTGATAGAGCATGGAGCAGATGTGGTAGTGGATGACTTACAAGATCTCAAATCGATTGGAATGAAAAAAGTATTAAATTATGAATTTTAATGATCTTCCCTGGCTCAATGATCACCTGGAGCAGTTTTTTCAACAATTAAATGGACAGCACCTTGCCCTTTTTTTGGATTATGATGGTACACTCACGCCTATTGTTGATAATCCGGAGGATGCTCATATTCCTTCTGAAACAAAATATGCTTTGAAAGAACTGGCAGATTTATGTACCCTGGCAGTGGTATCCGGTCGTGATCGTAATGACGTAATTAACTTGGTGGGGCTGGAGGAACTCATTTATTCAGGAAGTCATGGATTTGATACATCCGGACCTGATATGCACATGCAGCACCAGGGAGGTAAAAATTGTTTGCCTGATTTTGATCAGGCGGAACATGAGCTTAAAGAAAAATTAGCTTCAATTCCGGGAGCCAAAGTGGAAAGGAAATTATTTGCCTTAGCCATTCACTACAGGCATGTTGCTGATAATCAGGTTGATGAGTTTAAGCAAACTGTTGATCAGGTTTTTAATAAGTATGACTCTTTCAAAAAAGCAGGTGGAAAGAAAATCATTGAATTTAAGCCAAATATTGACTGGCATAAAGGGAAAGCCGTATTGTGGTTACTGGACAAGTTAAATTTAAACCAGCCGGAAGTTTTGAAAGTGTATATTGGAGATGATCTGACCGATGAAGATGCTTTTAGTTCATTAAAGGATATTGACGGTATGGGGATTCTGGTGGGGGATCATGAGGAAGAAACCTTTGCTTCCTATAAATTAAATGATACATTTGAAGTTCAGGAGTTTTTAAATCAGCTTAAAAAATATTTAAAAAACAGGAGATCAGCCAATTAAAACATGGAAAAATTAATTTCCAGATCGTTCGGAGATAATTGTGAGGAAGAAAAATGAAAGTGTTAATTATTGTTTTTGTTTTATTAATTGGATTTGAAACATACGGGCAAACAAAAGATGTGATGCTGAATCAAATAGAGCAGGAGGTTCAGTATTGGAAATCCGTCATTGATCAAAAATTACCTCAATGTACTAAATTTTATAATTATGCCTGGGGGGCAAATTATGAGCACCAACAGTTGGTAACTTATCCGGTAAATGAAGACACCGTAATGTTATCAGAAATGATATCCATCATTCCTTCAGAAGAGAGAGGCTTTTTTGTCCAGAAAGAGAATTATTCATTTTCCGGTGACTGGTTTATACTGGCTGATTACTACTATGATCAGGATAAACTGCTTTATTATATTTTTTGGCGTATGAATACTTTTTATGCTGAAAAACCAATCACTGTAGAAAAGAAAATGTATTTCTCACCCAAGGGAGAACCGTTAGATTCCAGTTGTCAGGTTTACAGGATGAATACCAGAGACACCATCAATGTGAATTTTATGGATCAGGAAGTTCAGCTCAGAAAAAAACTGGTCCAATGGGATTTTTATTCCTTATGGCATCCTGAAGAAGCGCAACAATAATGCTTTTTAGTTTCCCTGTAAATTTTTAATAGAGTCTTCCAACGATTTTATCTTGATTTCAGCATCAGATTTTTTCTTTTGTTCCATGGCCACTACCTGGGCCGGAGCATTATCTACAAATTTTCTATTATTAAGTTTGGCTTCCGTTTTTTTAAGAAAGCCCAATTGATATTCCAGTTCAGTATTTAATTTTTTCAATTCCTCTTCCTGGTTGATCTTACCCTGAACAGGAATAAAAAATTCATTTGTACCGATAATAAATCCACTGGCACCTTCAGTTTTTTCTCCTACAAATTGGACCTCTTCCAGGTTAGCCAGTTTTTTTATTACAAACATAAACTTACTGAAGATAACCTGATTGTTAGATTTGATCTGCAGTTCCAATGGTTCTTTAGGTGAGATTTGCTTTTCATTACGAATATTCCTCACATTTTGAATCACCTGGAAAGCAGTCTCTGCCTGTCTGATCAATTCCTGGTCCACATTTTCCGCTTTAGGCCAACTGGAAATGATAATATTATCATCGGCTTTCCTTTCTTTTAGCAGGTGATATACCTCTTCCGTGATGAATGGCATAAACGGATGGAGGATCTTCATAAGTTTTTCAAATATATTTATTGTTGCTTCCAGGGTAGCGGATGCAATCGGTTGCTGATAAGCTGGTTTTATCATTTCCAGATACCAGGAACAGAAATCATCCCAAATCAGCTTGTAAACGATCATCAGGGCATCTGAAATCCTATATTTGTTAAATTGATCTTCTAATTCAGTCAATGCTTGATTGAAACGATTCTCAATCCAGTTGATAGCAGGAAGATCATCCTGACCAGAGAGATCAGTATCTGTTTCCCATCCCTTTACCAATCGTAGGGCATTCCAGATCTTGTTGGCAAAATTTCGACCTTGTTCACAAAGCTTGATATCAAACAGCAGGTCATTGCCGGCCGGAGAACTGAATAACATGCCAGTCCGAACGCCATCTGCTCCATAATTTCGAATAAGTTCCAGTGGCTCAGGAGAATTTCCCAAAGATTTGGACATCTTTCGGCCAACTTTATCCCGTACAATACCAGTGAAATATACATTTTTAAAAGGTTTATCTCCTCGGTATTCATAACCGGAAATGATCATACGTGCCACCCAGAAGAAAATAATTTCAGGGGCTGTTACCAGGTCATTGGTAGGATAATAATATTTAATATCGTCATTGTCAGGGTCTTTTATGCCGTCAAATACAGTTATCGGCCACAACCAGGAAGAAAACCAGGTATCCAGAACATCTTCGTCCTGCCGGAGTTGGTCGGGGGTGAAATTTTCCTCCGGATATCTTTTTCTGGCCTTTTCTGCCGCATCTTCGACATTTTTAGCGACTACGAATTCTCCATTAGGCAGGTAATAGGCAGGTATTCTATGGCCCCACCATAATTGGCGGGAAATACACCAGTCCCGGACATTTTCCATCCACACCCGGTACATATTTTTGAATTTAGGTGGATGAAACTGTATGGTGTTATTCATTACATTTTCCAGAGCTGGCCTGGTAATGGTATCCATTTTCAGGAACCACTGCATACTAAGTTTAGGTTCAATGACAGCATCAGTTCTTTCGGAGAAGCCTACGCTGTGGGTATAATCTTCTGCTTTTTGCATCTGACCGGCTGCTTCAATATCCCGGATGATCTTTTTCCGGGCTACAAATCTGTCTTCACCGATATATAAACCGGCTTTTTCATTCATAGTACCATCATCATTGATGGTGTCAATGGAAGGCAGGTTGTGTTTAATCCCTATCTCATAGTCGTTGGGGTCATGAGCCGGGGTGATTTTTAAACATCCTGTACCAAACTCCATACTGACATATTCATCTTCAATGATAGGAATTGAGCGATTGATCAGGGGCACCAAAGCCCTTTTTCCTTTCAGATGCTTATAACGTTCATCATTAGGATTAATACAGATGGCAGTATCACCCAGGATGGTTTCAGGGCGAGTAGTAGCAATGGTTAACACTCCTTCCACTCCTTCCAGGCGATAGTCTACATAATATAGTTTAGATTGAAGTTCTTTATAAATCACTTCGTCATCAGACAAAGCTGTTTTGCCCTGTGGATCCCAATTGACCATTCTTACCCCCCGGTAGATGTAGCCTTTTTGGTATAGGTCCACAAACACATCAGTAACTGCTTCTGAAAGAACTTCTTCCATGGTAAACCTGGTGCGCTGCCAGTCACAGGAGGCACCAAGTTTCTTGAGTTGCTCCAGGATAATTCCGCCATATTTTTCTTTCCACTCCCAGGCGTATTTTAAAAAATCCTCCCGGCTTATTTTATTTTTATCAATACCTTTATCTTTTAACATAGCCACAACCTTCGCTTCTGTGGCAATGGAAGCATGGTCTGTACCTGGTACCCAGCAGGCCGCATATCCCTCCATTCTCTTTTTTCTGATCAGTACGTCCTGGATGGTATTATTGAGCATATGTCCCATATGAAGTACACCAGTAACATTAGGAGGTGGGATTACAATGGTGTAAGGTTCTTTGGACGGATCAGGTTCGGAATGGAAATAATTCCGATCCATCCAGAACTGATACCATTTGTCTTCAACTTCAATAGGATTATATTTTGTAGCTAATGCCATAATTTTTTGATTTGCAGCCTTTAAATTTAAAGAGGGCAAAATTAAAAAAAAATTTGATAGAATGGGGGATTTCTATTTTGGCTGATCAATCAAATTATGAAGAGAGGGTTAAACATATAAGCATGGAAAATGCAGAGCCAATGAATAGATTATCCTGATTACCGACGGTTCATCCGGTGTAGCGTATGCTACAGCAAAAAAATATGCGAGAAAATCAAAAAATGACCGGAATCTGAATAGGGTATGAACATAAAAAGTTGCCAAAATATAAAAATCTAACTTCATTGTAATTGTATTTAATCCGGTTTTAATTTAAGATATTTCACATAAATAGTTATAAATTTATTTAAATTTGAATGATGGTTTTATATTATATCCAAACCGGCAAATATGTTGTGGAAATACTGTTTTTGTTTATTGCTGATAAGCTGTAGTCTTTGGGCAGATGTATATGCAGAGCCAGGTGAAAATGACAGCCTGCAGCAGCTACTTCAAAAAGCAAATACGGATAAAGATAAAGCAATTCTGTTGAATAAAATCGCTGAAAATTATGTGATAGTTCGTGATTCAACCGGATTGGCCTATGCCCAACAAGCATTGAATTTAGCCATTCAACACCAGTTTACTGAGCAGGAAGCGGATGCCCGGTATTATTTGGGGCTGGCTTATTCAAATACCGTATTTGATGAGGTAAGGGCGGATGCCCATTTTCATCATGCCACTGAGCTATATATCAAGTTGGGAAAACCGGAAAAATTAGGTGTAACTTATCAGAATCATGCCATGCTTAAAAGAAGCATCCAACAATTTGATTCCGCTTTATATCTCTTTGAAAAAGCCAAAGACTTGTACATTGATTTATCAGATTCAACCCGGCTGTCCTTCGTTCTTTTTAATACTGGCATCACTTATTATGACATTTATAACAATGCCCGTGCTCTTGAGTATTATTTCGAGGCCCTGAAAATCGCTCAAAAAGGAAATGACAAAAAGACGATTTCCCAAATTTATAATAGTATCGCCATCAGTTTTACTGAAGAGGGAAACATGGAAAAGGCTTATGAATATCATCAGGCTGCCATTAATATGGAAGGAGAATTGGGAAATCCGGTCAGCCAGGCAATCTCCCTGACTAATTTAGGTATCTTGTACAAGAAGAATTTTAAGATGGACCTGGCTTATGAATCTTACCATCAGGCATTAAAAATTTTTCAGGAACAGGACATGGTGGTCGGGCAGGCATTTGTTTATCATAATATTGGAGCGGCTTATTTGCAGGACCAAAATTATGAAGAAGCTATTTCCAATCTACACAAATCCATAGAATTAAGTTATCGAATAGATAATAAAAAAGTCCTGGTAACTAACTTTATCAGTATAGCTGAAGCAAACTATGCTATCGAACAGATACAGGAAGCGGCTAAATATGCCAATCAAGCCTTGGAACTGGCCACCCAGCTAAAATTGAACCAGGATTTATATCAGGCATATCTGATTGCGTCCAAAATTGAAAAGAAAAAAAACAACCTGGCTTTGGCCCTGGCACATTATGAAAAGTACACAGCATACAAGGACAGTGTTTTCAACCTGGAAAACAAGGAAAAGGTCAACGAAATCCACACCAAATATGAGACAGAGAAGAAAGAACAGGAAATCGCCTTACTGAATAAGGACAAAGCCTTGCAATCCAGCGAACTCCGGAGAAAAACCTTGTTGCAAAATACGCTGTTTGGCGCATTTGCCAGTCTACTGGTATTAGGAGGATTTGGATACAGGAGTTTTAAAACAAAGCAGGAAAATAAAAGAAAACTGCTGGCGGAGCAACTGAAGCTGGAAAGACTGGAGGCAGAAAGACTGGCTGAATTAGACCAGATGAAAAGCCAGTTTTTTTCCAATATTGCCCATGAGTTCCGTACCCCGCTTACGCTGATCCTGGGGCCGGCTGAGCAAATTGAGGAAGATCCTGATCCGGTCACCGTAGGAAAAAATATACCCCTAATCAGACGCTCTGCCCATAAACTGCTGAACCTGATCAATCAATTGCTGGATCTGAGTAAACTGGAAGATGGCAAACTAAGGCTTTCTCTGCAAAATATGGATGCCGTGGCCTTTATCAGGGGGATTACTTATTCTTTTGAATCTTTGGCTTTGGAAAAGGATATTAAACTGGCATTTCACACTGAATCAGAAAACCTGGTCATGGGCCTGGATCCGGATCGTAGTGACAAGATCTTTTTCAATCTCCTTTCCAATGCTTTTAAATTTACGCCCATAGGTGGATCAGTGGAGGTGGAAGTCAATAAAATCAATGATGCTGCAGGTGGGCCTCCTTTGATCGAAATAAAAGTAAAAGATTCGGGAATTGGCATTGCACCGGAAAACATCGGACAGCTTTTCAACCGCTTTTTTCAGATCAACGAAAATCAACAGGCTGAGGGTGGCACCGGTATAGGCTTAGCTCTGACCAAAGAACTGGTTGAGTTGCACCAGGGTGAAATTAGTGTCAGTAGTACAAAAGGCAAAGGGTCGGTTTTTACCGTCAGGTTACCCCTGGTCCCGGATGATCATCCATCATTCATTAAGTCAGGAGAGGCAACCGAATCTTCCCGTCAGGTGCAGCCTGCCACAGTGATCGATAAGCTACCGGAAGTAATGCTGAATGATCAACAACCGGAAATTTTAATCGTGGAAGATAATCCGGATGTGCGGGCTTATCTCAAAGACTGCCTGATCGGAGATTATAAAGTTGTAGAAGCACGAAATGGGAAAGAAGGGCTGGAAATTGCCAGCTTAAATATTCCGGACCTGGTCATCAGTGATGTAATGATGCCGGAAATGGATGGCTATCAGTTTTGTCAGGCTTTAAAAAAGAATGAACTGACCAATCATATCCCCCTGATCATGCTGACGGCCAAATCCTCAATGGACCACAAACTAGAAGGATTGGAACAAGGGGCGGACGACTATCTGGCCAAACCCTTCCACCGTAAAGAGCTACTAATCAGGATGAAAAACCTGATAAAGAACCGCCGGAAACTGCAACAAAAATACAGCCTGCAGGTAAGTGGCTCCACCATTTTAGCTCCTGACAACCCACCGTCAGAGGAGGATCCTTTTATTAATAAATTACGACAGGTGCTGGATGAGCATCTTGATCAGGAAGATTTCGGAATCGATACCTTGTGCCAGGAAGTGGGCATCAGCCGTACCCAGTTGCACCGGAAGCTCAAGGCTCTGACTGATCTTTCAACCAGTCGCTTCATTCGCCTCCACAAACTTCAAAAAGCCGTAGAATTGCTCAAAAGTCAGCAGTATAATATTTCTGAAGTAAGCTATATGACCGGATTCAGTAGTCCATCCTATTTTAGCCAGTGCTTTCAGGAAGAACTACATTATGCACCCAGTGAATTGCAAAAGAAAAATTCAGTGTAGCGCTGATTCTTCCGACTGCTCCTCCATTTTATTGCCTGATATTTTCTTCATTCCCAATTTTGCTTACCGGTATATACTACAGGAATTATCAGTTTCTCATGTTTAAAAAAAATGCATTCTGCACCTTCAAAAGGATGTTTTTTGTGACCTGGAACAATAGCTAAAGCATCTGGAACAATGGCTAAAGGGCCATTAGAAAAGTTTGTTTTGATTTGTGACATGCAATATGAAAACATCAAACCACCAATTACTATGGAGACAAATTTAAAAATTTTCCGGACGATCATAATCGCTATTTGGCTGTTGTCTGGCTTTACAGTCAATGGACAAGAAAATCAAATTTTAGGAACTGATATAGGGGCATTACAAAACCTGGGGTTTGCCATGGATGTGGATGGTGACTATGCTGTGGTTGGGGCACCAGCACCAGAAGACCCCAATTCAAGCACTTTTCAAAACAGAAGTAAAGCCTTTGTTTTAAAGTTTGACCATGACGATAAAAAATGGCATGTACAGGATGTGCTTAAAGTGCCCATCAATCAGGGATTTGTACGACGTCCCAAATTTACAGTTGGTCAGGATCTGGCTATTGAGGGGGATACTGATGAAGTTCTGAATGCTGGTCCTGAAGGATTTGGTAAGCGTGTAGCCATAGACGGAGATTTTATTGTTGTAGCAGCGCCGGATCGTTACACTCTGAAAGGGAATAGTACTGGTACAGTAACACCTCATATATTTATATACAAACGGACTGGTACCCAATGGGATCCTATTCAATCTTTTTGGACCAGAAGGGTTAAGTCAAAATTTGCCACAGATGTAGCCATGGATAATAAAACTATTGTTGTGGGAGATCCAAGAACATCCGACGCGGATGGTGTAGTAGAAGTGTATAAAGCTGATGGTGATTTTTTTTATCATGATCAAACCCTTACTTCCAAAGATGGCTTTAATAATGATATTACCAATTTTGGAGAAAGAGTAGATATTAGTGGCTCGCTGATAGCTGTTAATATTACTGAAACACTGGCCAAAGAGAAAAACTATGTAGAGATTTACCAAAGTAGTGGTAATACTTTTAATCATTTGCAGCGGATTGAAGGATCCTATACCAATTGGTTTGGTTATGCCATCGCCTTATCTTCTGATGGATCTGAATTGGCGGTTTCAGCTCCACCTTTCAATAGTAACAACAAATCCTTTGCCTATTATTATAAAAGAGAAAATGGGGTGTTTGTCCAAAAAAAGGTTCTAAAGCCAAGTACTAATCTCAACGACACGAATTATGGCCATGATATTGCAGTAGAAAACGGCACTGTGGTAGTAAGTGCTAACATGGAAAGTTCGAATGGTGGAACAGTCTTTTTTTATAAGATAAAGGACTCCGGAGTTAGTGAGCAAAATGAAGATGTCAAATTAAACAATCCTTCAGCGGTTAGTTCTGCTTTTTTTGGCTATTCAATAGGGTTTTTTAACACCAAAGTATTGGTAGGCGCTAGTATTATTGATAAAGGAGCGGTATATTATTATGACCTGCAACCCCCTTCTCCGGTAAATGTAAAAGCCTCGGCTGAAACTTCAGAAACCTCGATTGATATCAACTGGCAAACAAATCCTGCTAACTCAAAAACGCCATTTAAGGTGGATAATTACCTGATTTACAGGAATGATGAACAAGATTTGCTGGATGCCCCTTTTGCCACTTCCTATACTGATGATGGTTTAAAACCAGGAACTACCCATTCATATAGTGTACAAAGTAAGAATTTATTTGCCACTTCTGAAAAGCAGCTGGTAATAGGTAAATCAAAAAACAATGGAGCCATCAACGGAAAAGTCTTTGCCGGAAACTCCGAAACCGTTGGTATTTCCAATTTGCCAATTACTACTGTGCCTAAAAACAGTGCTTTAGTATTAGGCGGCACCATTCAAGATTATGCCTGTATCAAAGTGGATGATTTCCCTCAGCAGGAGATCACGGTGGATTTTTGGATCAAAACCCATGATACCAGCCAATCAGGTATTTTTTCCTATGCCACTGATAAAGGAGATAATACTTTTCTCATTGCAGACCCCAATAATCTTGAGGTTTTATTGACGGGTTCCAATGGAGCACAGGCCCGTACCAATCCCACCAATATTCAAATAAATGATAATTTGTGGCATCAACTCATGGTCAGTTGGGCCTCTGCTACCGGTACAATAACCATTTGGCTGGATGGTAAACAAGTTTTTAGGAAGACTGGTATAGGAACCGGATATTCCATTCCGGCTGCAGGTTATATTGTATTTGGGCAAGATCAGGATGCAGTAGGCGGAGAATTTGTCAACAGTCAGCCTTTAGCCGGACAAATAGATGAGGTTCGGATTTGGAATAAGGCTTTTACAGCCAATGATGTCCTGTCATTTGCTTCCCGTAAACTGCAGGAAACCCAGGATGGACTGGTATACTGGTGGAGTCTGGATGGCGGATTAAGCGGGAATCCTCGCGGAGCATATGATAATACCAAAAAGAATCAAAATCTGGCTTTTTTTGGAAATTTAAGCTGGGCAATAGCAGGACCAGCAATGAACCAGATTGCATTTTCTGACAAAGATGGAAATTATGCCCTCAAAAACATTCCCTATGGGAATGGCAGTAGTTTTGAAGTAAAGCCTTTAATAACTGAAGGACGGGATGTAGCACCTTTGTCTGAAATAGTGGAATTAAATGCCGATAACCCCACGGCTTCAGTAAATTTCAGAGATAAATCCGTTACCTATGTTACAGGTCAGGTGCTTTTTGAAGGAACCAATTGTCCGCTCTCAGGTGTAGAGGTGAACGTAAATGGCATTCCGGGTACAGTCAAAACGGACGCCAACGGATATTTCACATTAGGTGGAATTCCCTTCGGAGAGCATGACCTGGTGGTGCAGTATAAGAACCATACATTTAAAAATATACCCCGCAAGTTATCCGTTACCGGTCCCATCGAAGATATCTTGATTGAAGATCCTACCACATTTACCTTAAGTGGGAAAGTGGCAGGAGGCAGTTGCGACTTACCAATTGGAGAAGCCACCCTGAACATCAAAGCAAATTTAGGCGTTCAGACGGATGTGTGTTACCAAACCACCATTCAAACCCAGGATGGACGCTATGAAATTCAGCTGCCAGCTTTCCCGATGGTGGATGTTTTTGTAAACGAACTAACTGGAAATGAAAACTCAGAACTGATCCTGGAAGGTAAAATTGGTTACTTCCCGATTTTGCAATCTACCACACTGGCAGAACAGGATACGGTGTTGAATTTTATTTACCGGGCCCATCCTGAACTAAGGATATCCGGATTTCCGGAAACAGAAAGCTGCTCATTACAGGTAATGGAACAAGGAAGATCCTATAATCTGAAACTGGAAGTAATTGAAGACTATGACGGCGTGATTTGTCCGGCCGATCAGGGGACCATCGAGATCATAGATGTGATTGGAGATATGGCCAGTCCCTTAGAAGTGGCATTGGACTCTTCAGGAACGGTGATGTATACATTAAAGGCGGGTCTGCCGAACCTGATTGGCGGGTTTACCAATCCTTATCAAAAGAAAATTGAAGTGCTCGCTACCACACCGGCAGGAACTCAATCCTGGGTGCAATGGGTAGTAGTGACTGGCAGCAAACCCCGTAGTAAGACCTTTACCACAGTATCTCCGGAAATACCTTTAATGATCCTGCGAGATCCTCCCGGTGATGCCAGCTATAGTTATATGGAAAAAGAAACCTCCAATTGTGTAAATGTTAGCTATGCTGTGGAAGAATCATCTGAATTGGGACTTTTCAGACAAGTAAAGGTAGGTACATCTTTTGAAACTGGTCTGGGATTTAGTACTGAAACCGAAATTTATGCTACTGTAGGTGGTACTACCACCATATCCCGTACCAATATCAGTACCACAGAAACAGAATACTGCCTGACTACCAACAATAATTTCAGCACTTCCGATAACGAAAACATCATCGGAGCTTCGGGAGATGTATTTGTAGGTGCTGCCTTGAATATCGTTTATGCCCTTACTGACGTGCTGGAAGTTAATGAGAACTGTGAAGTAGACTTATATCAAACCGTCATGTATGCAAATAAGGGTCTGGCAACCCAGTATTTTTACACGGAAGAACATATTCAGAATGTGGTAATTCCTGATTTGCTCAATCTGAGTGCCATAGAAACAGACCGTACCCAAAAGCAAAAATACCTGGACCAGGTAGATGTATGGCAGCAAACACTGGAAATGAACCGGAAATTGAAGGCTGAGGCATTGCCGCACCCTGACTTTACGGATGCCTTATCATTCAGCAACAATGTGCCTTTCCAGCACCAAACCTCTGCCACCAGTTCCAGCACAGAGTCTATAGAATTCAATACATATATGGATGCAGAATTAGCCATTGAAATGGGGTTGGACATAGCTGGTTCGGGTTTTTCTGCCGGTGTTCAGATAAAAACAGCCATGAATATTGGCTCATCCAATACTACCAGCAGAACCACTACCAATACCACCGGGTTTTTTATCAACGATGATGATCTGGGAGATTCCTTTTCATTTTTTGTAAAAAGAGACCCGGTATACGGTACGCCGGTTTTTGACCTGATAGCAGGTAGTACCCGCTGCCCGGTAGAACCAGGAACCAATGCCCGGGAAGGCGTACGGATCACTTTAGACAAAAATCTGATAGCCGGTATTGATGCTGACCAAGCAGCCAGTTTTAAAATGACCCTGGCCAATACGGCAGAAAGTGGAGGTGCCCGCAAATATCTATTGGGCACAGCCCCGGAATCTAATCCTGATGGTGCAGTTTTGCTGGTAAATGGAATTTCCCTGAAAGATGTAGATCCCTATACCATCGACCAGGGACAGTCGGTGGATGCCACCCTTACTGTGAGCCGGGGCCCCAATGCTTACAGTTATGAAAATCTTCGGGTTGGTTTGTATTCTCAGTGCGACAATAATATTGGAGATGAAGTGGCTTTTTCGGTGCGATACGAAAGCCCCTGTAGCCAGGTGAAGTTGTTCCGGCCTGAGGCAGGTTGGGTGGTAAACAGGGGAAGCAATGATTCGCTGAAGATCATTCTGGAAGAATATGATACTGAATTGCTTTCAGATATCATCTTGCAGTATTCGCCAGCCGGCCGTAACCAATGGAAGGATGCTTTTGTAGTACCTGCTTCTTTGCTTGAAGATGATTATGCCATTGTTTACTGGAAAGTAACCAATAATAATGTGCCTGATGGCGCTTATGATATCCGGGCCAAAGTGCTTTGCCCCGGTGGAACCAATTATTCGGATATAGTGAATGGTTTTATTGACCGGCAGGCACCGGTTGCCTTCGGAACACCTGAACCCGCTGATGGCGTTTTAGGCATGAATGAGGCTATTTCTGTTATTTTAACTGAAAGTGTAAATTGTAATTCGGTAAACCAGGAAACAGTAATTCTCAAAAATACCTTAACAGGTGAAATCATTCCTTCAGAAATCACCTGTCTGGAAAATGAAATCAAGATCCTGCCTGGCGTAAATCTGGCAGAAATTGAAAACCAACCACTTCAGGTGAGCCTGGTTAATGTAGAGGACCTGCAGGGAAATTTTGTAACTGATCCCATCAATTGGAATATGAAAGTAAGTCTGAACCCGGTGGTCTGGAACAGAACCCATGTTTCCCAAGAGGTTTTGCTGGGGGAATCGGATCAAAAGTTTTCGGTAAGGTTGCGTAACCTGTCGCAGATCAATTATTCTTTTCAGATCATTAGTTTGCCTGAATGGCTTAAAATGGATGAAACTACAGGTGAACTTTCTGCTGAAGGAGATCAGTTGCTGAACTTTTACATTGATTCAAATATGGAGCAGGGTGTTTATACGGATACAATTTATGCTGATACCAGTACCGGCTCAGCCGCTCTGATCTTTCAGGTCACCATATTATGCCCGGCACCTGACTGGCAGGTAGAGCCATCAAACTTTAACCACCAGATGACATTAGTGGCGGGAATATATGCTAATGAGGTGGCTTTTGGTGAGGAAAATGATCTGTTGGCTGCTTTTGTAGGAAATGAATTACGTGGAATGGCCTCGCTTCAAAAAGTAGTTCCCCAGGATGAATATGTTGCTTTTATCACCATTTATGGACATACTGATGGAGATTCTGTAGAATTCAGGCTTTGGGATGCTTCAGCATGTTTGGAAAAAAGCCTGAACGAAAGGTATATTTTTCAGGCGGATCAGGCCAGGGGCAGTGCCTCATCTTTTGATAGTCTCACCATTGCGGATGTACATGTCCAGCAGATTTCTGTAGAAACCGGCTGGAACTGGATATCTTTTAACCTGGACCTGGCAGGAAAATCAATTAATGAAGTGTTATCGGGACTGGTGCCACAGGAAGGGATGCTGATCGAAAGCGAAAATCAGTTCAGCCACTATACCCCTGGCCACGGATGGGTAGGTACACTGACTAATTTTGAAGCAGGCAAAATGTACAAATTAAAAACCACCCATAGTGCCGAGCAAAAAATCACTACCATAGGAGAGCTTGTAGATGTGGCCGGTTTAGAACTGGATCTGAAAAAAGGCTGGAACTGGCTGGGTTATCTGCCTCAAGAAACCCAGGTTGTTGCTGAAGCGCTTGGTGCCTATGAAGCCCGTAAAAATGATATCATCAAAAGTATTTCCCATTTTGCTGAGTACAGCGGATCAGACTGGAACGGCAGTCTGGAAGAAATGAATCCCGGTCAGGGCTATATGTTGAAAGCCGGAAATGGTGCTAAATTTAAGTACATTAATGCCCGAAGAAATCAATTGGTAGAAATTGATGACTGGGTGGTAAATGTAGCTGATTATGAACACACCATGAATATGACCGGACTGGTAAATGTAAGTGGCATTCAGGTAACCAATCCTAATGCCGTATTGGGTGCATTTGTTGGGGATGAAATCAGGGGAACAGCCCAACCGGTGTTTGTTTTAAACAAATGGATGTATTTCATTACCGCTTATGCCAATCAGTCGGATGAAACCTTTACCTTCAAGTTATATGATCCGGATCAGGATACCTTGATCCAAATGGCCAATCAGGTGAAATTTGATGAAGTGATAGGGGTTCCGGCCCAGCCATTTTCCTGGTTTACCAGCGTACCGGAAAGCCGCCCTGTCCCGGTGGATAATGAACTGCCTACAGGTGCCGGTGTCACCACCAGCCTGGAAAAAGACCTGAACGGACAATTTAATTTAAATCAGAATTATCCCAATCCATTTCAAAATAGCAGTGTGATCAGTTACTATCTTCCGGTGGCAGCACATGTGCAATTGACTGTGTATAATATGACCGGTCAAAGAAAAATACTGGTAAATGAACAGCAGATGCCGGGTATGCATGAAATAATGATTCAGGCCGGAGATCTTGAGGCAGGTATATATTACTATGGATTAACCAGCCAACAAGTAAATGGCAGCTACACATTTAAACAAGTGAAAAAAATGATGGTGATCAAATGATAATTGGTGGTAAATTCTACCTGGTTATACTGTTCAATGGGTTTCCGGTGGCAAGGCCGGATCCCCTTTTTTTAATGCACCAATTCATCTTTTTTTACCTCTGGATGTTTTTCTTTCTTCCACTGTCTCCAGTCATGAATGATTTTTTTCAGGTGCTTTTTAGGTTTTCTATAATAAATCCGTGCGCTTAGAGTAAGCGCTTTTAAACGCAATTCTTTTTGAAAAGCTTCAATGGCTGTAAGCCAGTGTTTCATTTGCTCCGGGTTGGTTTCCAAATTATTTTCCAGGATTTCCTTCAATACAGAAAGGTCATGATCATCTCCCAGGTAGTCAGACAGCTGTTTTAGTTCGGCAGCAACTCCTTTGTAGTATTTCTTCCAAATCGGGCCATAGATCCGGGTATGATACCAGAGGTATTTTACCCTTTTTCGAAATTCATGAAAATTTTCATCTGAAGGTTCTTTATAAGCTGTTCTAAAAGATTTATAGCCTCTTTGATAGACTTTATTTAAATTTTTACCCAAATCATCCAAATGCAGTTTTTCAACCGGTAACTTTTCGGTCATTTCAATCCCGTCAATTAGGTTACTTCTGACCTGTGTCAGTACGTCCTGTTCTTTCAGGTGCTTGGATTCCAAATCCTGTTTTCTTTCTTCCAACTGGCCTTTTACAGGCAGGAAATCAGTTTCAGAAAGCAGATCAGGAAACTTATCATAGGTCTTTTGGGCAATTTTCAGGGTGGAGACGGTATCCCGGACCGCCGAGAGTTTCCGGGATAGATTCCTGTAAAAACCATTTTGTTTTCTATATTTTTTTCCTGCTTGTTCTTTTACCATCCTGAGTAAAGCCCTGAGTTTTTTAAACCTTTTTCTTGTATCATGGACCACTTCCTGGTGATTATGATCCAGGTGATTTAATTTGTATAATGCTTTTCCAAGTTGCTCATGAGCAATCCTTTTAAGGCCGGCTCCGGTAGTTTGATCTTTAATATCTATTTTATATCCCATAATCAGAAATTTGTTTATTCAACAAAACCAGCGCTGTGGTGTTTGTCATTAAAATGTTTTTGATTAACTGTGAAAAATACTTTAAAAACATAACCTGTTAGCTAAACAGATTGTGTTGAAAAGGTAAAATAATTAAAGCAAAATGACCTATTGCCATCAAAAATTTATAAAATTGTTGAAGTTTTACCGAATTAATCTTAAAACTTTTAAAATTGAAAAATAAGGCTTTAATATTGTAATGTAATGACGCTCAAGCTAAAAGACATACAAGCGCCTATAGCCACTGAAATGGTTGAATTTGAAAGAAAATTCAGGTCTTCCATGAAAAGTAAGATCTTACTGCTGGACAAGATCATGAATTATATCGTGAAGCGCAAGGGAAAGCAGATGCGGCCCATGTTTGTTTTTCTTTCAGCAGGGGTTACAGGGAGTATTGGGGAAGAAACTTACCGGGGAGCGGCCTTAATTGAGTTGTTGCATACAGCTACCCTGGTGCATGATGATGTGGTGGATGATGCCAGCTACAGACGAGGTTTTTTCTCTATCAATGCCTTGTGGAAAAATAAAATTGCCGTTTTGGTAGGCGATTATTTATTATCGCGTGGACTTCTTCTTTCGGTGGAAAACCAGGACTTTCATTTGTTAAAGATCGTTTCTGAAGCAGTGCGGGAAATGAGTGAGGGAGAGTTGTTGCAAATGGAAAAGGCCAGAAACCTGGATATTACGGAGGAAGTGTATTATGACATTATCAGGCAAAAAACTGCTTCCTTGATAGCTTCCTGCTGTGCAGTGGGATCCAGCTCTGCCGGGGCAGAGCCTGAAGTAGTTCAAAAAATGAGGCAGTTTGGTGAAAAAGTGGGCATGGCTTTTCAAATCAAGGATGATTTGTTTGACTATGGACATGAAGAAATAGGCAAACCGGTGGGCATTGACATCCGAGAAAAGAAAATGACTTTGCCCTTGATTTACGCTTTACAAAGAGCCTCCTGGTTGGAAAAAAGAAAAATCATTTATATCATAAAAAATGAAAGTGAAAAAACCAGTAAAGTAGAAAAGGTGATAGACTTTGTTAGGCAATCAGGCGGTATTGAGTATGCAAAGGAAATAATGGACCGGTTTTATAAAGATGCATTGGATATTTTATGCACATTCCCTACCTCTGATTATAAAACCTCTCTGTTGCAAATGGTGCAATATACCATTCAGCGGGATAAATAAGACTTTTTGAACTGACCAGGTTTTCTCCTCTTTATCCGGTTTGTTTCTTTCTTCAAAATTACGGAACTTATAAGTGTAATTTAAATCAGGTGGTTATGGTTATTCGGAAATTAAATGGTGTTTTTCCTTCTATAATTACTCCTTTTAAGGAAAACCAGGAAGTGGATTATGGAAAATTTGCCCGAAATCTGGAAAAATGGAATGAGGATCCTTTAAGCGGCTATCTGGTGTTGGGTTCCAGTGGCGAAGCGGCATACCTGGAGGAGAAAGAAAAAATCAAACTGATTGAATTAACCATGGAGGTGGCGGATCGCAACAAACTGATCCTGGCCAGTACCGGAATGGAATCAACCAAAGCAAGCATTAAACTGACCAATAAGGCAGCCGGTTCCGGAATAGATGCAGCTTTGCTTTTGACGCCCTTTTACTTTAAAAACCAGATGGATGACCAGGTACTGATTAATTATTTCACTGAAGTGGCTGATCATGCCGATATCCCCATCATTCTTTACAACGAGCCTAAATTTACCCGGGTGGATATTTCATCTGCTGTGGTAGGGGTATTGAGTAAACACCCCAATATTATAGGCATTAAAGACAGTTCTGCCGATATAGCCAAATTGGCCGACATGAAGAGGCATGTTGCTGACGGATTTAACATCCTGGCCGGATCAGCTTATTTATGGTATCCTGCTCTTCATTTTGGCATCGAGGGAGGCATTATGGCTTTAGCTAATTGTGTTCCCAATGAATGTGTAGGGATTCAGGAAGCTTTTAATCAAGGTAATTATAAAGAGGCCGAACAGATCTATCTGAGGCTTTTTCCGGTAAATCAGGCGATTACTACCAGGTATGGGGTAGCAGGGCTGAAGTTTGCAGTAGATATATTGGGTTATGAATCTGGTAATGTTAGGAAACCTTTACTTCCACTAAATGAAGAAGCTCAGGAAGAGATCCGTAAAACCATGGCTTATGCCCAGTTATTCCGTGAATAACTTTTTATGATTGGGTAGCTGCAGCCAGAAACTGGATCCTTTGCCATATTGGCTTTCCACTGAAATTTTTCCGCCAAGCTTCTCAACCGCCTGTTTTACAATATAAAGCCCAATTCCGGAACTTTCTGATTTTTCAGTACCTTTATAGAACATTTCAAAAATATGTGGCAGGTGTTCTTTTTTTATTCCCATCCCCTGGTCTATAATCAAAATATCTACTTTAGGGGGAGTGATTTTAATGGAAATGTCAATCAGGTTTTTATCCTGGTAAGGATTGGTATATTTAATACTGTTTGATATAAGGTTGCGAAAAATTTCATATATTCTTACTTGATCGCTATAGAAATCCTGGGAGGAAATATGCCATTTATAGGCTATTTTTTCATGGGTATTAAGGTAATGTAGCTCGGAAAACACCTTATTTAAAACCTGATCCAGATCAATCTTATTAATTTTAACGGGTGTATTTAAATTTCTTGAATGGCTGAGAATATCTCGGATAAAGCCATCCAGTTTTATGACCCTGTTTTCCACCAATCCAAACAAATAATCTTTTTCTTCATCTGGACTGATCTTACTGATATTGAGAATGCCCAAAATTGAAGCTAATGGAGCCCGCAGGTCATGCGAAACTTTATAGACAAAATTATTTAATTCTGTATTTCTGGTCTTCAATTCCTCATCTGATCTTTTTTTATAAATGGCTAATGCATATAGCTGAGCCAGTCTTTGGATAGCATCTACATCTTTCTGGCTGTATCCTCTGGCAGAATTGGCCAGGGCAATCTGTCCCAGCAACTGCTTATCCAATAAGGCCGGGATGTTTAGAAAGTTTTTGATGTCAATATGACCTGACGGAATTCCCTGGCTAAATGGGTGGTGCATGGGGTCATTGCTGAAGAATGGTTGATGCTGGTTTAATGTAAAATCCCACAAGCCCTGGTTTTCACCACTGTGGCAATTGGCCAATTCAAATTTTTGTATATCTCCAAGTCGACAGGCTTCCATCATGTGGGTGGCCCAACTACAGGTGTTTTGACCAGTAACAGGCTCTATTTCTGATACCAGGCCATGTTCACTTTGGGTGAGTTGGCGGGCATAGCTTAATATGGTCTCTGAAATTTCATCCAGTAAGAAGTTTTTCTTTAATATTTGTCCTGATATATCTGAAAGAGCTTTATTAATATTAAGTTCCCAATTGAGTTTTTGATCGGTAAGTTTCCTTTCAGTGATATCTCTGGCTGTACTCAATACCGCTATTTTGTTATCGTATTTGATTAATCTGCTATTAATTTCAACCGGGATCACTTTCCCGTCCTTTTTTACATGAGCTGTTTCAAATATAATCTTGCCATTTTCCTTCAGGCTTTGAAATCTTGCTTTGATCATCTTCCTGAACTCTGAGGTATCCAGGTCAGATGGTTTCATTTTTATTAATTCTTTCCTGGTATACCCCAATCTTTTAGTGGCAATTCTGTTGATATTCATGAATTTTCCTTCCAGATCATGGATGAAAATCGCATCACTTGAGTTATTAAATAAGGTTTTGTACCGCTTTTGAGATTCCAAAAGAGCTCGTTCAATTAATTGCCGATGGGTGACATCATTAAAAATGAACACACATTCATTGGTGGAAATTTTATAAGTATGAGAAGCGATATGTCTCTCCCGGCCATTGATTTTTATGCTGGACGAAAGGGAAACAGAATTGCCTGTTTCAAATACCTGCTGGATATTTTCATACATACCGGTCTGCAAAAGCTGTGGGATCAGCTCCAAAATCGGTTTAGTCAGCGCATTGATTTTTTTGATCCCTAATAGCTTCTCCACGTTGTGATTCATATCCTTACAGCAGATTTCAGATCCTTTTCTTTCCAGTACAAAAATGCCCAGATTTATATTTTCAAATAAAAGCCGATAACGGGTTTGACTTTCCTGCAAGTCCAATGCAGCTTGTTTATCTTTTGTTTTGTCCCGGTTAATTGACAGGACTGCATCCTTTCCTTTATATTTGATCCAGGAAGCATTGATATCCATAAGCATTTCATAGCCTTCCTTATGGATTTGGATGGATTCCAGATGAATTCTCTTTAACTTTTTCAGTTGATGTATGTAATCTTTACCCTGATTAACTGATTTGGTCATTTCAATTAATGATTTTCCATAAAGCTCATCCTGGCTATAGCCATATATTTCACTGGCTCTGATATTGGCGTTCAAAATTCTTTCTTCCTTAGGGTCAAAAACCAAAATAGCATCATGGGCATTGTCAAAGAGTTGTTGATATTCTTTTTGATTGAAGTTAATTTCATTTTCCAGGGACAACTGATGGATCTTGTTTACGATTAGTTCTGCCATCAATTGGAGCAAATCTGTTTCTTCTTTACTCCACCATTTCCTTTTAAGAACAGCATCTAACCCTAAAAAACCAATCAGTTCATCATGATGATATAATGGCACCACCACCAGAGATTTAATTTCCTGTTTGGTCAGATGCTTTTTAAAAGCCATGGAAGATCCATTTAAGGATTCAACGGATGATATATGCACAGGATTTTCAGTGGCAAATTTGTTGATCATCCATTCAAGTTCCAGCAGGTCAACCTTTTGTAGGTGTTGTTTTTGAGACGAAACCAGAGGAGAATGCCACTCATACTTATTGCAGGCATATTTCTTATTCGGTGAAAGTAGGAAAATATAACTACGATCTACCATGGTGGCCTGTCCCAAAGTTTTCAGGGCCAGATTCAGGCCTGCATCATAATTATTATGGTCGAGTTGCAGCAGGTCAAGGCTCAGCTGAGCCAATATATGCTCAAATGACTGTCCATAAATATTTTGTGGTGAATTACCTGTTTGTTTTTTTCTGTGAATGGATAAGGATACCAGGGATACTTCATGATTAGCTCCCATTATTGGTGTAAAAGAAATTTCGAACCTGGTGCTGGTTTGATCTGATAAAATTTCAATGGTTTTTTGTCCTGGTTCACCTGTTAAACCATGTAATAATTCAGGTAAAATCATTTGTTTCAGAGACTCATCTAGTAGATCAGGCAAATACTTCTGGTTTAAATCCCTGGTATAGCCAAAATATCCAGTGATATTAAGCCCCTGATCTATTAATAAAGAAGCTTCATCTACCTGTTCAAACAACTGTGAAACCCTCAAACCTACTGGTGATCCTTCTTTCATGTTTATTTAGTCGTACAATTTGAAGCCTAAATATTCTATATTTAGGCCATGTATACAATAGCTCTTAGTAGGGATTGCTACGTGGGTAAGTTTATCTGTTTAACCAGGTTAGAGTTAAACAAATTTCCCATGTGATCAAATTGTTATAATATAGTTACTTTTTAATTAAGGATAGGGTGCTATTAGTAAAGTACTGGTTTAGAATAGCGTAAAGATTGATCAGCCGATAAATTTTAGTATGTCTGGCTACTGCCAAACCAGTAATAATATACAAGAAAAGGTAATGCTGAATAAAAAGGTAGACGCTACCTGATAAGTAAAATTATTGAGGCCTAATTGAAAAAGGGATTTCAAACGGTAATTGTAGATTTGATTTCCTTCAGGGCTGCTTCAGTTAATGGTTTGGTGATGAATCTGATCACGTGATCGTTGTTAACTATCTTATCAATATCCCTTTTATTATCCGAACTGGATAAAATGATGACTTTACATTTGCGTTTTAATTGTTCGGAAAATTTTTCAAATTCATAAAGAAAAACAAAGCCATCCACGATGGGCATATTAATATCCAGAAATATTATGTCGGGCAATTTCTCAGGGTAATCTTTATTACTCTCAAGGTACTCCAGGGCACTTTTACCTGAATTCTTGATTTCTACCTGGTCGGCAAATTTTGTAATTTCGATAATTCTTTTACTGATAAAATTATCAGTGTCATTATCATCTACAAGCATGACCAGATCAATATTTTTTTCAGTCGGCATAGTTACTGGATTAGTTAACTGGTTTCAAATTTAAGATTCAAATATAAAAATATTTATATTAAAAATCCCGACATATTTTTTTGACAAAGTAATAAATGATATATATTACTAGGATTTTGGTTGATTTAGTGCAAAAACCAGATGTTTATTTGGTCAGGTTGCTAGAGAAGCTGTCAGAATTGTTATTACTTCTTTTCGTTATACTATCTGACAGTTAAACATTTAAAAATATTTATTATCAGACTAATTTTTAATTAACAGGGTTTCTCCAACTTTTAACTCAAAATTTTCTTTATTATTCCACTCCATGATTTGCTTTATAGTAACCTCATATTGCCGGGCTACTTTGTATAAAGTTTCCCCTGCCTCAACTTTATGATATATGTAAGATTTTTTATTAACTTGATTAGAATTGGCATCTAGCTGTGGCTGAATTTGACGGTCAGGCGCTTCTAACCATAACTTTTGATCAATTTTCAGGCCATCCTCCAGATTGAGGTTATTCCACACCATCAAATCCGTTAAATTAACATCATAAGCTTTGGATATGGCGTATAAAGTTTCTCCTGGCTTTACCAGATGATAATTGGACTGACTTGCTTCCTTTTTAGTCTTTGATTCTCCAATTTTCATAGATCCCTCTACTTTGACGTGTTCGGGAGCGTGGGCAGGGGAAGTTGATTGTTGTTTTGAGATATTGTTATCTGAATGTTTAAAAGACGATATTTCTTCATTTTCAGGATAAATATTGGTATCAGGATTTGTTTCAGCCTCATGATTCATTGTTTCTTCCTTCCGGTTAGAAGCAGAATGGGCATTGGCAATAAGCGTTTTGTTTTCTTTTATAATGGTAGTTTTAATGGGTTTTTCAATTTTGGGTGATGGTGCTTGTTCCTCTTTCGCCTCAATATTTGCTGGCTTTTGTTGTTTGGGTACAAGGTGCGGAGGTATTTCTGAGTATTCCACGGCGATATGTCTGGGACGAATAAATCTTAGCCACAATACCCGACCAGGCTTCAGATTTACAGATTCATCTATAGCAAACCTGTTCTTTTGTTTCAGCTTTTTTAATTTCAGGCCATATTTTTGAGAAATGGACCAGAGTGTTTCTCCGGGTAATACAATATGATAATGGGTTTTAGCTTTATTCCTTTTCTTTTGAAAATAATAAGTGCTTCCTGCTTTTATTTTATCCCCTGCAGCCAAATCATTATATTCCCGGAATTGATCCTGAGTCAAACCACCCAGGCGAGATAAATTGATAATATCATCTCCGGCCGAGGCTAGTACTCCTTGCTTGCCATTTATTTTTACCAGGGCACTGGCAATTCCATCATAATCATCAATGACAGGAAACTGATCTTCCTTATCAAAATCATACTTTCTGACTGGGGGCTTTTCGGTAGGAGCCGGATCAGACTTTTTGGCTATCATAGTGGGCTGTTTGCCCTGCATAGGTATTAAAACGGTATATGTTTTATCAACCGGAATTTCCCTTTTTTTCAGCCATTTATTGATAGAAAAAACTTGTTCTTCATCTACATTAAATTCTCCAGCTATTTCTCTGAGTGATTTGTTGGCCCCACCTTTAAATTCATAGTAATAGTAATCCGGATCCGGATAATGTGCCATTGCGTTTTGAAAGGCCACTTTATGAGCCAGGTATTTTTTTATATACCAATGGGTGCTTTTGCCCAGTTCCATCTGTTTTTTGCCGAAATACCTTTTATCCACCAATTTTTGAGCGCCACCTCTACCGGCATAATAACCGAGTAAAGCATATAACCAGTTGTCGAAATAGAAATTATTGCTTTTCAGGTATTTGGCTGCCCCGGCAGTAGAAGAAACAATATTCATTCGTTCGTCCAGGTGGCTGTCTATCCTTAATCCAACTTCCTGGGCTGATTCCTTTTTAAATTGCCAGAATCCTACTGCGTTAGAAGTGGATACAGCATCAGGGATCAGGGCACTTTCCTGGATCACCAGGTACTTAAAATCATCCGGAACATTTTCTTCTTTTAAAATTCTTTCTATCAGGGGAAAGTATAGTTTAACCCGGTCCAGTTTAATATTTAAATACTTGGGATGTCTGGTTAAGGCATCTACATCAGCCTGTATTTCCCGCCTCAGATTATCCGTTAATTTCAAGGTAAGATCAGCAAATTGCAGCGAGGAAGGAACCTGATATTTTGAATTCTGGGCCTTAGTAAATGAAACAGCCACCACCAGCAAAACCAGGATAGCAAGAGCTGATTTATTCATAAATATTTGATTTTCAGTAGATTAAACGTTAAATATCGGACAAATCACCTTAAAATTATAATTCATGTCATTTTTTTCTGATCACCATTAAACCATCTCTGACCGGAAAAAGTACATTTTCTACCCGCTGATCCTGCTGAACGGTTTTATTAAAGGCCAAAATGGCTCTGGTAGCTTTGTCTGTGGTTTCCCAGTCCTCCAGTACTTTCCCACTCCATAATACATTGTCTGCGATAATTAAACCTCCGGAACGTACTTTATCAATTATCATATTATAATAATCCTGATAATTAAGCTTATCAGCATCAATATAAACCAGATCAAATTCTATTTGCATATCAGGAATGACCTTTAGCGCATCAGCCTGAATAAATTGAATTTTATCCTGTAAACCGGCTTTTTGAATATAACGGCTGGCAATTTCAGCAATTTCTTCATTATAATCTATAGTGATCAGACGTCCTCCCGGTTGTAAACCCTCAGCCAGGCTGATGGCCGAATAGCCTGTGTAGGTTCCTATTTCCAGAATATATCTGGGAGCGATCAGTTTGGAAAACAAAGACAGGATCTTTCCTTGTAAGTGACCTGAAAGCATTCTGGGCCGAATAACTTTTAAATTTGTTTCCCTGTTTAATTCATGTAAAAGTTCAGATTCCGGGCTTGTATGTGCCTCGGCGTAGAGCAATAAATCCGTATCGATAAAATCCATAGAAAAAAATTGATTTATTTAGGAACGTATTTCAGGTAACTTAAATTATCCTGATCAAACATTTCGTTGGCCAGGTCCATTAAATCCGGAGCGCTTACTTTTCTTATTTTATCAAAAATTTCCTCCAAGGAATGAATTTTTTCCAGATCGAGCATGCTTTTACCCAGCATGAGCATCAGACTGGTATAATTCTCCTCTGACATGGCCAATTGTCCCATTAGTTGTTCCTTGGCCCGGTGCAACTGAACTGTGCCTAAAGGTTTTTCCTTCAATTTATCCAGTTCTTTTTCAACCAACCTTATACTTTTATCCAACTGAGAGGGGTCTGTTCCAAAGTAAATGGCAAAGATACCTGTATCGGTAAATGAGCTATAATTGGCCTCTATTGAATAAACAAAACCATATTTCTCTCTCAGGGCCATATTCAACCTTGAGTTCAGGCCAGGTCCCCCCAGAATATTTATTAGCATGAAAAACGTGAATCTTTTTTGCTCAAAAACCGGGTATGATGGACTACCAATAGCGCATTGGGCCTGGGTTAGATGTCTTCCGGTCGATTTTATTACTGGTTGATATTCCAGGCTGGGCAATCTCTTGTGCTGAGCCTGAAACCTGGGAATATCTTTTAAATATTTTTCGGCCAGTTTAACTGTTTTGTTGAATGTAATATTACCAACACAAGAAAGAATAAGTCGTTCACTATTCAGGTTTTCTTTTATAAATCCTTTAAAATCAGATCTTTGGAATGACTTAATGCTTTCAGCTGTACCCAGGATATTATTTCCTAATGGGTGGTTTGGAAAAATGATACTGTCGAAATCATCCTGGATGGCATCTTCCGGATCATCATAGTAGATAGCCATTTCCTCTAAAATCACCTTTCTCTCATTTTCAATCTGCTTTTCCGGGAATATTGAATCAAAGGTGATATCAGTCAATAATTCCAGGGCACTTTCAAAATGATATTGTAAAACAGAAGCATAGAAACAGATCTTTTCTTTGGTGGTATAAGCATTTAATTCTCCCCCTACCGATTCCAGTTTATTAATAATGTGGAAAGCTTTTCTTCTTTTAGTTCCTTTAAAGGCCATATGTTCCCAAAAATGGGCCAATCCTTGCTGTTCGGGCCCTTCATCCCTGCTGCCAATATCCAAGATGAATCCACAATGAACGATTCGGGTGGTGTAAACTTCCTTATGGAGTATCCTGATACCATTAGAAAGCGTATGTATGTTGTATTCTTTCATTTTCCAATCCTCGCAAGATCCTTAAACTATTCAGCAATTACTTCCAGATTATTTCTAATACCTGACTTTGGCTGGCAAAAGTAGAAATTTTGGCGTTTTCAGGTTTAGTAACTTCAAACTTATTTTCTATTGGTTCTATTATTTCCTGATATAACACATGTCGGGAATCTTTTTTATGAAAAATAACAGCATAAGCATCCTGATGTTTATTCTTCAGGGTAAACCGCTTTCTTTTTCTGATCTTTTTACTCCTGTCCTTTAAATGTTCCTTATGAAGTATTTTTAAGATCTTGCCACAATCCGGCACCCCGTATCCGATATAGTTGTTGCCAAAAGGGTAAAGGTGGGCAGACCTTTCAATGATATTCATGATCTGCCTGTTGCTCAAACCGGGCTGAGCTTGTTTTATTCCGGCTGCCAGACCGGTAATCACCGGGGCTGAAAATGAGGTGCCATGACTGGAATAACAGACTACATTTGGTTTCAGGTAGGGTAAGAATTCCGGGCCCAGGGCGCTGTAATTTATTCGACCCCAGGCTGCATATAAACTTGAGCCTACTGAAAAGACTCCTTCAGCATCAGCAGGCGTAGATAAAACCTGCCAGGCAGGATTATTACCATCATTGCCGGCAGACACGATGATCAACATGTCTTTTTGATCTACAGCAATTTGTGCGGCCCTGGCAATGGCGCTGGTTTGTCCATCCATTTGTTCCGGGGCATAGTTTTCTTCCGGATTATCAAAATCCAGCGCATACCCCAGGGATGTATTTATGAGTTTTACATTAAGGCTGTCAAGCCATTCTATGGCTGCAATCCAATAGTCTTCCTCTCCCCGGAATTCTTTTTGGCCATGATCGGTTCTGGCCAGGTAGTAGTTAGCCTGAACAGCCAGGCCATAGGTTTTTGACTGAGATGGGTGATACCCACCTATCAAATTCCACACGGAAGTTCCATGCCAATCCAGCAATGATTCAGACTGACTGTAGAATTTATTTTTTTCAGGGTTTACAAAATCTTTATAGGCTTTTATTTGATCATTTTCGAATAGATGAACCAGGTTGGAATCCTGATCTGCTTGATAAAAGCCTCCATCAATAATACCGATATCCACATCTTTTCCTGTTAATCCGGCCTGGATAAAATGATGGGCCTTGATCTGTTCCAGGGCCAGACTTAAGTTGTGCTTTTCTTTATAAAGATTTTGGTTGGCTGTTTTCATCGTACGAACCGGTTGTACATGATGGATAAATTTCCGGGTTTTGACAAGCATAAGCGTTTCATCATTTAACTGAGCAGAAACAGCATTAAGCCATTTGGATCGGACAATGGGGTTGATGTTCAGCTTGTTCAAGCTATCCAGATAAGGTTGGTAAATTGGTTTATCCAAATAAGCTGCCCCGATATTTAAGAGAGGAATTGTTGGCCCTGTTCGAACAATATTTTGCCGGATATCATTACCTTTGTCAGCAAAATAGATCCAGTATTTGGATTGGGCCTGCAGCTGACTGGTTAATAGCCAAAGGATGAGCCAAAAAATGTATTTTAACAATTTATTTTTTAATATCATAAAAATCCACCTATGAGATATTTACCGATTGATAAAAACCTTTTCGAAAATAATCGAAAAAAATTTGCATCGCAACTTAAGCCAAATTCTATTGCCATATTTAATTCCAATGATATCTTGCCTACCAATGCGGATGGCACTATGCCCTTCCGACAAAATAGTGATTTGTTTCATTTATCGGGTATAGATCAGGAAGAGAGTGTTTTAGTTATTTTTCCTGATTTTCCTGATCCGCAATTTAGAGAAGTATTATTTCTTAGAGAAACTAATGAGGAAATAGCCATTTGGGAAGGACATAAATATACCAGGGAAGAAGCTACTCAAACCTCCGGTATAAAAAATGTACTATGGAATAATCAGTTTGAACGGACTTTATATACGATGATGGCTCAGGCTGAAAATGTATATTTAAACACAAATGAACATCTCAGAGCAGATGTTTCGGTTGAAACCAGAGATGCCCGGTTTCTAAAAACCTGTAAAGAAAAATTTCCCTTGCATCAATATCAAAGGTCAGCCCCTATCATGCATCAGCTGAGGTCAGTTAAGTCACCAATTGAAATTGAGTTGATCCAGACTGCCTGTAAGATAACTGAGCAGGGATTCAGAAGGATACTCAGGTTTGTAGAACCAGGAGTAATGGAATATGAAGTAGAGGCCGAATATATTCATGAATTTGTCAGAAACAGATCCAAGGGTTTTGCTTATCAACCCATAGTGGCTTCCGGATTCAATGCCTGCGTTTTACATTATATAGATAATAGTGCTTCTTGTAAGGATGGGGATTTGCTGCTTATGGATGTTGGGGCAGAATACGCCAATTATAATGGAGATATGACCCGGACCATCCCGGTTAACGGACGATATACAAATCGCCAGAAGGAGGTTTATAATGCTGTATTAAGGGTGCAAAGAGCCGCCATCAATATGCTGAGGCCGGGAACATTGATAAAAGATTATCATGGAGAAGTAGGAAAACTGATGGAAAGCGAATTGATAGGCCTTGGACTGCTGGATAAAACGGATGTAAAAAATCAGGACCCGGAAAAGCCTTTGTACAAAAAGTATTTTATGCATGGCACCTCCCACCATCTTGGGTTGGATGTGCATGATGTGGGAAATCCTTATCGTCAGGTAGAGGCAGGTATGGTATTTACAGTGGAACCAGGAATTTATATCAGGGAGGAAAATATAGGCATAAGACTGGAAAATAATATTGTGATTGAACCAGAAGGATACCGGGATTTGATGGCTGATATTCCTATAGAAACAGAGGAGATAGAGGCTTTAATGAATGAGCAATAAGTGGATGGTATACCCGGCATTATCTTGTCTGATAAGCCTAAATCTTATGTTATTTTAAGCATAAGGGAGAACTAATTGAAATGATGATTGTAGTAATTTCTGCTACTAATCTTTGGATGATTCATCCCATAAAACTTCCTGGCCAAATCCTTCTTTTAAGACCTGGAAATCATGCTCGTCAATATCCTTTTCATTTCTGGCCCTGGCCAAATCAATCACCGGATCAAGCATCCCGTCATCGGCCAGAGGAAAAGTGCCATAATGTATGGCAAAGCTTACTTCTGATTGAACATCCTGGTGTATCTGAACTGCTTCCTGCGGAGATACATGGATGGGTGACATAAACCACCGGGGCTGATAGGCACCAATCGGGATCAAGGAAATTTTTATGGGATCGCATCGTTGGCCAATGTCTTTAAAAAAAGAGCCATATCCGGTATCCCCGGCAAAAAACACATTGCCTTTTGGAGTTTTGATCACATATCCGCTCCAGAGGGTAGCATCCCGGTCCAGGGTACCCCGTCCGGAAAAATGCTGGGCTGGTACAGACAATAGTTTTACCTGGTCAGAAAGATCTTTTTCATCCCACCAATCCATTTCTACCGTTTGGTCTATTCCCTTGTTGTTCAGAAATTTGCCTACACCCAACGGCACGTATACTGTAGGTTTAAATCGCTGATAGATTTTTTTCATAGTAGGAAGATCCAGATGGTCGTAGTGATTATGGCTGATAATCACTAAATCAATAGGGGGCAAATCTTCAAACTTTATTCCCGGAGGTCTCATTCTTTTAGGTCCGGCCCACTCAAAGGGACTGGTCCTTTGACTCCAGATGGGGTCCGTAATAATATTGAGGCCATACAGCTGGACCAATACGGTGGAATGGTTTACCAGTGTTATTCTGGCTTTACTTTGGTCAATACGATCAGGTGGAGGAGGTCCTTGTGATACTTCAGTTAGTTCTTTCCATTCACCCTGATCTCTCTGCCGGTACCATTTAAATACAGCTGCAAAGCCTTTGGCTTCTACCTGGTTGGGATTGAAAAATTTTTTTCCATTAAAATGGTCTGATTTTGGTCCCTGATATTTGGGGGCAGAAATTAAGAAACCAATTAAAGAGGACAGGATGATTAATCCTCCTACACCTCCGGCAATCCAAATAAACATTTTCTTTAATCTTTTAGGCATTGATCAAATTTAACAATATTAATGCTTTTAGACAGATAAATGTTTAAATACTCAGACCTTCAATAAAACTTAAGAGACAGTTTTCTAAATCAGCCTTCTATTTATAGTTTAGCCCATTTATGTTATTTGATATGATGGCATTTTTCCGGATATCAGGCTGTATCAAGTAGTTAAATAGGAAAAATTCGCTTTTATTCATAGGACAATGCCTGCACCGGATTTCTACGGGCAGCTTCCCAAATTTTCCAGCCGGCTGAAACCACCAGCATCAAGAATGCCAAAAGCCCACCTGCTATAAAATAACCGGGTGTTATTTCTATTTTTCTGGCAAAATTAGAAATAAAGCCATAACTTAATAAGTAGGAGATGGGAGTGGCCAGGGTGAAGGCAATGAGCAAGAGTCGTATAAATTTTTTCATTAATTTCCAGATGATCTGAGGTATTGAAGCCCCACAAAACTTTCGAATACCAATTTCTTTGTTTTTTTTCTCTGACATGAAAAAAGAAAGGCCAAATAATCCCATCATAGCATTGAAAATGATGATAATGGTAAAGGCATCTGCAATTATAGCTGTGGCATAAAATGATTTGGCCAATTCCTGGGTATGCTCCTGGTAAAACGAAAGGTCTATGGGTTGCTCCCGGTTAAATTTGGTTAAAACCTGTTTAACCTGCTGGATGGTATGATCCTGTTCCATAGGTTGGATTTTGATCAGGAGATACTCGTTTTGTGGACCTGATGTATTGATGATCAGCGGCATATCCTGAAAAATGGGAGGGACCGCCTGATAGTTGTTTACTAAACCAATGATTTCATAATTTTGGTCTTCGATCATCATTGTCTTGCCTATGGGTTGTTCATATCCCAGTGATTGAGCTGTTAATGGATTTATCACCACTTGCTTTAAGTCCTGGGACTGATTCACCGGTTTGAAGAATGTGCCCTCCAATAGTTCAATTTCAAAAATATCCAGGTAATCTGCTTCTGCCCATATCCGGCAAACCATTTCTTTATTTCCTTCTTCTTTCCAATCTGGCGTCATAGACAAGCCTACTGAAGGTATGGTATTACCCCAGGAAACCTTTTCAATACCGGAGACCTGCAATAGTTCGTTTTTGACAGAATTCAAATCACCCCAGGGATACCCGTTGATGCATAATATATTTTCTCCATTAAATCCGGTAATGTTTTCACTCATCATATGCTGGTTCTGTTTTTCTGAAATAAGCAGAAATTGTAGCAGAATGATAGCTACAACAAACTGTACTGAAATCAGAAAATTCACAGCCCTGTTCCTGCCTGGTCCTTGACTGGTATTGCTTTTTAACAAAGTGGCTGGTTGCACCCGGGAAAGAATCAGGGAGGGATAAAAGCCGGACAGTAATACTGTGAACAGGAAAACTGCTAATAGCAACAGTAGCACATTACCATCTGGGATTAAACTGATTTCGGTTTCGAAGATGGTATTGAAATGGGGTAATAAATAATAAAAAATGACCAATGCCAGCAAAAAACTGATCAGGGTATTAAAAAAGGTATTGGATAAAAACTGGTAGAAAATGGACCAGCGGCTGGCTCCGAATGATTTTCTGATACCCACTTCTTGTCCTCTGGTAGTAAATAAAATGGTGTTCAGGTTAATGTAGTTAAAACATGAAATAAACAAAGCTATGAACCCGCCAATCAATAGCATAACAAGGTTTACTGCTGCATTTTCCTGAATATTTTCGTACAAATAAATACGTTTTATAGGTTCAAGTATAATCCGGATGTCCTCAATTTGAACCGGTATGTTCATGGTGGCGGCTATCTTTTGATTTAATGCTTTATAATTAGTTCCGGGATTTGTCAGGGCATAAACACCATAAGAGGTACTTTGGTAGTCATTAATATCCCAATTCAGTGTTCTGGCAAATTCAAGAGGTATAATGATCGATGTCTTTTTCAGGTGTGTGTTTGATGGAAAGTCTTTAAATACACCTGACACATCAAAATGATATTTTGTACCATTTATTTTTAAGGTCAGCGGTTTTCCCACCGGGTTATCCCGGCCAAAATACTTTTCTGCAGTTTTTGCTGCCAGAAGAACATGGGAAGGGCCTGTGGGTTGGGTTCCTTTTATTATTTCAAAATTAAACATTGAAAAAGCAGAAAGGTCAACCAGCATGACATTATTTTCTTTTATTGGTTGATCCTGCAGAAATCCTATCGCAGACAAGGTTCTGGTACGGGCGGTTTTATTGATTTCCGGATAGGAAGTCAAATCTGTTCCTACCTGGCTGAACGTTGTAGGGATTTTATCAATACTGCCAAAATTACCTATAGTATAAACCCGGTAGATCTGATCGGCCTTTTGATGATAACTTTCATAAGTCAGTTCATGATATGAAAAATATATGGATAATACGGCTGTAGTTAACCCGATGGTCAGTCCAAACACATTTATTAAGGAAATGGTTTTGTTTTTCTTAAAGTGGCGCAGGAAGGTAAGCAGGTTGATTTTAAGCATTTCTTTTTAATTTATCCAGGAGTTTTTAATCCTTCTAAAATACCGTGCCACAATGTTAATTATGTACTATCAGTCTGTTATAGCTGAAATGCAATGGGGGCAAAGTGCGATTCTGGACAATCATGACCGGAAACGGGCAATCATTATGATGGTAAAAGCAATATCTTCTCTTTAAATCTGTTTTATTAAGACGTACCCGATAATTATTGATATGAAAACAACCTGCTCGTTCATTTTTTGCACTTTTATTTTCATCTTGATCCAGTCACCTGTATGGGGGCAGCGATATGGCACTTCGCTCGGATTAAGATTTGGCAATAATGAATATTACCGCAGTATCGGAATTTCTGGAGAGCAGCGGCTATTAAAACATTTGACTATAGAAGCTATCCTGCAATCAGATTTCTCTAAAAATACCACAGCTCACTTCTTGTTAAAGCAGCATAAACCGATATTTTCCAAAAGGTTTAATTATCACTACGGGATAGGCTTATCTACCGGAACAGAGGAAAGTTACATCAAAGATCCGGAAAGCAGACAAATTACCCATACCTATGGAAACAAGACGGTGGGCGCTGACCTGATGGTAGGGCTGGAAATGACCATTTTAAATACTGTCATTTCTTTGGATTATAAACCTAATATTAATATCACTGGCAGAGAAGAGTTTTTTAGGGGGCAAGTGGGCATTTCGGCCCGGACGGTATTGGTTAAGATCAAGGATCAGAAAAAGAAAAAAAGGTTGAAGGCCCGGATTAAAAGGAAAAAGGAAAGACAGAAAAGGCGAAATGATCAGTCCTCTGGCAATCTTTTGGAAGGACTGAAAGATCTTTTCGGCAAGAAATAATTCATTTTTCTATCTCTACCAGCAATCCGGGGCATAATCAGCTCCTTCACTGGCGTAGGTTCTATAATATCTTTTGCCATTTAGATATGTTCCTTTGTTTTCATAAGTCAGGGTGTATTCATGAACTTCTCCATTCATGAATTTCAATTGCAAGACAGCCTCACCACCGGCATTGCCTGCTACCTCCCAGGTGCCATCGCCCTGGTTGCTTCCGGAGGAATTTCCAAATGCACCACCGGTGTCAATGCTCATACTGCTGCTGCTTACATATTTAAAAAATCCCTGTGAACAAAGGTGTATTTCTACTTTATCACTGTATCCTCCCCCGGTAGAATAACCACCGTAAGAAGATCCGGAACTATAATAGGAATCCATGTAGGTGAGTTTGGCATTATTCAGGGTTTGTCGCCATTCCGCTACCGCCTGAGATTGTTCCGGCTGGTAAAAAGACATGCTGCCAGCCAATTGTTGGGCCAGATCCTGATGTGCCTGATTATAATCGGCTGGGCTTGCTGCGGCCATAATGGTGATACCCTGGCCATGAGGGTTGACCATACCAATAAGATAGGCTTTAACTGGCTGCCACTCCAGGGTGCCGGAAAATTCAGCCGCTATGGCATTGGATCCTGACGTTTTAAGCTCGCCTGCCAGTCTCAGGGCTGTGCCATTATTATCCTGAATGCCTTGTTGAGCCTGTTGTTTCAGAGCCTCCAGTGATTTTTCCTGGTGTGGAATAATGTAGGCAAATCCGGAAACTGTATTGGAACCCACCAGGTATCCTTCACCTGCTTCCTGGCCTATCCAGCCATCTGGGATTTGAAAAGATATCCCTAAATACTTATAATCTACCTTTCCGGTATTTTGAGCATTTAGGTTTAGATTTATTGAAAAGGTCAGTATAAGACCTGTGAATAGTTTAATATTCATATCATAAGGTTTTGAAAAACAGAAAAAATCTTCAAGGATCTCATGCATAAAATTATTCTGGTATTTTTCCTCAATAACCGGAAATTAGGACCAGGCAACCAATCGTCAGTATAATGCAACTTTTCATAGGTGTTTTAAAGTTTTAAAATTAGGCGTTTGAACTTTGAAATTCATCAGGGTTTTTACTGATTTTTTCATTTCAGGAAATACCCGGACCTGCCTTACAAATGCACTGTTTAAATGAGCATATGACCAATATATTTACTATCTTTATACCATCTAAGGCAGCATGATACAGCAATTGAAGGAAAAGTTTGGCCCCAAATGTTCCGGCATAAAAACCAATGCCAACCTAGAACAGGTATTTGTGAATGACCCGGTCAAAAGGCTTCGTTTTTGTGAGGCTTTACATTATTCTTTTGATCTGCCCCTGGTGATACATCAGGGAAATATAAGCCAGTATGGAGCCCGGAGGATCTTTCAGAGGGTTTCACGGCCACAAAATATGATTAAGCAGGTAGCAGCCAGGCATGATATGCCCATTACAGAGGTAACAACCAGCTTAAAGAAATTACCCAAAGTACCTTTCCGCATCAAAAATATAGTGATGGGCATAACAGAAGAAATGGAAGAAGTGCTGGCTCCTGATGTTTATCTGCTTTATTTAAAACAGGATCGGTGGCTGACAGCATTGAACCTAAAAAGGATCGAGAATGCATTTTTCCCCATTTGTAGTGAAGTATTTACCAATTGTCTGGGTGGTACATCCATCATTTGCCATTATTCTCCCCATTTGCCGGTGCAATCCGGTTTAGCATCTGATGAAATTGTGATAGGAATCAGGGCAGCGCATGCAACTCAATTAATATCAGTTTAAGTAGTCCTGATTAAGCCGGAAAATATTAATTTTAAACCCGAAACTAATTTCTTTTTTTAATTAAACCCAGATCATTATGAAGAATTTAAATGCCATTGGAATAGACCAGGGCAAAGCTCAAAACCTGGCTGAAAAACTTAATTTATTGTTAGCCAACTATTCTCTTTTTTATCAGAATGTGCGGGGATACCACTGGAACATCAAAGGTGAAAAATTTTTTGAATTGCATGCCAAATTTGAGGAGTTGTATAATGACCTGCTGATAAAAATTGATGAATTAGCGGAAAGGATACTGACACTGGGTTATGCTCCTCAGCACAAATATTCGGAATACAGCAAAATTTCCCAGGTGAAGGAAAGCTCAGAGGTATCTGATGGCATGCAGGCGGTAGCCAATATCCTGGAATCATTCAAGATCCTGATATCTATTCAAAGGGAGCTGCTGAATTTATCTGATGATGCTCATGATGAAGGCACCAATGCACTGATGAGTGATTACATCCGGGAGCAGGAAAAATTGGTCTGGATGTATTCTGCCTGGCTTAATCAGTAACAGGGAATCAGTTTTTTGCCATTGCAGGAGCGGGCCAAGATCGAAATGGCCCGTTGTTTACATGACAGCATGATTTAAGATCAACTGTGCCTGGGCCAGCTTGGCCGCGGCAGGATTGGTGTGGCTGGCCGGCGGGTGGAAATGCGGGCACCATCCAATAGCATAACATAATCCGGTATAAATATTCAAATATAAACTTTCTGATTGCCTGAAAAATCTTTAACTTAATCGCTGCGAGAAAAGTCTGAGTTATATGTCAGAATTAAACCCAAAAGTTATGACCACCCTGGAAAAAGTGAAGGCCACACTTAACCATCAAGATCCGGAAGGGTTGGTGGTGGATATAGGCTCTACCGGTGTAACAGGTATTCATGTGCTGGCAATAGAAAAGTTACGTCAGTATTATGGATTGCCTCAACAGCCCATCAAAGTGATTGAACCTTATCAGATGCTGGGTCAAGTGGATGAAGATCTGGCCCGGGTGATTGGCCTGGATATTGCCGGTGTAATGGGACCTGCCAACATGCTGGGGGTAAAGTTAAATGGAACCTGGAAAACCATGCAAACCTTTTGGGGACAGGAGGTACTGGTGCCGGAAGATTTTAATACCAGCCTGGATGAGGAGGGAAACCTGCTGGTATACCCTGAAGGTGATACCGAGGCTCCTCCATCAGCCAAAATGCCCCAAAAAAGCTATTTTTTTGATGCCATTGTGAGGCAACCTCCGGTGGAAGAGGATAAGTTGAAGGTGGAAGATAACCTGGAAGAGTTTAAGCCAGTTTCTGAAGCTGACTTGTTGTACTGGCAGGAAGCTACCAGGGCTGCCCGGGCCAGTGGAAAAGGGGTGATGGCCAGCCTGGGAGGTACTGCACTGGGAGATATTGCCCTGGTGCCAGCCATGCAGCTTAAACATCCTAAAGGAATCAGGGATATTGCAGAATGGTATATGAGTTTGCTGATCAGGCCTGATTATGTGAAATCGATATTTGAGCGTCAGACTGAAATAGCCCTGCACAACCTGGCTCGTTACTGGGAATTTATCGGGGGAAATGTGGATGTGGTATTCCTCTGTGGCACTGATTTTGGCACCCAGACTTCTACTTTTTGTTCTCCTGAGCAATTTGATGAAATATGGCTGCCTTATTACCGGCAGATCAATGACTGGATCCATACCCATACCACCTGGAAAACTATGAAACATTCCTGTGGAGCGGTAGAGTCCTTTATGCCCCATTTTATTGAAGCTGGTTTTGATATTATCAACCCGGTTCAGGTAAATGCGGCCGGAATGGATCCGGTTCAATTGAAAAAGAATTATGGAAAAGACCTGGTGTTCTGGGGAGGAGGCGTGGATACCCAACAGGTATTGCCCTATGCAAAGCCGGAAGAAGTAAAAGAAGAAGTAAAAAAATTAATTGAAATATTTGGTCAGGATGGTGGCTTTGTTTTTAATACGGTGCATAATATACAAGCCAATGTTCCGGTAGAAAATCTGGTAGCCATGATCGAAACCATTAATAATTACAAATAGCTTCATGTTATGGAAATATTAGCAGATTTATCAAAATGTATTGAATTCGGAAAGATCAACCGGAATTCACCTTATCCGCCTAATATGAAAGGGGAGGATGGGGCGGATGAACTGACCCGCCAGGCTTTGGATCAGGGTGTTAAAGCGGATGAGATTTTAAAACAAGGATTGATCACTGGCATGGAAAAGGTGGGGATCAAATTCAGGGAGAACAAGATCTTTGTGCCTCAGGTATTGATGTCGGCCAAAGCCATGACTGCTGCAATGGATCAGTTAAGGCCATATTTTTTATCGGGCGATGTTAAGCAAAAAGGCACTTTTATCGTAGGAACTGTAGCGGGAGATTTGCACGATATTGGAAAGAATCTGGTAGCTATGATGGTGGAAGGAAATGGCTGGAAAGTGATCGACTTGGGTACTGATGTGAGTGCTGATAAATTTAAAGCAGCATTACAGGAAAATCCCCAGGCCATAGTGGGGATGTCGGCCTTACTCACTACCACTATGGTGAATATGGAGGAAATTATCAAAGAAATCAAAACTGATTTTCCTGATACGCCTATTATGATTGGTGGGGCTCCTATCAATCAACAATTTAGTGATAAAATAGGAGCAGATTTTTATTCTCCGGATCCACAGGGACTGGTGGAATATTTAAATAACCGGACTTCCGAACTGGCATGAATCCAATAGAAAGAATTAAAAACGCATTTAAACTGCAGCCGGTGGATCAAATTCCCTGGGTACCTTTTGTAGGGGTGCATGCCGGCTACTTGCTAGACCTGGAAGCCGATAAATTTTTAAGCAGCCGGCAAAACCTGGTAAATGGGATCAGACGGGCAATTGAACTTTATCAGCCGGATGGCATCCCTTTATTATTTGATTTGCAATTGGAAGCAGAAGCATTATCCTGTAAGCTAAACTGGAGCAAAGATAATCCCCCGGCAGTGATCAGCCATCCTCTGGCTGAAGGGAAAGGGTGGGAGGACCTGCCTGAATTCAGTCCGGACAGGGGGCGGATTTCACTGGTATTGGAGGCTGGTCAGGAAATTAAAAAATATCACCCTGAGGTGGCATTATATGGGCTGGTAACTGGTCCGTTTACCCTGGCCCTGCATCTGGCTGGTACCGATATTTTTATCAGGATGCTGGAAGACCCGGCAGGCACCACAGAATTGTTGGATCATTGTAAGCAAATTGCCCTGGATATGAGTAAATGGTATCTGGAAGCAGGATGTGATGTAATTGCCCTGGTTGATCCCATGACCAGCCAGATTGACCCTTTCTCTTTTGAGTCGTTTGTCAATCCACCCATGAGTGAGATATTTAATTATATCCGGGAAAGCCAGGCCTTGAGTTCTTTCTTCGTGTGTGGTTATGCCCAGCAAAATATAGAAGCCATGTGTGCATGTCAGCCGGATAACATTTCCATTGATGAAAATATCCCATTGGATTATGTAAAGGAGGTTGCTTTGGCTCAAAATATCAGTTTTGGAGGAAACTTACAGCTTACAACAGAGCTGTTATTGGGTAATCCCCAGTCTTGCCAAATCCACGCCTGGGAAACCATGAAGTTGGGAGGAGATCATGGATTCATTCTGGCTCCGGGATGTGATTTGCCTATGAAAACCCCAGTCGAAAACCTTCAGGCAATCCGTCAACTGGTCAATGATCCTTATTTACAGGAGGTTACCGATACCCTTCAGCGTGAACAGGACCGGTTTGCACCTATGGACCTGTCGAATCACTGGAGCAAAGATAAGCTGCAGGTTGATATCATCACGCTGGACTCCTCATCCTGTGCTCCTTGCCAGTATATGGTGGAAGCAGTACAGCGGGCAGCCCAGGTATTTGGACCTCAGGTAGTATGCCAGGAGTATAGCATTAAAACTGAAGAAGGGATACGGATGATGAAAAGTTTAGGGGTCAGGAACGTACCGGTAACGGTCATAGAGGGAGAAATCACCTTTGTTTCCCAGATACCCCATCAAAAAGCCATTGCCGAAGTAATGGCTGAAAAAATCAGGCAAAAAGGTATTTGAAATGAACAGGAAAGTGCCTTTACACCTGATCACGGGATTTTTAGGCAGTGGCAAAACCACTTTGCTAAAACAATTGATCAATTATTTTGCTCCCCGGGAAAAATTGCTGATTATACAGAACGAGTTTGCCCCGGCCAATGTAGATGGGGAAGAAATAAGCCGGACCCAGGGCAGCTATGAGCTGCTGGAATTGAATAATGGCTCTGTTTTCTGTCTGTGTATGATGGGTAATTTCATTGAAGCCCTGAATACATCCCTTGATGAGGTACATCCGGACAGGGTAATCATTGAGGCATCTGGCCTGGCTGATCCCATTTCCCTGGCTGAAATTATTAGTTCTCCCGGGCTAAGTCACAAAGTATATCTTTCTGCCACAATTTGCCTGATAGATGCAGTGAATTACCTGAAAATCGAAAAAATGGCTACCCGTTTAAATCATCAGATCCAGGTAGCTGACCTTATCCTGATCAATAAATCAGATTTAGCCCATCCACTGGATGATATTAAACAGCGGCTTGAAGCATTGAATCCTGCTGCAGAAATTCTGACTTCGATGTATGCCCGTTTTGATTTTAATAAAATTGAAAATTTTATAGCCGCTGTAAGTTCCTTAAAGGGCGTTTCTGAACATCGCCCGGAGGTAAATTCTATGGTCATCCGTTCTTCACGGAAGGCCTCAGCAGATAAGTATGAGGAGTGGATTCATCATTTTGCCGCCAGGTCCTACCGGATCAAAGGTACTATTCGGCTGGATAATGGCAGCAACCACCAGGTCCAGACGGTGATGGATCAGGTTGTAATTTCACCTTCAGCATACCGGGGACGTACAGAACTGGTAGCTATCACCGATCAATTCAGTTTATCTGCCTGGCACCAATCCTTTAAAAAGCTATTGTCATGATCAAACATTTTGAACCGGAATACCACACCCTCGATATTAATTACCCGGAATTTGCCGCATTAATGGGTTATGGCCAGCAGGAAGTACCAGAACCTTTCCATAGTTATCTGGATGAGGTACTGGCTATGGGTTCTGAACTGGCAGATATAAAAGCTTCTGTTTATTTTAATTTTGATCCGGTTTTTGACCGAAAAGAAAAAATTATTCAACTGGAAGGGCGGAATATTATTTTGAATTCAGTCATCTATAAGCAGATCAGATCTGCATCGGCCTTTGCTTTATTTTTGTGTACAGCAGGCTCCCGCATTTCAACCAAAAGTAAGGAATTAACTAACCAGGGAGAGTCGGTTTTAGCTTATATCTATGATCTTTTAGGTTCTTTGATGGTTGAAAAAGCCATGGATGAAGTGATGATCCAGATGCAGGAAGATTTGCCACCCGGATACAGGATGACCAATCGTTATAGTCCCGGCTACTGTTACTGGGCTTTGGATCAGCAAAAAACCTTGTTTTCATTTTTCCCTGAAGGGGCCAGCGGGATTTATCTTACCCCTTCCTGTTTGATGCAGCCGCTGAAATCTATCAGCGGAATCATTGGGTTAGGGCCAGATGTACAGCCCAGTGCCTACCAGTGTAATATATGTGAAGATCAGGATTGTTTGTATAAAAATTTAAAAGCAACAGCTTTATAAGGCAGTATTGATAGCAGGTGAAGGCGCAAAGAAAAAATGCAACCGGTAAATAATTTTAAACTGCTCAGATAAAAAAAAGACCCGGAATGATCCAGGCCTTTTTTGAGGTGTATAAAGATAGTCAGTCTATATCAGAAATCTGAAAAACAATTTTCCTTCTCAGGTTTCCCCGACCTCCTAGTAAATCAATGCCATTTGGTCCGGTGGCCCCTTCCAGTATCATAGTCACATATTTAGTGCCATCCGATACATCGTCAGTGGGAAAATTAAAATTGAGAAAAGTCTGGTCTGCTACCAGGTCTTCTCCATTAGTGGGGATGAAAGGAATGATCACAGAAAGTTCGTTTTCCGTCTGGCTTTGCACATCCTGGCCGGATACCTGAAAGTCAGAAAGTGATGTGCCGCTTCCTGATAAACTTAAAGTAGCAGTAAGGTCTGTTTCAAAACTGATGGGTGCCTGCAGGGCTAAATATCGAGTTAGAACCTCTCCTTCAGTTACCACTGCTGTATCAGGTAAACCGGCTCCATACTGAACAAACAGGCCCTGGGTTTCCAGTTCGTCCACCGGATTTTCAATTTCTTCACAGGCCCAGACAAATCCGGAGGCAAGTATAATGATGATAAGTTTATTTAAATAATTCATTATTGCATTTTTTAAGGTTCAAAATAAACAGGTACATCGATCAGGGGGGAAACTGCCGGCGCATTGGGATTATTTTCCAGTTCTCCTGACGGGATCTCTACCCGGCGAATGATGGTTTCTATGGGGGCACCTACCGGAACCGGTAAATCAGGTACTTTGGTACGGCGCCAGTTTGACCAGGCTTCATTGCTGTTATAGAAATGAATGATGTATTGTTGTAACTGGATAAATTCAACCGGATTTGATATATTATTCAGGTCAGGCAGGTTGTCAATGAATTCCTGTTTAGAGGTCTGTTCAATCTCAAAATCTGAACCATCAAAATGATTGAGTGAAGCTTGTACGCCATTGGTTAAAGCCTCCTGGGCTTCAGTCATACCTGCACCTGATACCAGGCCACGGGCATAGGCTTCTGCTTCCAGCAGGAATTGTTCTGCTGCCAGGAACCATTCATCGGATTTATCCTGTCGGATGTAAAATAAGCTGACAAAGCCTCTTTCGTTGACCGGTGGTAGGGGAGAAGCACCATTCAAAGCGCCGGTAATTTCTCCCGTATTGGTAATGTTGGGCTGATAAAAAGCATCCATTCGGGGGTCATTGTATTGTTTCAGGATGTCTACCAGGGTACGGGAGGCTAAACGCCAGCGTTGATGAGCCCGGTTACCATTGGCATCCAATTGAAATGATCCAAACTGGGTGAAATTATCAAAAGTGGCATAGTCAAAATTCTGATTTTCCCGGGCAGCAACATACTCAAATTCGGCATTTTCAGACCCATTAATATCATCAATGAATTCAGCACTGCTGTTCAGAAGTTGTGAAATGTCCTGACTACGATCCTCTACACTGGATACACGCATCAAGACCCTCAGTTTCATTGAGTTGGCAAAAGCAAGCCAATTTCTGATGTTGCCTCCGTATAAAGGATCAAATTCCACGATGGTGAACGGTTCCTGGGGTTGTGACAGGTCGATCAGACTAATAGCTTCATCCAGAATATCAATGATACCTTGATAAATTACATCTCCGGTATCAAATTGTGGAGCTGTAATGCCAGGTACATTTGATTCGGTAAAGGGCATTTCACCCCACCGGTCCACTCCATGCATCCAACCGAAAGCCTGTGTAATCAATAATTGAGCTACAGCATTGTCATTGCCTTCTTCCCGTTCCTGCAGAATGGCCAGATTCAGATCTTTAATCACATCGGTATAGAATGTGAAGGTCCAGAAGTTATTGTTTCCAATAGGACTATAATCATAAATATCAGGGCCGGTTAAAACGACAATCGGCTTCCAGTGATGGATATAGGCGGCAGCATCAGGATTCAGGGTTGTCAATCGAACCTGTGACAGGGAAATAGCAGAGTTGGTTAGCAGGGTGCCAGCTGGCACCTCAGTGGAGCGATTGGGATTTTCATTGATATCCAGATACTCGTCGCAAGCGCTGAACCAAAATGCAGCTAAAATGAATAAAATGAGTTTCTTTATCTTCATAGTTTTCTTCTTTTTAAAAAGTGATTTTAACATTTCCTCCAAATGAACGGGTTGATGGCATGTTATAAGCTTCTATACCCTGTGCATTGGTGGGGCCATAGAAACTCACCTCCGGGTCAATATGAGGAATTTTACTAAACAGCAGGGCCAGGTTGCGACCTTCTATACCGATTTCAATGTTTCCGAAGGGACTGTTCTCCAGCCAGGCTTGTGGTAATGAATAACTGAATCTGGCTTCTCTTAATTTTACATAAGTGGCATCAAAAACACCCTCTTCATCCACAACATTTTGCTGACCCCAAAATTGCTGATAGGTAATGGGGATGTCATTGGGGCGGGTACTGATAGCATTTCCCTGATCATCTTCCTCCAACAGAATGACTCCATTATCAATGTAGGCCACGTCCCGATCCAGGGTCTCTGTCACATGTCCGCCTGCCCTTAGATCCTGCACGGTCTGGGAATGTAGCTGGCCTCCCTGGCGCCAATCCAGCAGGAAGCTCAAAGAAATGCCCTTGTAGGAAATTTCGTTTTGCCATCCTAATTGAAAATCCGGGGTGACATTGCCAATGATCTGGTCATTTATCGGTAGGCGTAAACCAGTTTCAGGATTTATTAAAAGATTACCTTCACTGTCTCTGCGCCAGCCTGATCCCACAATGGCACCGGTGGGTTCATTCAAATAGGCCCTCAGCGTAGGATCAGTTCTGGTACCAGGAACTTCCACAAAATCATACCCTTCCGGTAATTCAGTGGTTTCATTACGATTGCGGGCAAAGTTCGCACTGGTGACCCAGTTGAAATCAGGTCCATAAATGGGACGAGCATTAAGCATCAATTCTATTCCCCGGTTGACAACCGTGCCTGCATTGACCAGGGCCTGGGTGAAACCAGTACTGCTGGGGGTGGTCAGGGTCAGGATCTGATCTGTAGTGGTTACATTATAATAGGTGAAATCCAATCCTATCCTGTTATTGAAAAATCTCAGATCAGTACCGATCTCCCATGAAGTGGAAATTTCCGGTTGCAGGGTCCCCGGTGGTGGAGGCTGCAAATCTGTTCCTTCAAAGCCAGGTATACCCCGGAAAGGATAGCTGTTGTCCACTGTGAATAATTGAAAAATACTGGTCTGAGGCAAATAAGTGAAACCCAATTGATAAGCATCTGTGCCTGAACCTACCTGGGAAACATTGGCTCTTAGTTTAGCCAGTGATAAAATGGACGAATTAATGACAAACATATCCGACAGGATGGCGCTGGCACTTACACTGGGATAGAAGAAAGAATTGTTTTCTTTGGGCAGTGTTGAATTCCAGTCATTTCTGCCGGTAATATTCAGATACAGATAATCCTTGTAGGAAAGACCCAGGTCAAAAAACAGACCTATAATCCGGATATGATTTACTACTTCGAATTCCGGTGTATTAATACGGGCATTATCAGGAATATACAAAAGAGGATCTGTCAATTCCTGAGCCCGGTTAAAGGCGCTTTGCACATATTGTTCATTGACATTATGGCCTAATAATAGGCTGAAGCCCAGGTCCGGATTGATATTCCGGTTGATGTTGATGAAAAAGTCGGAGTTGATCTGTTCTTCAAAAATATCATCAGTCCAGAAACCTCCGGATGCCTGGCCTACAGAACCTACGGCAGAAAGCTTTTTCCTTCTTTCGGTATAAAGGTCGATACCTACTTTCCAGGATATATCCAGCCATTCATAAGGCCTAAATCCTATTTGTCCAAAACCGATCAGCCGGTCTAGGTTAGAAGTAAAAACATTTTCATTTAATGTCCAGTATGGATTTTGGGATAATCCCAGAAAGTAGCGGGGACTGCCATCCGGTTGCTTAAAATTACGCAGAGAATCATTGCTGAAATTTCTGGGCATAAATGAAATCACTGATGCTACTGCATCATCACTGTTAAAACCATTGATCACCCTTCCGGTATTTCTGGTCCTGATATAATTGGCTCCCACTGAAGAATAGAACTTGTTTGAAAATTCCTGGGAGGCATTGAGGTTAAGGTTGATCCGGTTCAGATTGGTATTGGGGGCAATGCCTGCCTGGTCAAGATTGGTCAGCCCAAACCGGTAAGCACTTTTTTCTCCGCCTCCTTGCAAAGAAACACTGTTAATAATGGTCTTGCCGGTTTCATAAAATTCGGAGATGTTATCAGGGTAAGCCTGGTAGATATCCTGGTTGCCATTGGCATTGATAAAGGTGCGTCCATCCATCATCGGACCAAAATTAGCCGAACTGGCGCTGTCCAGCTTAGCCTGACTGCCCTGACCATACACATTCTGGTAATCAGGTAAACGCAACGGATTATCAAATCTGACACTGGAATTGATCGTAATACTGGTTTTTTGATCTTTTTTCCCTTTTTTGGTGGTAATGATGATGGCCCCATTGGCAGCGCGCTGTCCGTAAAGGGCGGTAGCGGATGGACCTTTCAGGATTGTCATTTTAGCAATATCATCGGGATTAATATCAGTAATACGGTTTCCATAATCCGGTGAAGTGAACCGGTCTACAGAGGAGATGTTAGAATTGGAAATAGGTACTCCATCTATCACATACAACGGTTGATTATTTCCGGCAATAGAGCTATTTCCACGGATCACGATTCTGGTGGAGGCACCGGGACCACTGGTGGATTGCGTTACAGCCACACCGGCAACTTTTCCTGCCAGAGAGTTAGCTATGTTTGTTTCCCGGGCTTTCAGCAATTCATCTGCATCCACATCCTGCACGGCATAACCTAAGGAGGCTTCTTGTCTTTCAATACCTAATGCTGTCACAACAATTTCTCCCAGTTGCTGAATATCCTGGGTCAATTGTATATCAATAATACTTCGATTGTTGATGGCTACTTCTTTGGATTGCAATCCGATAAATGAAAATTGTAAAGTTCCGGTACCATCTGGAACTTGCAGACTATAAAAACCATTAACATCAGTAACGGTACCAACATTTGTTCCTTTTAAAAGCACATTTACTCCTGGTAAAGGTTCACCTGTGTCATCTACTACTACTTCTCCGGTAATGGAGAACTGGCCGTAGCCTGCACTGGTAAGGAACAATAATAAAATAAGCGTAAAGCATTTTTGCATAATAAACATTTTAAGGTGAATAAAAACAAATTCGATTAAAGCAAATATGTATAAAAGGAAAGGAATATAAATCCCCCGAATTGGAGGAGGAGAGTGCATTGAAGTCATAAAACAGGTTGCAATGCAATGAAATTGACAATATTTTATTAATACAGTCAAAAATTACAAATTTGAAAAAATTAAACCCGTTTAGTTGGGACAAAATCATAAAAAAGTTTAGGTTAGGACGCTCCAGGTTCACCTGGTTCAAAATATAATTTTGATACAATTCTATAATTTGGATTGGTGCCATACAAAATATCTTAAAACATGTTTATGAAAGCATTTTATCCCCTGTTTGTTGTTTCCTTGTACAGGTTTGTTTTGCCATTTATTTATTCAACAAATTATAGATTGATGCAGGATCTGGTTAAAAACCGAGTGTACCTGCTTATTAAAAATGGGCGGGAAAAAGGAGGTATAAACTCCTCCATTGCTTTATACTTGAATTAAATAAAATTACATTTTCTGGCTTTTTCAATAGCGTCTACCCGGCTGGAAACTTGCAACTTGGAGTAAATATTTTTACTATAAGTTTTTACCGTATCAAAACTTATTTCCAGTATTTGGCTGATTTTTTTAGGGTTATAACCTTGAGCAAAAAGATCCAATACCTGCATTTCGCGTCTTGTAAAAGGATGGTCATAGTTTTTATGAAAGGAGGTAATAATCTTTTTGGCCACCTGAGGGCTTAATGGCGCTCCACCATTCATTAATTCTTCCAAACCTTGCAGTAGAGCGACGGGGCCTTCTTTTTTATAGATATAACCCATGGCGCCATTTCGAAAGGCTTCCAGAATAAGGTCTTTTTCCTGCTGGGATGACAGGACTAGGATTTGCTGTTTATGATTAATTTGTTTGATGTATTTGACCAGTTTCATTCCTTCCTGGTCCGGCAGGTCCAGATCAATGATCACCACATCCGGCAAATAATTCTTATGCTGCTTCAGAAATTCTGATGAAGACCCATAGATACCAGCCAGGAAATAGTCCTGAACTGTTTCCAACAATACCCGGTAAACGTATTGTAAATCCTGGTTTTTTTCAATGATAACAATTGAGGTATTGTAATTAATCATGATTTGATCTGTTAATCAGAATGTAAAGCTATAGTAATTGTATGATTGAAAATTGTATAAATCCGTACAATGGCAGATAAATGCAAAAAAAATTGGAAAGAACTAGATTATAAGGTAGCTATTTTTGAAAAGATATCATTCTGTCTACAGATGATTCATGACAGCAGATAATTGAGGTTTGTCCCTGATATATTTTTTGATAGATAATCCACTGATATTTTTGAAGTCTCTGATTAGGTGTGATTGATCATGATAACCAGCCTCATAGGATAACCTGGTTAGGGTAGTACCTTTTGATGTATGAAGTAACTCCAGAAAGCGGTTGAAGCGGGCTATTTTAATTACCTGACTGGGTAATTTTCCTAAATTCTTCTTAAAAAGTTTTTCTATCCACCGCTCTGAATAACCTGTTTTGGTACATAAATACGACACTTTACAATCCGGAATGTCTTTGATCAGTTGCAGGCTGTAATTAATCACCTGCTCGTTTATTTCGTTTTCAGGATGTATTTCCTTTAAAATGATTTCATTGATTTTAATACTTCTTTGCTGGAATTTGGGATGCTGATGGATGGTATCGATGAATTTGTGATAGATTCTGGCAGGCATTACTAATTCCATCTCATTGGGATTGGATTGAAGTTCTTCCAGAGGTATATTAAATAATAACCTGGCATATGCCGGATTAACTCTCACCCCGAAGATTCGCCCATTTTTTCTAAAGCATAGTTGCTTTCCGGATTTAAGAATAGGACTAACAAATGGTTTTATAACAACATGATCTACGCCCTGCACCTGTAATCCTTCTTCCAGGGGGAAAATAAAGTCGAAGTAATTGGCAGGAAAAACATTTTGATAGATATCATTCGGCAAACCCTGGGTGTTCAGTTCCCAGCAAAAGATCACCGGCCAGTTGGATTTAACCGGTTGGTTGGATGTAATAAGTCGGTATTGATTACTACTATTTTCTACTACCTTGTCCATTAGTTGCTTCTTTCAGTTTGCCTGTTTTTATATTAAGAATTTGTTTGTTTTAAAAAATATATTCCTTAAGTGTTTCAAGATTTCCTATAGCTCGTTTTGTGGCATTACTACAATGATAAAAAAAATGATTCACAAAATTAATAACCCAATAGAGGGGATATGTTCAATGTTGACAGGCAAAGGGATAGAATTTTGATACATTAATCCGTTCCGGTTAAATGTAATTCAGAAGTTAAATACAGCCCTGTTTTGCTAATTATGTATCAATAGCCCACTATAGTTGCTAAATGTTCAATAGCTTTGACTCATTTGTATAAAATATAAGGCTACCTCAAGCCGGGGGGGGGTAAATAGGCTTTTTTATCTTCAACAATATATGACCACTTTTGCCAGGCCGGATTTATCCTAAAGAACTTATTTGATATTGTTTAAGATGGGCAAATCCCTGATCCGTAGCCCCGAAGCCTGGGAAAAAGCATTGGCAATAGCTGCAGCGGTGGGACCCTGGGCTGCTTCTCCTGCTCCCAACGGTTTTTCCCGGGGACGATCAATCAGATGGACTTCCATATCTATAAATTGATCGATTTCCACAGTTGGATAGGAGGTCCAGTCCTTACTGATAATTCCATCAGGTCCAAACTGAACCTGTTCCTTTATAGTCCAACTGGCAGACTGTGCCATTCCACCCTCAATTTGATTTTTCAGCCCGTCAGGGTTGATGATTTCTCCGGCATCCACGACTGCCCATAATTTTTGTAATCGGATGTGCTTGGTTTGCTGGTTATAGTATATCCTGGCCGCCACACCACAATAGGTGGCTGTATTTTTATACCGGGAAAAGCCATAGCCAATACCTTCCTGAGAGGCAATGGAAAGATTTGCAGTGATTTGTTTTAACTTTTTTAATACTTCGTTAGCCCTCGGATCTTTCTGATGAGCCAACCTAAACATTAACGGATCCTGATTGGCCCGGTAGGCCAATTCCTCCATAAATGATTCAATGGCAAAAATATTGGCATAAGCACCCAGACTTCTTAAGGCGGATACTCTTAATGGACCCTGGAAAAAGTTCGCTGTTACCTGCAGACTGGGTATGTTATAATAAGGTTCGGCATTGCGATAAGCGCCACCCCGATAACCTGATGATCTCATTTGGAAGGGGGGGGCCAGGTAACGGGCAGGTAATAAACTTCCAGGATCACCTCCGGGACGGGTGCTGTGGCTGTCTGACCAGAGCTGATAATGCCAGTCTTTGATCTTTCCCAGATCATCCAGGTTGGCGGCCAGTTGCATGATCATGGCGCTACCAAAGGGTTCCCATCCATGCTCATCCTGCCTGGTCCATTGAAGTTGAACAGGTTTACCTGGAAGAGACAAGGCCACTAATGCTGCTTCAGCTGCCACATCATCTGCCCCGTTATGACCGTAGCAACCTGATCCGGCTACCCCTTTAATAATAATCTGACCCTGAGGCAGGTTCAGCATTTTACTTATAGATTGCCTTAATGGATAAACGCCCTGACTATGGGTCCAGAGGTTTAAAACATTATCCTGAAATAAAGCCACGGCACAGGAAGGTCCGGTAGCCCCATGCATGATATACGGTTTAAAAAAAGTAGCTGTATGGGCGTACTTATCATCTTGATTTACACTTCCCTGTTGCACCACGCTTTGCTGATCTGCCGGAAGATTTAGCAGGTGTTCCTTCAGGTTTTGGTGAGCAGGCAAAGCCGAGGGAGCAGACCAGGTTGTTGCTTTTTTAACTTTTGCTCTTGCCTGTATGGCCTCATAAGTAGACGGCGCTACTACGGCCAGAAAGCTACCGTTTTGGACCAGTTTTACCAGGTTAGTAATCTGGGATAGCTGAGCCTTATCCAAATTTATCAATTTACTATCATATCCGGGCGGTCGAATTACCTGTGCGTAAACCATTCCGGGTAATTTCAGGTCAGATACAAATTGGTGTTTTCCCTGCACCAGTTCAGATAAGTAGACATTTTTAACCGGATGCCCTACCCATTGGTACTGAGCTTTATTTTTCAGCTTGAGCGGATTTTGAACGCTTTGCTCAATTTGTTTGCCCTGAAGCAAATCGGCAAAGCTTATTTCCCGGTCAATATGAGGATGGGTAATTTTACCATTGCCCAGCTGGAACTCTGTCAGTGGTTTCTGAAATTTTTCAGCAGCCAACTTCAATAGTACTTCCCGGGCTGATGCAGCAGCATATCTCACTGATAAAGCACTGGTTTCAATAGAGCGGCTTCCGGCAGTGTATCCCTCGTTGGGAGTTCGGCTGGTATGGGCTAAATGTATATTAATTCGTTCAGGAGGAATATTTAATTCTTCAGCGGCCATTTGTAATATGGCAGTAGTAATTCCCTGGCCTAATTCCATCTTACCAGTCAGCACCTGCACCGTACCATCTTCCAGAATTTTAATCCAGGCATTGATTTGGGGATGGTTTTTCAGGCTGGAGGGAAAATCAACCTCACTGACGGGATTTTCAGAAGCAGAAGTAGTACTGCATTGAAACAGTGAAAAGCCCAATGAAAGGTATCCCATTTGCCTGATAAACTTCCTGCGGGATGTTGGTGGAAAAATAGATCCGGAATATTTGTTCATAGACCGATGGTTAATTTTAAATATTACTTTAAAGTTGGCAGATATATCCTGTCCCCCATTTGTTTACCTTTAAAAATCCTTGATAAATAAGAATTTTTACCTGATTTAAGGACTAATATATGATTTTTCAGGTTCAAAAGACAGATTGAAGGGATATTTTAAAGTCACGGGAACGAGTCATAATCAGAATTTTACTCTATCACCAGTTTTGATTCAGATAATACACTGGCCTGGTTTAATAAACGGATCAAATAAGTGCCGGTTTGAATGAGTTGTTCAGGCCACGAGAATTCGTTATTACCCTGAAAAAATACAGGTTGCTGCCAGATTGTATTTCCCTGAAAATTGATTATTTGGATTGTAAGCGGACTTTCTAAGGGAGTTGTTGAATAAATTTTGATCTTATTTTTAGCGGGATTTGGATGGATGGAAATTGAGCGTTCTTCTGATCTTTGCTTCAGGCCTGTCACCTGGTTCAGGGGGAACTCCAGCCCCACCAGTACCGGGTCATGATCAGAAGAGCGAAAAGGATCGGGGGAATAAAAGGCTTCCTGTTGTTCGGCTGACTGGTAATTTTGATTGTAATCCAGAATAGCTGGTTCGTCAGCATTGATATGCCATATTTTGGCTCCACTAACAAAATCTTTTAAAGCGTTACTGGAAAAGGCATAATCCAGGTGACCAAATGCCCCTTTGAAACTGTAAGAGTAGGAAGAGTCTCCCTCAAACTGGCTCAATAAATCCACATAGCCTTCTGATTCAAGGAGTTGAACAGGCTCCTCTTTCTGATAAGCATTGAAATCACCCAATAGCAAAATATTATTGGTTTCAACACCTGTAGGATATTGTTGCATCCAGTTACCCAGAGCCCCGGCCGCTCTGGTGCGGGTAAGGTTGCAATTACCCTGTCCGTCATCCAGGTCAGGATCATTATGATCATTACAATCAGACCCTTTTGATTTAAAATGATTCACCACCACCGTAATCTTATTCCCCTGATAAGTGAAAGTCTGAGCCAGTGATGGTCGATTAAGTGCATGATTAAATGCAGGTTGGACAGCACTTGTTAGTATCGCCGATTGACCAATCAGACTAGCTGCTTGTGGCTTATAGATCAATCCAACTGTAATTTCATCAGTGCCAATTTGCTCAACACCCGGATCTACCAATTGATAAACAGCCTGCCCATACCGCTGATTCAGTTGATTGACCAGGATCCAGATGGCACTTTGGGGGCCATAGCCATCATTTTCCAATTCTATCAGGCCCACAATATCGGCATCTAAACGGAAAAGGGCTTCAATGATTTTTCGCTGTTGCCGCTGGAATTCTGAAAATGAGTCAGCCCCTCTTGAACTGGGGAATCCTTCTCCCTGGCCGTTGCCATTAAAATAATTTAACACATTGAAGCTGGCGATTTTCAGATTACCGCCAACAACCGGTGGCTGGGTCGGCCTTGGATTGCTTTTTCGGAAAACGGGCAACTCAGTGGTATGTATTCGCCAGGCATTGGTTCCCTTAAAGCCAGACCAGCTGTAAGTTAATATTCCCTGGATTTGGCTGGCCAAATCACCAGCCCGTATTGTATTCATTGCACTTAAGGCTGGACTTGGAAAAATAACAGGATCAGGGTTTTGACTGATACTGCCATCATCAATAATGATTTGATTTAATTCATTGAGTTTTTGGTAGGCGGCTGCATCAGGGCCGGGAGCTACCAAATTGGTAGGTTGCATTAATCTCCCTCCGGCTGAAAGGGTCAATTCTCCAGACCTGCCCAGCAGGTAGTTGTTGGTGACATATAACTCCTGATCGATTATTACCCGCATATTTTCATATTTTTCCAATTGGCCGACAGCATCTAATGGAAGGGAAATTGCTTTTGCTTCCGGTAGTGCATGCCTTGAACTGACGATTTCCAGGGCTGAAATATCCTCCAATTGGGTCATATTATAATATTCTCCCACCTTCCCCCTAAGTTTCACCTTGTCGGCCAGCGACACATCCATAGATTCAGGGGCATAAACAAAAATTCCTTCTGAGGTCATATCGTTCCTGTCGGCCTGCTCATCCTCTTCCTGAACAAAAAATCCATTCAATTGGGAGTTTTCCTGGAAATCTCCGGTCACAATACCTTCAATGGTTACCGACTGATCCAACAGGGGAGAAGTATCAGACTGGCCCTGAATTTCATGAATTAGTTGAATCGATTGACTTCTGCTGCATTGGGTCAGGATCAAAATGGAAATAAGGATAGACAAAAAATACTTCATGTTAAAAGCTACACATTTTTTAAGGGTCAATGATGATTTGGCTGCAAATATTGTCCTTTTTATTTATTTTAAGGAAAAAAATGGAAATAATATTTAAAAAATGCTGATCGCAAAATGATCAGGATAATCTGTTTTTTATATCTTTAAGACCACTTATTTACTATTCTTTGTAAATTGTGACGGAAGCATTGCCCAACGAGCATTGCAAGCTTACCCAGATTGACGATGTCTGGATCTGTGATTTTCCAACCTTTAAGTGGCTGAGCCTGGTACTGCGACAGAAACTGCTGAGCCTGAGCGAGGTGGTTTCCAGCCAGAAAAACAAGGGCAGCAAAATGGAAATGCTTTACAATTACCTGACTGGTGCAGACTTTAAGAATCAGATTATTTCTATCGTGAATAGTTTCGAATCATTGATCCAGCTTGAAACTAAGGAAAGGGGTACCATGGAAAGGATCTGGAAAGAACGCCGCAAGCAACTTGAGAGGGTATACATCCACCAATAACTTTTATGGCTCCATCAAGGGCATCACCTGTAACATTCTGCCGGATCTGGTAATACCGGAATTACCGGCTTAAGCTGAGCAACGAAAATGCACCGGAAATCAGGTCAATAGAGGATGATTGGTACGGTGCATTTTTTATAAAATATTTGATCAATGTGCTATCCATATATTTTAAATCATTATTTGATTTTTAATATATCAAAATTACTCCACATTTTTAGGTCAAAATATCATTGATAAAAAAGGGAATATGAGCAAAACTGTCAATTTAAATCCGGAGCAAAAAATATATGTGCTGAATACCAAAAGAACGAAAACCGTAGAGGATATTGTGAATGTGCTGTGGGGAATGAAAATCAGTGTTACATTATAAAACTATGATAAAAAACCCAAAGAATCACAGGCTTATTTTAAGCTTGTGAATTTTAGTGGAGCAGAAGTGTAAGTTTTTTTAAAATCAAATAAAGCAAATAGGTAAGAGTTATAATTTGAATTAATTTCATGGAAGGAATAATAAATAAAAATAAAAGCATTAAATAGTAATTCTATAAATACTATATGAATCAGATGGTGCCAATCTTGATTCAATGTTTGTACCATTAGATAACAGAGAATTCAAAGAATATGATTTTCAGAAAATGAAAGCCCGGAGGGCAATGAGTTGGTTAAGATTATATGCAATTCATTATTTTGATCAATATGTCATTACAGGTGGAGCTATCAAACTAACCTTAAAAATGGAATACAGGGAGCATACCCGAAAAGAATTAAAAAAACTAGAGACGGTTAAAAATATATTAAAATTTAATCAAGGAGAAGATTTATTCGTTTATCTCAATCCTTGAATTTAATAAAATGAAAATGAAAACTAAGCAACATATCAAAGATACAGGAATAGAGATCAAAGCCCCCGATAATACCTGGAGGGATGAAGTTGAATTCCGAAAGTCAAATAAATCCTGGTTGAAAAAGTAGGCCAAGGTGGCTATAAAAATTACCAGAATTCGATGAAGCATAAAAAATACATCATTATCCTTCTTTTTCATTTTAAATCAATTTAAGCACAGGCTTCTTTAGTAAGATAAGTTCCTTTCTGATATTGATTAAAAGTAGATAATAGCTTTTTCTGGCTATATACTTCTTTGATATATCAACTGGATGATTGCTTCTTGGTGATATAATCATAGGCAAGCGTATTGTAGTTGTAGTATTGAAAATCAAATTTGCCAATAACTCTGTTCCTTTTTTTAAGTTGGAACTGGAATGTGGTTTTGAAATAAAAAGTGAATCTTTTACAAGTTTTGTTGAACATGATAAAAATGATATAAAAATCCCCTGTTCCTTATTGAAACATTTAGCAGTAATTGCTATTGGTACAGCCAGAGGTGTTATTCATGCCAAAACAGAAGGCACAAACTTTAATAAAATATTTTTACCTACTATCAATGTCAATGAGCAAATTAAGGAGGATGTCATCTTTAATTTTTAATTTCGCAGAATCATCCAATGAAGAAACTATTTAGTTACTTTTTAAGGTATTTTATTTATTCCAATTCTTTCCTTTACCAATTAAAGTTTTGAATTTTAAAAAATCATGTTAAATTAAATATTTATCATGATTTTAGCTTATGGTCTTCCCATGGTGATGGATAGTTCATTTTCTCTGGGTATCTTTATATTTCAGTCAGTTATCATGGCTAGTATTATTGTTTTATTTACCTGGTGCTGGTGGGGAACCCAATAAATCATTCAAAATGAGATATTACTGGTAAATAAAGACGAGGTGATAACTTTGGTTACGCCATTTCTGTATGACGATAAGGTCTCCTCCGGATTCAGGCCACCTGAAGGAAAAGCCTTAGATGTCATAGTAACTTGATCTGGGAGCGTCATTGGTACTGGATTCAGCTGGTCAGAATTGGATCAAACCTAAAATAAATCTTGTAATTCAGTAAGACTGCTTCTGAGGGTCGATGCATTTATGATTTTTCTCTCAGCCTTAATCCAACCCTTACCAGTGTAATTTTTTAGGAAAGAATGGTAATACTGGTAAAATCCTGATAGATAGCTTTGCCATAAAAGAATAGCTCATGGTAAAGAAAATTACATACAATGCCAGGGAAATCCTGTATATCGATTATAGCGACTGTCAAAATGAAGAGGAAATGGTAGCAAACCTGTTGGAAGCCCAGGCAATCATCATTAAAGAAAATAAAGCATACCGACAACTGACCAACCTGGCCGGATCTTATCCTACTTTTAATTTTATGAAAAAAGCCAAGGAGATCGCTCGGGATACTCCGAAATTAGCTATTAAACGGGCAGTTCTGGGTATAGACAGTCCTTCCCGCAAGGTACTGCTTAAAGGGTATAATTTAATTATCGGGGGAACAGGTCTGGCTCCATTCGATTCTGAAAAAGAAGCATTGGAGTGGTTAACCAAAGAAAAATAATTTCCAATCAATTGAAAAACAAAATGGTATAAAGGAGAGTGGCCTGAGCCATCATTTTGATATCATCATTGAATTGTTAAAATTGGCCCGATCCAGCCGGTAAACCCGGCAATGATCCGATCCAAAATATCTTTCTACCACAAATTTAAATCCCTGGCCTTCGTAAAACTGATGGGCTCTGTAATTGCTGACCAGCGGGTCAACAAGAACTGCTTCTACCAAGGGATCCTTGAAACAAATTTCCAGGGCCATGTTCATCATAATTGTACCATAGCCTTTTCCCAGATTTTTTTCATCACCGATCCAGATATCCAGAGCCCTTAAATGACCTGTTATGTTCCCCCAGTAATGGGTATCTTCCCGACCCGGATCAATGATCTGGATAAAACCAACAGGAGTTCCATCCAATTCGGCTATTAGTTGTTCCCGCCAATCAGGTTTCCGAAGTAATTCTTCCTCCCAATTCCAGTCATCATTGGGATCTGAAGCTATAACATGAGACTGCTGATCCCAATTTTCCAATAAGGTACGATCTTGAATGGTAGCTTCCCTAAGCTTAATTTTCATTTTTTCTTCCTTTATTTATTTCCATCCTGCCATCAGAGCATGACCGGCAAACATCCAATAAACATCCACCTGATTAAATCCGGCTTCGTATAGCCAGTTTAACTGATCCGGCAGGGCAGATGGTTGATCCAAGGGATCATCCTGAGGATATAGAAAGTAATTCCATTTTTGTTGGGTAAATACCTGGTAAATATCCGGCTTGTTGTACTTCTTGGCCTTATTGCTGACGTACTCGTTCCATTGGTCTCCAGCTATTTGATAACCAATGGGATGGGAGGGAGCTACAATATCAGCCATTACAAGAATACCTCCGGGTTTAAGTTTTTGATATAGTTTATGAAATAACCTGGGCTTTTCCGCGTGATCCAGATGATGAACGGCCAGTGAAGTGATAAAGGCATCTGTAGGTTCGAGATTTTGGTCCCAGGAATCAGAAAGCAAATCAAAATTTATGGTTTTAAATCTGCTTTGATGATGATTAAGTCTTTTACCTGCCTGTTGCAGCATTTCCCGGGATTGATCAAAGCCATAAACTTTGGTTTTAGGATATTGGTTTAATACTGCTTCTGACCAGTGGCCTGCACCGCAGCTTAGATCAGCTACCAGGTTCAGGTTTTGTACTGTTTCAAGTAACTTGATCATGATCCTGGATTGTTCATTCCTAGATGGAACAATAAAGTCTCCTAATGCAATAAAATCTTTAGAATCAGACTCGGTCCAGGCCATACGCTTTTTAAAACCTGTAACGGTATCTTATACATTCAGGTTTTGCTTCATCAGGGGATTCACCATTTCCCAGCCTTTAAAGAATCATCTTTTTAATGTTTCATTGCCATTTTGGGCAATGGCCATAAATGCAGACGGGCTGAAATTCACCCCGAAGGTTTTTATGTGGTTTCTTTGGTTTGGTTATTTTCAGATCTAGTGTGTTAATTACTAAATTCACTTACTATTTTTACCCTCTCTATAGCACCCAGATGTCAAATTTTCTATATATTTAAGGCTTAATCAATTGCACAAATTCAGACTATTATGAGAAGTAATATCTTGCCAAAATATTTTCTATTTATTCTTCTTTTATCCTGTGGATATCTGCTTCCTGCAGCTGATCCTATTCGTTGTGACTTGAGTCAATATAAAGCCCAGGAAGGCCTGCAGGCTGTGGCCAACCAGGAGGAGTTAACAGTAACCTGGAAAGGAGATTTACAGCATCATTTGAGAATTCAATTTATAATTGATCAGGGTGTTCCCACTATCAGAGAATTAGCCATTAAAAATGGAAATGGAAAATTGAAAATTATTGGTCGCAATATCATTCCTGAATATAGAGTAGTTTCCGGTTTAAGGCGGGTAACCCAACAACAAACGGAACCATTGGAGGAATTGGGTATACCATTAAAAGCTGAACTATTGGACAAAATAAAATGGGAAGCCTTCTGGGATGCTCCTTTGTATGTAAGCGATGAACCACCACTCTCTCATGGATCATCCATTCCAGCAGCAGAACCATTTGCCAACCACCCGGGCATGCCCAGAAGTAAGGATGAAATTACCCGGGCCAAGGCAAAATTTTCAGCTAAAAGCTGTAAAGTGGTAACCAATGGCGCCCGCCTGGAAATCACCTTTCCGGGCGTGGAAGCTGGCATATTTCAGGGTTACCTGCAATTCGATGTATTTAAAGGCTCCAACCTGGTGCGACAAATGTTGGTTGCCAAAACTGACCATCCATCGGCTGCCTTTAAATATGATGCCGGACTGGCAGGATTGCCCCTTACCTCAACCGCTAAGATGGTTTGGAGGGATTTGGTCAATCAGTGGCAGGATTACGAATTTGGTGGATTGAATAACCAGGAACCGGTGATCATCACCAGCAATAACCGTTTGGTTGCAGCTGAAACTAACCAGGCGGGGATTGCTGCCTTCCCTCCTCCTCATAGCTTTTATTGGGCTCGTGAATCAGAACAAAACCTGGGTTATAGCTGGTACCGAAAAGATAGTAATGACAAATTCTCCTTTGGCACGCGCCAGGCGGAACACGAAGAAGACCCGGAGTTTTACCACAATTTTGCTCTTTACAGTGCCCGTCCTGGCACCTGGCAACGCATGCCCGTATTTTTTTACATCAGTGCAAAAGATGGAACAGATGCCGTGGAGCAGGCATTAAAATTTACCAATGGTGATAAATTCAAACCCCTACCCGGTTACAAAGTAATGGGGCATCATTACCATGTGGGTCTGGTAAAAAGATTGAAGGCAAAGGGCGGTTTTAATCATAAAATAAATGATGTGGCCACCATGAAGGGCATTGGAGTAGATATTTTCAGCATTATCGATGGTGTAAGAGGTCCGGCCAGGCATAGCAAGGGAATACCTTTCGCCGAAGAATTGGCAGAGTATTATGAAGCCGCCAGAAGCCAGTCGGACAAAGATTTTCTGGTAATGCCCAATGATGAAAATAGTACCGGGGGAAGGCCACCCTTCATGGGAGGTCATTATGATATTTTAATTCCAGGACCAGTTTACTGGAAACCCTCGCGGGCAGAAGGTGAACCCTTATTTCAGGAACACCCTAAGCTGGGTAAAGTGTATAACATAGCCGACCCGATGGACCTGATGAAAATGACCGAACAGGAAAATATGCTGATTTCAATACCTCACCCCCGCAGCAAGCGTTCTACCGGCTACCCGGATGCTATCAAAGACGAACCGCAATTTGAACACGAAAATTATTTCGGACTTGGTTACCGCTGGGGTATGGGCATCGATGCCTCTGAAATACGACTGGGGCAGTACCGTTTCCTGGATTTGTGGAATGAAGCCAATAACTGGATGGCAGCTAAAAACCTGCCCCCCAAGTTTGCCATAGCCATCTCTGAAGCACGCTCCGATATCGGGGATCGAGGAAAACCTCCCTGGGACGATACATATGGTATGTCGCCTGTCAATTACCTCAAAATTGATAAGGTGCCCACAGTTGATGACATGAGCAGTATCATCAATGCCCTGAAAGCTGGTGAATACTTTATGACCACCGGTGAAGTGCTGATTCCGGAATTTAAAGTGCTGGGGGAAGGCGACAAAAAAACAATTGTAGCAGAGGTGCACTGGACCTTCCCGCTAGATTTTGTAGAAGTGGTTTGGGGCGATGGGGTTGAAACAGAAAGAGAAATCATTTCCACCACAGAATTGCCAGCCTTTGGTAGTAAGCGTTTTGAAATTCCATTCGATGCCAAAGGTAAAAAATGGGTGAGATTGGCGGCCTGGGATGTGGCTACCAATGGCGCATTGGTGCAGCCGGTGAATTTGATGAAATAGTTAAGAGCTGGGCTCGGAGCGAGACACCTCCGACCAGTGGGGGAGCGATACGCTCATATCTCGGCGACTAACTGAAGAGCCATTTTAAATTTAAAAGTAATTTAAATTGTAGAAGTAAAAATTTACAAGAAATGGTCGACTATAAATCTATTATAAAAAGAAATCCAAATAAAAGGTTTGGGAAACCTTGTATAAGGGAAACAAGGATAACTGTTTATGATGTTCTTGGTTGGCTTGCCGCTGATATTTGAGGAAATTGTTGAAGATTTTCCTGAATTAACCTCAGATGTTATTAAAGCTTGTTTAGCTTATGCTGCTGACAGGGAACATAAATTGCAACATTCTTCATGAGCTTTCTTTTAGATCAGAATATCTCCTTCCGGACTATTAAAAAGTTGGAAAAAGACTAGTTGGAGAGAGCTGGGGTCGGAGCGAGACGCTCCGACCAGTGGGGGCGTTTTGAAATTCCATTCAATGCCGAAGGTAAAAAATGGGTAAGATTGGCAGCCTGGGATGTGGCTACCAATGGCGCATTGGTGCAGTAGGTGAATTTGATGAAGGAGTAAGTTAGCATTCAAGAGTCGGAGCGAGATGCTCCGACTAGTTGGGGAGGGAGACGCTCTAGTGGAAGATGCGATTGACGTGCATTTTATTGACGGACTGCCTTCTGTTTGCTGGTTTTTGATTTCACCTCACCCCGTCAGCTAAAGCTGCCCCCCCTCTCTCCCGAAGCCTCGGGAGAGAGAGGGTAAGTACCTGAGTAGCTTATTTGGTCTTAGATTGAACAAGCGCTTGATGTGGCTTCAAAACGCGTATCTCTGGAGAATTCATGCCATCACTTGTAGTTTTGGGGATTTCTGCCAGTGGTTGGCTTTTTAGTGGTGGCATGAAGTGGTGGTTACAGTTCTTGCTATTGGTTGTTGATTGCTTGAAAGGAAGCACCAGCGAGACGCTCTGGCGCTAGTGGAAGAAACGTGATATGGAAATGCCGTTGGTTTTTTAGTTTGTCATGCCGGGCTTGATCCGGCATCATGATATTTGGAACCAACATTGTTTGGATTGGGTTTGTGAAGCACCAGCGAGACCTGGCGCTAGTAGAAGGGATATATTGGGGAGGAAAAATTGGTGTTTGATCTATCTTTAGCACCAACGGGAAGCCGACCAGACCTAGACCTAGACCTAGACCCAGACGCTCCAACTCGTTGCTAATAGACTAACTCACCACTCGATGCCTGGCAATATATTCCGGATCAATATTTACTCCTAATCCCGGCCCTGTGGGTACTTTCACCGTACCACCATGACTTTGCAAATCGGAAGTGGGACATTCCAGAGGTATTTCATTGTTGAAACCTTTGAATTCATGATACGGCCCGGCATTGGGAACAGCGGAAACATAATGCATCATGTACAGGTAACCTAACCCTGAACCTGAAATGTGAGGTACGCATAGCTTGTCATAATGTGCTCCCATACGAGCCACTTTCATTGACCGCACCATACCTCCAAAATAGAAAATATCTGGTTGTACCACTTGTAGAGCATTATTGCCAATCAGCCAGCGGAAGTTATGCAGGCTGGGCTCCTGCTCACCACCGGCGATGGGTACAGTCAATCCATCAGCTACTGCCCTGGTTTCTTCGTAGTAGTCGAAAGGTACCGGCTCCTCGAAAAAATCGAAATTATACTCTTCCATAATTTTACCAATGCGAATGGCTTCCGCCACATCGTATCCGCCATTGGCATCAGCATATATGGTCATATCAGGTCCAAATGCTTCCCGTACCATGGGGATCAATTGTTCTGAGCGACCAACAGGTTCTTCAGGAGAACCCATACGACCAGCCACTTTAAATTTTAGTGCTTGGGCATCTGTCTCCGCAACACTTCTCTGGATGTCCTCCAATGATTTTTCCGGCGTTTCGCCCCGGTTATTGTTGGCCTGGTAAACGGCAATCTCAGGATGATGAATTTCGCCAATTACTTTTCCGATCGGAATATTGGCTACCTGGCCCAGTAAATCCAGGATGGCAAATTCAATTGTGGCCAACGGAACCCACAAAGCCAGGCTCTGCAACTTGTAATTGCTTTTATAAACATATACCTCCTCCAGCAATTGCTCCAGATCACGGGCATCTCTACCAATGAAAAATGGCTGCAGCCTGCCGGTAAAAATCGGGTATAAATGGATCATTTGCATGTTATTACTCACCGAAAGGCCTTCAGCACCATCCTTCGTAGTTACCCGGCAGATAAAATTATTTTCATACCTTAGCAACTCCAGGCGGTCAATGATAAGCGGTTCAGAGAAAAGCTCCTTTTTAACCACTGGTTGAGCTAATATCTTATCCAGGGGTTCATAATCTACCGTATTGACAACTTTTTTCTGTGATACACTTTCTGTACAGGATTGTAAAAATAATGACCCTGCCAATGTTCCGGCAGTTGTTTGTTTGATAAAATTACGTCTACTTCTTTTCATTTTTATCGCGGTTATTTTCTATTCAGGTATATCAATATTGAAAATAACTACAGAAACTGAGCGAGCAGGTACCTGTAGTCTTAAATTATTCTTTTTCAATTGTACTTCAGAAGTTTGTTCTTCGATCATATTCACTTGATCGGGATAAACAGGCCCGGTGATTACTTTGTAATTAGCAGTACCTTTTACCTTGAAGCCAGACATTTCCACTTTTATATCTGCTTCTTCATTCATTTGACGATTAATCAAATGCAAAAATACCCGGTCTTCAGAACGTGTGGCCAATATATCAAGATTATTGACTCTTGATTTTGCTTGCAAAGCATTCATTTGGTAGGGTTGTTCATACCAGGAAACATTGGCTGTAATAGTTTGGAGTAATTCACTGCCATGGTTATTGGCATAGAAACCAGTCACTTTTCCTGTTGGATAAAAATGAGGTTGGGTCTTTTGTTCCGGATCTACCCTGATGCCTGTAATACCCCAGGAATTCCCCAACACCATTGATTGAATACCCATTTGTATGTTTTCACCTTCTCGCATAAAAGCATGCAAAAAGCCTGCTGCTCCTATTCCCTGTGCCAGCTTCGATTCTTTCAACCCATTTTTTGTCAGGTCTGAATGCCACCAGCCATTCCAGTTCCATTCCGTGACGGCTACCGGATATCCAGTGTTTTTTGCGTAAGCATAGCCATCATTTTTTATCACAGCATTCCCTGCTTCATTCATCTGGGGGAAAGCAACCCAGGCATTCCAGATCTTTTCTTCAGAAAGTGTATCGGGAGAAACATTTTCGCCATCCTGCTTAAAAAATTGCAATTGCCAGGGGTAATAGACGTGGTAGGCGGCGTATTGCACTTCATCTCCCAATTCTGATTGAAGATGGGCGGCAAGTTCCTGGCAGTTGCCATCTACTATGATTTCAATATCAGGATCAACCAGCCTGATAGCATGGATGTAGGCTTTATGAATATCGAAAAAATGATGCCGGAGACTATCATCAATATCTCCATGAATTTTTAAATTTTTATCAAGTATCCATGGCTCATTGGCAATTTGCACATAGCGAACATGGTAAGGTTCGGCACGTCCGTTTTTTTCTCGTAAAGAAGGCCAATCGTACATGCCTTTTGGTAGTGTTGCACCCAACGGTGCATTGCAGTAAGCAATCAATGATGCCACATCCAATGCTGCCTCTTCAACGGGTTTTTCACCAAAATAAGCCTGTCCGAAATTCACCACCAAAATCATTTCCGAACCAAGCTCTTCTGCCAATTGCAAGGCTTCATCATATCCGAAAAGGTTTGTCACGGTATCGCCTCTTATCCCGATGCTTGTAGGTCTTTCTGCTGCCCGTCCGGGTACATTATCCACCATATCACGCCAGTCCAGGTGATCTACATCTGTGCCTCCCGGAAATCGAAGTACCGGTATATGCAATTCCTTCAGTAAAAGAAAGACAGAATCTTGTAACCGTCCTTCGGCTGGCAACCAGGCAGCTTCAGGTCCAATCTCTCCACCCCAGGAAGGTTTTTCCAGAAACTGTCCAAAAATCCTGCTGTCGACTTTGTTGATCACGCTGTCGGTAACAATGATGGTCGGACCGCCAAATTCATCTACCGGTTGACATGAGAAAAAAAATATGAAAACAGCTAGGATGATTGCAGGCTTATTCATAATCATAAAACTGTAAGATTAAGTTTGACAGGCTTGGCACTGCCTAAAGCTTCACTGCGGGACAACGGAGTACTGCCACCTACA